>CAVZGG010000008.1:0-66211 GCA_963774755.1 uncultured Thermoleophilaceae bacterium | reverse complement strand
AGCTGGTTGTACTTGGCCACGCGGTCCGAGCGCGAGGGCGAGCCGGTCTTGATCTGGCCGCAGCCGGTGGCCACCGCCAGGTCGGCGATCGTCGTGTCCTCGGTCTCGCCCGAGCGGTGCGACATGACGGCCGTACCGGCCTGCGCGGCGATCCGGATCGCTTCGAGCGTCTCGCGTGAGCGTGCCGATCTGGTTCACCTTGATCAGGATCGCGTTCGCCGCTCCCTCGCTGGATGCCGCGTCAGGCGCCGGGTTCGTCACGAACAGGTCGTCGCCCACGAGCTGCACCGCGACGCCGAGCCGCGCGGTGAGGCGCTGCCAGCCGTCCCAGTCCTCCTCGGCGAGCCCGTCCTCGATCGAGACGATCGGGTAGCGCCGCACCACTCCGCCCAGAACCGACCACTCCTCGCGACGGCTTGCGACCCTCGTGCTCCAGAACGTAGGCGCCGTCACAAAGATCTCGCTCGCAGCCGGGTCGAGCGCGAGGGCGATCTCGTCGCCGGGCGGTAGCCGGCCTGCTCGATGGCGCGCAGCACCAGCGCCGCCTCGTTCGAGTCGAGCTCGGGCGCGAAGCCGCCCTCGTCTCCGACGGCCGTCGAGAGCCCTCCTTCGTGCAGCGTCGCTTAGCGCGTGGAAGACCTCCCACCCCCAGCGCAGGCCCTCCGAGAAGCTCGGCGCGCCCACGGGCATGATCATGAACTCCTGGAAGTCGACGTTGTTGTCGGCGTGCGCGCCCCCGTTCAGCACGTTCATCATCGGCACCGGCAGCACGTGCGCCGCCTCGCCGCCGAGGTATCGCCAGAGCGGGGCCGGCCTCCGCCGCGGCGGCCTTGGCGGCAGCCAGAGAGACGCCGAGGAGCGCGTTGGCGCCGAGCCGCGCCCTTGTTCGGGTGCCGTCGCAGCTCGATCATCGTGCGGTCGAGCCGGTCCTGGTCGGCGGGATCGAGCCCGGTGACGGCGTCGGCGAGCTCCCCGTTCACGTTGCCGACCGCGGTCGAGACACCCTTGCCGGCCCAGGCGTCACCGCCGTCGCGGAGCTCCACGGCCTCGAACTCGCCCGTGGAGGCACCCGAGGGCACGGCCGCACGCCCCGCCGCTCCCGACTTGAGGAGCACGTCCACCTCGACGGTGGGGTTCCCGCGCGAGTCGAGTATCTGACGTCCGTGGACCTTCTCGATGCTGCTCACTCTGCCTCCACCTGTGTTCGGAATCGTTCGGCCGCCTGGCGCAGGGCGAGCTCCGGATCCGCGCCCGCATCGAGAGCATCGCGCACCGCGGCCAGCAGGCGATCGCCCGGGTCGTCGCTCGGCTCAAACGGCTGCCGGCCCGCTTGAGGATCTTCTTCGCGTAGAGGGTCGACGGCAGCGTCTCCGGGATGTCTCCGAAGATCTCGCCGCCGCGCTCGTCGTCGCGCTTGATCTGGTTCCAGTTGCGCACCACGTCGCCCGCCGTGTCCGCCGCTCGGTCCCCGAAAACTGCGGATGGCGGCGGATCAGCTTCTGGCGGCAGTGCTCGGCCACCTCGGCGAGGCTGCCCTGGCCGCGCTCCTCCAGCAGCAGGGACAGGAAGTAGACCTGGAAGAGCACGTCCCCGAGCTCGTCCAGCAGCTTCGCGTCATCGCCCGAGTGGGCGGCGTCCGCCAGCTCGTAGGCCTCCTCCACCGTGTGCGGCACGATCGAGCGCTCGTCCTGCTCGCGGTCCCAGGGGCACTCGCGGCGAAGCTGGCGCGTGATCTCGTCCAGCCGCTTGAGCGCGGCCGACAGATCGGTCACTACGGCTGCTGCGGGGTCTCCGGGGTGGGCGTCGGCGCGGGCTGGGCCGGCTGCTGCGGCTGCCCGCCCGGGTTGCCGCCGGAGGCCGGGCCGGTGTCGGTCTCGTCCTTCGGAGCGTTCTTGCACTCGGCCACGCGGTAGTCGTCAGCGCAGTCCGTCTGGTCCTTGTAGTCCTCGCGGAAGGACTTGATGAACTCGTCGAGCGCCTTCTGCTGGCGCTGGGAGCGCAGCAGGTTCTTGATCGTCTCCTTGGACTGCTCGAGCGTCTGCTGCGAGGCCTTCGTGATCTTCTCCACCTCGAAGACGTACCAGCCGAACTGGGTCTTCACGGGACCCTCGATGGTGCCCTTCTTGGCCTCGAAGATCGCCTTGTCGAAGGCCTTCTCCTGCTGGCCCTCTGAAACCGCCGGGAGCAGGCCTGCCTGCGACTTCGACGCCTCGTCGATCGAGTACTGCTTCACGACCTTCTTGAAGGACTGGCCGACTCGAGCGCTCTGCTTGGCCTGGTTGGCCTTGGCCTCGGTCTTCGTGAGGACCACGCGGAGGTCGCGGCGCTCCGGCTGCGCGAAGCGCTTCTTGTTCTTCTCGTAGTACGCGGAGATGTCCTCGTCCGAGACCTTCTTGGCGTCCTCGGTGACCTTCTGCGTGAGCTTCTGCTGAAGCTGGTCGAGCTTGACGCGGAAGAGGATGTCCTCCTCGGTCATGCCAGAGGTCTGCGAGGAACTGCTTGTACTGCTTGTCGTTCGGGAAGGCCTGCTTCTTCTGGTCCTCGAACGCCTTCTTGATCTGGGCGTCCTTGACCTTGATGCCCTGCTCAGCGGCCTCCTGCTGGACCCACTCGGCCTGGATCAGGAACTGCATGACCTCCTTCTTGAGCGCGTCGTACTCGCTCTTGCACTGCTTCTTCAGCGCGTCGTCCGTGGGCTTCTTCTGACCCTTCGGCACCGGCGTCTTGCTCTTGGCGGCCACGCACTTCTCGAAGTCGGGCGGATCCGGGACGGCGGCGGCGGCGCCCTGGGCGCTGCCCTTGGCGGCGGTGCTCAGCCACTTGTCGAACTCTTCCTGGGTGATGGTCGAGTCGCCGACCTTGGCGACCGCGCCAGCGGGCACGTCGTTGCCGCAGCCGGCAAGGAAAGACGCCGACAGCGCGGGGCGGCGAGCGGAAGAAGAAGACTTGTGTGAAGAGCGCGTGTCATCGCCAAACGGCGGCGAAGGGTAGCGAAAGAATTTTCAGTCGCCCGGAGGTTCGGTCGCGACCTCGAGAATCGCCTCTGCAGCGGTCACGACGGCCCTGAAGCGCTCCGCGGGCTCATCCGGCAGCCGCACGCGCACGGTCTCGCGACCCGACTCGTAGAGCGCCTCCGGCACGCGCTCGCGCAGCGCCTTGGCCCCGCGCGAGTCCAGCTCGATCGGCGTGACCGACAGCCGTCCGCCGGCGAAATCGACGGAGCGCGCACCCGCCCGGCCGAGCTTGATGCGGGCGTCCTGGAGGCGGATCAGGTTCTCGAGCGGCTCCGGAATCGGGCCGAAGCGGTCCGCGAGCTCCTCGCGCAGCATGATCAGCTGCGCCACCTCGCGAGCTCCCGCCACGCGCCGGTGGATCTCGATCTTGGCCGCCTCGTACGGCACGTAGTCGCCCGGCACGTACGCGTCCACCGGCAGGTCCATGCGCACCGGCTCGGCCGTCTCCTCAGCGGCGTCCCCGGCGAGCAGGCGCACCGCCTCGTCGATCATCCCGATGTAGAGCTCGAATCCCACCGCCGCCACGTGGCCGGACTGCTCGTCGCCGAGCAGGTTGCCCGCGCCGCGTATCTCGAGGTCGCGCATCGCGATCTTGAAGCCGGACCCGAGCTCCGTGTAGTCGGACAGCGTGGCCAGGCGCTGGCCCGCCTCCTCCGAGAGGGCGGCGGCCGAGGGGTAGAGCAGGTACGCGTAGGCGCGCTCCCGTGAGCGTCCCACGCGCCCCCGGATCTGGTACAGCTGCGCCAGGCCGAGCTCGTCGGCGCGCTCCACGATCAGCGTGTTGGCGCTCGGGATGTCGAGCCCCGACTCGACGATCGTGGTGCACACGAGCACGTCCGCGTCGCCGCGCAAGAAGCTCGAGCATCACCTTCTCGAGCTGGCCCTCGGCCATCTGCCCGTGCGCCACCAGCACGCGGGCGTCCGGCACGAGCGCCCGCACCCGCTCGGCGGTCTCGTCGATCGTCTCCACCCGGTTGTGCAGGAAGAACGCCTG
Organism: uncultured Thermoleophilaceae bacterium; assembly: GCA_963774755.1. GTDB lineage: Bacteria > Actinomycetota > Thermoleophilia > Solirubrobacterales > Thermoleophilaceae > JACVRW01. The sequence continues at coordinate 62,203 of CAVZGG010000008.1, read as the reverse complement.
GCCGCCGCGCGCCAGCTCGCGCTTGATCGCCTTCTCCACGAGGTCGTCGTCGTAGTCGCCGACGTAGGTCTTCACCGGCCGGCGGCCCTCTGGCGGCGTCTCGATCACCGAGATGTCGCGCAGCCCGGCGAGCGACATCTGGAGCGTCCGCGGGATCGGCGTGGCCGACAGCGAGAGCACGTCCACCCTCAGCCGCAGCTGGCGCATGAGCTCCTTCTGCTTCACGCCGAAGCGCTGCTCCTCGTCGACGATCAGAAGGCCGAGCTCCTTCGGCCGCACGTCGCGCGAGAGCATGCGATGCGTGCCGATCAGGATGTCCACGCGGCCCTCCTGGAACCCCTTGAGCGACTCGCGCACCGTCTTCGGCGAGCGGAAGCGCGAGACCATCTCGATCGTGAACGGGTAGTCGCGCAGGCGCTCCACGAAGGTGCCGTAGTGCTGCTGGGCGAGCACCGTGGTCGGGACCAGGAACATCACCTGCTTGCCGTCCTCGGCGGCCTTGAAGGCGGCGCGGAGCGCCACCTCGGTCTTGCCGTAGCCCACGTCGCCGCAGATCAGGCGGTCCATGGGGCGCGCCTCCTCCATGTCCGCGCGCACGGCCTCGATCGCCTCGAGCTGGTCGGGGGTCTCGCGGTACGGGAAGCGGCCCTCGAACTCGAGCTGCCACTCGCTGTCGGTCGGGAACGCGTGGCCGGCGCGGCGCTTGCGCTCGGCGTAGAGGTTGATCAGCTCGCCGGCGAGCGCCTGGGCGGCGCGGCGGGCCTTCAGCTTCATCTGCTCCCACTGCTTGCCGCCGAGCTTCGAGAGCGGCGGGTCGCCGGCGTCGGCGCCCACGTAGCGGCTGATCTTGTGGAGCTGGTCGCTCGGCACGAAGACGCGGTCGCCGTCGCGGTACTCGAGCTCGAGGTAGTCGCGCGTCACGCCGCCGACGGTCTTCGTCTCGAAGCCGGTGAACAGCGCGATGCCGTGGTCCTCGTGGACCACCGGCGAGCCCGCCCGGAGATCGGTGAACGAGGCGATCGGCCCGGGGCCCGCTCGGGCGCTCGGCGCGGCGGCGGCGGAGTAGCCGGTGCTCGGGCAGCACCGCGAGCTTGAGCCCGGGTGCGATGAAGCCGTCGCGCAGACTGGCGTGGGCGAAGGTGAGCGAGGCGTCCTCGGGAGCGGGCTTGCCGTCCAGGAATGCAGGCTGCATCCGGGCCATGTTCAGCTGGGCGCGCTCGGCCTCGCCCCTTCGCGCCCAGGCGACGAAGGTGCGGTAGCCCCCGCGCACCAGCTTCTCGAGCTCTGGCTCGGCGTCCTTCAGCGAGCGGGCGGCGGTGTCCGCGGCCTGCGCCCTGAACTCGTGCGGCTGGTCCTGCGAGATGCTCGACAGCCGGAGCTGGGCGCGCTCGGCGAGGGCGCCGTCGAGCGCCTCGGGCTTCACGTAGAGCTGGTGAGCGTCCTCGTCGTGGAAGCTCGTCGTCACGTCCTCCCAGTAGTCGCGCAGCGCGGGTGCCAGCTCCTCCTCGGCGGCGATCGCCACCAGGGCGTCGTCCGGCACGAGGTCGAGCAGCTCGCAGAAGCGGTCCACGGGCAGGACGTCGGCCACGTCGGGGCGGTCGTCCTCGTCGCTGGCCGCCGCGATCTCGGCCAGCTCGCGGTGCTCGGGCGCCAGCTCGGCGGCGGGCGCGATCTCCACGCGCTCGGCCTCCTCGAGCGAGCGCTGCGTGAAGGTGGAGAACCAGGTGAGCCGCTCCACCTCGACGTCGAACAGCTCGCAGCGCACCGCGCGCTCCTCGGTGGCCGGGTACACGTCGAGGATGTCACCGCGGATCGCGAACTGGCCGCGCTCCTCCACCTGCTCCACCCGGTCGTAGCCGCATGCCACGAGCTGGTCGGCGGTCTCGTCGAGGTCGATGAGGCCGCCCTTCTCGATCTCGAACCCGCGCGGGCGCAGCGCCGGGTCCGGCACCTTCTCGGCGAGCGCGACCGCCGAGGTCACGAGTACTGCCGGCTGTCGCCGAGCAGCGCATCGAGCGCCGCTATCCGGAGCCCGACGAGGTGCGGCGGCGGCGCGAGATGCGACTCGTAGCGCATGCCGCGCGCGGGATAGAAGCGCACCTGCCGCGGGGCCAGGAACTGCCGGAGGTCCGCCGCGAGGTCACGGGCCGCGCGGTCGTCCCCCGCCACGATCAGCGCCGGTCGCTCGGGATCCGCGTCGATCAGCGACGCGAGCAGGTATGGGCGCAGGCTCGAGGAGACGAAGGCGCGCTGCGGCTCGCTGCGTGCGTCCGCAACGAGTTTCGCGACGGAATCGTCGTGCTGTGCGTATGTGAGGAGTGATCTGAGCATGCGCTGCGACCGCTTGCGCGGCCATTGAGGTTCTATTGAGATCGTAGTCGCAGGCTGGCGGGTGAAATGAGCGCACTCCTCTCACTCCGCGCGTTCGGCCTCGCGCTGCTCTGTCTATTCGTCGCGGCGCCGTCGGCCGCGCAGGCCTACTTCGTGGACATCTCGATCACCGGCGCTGGCCGTGTGTACGAGACCACGGACGCGAACGAGCTGGACGAGCACTGTCCCGACGCCATCGAGGGGTTCGCCTCGCCCGGCACCACCCCAACCGGAAGTCTCGGCGCCAGCTGCCGGGCCGGCGACGTCTCGGGAGACTACGGCTGGAACTGGGTCGTCCGCTACGTGGCCGAGCCCGCGGAGGGCTACCGCTTCGATGGCTGGCAGAGCGACGGCAGGACCACACCGGGCCCGGTGGTATGCGACGGCTCGAACGGCTCCTCGAACTACAGCGGCACGGCGTGCCAGTTCGCCACAAGTGCGGACCTGCAGACACGGGCACGCTTCGTGGACGACACGCCCCCGGCGATGTCCTCGCTGAATGGGCCGAATCAGCCGGTCAACGGCGCGGCGATGTTCACCTTCAGCGCCGCGAGCGACCCCACGTTCCGGAGGTTCGAGTGCCGGATCGGCGGCGTCCACGAGTGGCAGACCTGCACTTCGGGATACGCACCCAACCTCGCCACGGGCACCTACACCCTTCAAGTCCGAGCGGTGGACTGGAGCAACAACCAGTCGGGCGAGAGCACCTGGTCGTGGACCGTCGACAAGATCGCTCCGGAAACCAGCCTGGCGACCTCGGGCCCAAGCGGCACGGTGGCGAGCAGCTCGGCGACCTTCGAGTTCAATTCGAATGAGGCCGGGTCGTTCGTCTGCTCGCTGAACGGAGTGGCGGCGAGCTGCGGCTCACCGAAGCAGTACACCGGCCTCGTGCCCGGGGACTACACCTTCACGGTGCGGGCGCTCGACGCCGCCGGCAATGCGGACGCGTCGCCGGCGGTCCGGACTTGGACCGTCGACACGGTGGCGCCGGAGACGACGCTCTCGGCCTCAGGGCCCACAGGCTCGACGACCGCGACGAGCGCCGAGTTCACGTTCTCGAGTGAGCCGGGAGTGACGTTCCGTTGCCAGCTCGACAGTCAGGCGATCGAGGTCGGCTGCACGTCGCCGAGGGGCTACTCGGGCCTCGCGGTGGGCGACCACACCTTCAAGGTCTGGGCGACCGACGGGGCGGGCAATGCCGACCCCACGCACGCGGCGCGAACCTGGACGGTGACCAGCGCGGACACCGGCACGGGGCAAGGCCCGGACACTGGGACGGGTGGAGGCCCGGGCACCGGGAACGTCCCGCCGCCCGCCGGCGGCGAGACGCCGGATACCACCCCGCCCGTGGCGATGCTCAGCTTCACCAAGCAGCGCCTTGCCCGCATGCTGAAGCGTGGCTTTGCGAGCTCGGCCGTGACGACCGAGGCCGGGACCCTACGTGTGGACGTCCTCTACCGGGGCAAGCGGATCGGGACGGTCCAGCGCGTCGTCGGGGCCCCGGGCAGGATGAAGCTCGTCGCGCGGCTCACCGCGAAGGGCAAGCGAGCGCTTGCCGGGCTCCGCACGGCAAAGGTCACCCTGCGGCTGACCGCGACGGACGCCGCCGGCAACGCGACCGTCAAGAAGAAGACGGTTACGCTGAAGCGCTGACGAGCCGGTCGAGCTCGTCGGCGGCCGTTTCCACCAACGCCCGGACGTCTTTCTCATCCTCTGAGAAGCGTCCGAGCACGTAGCGGGACACCACCTCGGGATCCGTGCTGTCCGGCCGGCCAACGCCGACCCGCACCCTCGTGAAGTCGCCGCTGCCCAGACCCTGCTTCAGCGACTTGAGCCCGTTGTGGCCGGCCAGGCCGCCACCCGTCCGCACCTCGACCTTTCCGAAGGGCAGGTCGATCTCGTCGTGCACGACCACGACGTGGTCGAGCTCCAGCCCAAGGGCTCCGCGAGCGGGCCCGACGGAATTCCCAGACTCGTTCATGTAGGTCTGGGGGAGAAGAACCGCTCGCCTCCCGCCCTGGCTGTAGAGGCCGCCGTACTTCTGCTTGAACCTCGGCAGGTCCCAGCGCTCCGCGGCCAGCTTGGCCACCTCGAAGCCGACGTTGTGTCGCGTGCGGGCGTACCGGTCGCCCGGATTGCCCAGACCGACGACGAGCCAATCCGCCTTCCCGCCTCCGCGGCGGAAGAGGCTCACTCGGAGTCCTCGGCCCCCTCGGCGGCCTCGGCAACCCTCTGCTCGGCCTCCTCGACGGTCTCGCCCTCGGCGGGCTCCGCGCCCTCCTCGAGCGGCTCGCCGTCCTCGCCGATCAGCTCCGTCTCCTCCTCGATCTCCGGCTCCTCGACCTCGGTCGGAACGACAACCGAGGCGATGATGGTCTCCTCGGGATCGTCGAGGAACTCGACGCCCTCGGGCGGGGTGAGCTCGGAGAGATGCATCGTGGCTGCGATCGCCATGTCGGAGACGTCAACGGAGATGTAGTCCGGGATCGCTGTCGGCAGCGCCTCGATGTTCAGCTGATGGGTCACGTGCTCGAGCACGCCGCCCTCCTTCACGCCGGGCGCTTCCTCGCCGCCCTCGACGTGCACTGCGACGGTGGTCTGGATCTTCTCGTCCAGGCGGACCTCGAGCAGGTCGATGTGCATGACCTCGTCGCGGACCGGGTGCAGCTGCTGGTCCTTCACGATCACCGGCCGGGTCTTGCTGCCGACCTTGAGGTCGATCAGCGCCTGGCCTCCCACGAGCACCTGTCGCAGGGCGCGCGACTCCACCTTGAAGGAGGTGCAGTCGCCATCCGTGCCGCCGTAGACCACGCCGGGCACGAAGCCCTCACGGCGCAGGCGCTTCATCGTGCGCGTACCGCGCTCGGGGCGCTCCTGGACATCGAGAGTGGGTCGCTTTGCATCCGCCATGACGGCTGGCCAGTGTAGCGGCCGCCGTGGGGCCGGGCGCGGCGCTGCCGAGCCCCCGGCGTTTCCTATCCGGGCCGGGTGGCGCGGGGCGACGACACCGACATTCCGAAGGGGCGCATCCGGCGCACGGCCCAGGTCGGCTCCGTGGTCGGATCACAGGGCGCCCTCTACGCCGGCACGCGCGCGCGCAATCTCGCGCGGGACGCCGACGACGCCGCGCAGGCGCTGGAGCAGCGGCACCTCGAGGCGGCCGAGCAGATGGTCGAGACGCTCGGCCGGATGAAGGGCGCCGCGATGAAGGTGGGTCAGCTCGCCTCGTTCATCGACACCGAGTTCCTGCCTCCCGAGTACCGCGAGCTGTACCAGGACAAGCTCGCCACGCTGCGCTCCACGGCGCCGCCGATGCCGTGGAAGAAGGTGCGAGGGGTGCTCGACGAGGAGTGGGAGGAGCCCGTGGAGGAGCTGTTCGAGGACTTCGACGAGGACGCCGCGGCGGCCGCCTCGATCGGGCAGGTCCACCGGGCGGTGCTGCCGGACGGGCGGCGCGTGGCGGTGAAGGTCCAGTACCCCGGCGTGGCATCGGCGATCGCCGCCGACATGCAGAACGCCGGACTGATCCTGCGGCTCGCCAAGGCATTCGCCCCGGGCCTGGACGCGAAGGCCGCCGCCGCGGAGTTGAAGGAGCGCGTGATGGAGGAGCTCGACTACGAGCTCGAGGCGCAGTCGCAGCGCGCCTTCGCACGCGGGTACCGGCGCCATCCCTTCATCCACGTGCCGGACGTGGTTACGCGCCTGTCCACCGAGCGAGTGCTGGTGAGCGAGTGGGTGGACGGCGCCGGTTTCGACGAGGTCCGCGAGCTGCCCCAGGCCGAGCGCGACCGCTTCGGCGAGATCGTCTTCCGCTTCTGCTTCGGCTCGATCTACCACCTCCAGCACTTCAACGCGGACGCCCACCCCGGGAACTACCTCCTGCTCCCGGATGGGCGCGTCGGGTTCCTCGACTTCGGGATGACCAAGCACCTCGATCAGGACCAGATCGAGCTGGAGATTGCGGCACTCGACGCGATCTTCGACGACGATCCAGAGCGACTGCGCGTGGCGCTCCACGACCTCGGCTTCCTGAACGACCCGCGCAAGGTGGACGCCGAGCTCCTGATGGACCACGTTCGAGCCGTCGGCGGGTGGTACATGGAGGATCGCGAGGTCACCATCGACTCCACGCGGGTAATGGAGGCGATCGCGGCGGTGTCGGACCCGCGCTCGGACTTCTACCGCGTCATGCGGCGCGAGAACCTGCCCGCGAACGAGCTGATGGGTCGCCGCATGGAGTCAGGCGTCCTTGCCGTGCTCGGCCAGCTGAACGCCACCCGCAACTGGTACCGGATCGGCCGCGAGTGGTGGTTCGGCGAATCGCCCGCCACGGAGCTCGGCGAGCAGGAGCGCGCCTGGGCCAGCGGGCCCGGCCGGTCCGCTCAAAACGCCCCATCTTCGTCGAGCATCGCACGTCGCGGCGGTAGGCGTCCGAGCGCCGGACGATTCGACGTCCCGACATCGCCCGCCTATCGCTCGCCCGCTAGAGCAGAACAGCTGGTTCTCGCCGGCGAAGATCTCCGAGACCGAGTCGTCGGTGAAGATGCGGCGGATCGAGTCCTCGAGGATGTCGGCGCAGGTGAGCTGGGTGATCAGGTCGGGCGCGCCCTCGCGCAGCGGGACCGTGTCCGTGACGACGATGCCGTCCAGCGGTCCGCTCACGAGGTTCTCGAACGCATTGCCCGAGAAGAGCCCGTGCGTGGCGACCGCGAACACGCGCTCGGCGCCCTCGTCGAGCACCGTCTGCGCCGCCGCGCTGAGCGTGCTGCCGGTGCCGATGATGTCGTCGACGATCACCGCGGTCTTGCCCTTCACGTCACCGATCACGTAGCCGATCTCGGCCACCTGCTGGGCGGGGCGCTCCTTCTCCATCAGCGCGTAGGGCGCTCCCACCTTCTGCGCGAACTTGCGCACGAGCTTCACGCGGCCGGCGTCGGGGGCGATGATCACGAGGTTCTCGCTGCCGAGCCTGTCGATCACGAACTGGGTGAGGATCGGCATGGCGGTCATGTGGTCCACGGGCTTCGAGAAGAAGCCCTGGAGCTGGCCGGCGTGGAGGTCCATCGTCACGAGCCGGTCGATGCCGGCCACCTCGAGCGTGTCGGCCACGAGGCGGGCCGAGATCGGCTCGCGCGGCGCTGACTTCTTGTCCTGGCGCGAGTACCCGTACCACGGGCTCACGGCGATGATGCGGTGCGCCGAGGCGTGCTTCGCCGCGTGGACCATGAGGAGCAGCTCCCACAGCGAGTCGTTCGGGGTCATCCCCTCGCGCTCCGAGCCGCACATCGACTGGACGATGAACAGGTCCGCGCCGCGGATCGACTCGGCGTACCGGCAGTACACCTCGCCGTCCGCGAAGGTCTTGAGGCCCGCGTCGGTCAGCTCCACCTCGAGCTTCTCGGCGATCTTCCCGCCCAGCTCGCGGCTCGCGCGACCGGCGCTGATCATCAGACGCTTCTCGTAGCCGGACTTGATGCTCCGCACCGGCAACGGTGCCTCAGCCGTCTCGAGGGGTTTGCTCATTTTTGCGAGTCCTCCTCCACGCGATCCGCGTAACCCTCGACGTTCTTCTGCTTTCCACGCTCGATTCCCAGGGCACCTTCCGGGATGTCCTCGTTGATCGTCGAGCCAGCGCCAGTGTACGCCCGGTCGCCGACGTCGAGAGGCGCGACAAGTGACGTATGGATTCCGGTCTTCACGCTCTTTCCGAGCTTCGTGCGGTGCTTTTTGCGCCCGTCGTAGTTCGCGGTGATCGTGCTGGCGCCGAGATTGCTGTCCTCGCCGACGTCCGTGTCTCCAATGTACGAGAGGTGCGGCACCTTCGCGCCGGCGCCGATGTTGGAGTTCTTGACCTCCACGAACGTGCCCACCTTCGCGCGCTCGCCGATGACCGTGCCGGGGCGCAGGTAGGCGAACGGGCCGATCTTGGCGTCGGCGCCCACCTCCGCCTCGAGGATGAACGAATGGATCACGGTTGCGCCGTCGCGAATCGTGGCGCCGCGCGCGGTCGTGTGCGGGCCGATCTCGCAGCGCTCGCCGATGGTCGTGCTGCCCTCCAGGACCGTGCCGGGGGCGATGGTGCTGTCGCGGCCGATGGTCACCCCTGCCTCCACCCTGTTGGTGCCCGGGTGCAGGAACGTGACACCCGCCTTGGCGTGGCCATCGATGATCCGGCGCTGGGCGGCCTCCTCGGCCGCCATCAGGCCCGCGCGGTCGTTCACGCCGAGCGCGGCGTCGGAGTCGTCTGTCATGTGCGCCGCGATCGTGCCGCCCGCCTCGCGGAGAATCGGGAACACGCTGGTGAGGTAGCGCTCGCCCTTCACGATCTCGACGTTGTCGAGGGCGTCGAAGAGCGTCTCCGCGTCGAAGACGTAGGTGCCGAGGTTGATCTCGTCCACGGCCAGCTCCTCCGGCGAGAGGCCGTCGGTGTACTTCGTCTCGACGATGCGGTCGACGTGACCGGCGCCGTCGCGCACGATGCGCCCATAGCCCGCCGGGTCGAGCTGGTCCGTGGTGAGCAGGGTCGCGCGCGCACCCTGGTCCTCATGCTCGGCGAGCAGCCCCTCGAGCTGCTCGGGAGTGATGAGCGGGTGGTCGCCGGACAGGACCAGGACCGGACCCGACTCCACCGTGTCGCGAGCGGCCAGAACGGCGGCGCCGGTGCCCTCCCCCTCACGCTGCTCGGCCACCTCGATGTCGTCCGGGAGGCCCTCCGCCACGCCATCACCGGGCCGGACCACCGCAACGACCCGCTCCGCGCCCGCCGCCCGCGCAGCATCGGCAACCCACTCCACGAGCGACTTGCCGGCAACCCGATGAAGAACCTTCGGAGTATCCGAAAGCATCCGAGTGCCCTGGCCGGCGGCCATGATGAGGACCGTGAAAGGCGCGGCCATGGGGTGAGGAGAGTACCGGGCGCCGGGGTCGAGCCCTATCCTCAGGAAGCCCCGGTGGGGAGTGGTGTAATCGGCAGCACGGGGCTTTGGATCCCCAAGCGGAGGTTCGAACCCTCCCTCCCCAGCTTCAACCTGTCTGGTCATCGTGCGAACATACGTTCGTGTCTGGTGGACCCCGCTACACCGCCGAGGAAGCGGCTGTTGCAATCACTGCCTCGCTCTCGTGGTCGGAGGCGCTGCGCCGGCTCGGGATGTGCCAGACCGGCGGCGCACACGCCACGCTTCGGAAGTACGCAGGCGTCTGGAGAATTGCCACCGATCATTTCGACCCGTACGCCAACGTTCGCGGCCAGGGCGCACACCGGCGAAGGCCGTTAGAAGAGATCCTGGTCGAGCACTCCACCTTCTCGCGGAATCACCTGAAGGAGCGGCTATACGAGGAAGGGCTCAAACGGCCCGTCTGCGAGTTATGCGGACAGGACGAGCAATGGAGAGGACGGGGCATGAGCTTGATCCTCGACCACGTGAACGGTGTGTCCGACGACAACCGCTTGACCAACCTGCGCATTGTCTGTCCCAACTGCGCGGCGACTTTGGACACGCACTGCGCGCGGAAACGTCGACTGATCCGCGTTGAGCAGGATTGCGTGCGTTGTGGGCGGCCATTCCGGCCTCGCGACGGCCGCCAGCGTTATTGCTCCCGAGAGTGCGGCATGCGTTGGGACCGATCGGGTGTGGCGCGCCCTGGGAGCCGAAAAGTGGACAGACCTCCTCACTCACAGCTGTTGCGCGAGGTTCACGCGATCGGCTACTCGGCCACTGGCCGCCGGTATGGCGTTACTGATAATGCAATCCGTAAATGGCTGAGGCAGTACGAGCTGGAGGAGGCTCGAGCGAAGGCCGCTTGATGCCTAGCGGTGCTTGTGCTGGTTCGGCACGCGGCCTGCTTCGCTGCCCTTTTCGTGGGCTGGGCCGCCTGGGGGGACTATTCCGAGGACGCGCATTGCCTTCAGTCCGAGTGAGAGGCGTTCGCGGCCGTCGGTGGAGGAGACGTCGAGGGTTGTGAGCTCCTTCACCCGTTCCAGGCGGTAGCGGATCGTGTGGCGGTGGGTGAAGAGCTTCTCGGAGGTCCGGGCGACGTTGCCGTCGGCGTCCAGGAAGGTTTCGAGGGTCCGGACCAGCTCGGTCTCGTACTGCTCGTCGTAGGTCACGAGTGGGGCGACGGTCTCGTCGAAGAAGCCCTGGAGCTCGCGGGGATCCTCGGCCATCGCCGGCAGCAGCAGCCGGTAGGCGCCGGTCTCCTCGAATGACAGCTCGGGAAGGCCGCGTGCCTCCGCGACGTTGGCCGCGAGCAGTGCCTCGGCGCCGGCTCGGTGCATGTCCGCCGGCTCCGCCGTGTGGCGGCTCCGCGCCACCGTGAGCGCGAAGCCCGGCAGGCTCGCCTCCAGCTCGTGCAGGACCGCGGTCCCGGCTCGGCGGCCGATTGCCGGGTCCGCGCCGGGCACGAGGATCACGAGCTCGCGCTGCGCCCGGAGGCCGGCGTCCTCGTTGGGGCCGCTCGCGCCGTGGCGCGACCATCCCGCCTCAGCCAGCGCCGCCAGTGAGCCGCGCTCGATCGCCCGCGCGCCTCGCTCAGCAAGGGTGAGGACGCGTGCGCGCCAGTCGCCCTCCTCGGGACCCTGCGGTCGCGCGCGCACCACGATCGCCGTGGCTCCCCCGGCGATGTCGCAGCCCAGCTCGGTGGCGCGCGCCACGATGTTCTCGCGATCGGTCACGCGGCGGGCGAGCAGGTCCTGGAGGAAGTCGCCGACCGCCGCCTCGCTCGCTCGCTCGGGTGCCCGCGAGCGCTCGAGCTCCAACCCGAGCAGGTTCGCCACGAGTCGCAGGAGCGCGCCAGGCGGTTGCTCGCCGCGAGGCCGGTAGCGCAGGCTCCCGACCTCGGCCTCCGCCACGCGCAGCGCCACCGTCTCGGTCCCGGCCTCCCCCGCCATCACCGCGCGCTCGTCCTCCGGAGAGGCGCACGCCACCGCGAGCACGCTGCTCCCCGAGTCGAGCACGATCACGCTCGCCTCGAGGGCGCGGCCGGCCGCGCGCGCCACCGCGGGCAGGCCGGCACCGGACTCGACAGCATCGGAGACCTGGTCGAGGGCCTCCAGAAAGGAGCGCGTCTGTGCGGGCATCAGCCTGCGTAGGTGTCGTAGGTCCAGACGATCGCGAAGCCGATCGCCGCACCGATGCCGAGCAGCGTTGCGAGCACGTACAGCGTGAGCGCTCCGGCGGCCATCTTCTCCCAGACGCGGCCGTAGCAGCGCGCCGCCGGTAGGACTATGAGCACGACGTAACAGACGAGCACCAGGGCGCTCGCAATGACGATGACGATCTCTGTGCTGGAGAGGTCCAGGTTGCTCATCGCGTCCCGTGCGTGGCCGCGGGTTGGGGAGACTCGGCCGCCTGCTCGCCCCCATTGTGGCGGATGTACTCGACAACGAGCGCGACTGCCGCAAGCGTCGCGAATATCCCGACCCCTAGGCCCCAGCCGCCGAACACGTCGGAGGCCCAGTGCGCGCGCAGATACACGCGCGAGATCCCGACGGCTGCGGCGATCGCCAGCGCAATGAAGACGAGCACGCTGCTGGCCACCACGTGGAGCCTGCGGGTGAGTGCCACGGCCACCGCGATCCAGGCCGTCGCGTACGCCGCGTGGCCGCTCGGATAGGCGTGGCCGGACGTGCCGACCAACGAGCCGCCGGGACGCTCCCGTCCGAGCTCGGCCTTGGTGACGTTCACCGCGACGTAGATGAGCACGAGGCCGACCACGAGCACGAGCGCCTCGGCATAGCGCTTGCGGACCACGAGCAAGATCGCGGTGGCCAGCACCAGCACCGCGACCGTCGGGAACGCCCCGAGCGCGGTGACCATCTCGGCCACGTCCACGAGCATGTCGTTGCGGATGCGGTCACCCAGGTCGAGTAGTTCAGTGTCGAGTGGCGTCGGGCCGGGGTCGGCGGCGAGTTGGCTGAGGTAGGTCACGAACACGAAGATCCCCACGCCGGCGATCGCCAGCAGAGTGGTCAGCTCGAGCCCGAGTCCGCCCGGCGAGACTCGGTCGAAGGCGAAGCGCACGTAGGGCATGGCCACGTGTGTCACGGGTCGAACCACCCGCCGGTGAAGTGGCCGGCCGACCGCCAGCACCGGGCGCACCAGCGGGTGCCGTTCGTGCGCGACGAACCAGTCGCTGATGTCGCGGCGGCGCCGGTAGGCGACCACGACGCCGACGATCACCGCCACTGTGAGGCCGAAGCCGAAGATCGCCTGTCCCACGAGGTGCGCGACCTTGTCGAACGAGCGCCAGAACAGGTACCCGAGCGTGCAGAAGAGCGTGGCCCAGAGGCCGGTGCCGACGATGCTGTACGGGATGAAGCGCCGGTATGGGAGGCCCGACGAGCCGGCGATGAACGGCGCCAGCGCCCTGACGAGGCCGATGAAGCGCCCGATCAGGATCGTCTTGCCCCCGTGGCGATCGAAGTACGACTCCACCTGCTTGAGGCGCGCCTCGGTGATCTTGAAACGCGGGCCGTGTCGCTCGAGGAACCGGCGTCCGAGCCGCTTGCCGATGAAGAAGCTGGTGGTGTCGCCGAGCACCGCGGACACCCAGACGATCCCGATCAGGGGCAGCAGGTCGATCGTGCCCTGCCCGGCCACGACCCCGGCCGCGATGACGATCGTCTCGCCGGGCGCCACGAGCCCCACGAATGCGCCGGTCTCGAGGAAGGCCGCCACCGCTACCAGCGCGTAGGTCCATACCCCGAGCGCCTCAGCGACGTCCTCGATCACCTTCTTCGGGTCGGGCAGCGTCGACAGCACGCCGCTCGCGTAGACCCCCAGTGCGAGCACGATCACCACGCACAGCGCGCGGCGCTCGAGGCTCAGCTTGCGCCACCGCCACACGACGTACGCGGCCACGAGCAGGGCGGCCACCGCGGCGATCATCTCCCTAGCCGACATGAGCCCGGAGGGTACGTCAGCGGAGCCGGCTCACGACCGCGCCCTGGATGGACGCGGCCGCCGACTCCGCGGCGGACCGATCGTCGAACAGGCCGAAGCAGGTGGGTCCCGAGCCGCTCACCGCAGCGCCGAGCGCGCCCTCGGAGCGGAGGCGCTCCAGCGTCGTGGCGAGGTCTGGCCGCAGGGAGAGCGCGGCGGCCTGGAGGTCGTTCGCGAGTCCGGCGGCCAGCTCGGCCGGACCGGCTGCGGCGAGCGCGCGCAGCGGCTCCGGATCGAGCTGCTCGCGGGCGCCGCCGATCCGGTCGAGCTCGGCGTAGACCTCGGCCGTCGAGAGCCCCGTGGGATCCGGCACGAGCACCGCGGTCAGCGGCGGCAGCTCGACCGGCTCGACCCGTTCGCCTACGCCCTGCACGAGCGCGTGGCGAGGGTCGAGCTGGCTCGGCACGTCGGAGCCGAGGTCGGCGGCAAGCCTGAGCAGGTCCTCGGAGGTGAGCGGCCCGCCGGCCAGCTCGTTGGCGATCCGCAGCGCCGCTGCGGCGTCCGCGCTTCCGCCGCCCAAGCCGGCCGCCACCGGGATGCGCTTGTCGATCCGTATCTCCAGCGGGGGGAGCCCGCGACCCGCGCGCGAGCGGAAGTCGGCCAGCGCCCGCGCCGCGAGGTTGTGGTCCGGCACGCCGAGGCAGATGACGGTGTCGGAGCCCGAGTCGCGCGGCGTGGCGGTCAGCTCGTCGGCGAGATCGATCGACGCCATCAGCGAGCAGATCGGATGCATGCCGCCCTCACGCGGGCGACCCACGTGCAGAACCAGGTTGAGCTTGGCGTAGGCGAGCTGGCGGAGCACGGGCGGGAGGCTACGCGCGGGGTCGCAGCGCCGCGAGCCGCTCGCGGCCGATCGCGTCGGCCAGCCGCGGCCAGTCGCCCGGGGGCAGCCGCTCTGCGCGCGCATCCGCTGGCTGGCCGAGCTGCTCGAGCGCGGCGCGCGTGGCGTCGCGGAGGCCGTCCGGCGCCCCCGGCGTGAGCGCGAGCGAGCCCGCCAGCGCCTTGCGGCGGTGGGCAAAGCCCGCGTGGACGAGGGCCACGAGCTCCTTCGGAGGCGCGGGGCCGCGGCGGCGGAGCACCACCAGTGCGGAGTCCACGTTCGGCTCGGGATGGAACACGCTGCGCGGCACCTTGCGGAGCAGGCTCACCTCGCAGGCGAGCTGGGCGAGCACCGACGTGGCGCCGTAGCTCTTCCCACCGGGCGCTGCGGCGAGTCGCTCGGCCACCTCGCGCTGCACCATCGCGACCCAGAGCCGCGCCTCCGGCAACTCGGCAATCGACTTCAGCAGCACGGTCGCCGCCACGCCATAGGGAAGGTTCGCCACGACCTTGTCCGGCAGCGGGTCGAACGATTGGAAGTCGAGCTTCACCGCGTCGGCCAGGTGGAGAGTGACATTCTCGAAGGGCGCGAGTGCCTCTCTGAGCGGCGGCTCAAGCGACCGGTCAACCTCCACCACGTGCAGGTGCGCCACCTCCGGAGCGAGGAACTCGGAGAGCACGCCGAGTCCACCGCCCACCTCGAGCACCACGTCCTCGGCGTGCAGCTCCGCGGCCGAGCCGATCACGCGCAGGATGTTGTCGTCGATCAGGAAGTTCTGGCCGAGCTCGCGGTTGGGTCGGATTGCGAAGGCCCGCAGCCGCCGCAGGCTGGCCTGGCGCGGCTCGCCGCTCACGGCCCGAGCACGCGCGCTGCGTTGGCGTCCACCGTCCGCTCGAGCTCCTCGTACTCGACCCCGCGGAGCTCCGCCACGAAGCGGGCGGTGTGGATCACGTTCGCCGGCTCGTTGGGCTTGCCGCGCACGGGCTGCGGCGACAGGTACGGCGAGTCCGTCTCCACCAGCATGAGCTCGGCCGGCAGCTCGCGCGCGGCGCCCTGGAGATCCGTGGCCTTCGGGTAGGTCACGTTGCCCGCGAACGAGCAGAAAAAGCCCTGCTCGACGCACTCGGCCAGCCGGTCGGGCGCGGAGAAGCAGTGGAGGATCACCGCTGGCAGCGAGCCGGCGTGCTCGCGCAGCAGCGCGAAGGTGTCGTCCTCCGCCGCGCGCGTGTGGATCACCACCGGAAGCTGCATGCGCGCCGCCAACCCGAGCTGCGCCTCGAACGCGCGCCGCTGGTCGTCGCGCGGGGCGTGATCGCGGTAGTAGTCGAGGCCGGTCTCCCCGATGGCGCGGGCGCGGGGGTGCGCCGCGGCGCGCTCGATCTCCTCGAGGCCAAGCTCGTCGAACCCGGCCGTCTCGTGGGGGTGACGTCCCACGATCGCGATCACCTCGTCGTGGTCCTCCGCGGCCGCGAGGGCGTGCTCCATCGAGGGGCCGTTCATTCCAACCGTCGCCAGCCGGGTGACGCCCGCCGCCCGTGCGCGCCCGACGAGCTCGGCCACGGGCGACTCGCACGAGTCCAGGTGGCAGTGGGTGTCGATCACCGCTGGCGCCTCAGGCGACCGGCGTCTCGGCCTCGACCCTCGGGAAGAGCTGCCCGAGGTCGCTCACCTTGGCTCCGCCCTCCACCGCGCCGAAGCGCGCCTCGTCGAGCGAGAGCCCGGGGCGCCCGAGGGCGGCGAGCAGGCGCTCTGCGGAACCGGGCATGAACGCGTGCAGCAGCACCGACACCACCCGCAGACCCTCCGCGAGCGCGTACAGCACCTGGTCGAGGTGCTCGGCCTCGGCGTCGTCCTTCGAGAGCTTCCAAGGCTCCTCGTCCTGCACGTACCGGTTGAGCCGCTTGATCCGGCGCCAGACCTCGTCGAGCGCGGCGGTCAGCTCCACCTCGTCGATCCGCTCGCGCACGACCTCGACCAGCCCGTCGAAGTCGGACGCCAGCTCGGCGGGCGCCTCGGCGGTCGGCACGACGCCGTCGCGGTAGCGGTCGATCATGGCGAGCGTCCGGCTCGCGAGGTTGCCGTACTCGTTGGCGAGCTCGGTGTTGTACCTCGTCTCGAATCCCTCGGCCGAGACCTCGCCGTCCGCGCCGAAGCTCACCTCGCGCAGCACGTAGAAGCGGAGCGCATCCGGCCCGTAGACGTCGCTCACGTGGATCGGCTCGATCACGTTGCCGAGCGACTTCGACATCTTGTGCTCGCCGAGCAGCAGGTAGCCGTGGATGGTCACCTTCTGCGGCACCTCGATGTCGGCCGCCATGAGCAGCGCAGGCCAGATGACGGCGTGGAACTTGAGGATGTCCTTGCCGATCAGGTGGACCGTCGCCGGCCAGAACTTCTCGGTGAGGTCCTCCCCCGGGCGGGCGTAGGAAAGGGCCGTGTAGTAGTTGAGGAGCGCGTCGATCCAGACGTAGACCACCTGCGACTCGTCCCACGGCACCGGCACTCCCCACTTCAGGCGCGCGCGGGAGAGCGAGACGTCGCGCAGGCCGCCCTTGATGAACGACAGCGCCTCGTTGTAGCGGTTCTGCGGTGTGACGAAGCTGGGCCGCTCGGCGTAGAGCTGCTCGAGCCGCTCCTGGAAGGCGGACATCCGGAAGAACCAGTTGTCCTCCTTCTCTCGCTCGAGCACGATCTTGTGGATCGGGCAGCGATTGCCGTCCTCGATCTCGGCGTCGGTCTTGAAGTCGGCGCAGCGGGGGCAGTACCAGCCCTCGTAGGTGCCGGCATACACGTGGCCGTTGTCGTAGATCCGCTGCACCACCTCGGCGACCTTCGCCATGTGCTCCGGATCCGTGGTGCGGATGAAGAAGTCGTTGGTGGCGTTGAGCCTGGCGGCGAGCTCCTTGAAACGGACCGCATTCCGGTCGCCGAGCTCGCGCGGAGTGATTCCGAGCCGCTCGGCCTCCTGCGCGACGGGCTCCCCGTGCTCGTCCGTGCCGGTGAGGAAGAAGACGTCCTCGCCACGCTGGCGCATGTGCCGCGCGAGCACGTCGGCGGCGATGGTCGTGTAGGCGTGCCCGAGATGGGGCTCGCCGTTCACGTAGTAGATCGGCGTGGTCACGTAGTACGGCATCCCCCATCGATGCTACCCGCGGGCCGCCGGTAGGTCGCGAGCCGTGGTTCGGCGGCGTCCCTCAGCGACGACCGAGCAAGGGCCGCAGCGCACCGGCGAGGCGGGCGGGCGTTCTCGGGCGCGGCCTGGTCAATGTGAGGATGGCCGCGGCCAACAGGAGCCCCGCGCAGGCGAGCGCCCAGCCGATATCCGGGCCGGACGAGGGCGGCGATGCGTGGGCACGTTTGGCGGCGGCGCCCGCCGCGAGCGCGGTCGAGGGACCGGGGCGGTCCGCAGCTGATTCCGGGCCCGCGGCGTGGAGCGATGAGGGGGCCAGGAGTGGCCTCGGTGCTGGCCGGGGCTCCGGCGCGGACCGGGACGCGGGCGAGAGCCGCGGGGCGGGCGCGGGCGAGAACCGCCGGGCCGGCGCCGATCGCGGCGCGGGCGAGAACCGCGGGGCCGGCGCGGGCCGTGGGGCGCCGCGCGGAGCCGGCGCGGGTCGTGGCGACCGGCGCGGGGCCGGTGCGGGCCGCGGCGCTCCGCGCGGGGCGGGCGCGGGTTCGGGTGCCGGCGCCGGACGTGGAGGCAGCGGCGCTGGTGCAGGCGCCGGGCGAGGCGCCTCGCTCGGTGGGGGCGCCACGACCGGCGGCAACATCGATAGCGGGTCGAGGTACGCATGCCGCATGCCCGCCTCGCGTACGCCGAAGTGCAGGTGGGGCTGGACGGCTGAGCGTGTGCCGCTCGTGCCGACCGCGCCCAGGCGTTCGCCGGCGGACACGTGCGCGCCCTCGTGGACCGCGATCGCGGACAGGTGCAGGTACGAGGTGTCGAACCCGTCGCCGGTCCGCACGCTCACGGTCAGGCCCGACGAGCCGGCGGTCCCGGCAAACAGCACATCGCCGCTCGCTGCCGCCATCACCGGCGTGGCCACCGGCGCCGCGATGTCGATCCCGCGGTGTTGCCCGGCGGCATAGGGGTCGTCGCCGTTCCGGTACGGAGTGATCACATCGCCCCGGACCGGCCAGCTCCACGAAGCGTGTGCGGGAGTGGCGAGGAGAAGGAAGGCAGTGAGGGTGACCAGGAGTCGGCGCATCCCGCGATGGTGCGGGCGCGGGCTCGTGGCGGGACGGCGCGGTCGCAGGGTTGTTGCGGTTTGTTACTCCGAAATCAGCGCCCGGTACAGCGCGTTTGCGCTGCCGCCGGTGAGACCGGCCACCACGGTCGCTGCCTTGCGCGGATGCGCGCCGGCTTCCACGAGCTCGCGAAGGGCATCGACCGCGGCGGGGTCCACCGCGTCCGACGCGTCTCGACTGACTGGCGCCAGCACGAGGACGATCTCCCCCTTCGGCGGCTCTGCGGCGTAGCGGGCCGCGAGCTCGGCCGCGGTACCGCGCACCACCTCCTCGTGCGTCTTCGTCAGCTCACGGCAGACCGCGACCTCGCGGCCGCCGTCCAGCTCGGCCAGCAGCTTGAGCGTTGCCGGCAGCCGGCGCGGGGACTCGAACGCGACCAACGTCCCGTCGCCATGGGAGAGCACCTCTCGCAGCTCCCCCTTCTTGCGCGGCAGAAAGCCGTGGAAGTGCCACTCGTCGGCCGGCAGGCCCGACGCCACGAGCGCGGTGATCGCCGCCGACGGCCCGGGGAGCACCTCGACGGGCAGCCCCGCGGCCACACACGCCCTCACGAGCACGTAGCCCGGGTCGGACACCAGCGGCATGCCGGCATCCGACACGAGCGCGACCACCGCCCCCTCGCGCATCCGCTCCACGAGCGCCGAGGCTCGCGCCGCCTCGTTGTGCTCGTGGTAGGACACGAGCTTGGCCCGCACCCCGTAACGGTCCAGGAGCATTCCCGTCCGGCGCGTGTCCTCGCAGGCCACGACGTCGGCATCCCGCAACGCGGACAGCACGCGCAGGGTGATGTCCTCGAAGTTGCCGATCGGTGTCGGGCATACCACCAGCCGGCCGGTGCTCACGACGTCGCATCCAGATGGTCGAACGCGAGCAGCGCGGCGCCCATCATTCCCGCCTCGTCGCCGTAATGCGCGGGCACGATCCGCACCTGCTCTCGCGGCGGCGCGAGCGCCCGCTCGGCCACCACCGCCCGCGCCGGCTCGAGCAGCAGGTCGCCGCCGCGCACGGCACCCGCCCCCGATCACGATCAGCTCGGGGTTGAACGTGTTCACGAGCCCCACGAGTCCATAACCCAGCCTCTGCCCCACCTCGTCGAGCACCTCGCGCGCGAGTGGATCCCCGTCGTGCGCCATCTCGGTCACGACCCCGCCGCTGATCTCCTGACCCCCTGCAAGCCGACGCCCGAGCTCTGAATCAGGCTGCTCCTGCGCCACGCGCATCCCCTCGCGCCCGATCGCGTTCCCCGACACGAGCGCCTCGAAGCAGCCCTGGCCGGGACAGTCGCCGGGGCAGTCGGGCCCGTGCAGCTGGAGCACCACGTGACCGAGCTCGACGCCCACCCCGGTCGCGCCCCGGTACACCTCGCCGTTCACGAGCAGCCCGCCGGCGATCCCCGTGCCGAGCGACACCATCACCGCATGCCGGGCGCCGGCCGCCGCGCCGTGGCGCGCCTCGGCGAGCATCGCGGCGTTTCCGTCGTTGTCCACGACCACCGGCAGCCCGAGCCGCTCGCTCATCAGGTCGCGGAAGGGCACGCCGTCCAGCGTCGGCAGGTGGTTCGACCAGCGCGTGATGCCAGTCTCCGACTCCACCAGCGCGGGCACGCCGAACCCGATCACCTCCACGTCCGACGCGGCCGCCCGGACCTCCTCGACCGCATCCGTGAAGATGTCGAGCGTCTCCTGCCGGTCGTCACCCCGCCAGGTCCTGTGAACCCGGTGGTGGACCACCATTTGCTCGTCGACGACCCCGCCGAGAAGCTTGGTGCCCCCGGCGTCGATCCCGATCACGCGCCTCGGCGGCATGGGCAGTAGATATACAGAGGGGAGTGAATGACCCGACTCCCGGCCCCCCGGAGTACAAGCTTTACCGCTCGCGGCGCAAGCCGCTGGCGCGTGGCGGCGACCTCGATGCGCTCCGCAAAAGGCTCTCGCGCAACCGCGACGGTGACGAGCCACGCCCGCCCCGCGACCGGCGGTCGATCACCCCTGGGCGCGTGCTCAAGTGGGTCGCACTCGCGATCGCCGGCTGGCTCCTGCTCTCGCTCGTCCTCTTCCTGATCAGCGCCCAGACCCAGGACGGCGTCTCGCCCGCGACCGAGCGCGCGCTTTCGAGCAGCGGCAGCCTGTTCACGGGCAGCAACATCCTCGTGCTCGGCTCCGACGTGCGCAGCGGGGAGTCGATCGACGAGTCGCAGTCCGGCCCCGGCCGCTCCGACACGATCATGCTCGTGCACTCCGCCTTCGGGAGCGTCCGCAAGCTCTCGATCCCGCGCGACGTCGAGGTTGAGGTCCCCGGCCACGGGATCAACAAGATCAATGCGGCCTATGCCTTCGGCGGTCCCGCGCTCACGATCGAGACCGTGGAGTCGTTCCTCGGGAACGGCATCGAGATCAACCACGTCGTCGAGGTGGACTTCAAGAACTTCCCGGACTTCATCGACTCGCTCGGCGGAGTGACGGTGAACAACAAGACACGCGTCTGCTCGCCCCCGTTCGACAACTTCTGGAAGGGCCTCCACTTCCGGAAGGGCGAGATCGAGCTGAACGGGACGCGCGCGCTGGGCTACGCGCGGGTGCGAAAGAACAACTGCAACCCGGCCGAGGACGACCGCGCCCGCGCGGCGCGCCAGCAGCAGGTGCTGAGCGCGATCGGCTCGAAGGTGAAGTCGCCGAGCACGTTCCTCCGGCTGCCGTGGGTGAGCTGGCACGCCCCGCGCACGCTGCGCACCGACATGAACGGGTTCCAGCTGATGGGCCTGTTCGCGGACATGGCCACGGGCTCGTCGGACAAGACCGAGGTGCTGGAGGCCACCTGCTGCCGCGGCAGCAACCTGTTCGTCTCGGACGGCGCGAAGGCGGACGCTGTGCGAAAGCTCGAGGAGGGCGACTAAAGGGGCCGATGCGGGCTAGTCCGAGCTGGACGAGCTCTTCGTGGAGCTCGAGTCCTTGGAGCTCGAGTCCTTCTTCTTCGAGTCGGACGACCCGGAGGAGGAGTCGGAGTCCGACTTCGACGACGAGCCGTCCGAGGACGAACCCTCGGACGACGCACCGGCCGCGCCCGACTTCTTCTTGCCGTAGTCGGTGTTGTAGAAGCCGGAGCCCTTGAAGTGCACGGCCACGGGGTGGAAGACGCGCTGCAGCGGGGTTCCGTGCTCGTCGCAGACCGTGAGCGGGTCGTCGGTCATGCGCTGCATCACCTCGAACGTGTGGCCTCGCTCGCAGCGATACTCGTAAATCGGCATGGCACTCTCAGTATAGGAGCGCCGAAATTCCGCTCAGCGTCACTACCCGACCACGTATCGCGCTGCCGTAGAGCCAAATCCGCACGCAGACGACCGGGGCGCCGATTATACGCCTTCCTGGACGCGACCCTGCGAACGGCCGATACTACGACTGGTGCGATGTCGCAGGATGATCACGTCGTAGATCGTTCGGCGACGTGTCGCGACGCCTACAACCGCCGCGACGTGGGAGCGATGCTCGACGAACTCCAGCCCAGAGATCGAGTGGCACCCCGTGGTTGCCTCGGCCAGCTTCAGATCGGCGGGGCAGCTCGACCGATGTATCGGGGGCAGCCAAGGCGTCCAGCAAGGGAATCCGAGAGCTTGAAGAAGCCTTCGTCTGAGATCCAGTCAGAGCAAACAGAGATCCGGGACCTTGGCGAGGCCGAGTCCGTCGCCATCGGTTGACCTCCGGGGACGCGGTAAGGAGATGCGGCGCAATCACCGAATCAGGCAATCGCTTGGATCCGTGGAGTTCAAGAGCCTGGCAAGGTGATTCGGGTCCAGCGAGTATGCTCGACCCTAAGCAAGCCCTCGAAGCGTCGGTGGGGCCGTGCGCGGAGTAGGCGCGCCCCGGCGCTCTCGCTTCTGCCTCGTTGGAGCCGACTAGTCGCGAGTACGGGGCGATCGCTTCCGGTTACGTGGCTCGCCTTCACGACGTCGCCGGATCGCGTCGATCAAGAACCGCCTTTTGCCCTGCACAACGAGCAGATTTTCCGACCCCGGATGAACTGCTCGGTCATAGCGAGCCTGCCGACGGGGCGCAGCTCTACGGCGGACTGTGGCGGCTTCGGGCGCTCCAGATCGTCCAGGAGCGACACGCGCATCGCGTGCCAGACCACCCAGGCTGTCAGGTGCGAGATGGGACGAAGGGCCGTTCCGACCATCAACGCGAAAGTACCCCAACAATGAACAAATGGTCACATTGTGTTCACATGAAGTCGCGGAAAGTCCGGGCTGTTCGCGGGGCGAGGAGGGGCGCGGCCGGGCGGTAGGTAGCCTGCTCGGCCGATGGCCGACCCGGTGACCATGGACAAGATCGTCGCGCTCTGCAAGCGGCGCGGCCTGATCTTCCCCGCCTCTGAGATCTACGGCGGGATCGCGAACACGTACGACTACGGCCACTACGGCGTCCTCCTGAAGAACAACGTGATCGGCGCCTGGTGGAAGGCGATGATCCAGGAGCGCGACGACATCGTGGCGCTCGACTCCGCGATCATCCAGCACCCGCGTGTCTGGGAGGCCTCCGGCCACCTGGCCGGCTTCACCGACCCGCTCGTGGACTGCCGCGCCTGCAAGAAGCGCTTCCGCGCGGACCATCTCCAGGAGGCGCGCGATGGCGTGGCCGAGCATCCGGACGTGCGCTGCGGGCACGCTCCGTCGAAGCTCCCGGGCGACCACCAGGACTGCGATCTGACCGAGGCGCGCGAGTTCAACCTCATGTTCGAGACCTCGATCGGCCCGGTGAAGGACGCCGGCTCGACCGTGTACCTCCGTCCCGAGACCGCGCAGGGCATCTTCCTCGCCTTCAAGACCACGCTTCAGTACGCGCGCAAGAAGCCGCCCTTCGGGATCGCGCAGATCGGCAAGTCGTTCCGCAACGAGATCACTCCGGGCAACTTCATCTTCCGCACGCTCGAGTTCGAGCAGATGGAGATGGAGTTCTTCGTGCCGCCCGCGGACGCCGGGAAGTGGCACGAGCACTGGATGGAGCAGCGCATGGAGTGGTACGTCGGGCTCGGCATCGACCGCGAGACAGCTGCGGCTGCGACCGCACGACGCGGACGAGCTGTCGCACTACTCGAGCGCCACGAGCGACATCGAGTACCTCTACCCGATCGGCTGGTCCGAGCTCGAGGGCATCGCGAACCGGGGCGACTTCGACCTGACCCAGCACGCCGAGCACTCGGGCACGAAGCTCGAGTACGTGGACACGGCGAGCGGCGAGCGCTACGTGCCGCACGTGATCGAGCCGGCCGCCGGCGTGGCCCGGACGGTGCTCGCTCTGCTCTGCGACGCATACGACGAGGACGACATCGGTGGCGAACAGCGCACCGTCCTGCGCCTGGCGCCCCACATCGCCCCGATCAAGGTGGCGGTGCTGCCGCTCGTGAACAAGGACGGCCAGCCGGAGAAGGCCCGCGCCATCTATGAGCAGCTGCGCGGGCTGTGGCCGACCGAGTACGACACCGGCGGCTCGATCGGCAAGCGCTACCGCCGCCAGGACGAGATCGGCACCCCCTTCGGCGTGACCGTGGACCACCAGACGATGGAGGACGACACGGTGACCCTCCGCGACCGCGACACGCTCGAGCAGGAGCGCGTGCCGGTTGCGGAGCTAGCGGCCGAGGTCGAGCGCAGGCTCGGCTGAGCGGACCAGCGTCACGTGGCGCCGAGCATCCGGCGCGCTGTGGCCACGCCGAGGTCGAACGCCGCCTGCTGGTCCCAGTCCGGGTCGGCCAGCACCTGGATGCCGAAGCCGTCGCCGAGTGAGAACAGCATCGACGCCACCGCCTCCGGGTCAGCCTGGAGCCGGATCACACCCTCGCGCTCCTTGGTGCGCAGCCAGCCAGCCAGCCGCTCGCGCCACTGGCGGTAGAGCTCCGCGAGCTCGGCGCGGATCTCCTCCGAGTGGCGCGAGGCGCTCAGCATCTCGTAGATGACCGCCTGGCCGCCGGCGTCGTCCTCGAGGAACTCCTCGAGCCCGACGACGAGCGCGTCGACGATCTCGTCCACGCTGTGCGCCTTCTCGAGCCGCTCGTCCATGTTGCGGTTGCGCACCTCGCAGTCGTGGCGCACCACCTCCACGAGCAGCTGCTCCTTCGAGCCGAAGTAGTAGTGCAGGAGACCGCGCGACACGCCCGCCTCGCGGGCGACGTGGTCGAACGTGGAGCCGGCCGCGCCGCGCTTGCCCACGCTCGCGCGCATCGCTGCGATTATGCGCTGGGCCTTGTCGCCGTCGAGCCTGCGTGCGGCGTCCGTGCTGGTCGCGGCCTCCATCCCGGCGCGGATCTTAGTTGGCCAGCCAGTCAGGCGACGAAAAGGGCGCCCGTAGGCGCCCTTTCCAAAGCTCTGGTTGGGACCGCGCTAGGCGGTTCCCACCGGTTCGCTCGTGCTGCTTGGCTCCGGGGTGGTGCTCGCCGTGTACTCGAACTCCTCCTCGGCACCGAACAGCGCGTCGAGCACCTTCTTGCGAAGGCCCTCGCTCGCGGCGAGCGCAATGCCCCCGCCGATGATCGCGATCAGAAGGAGCCGGCCCTTGCGCTTCTTCTTCTTCTTTCCATCGCGCAGCGATTCGGCGGCGTCCTTCAGGGACGTCGCTGCCTCGCGCAGGTCGCTTCTGCACCTTCTTGTTCTCCGTAACGGCCTTGACCGGGCCCTTGCCGTTCGACATACGCGCATAAGCCTTGCGCGCTGAGTCGAACGCGTTGCGGAGGTTGTCGCGCAGCTCGTCGTCCTCGACGAGCCGCTGAACGTACGTGTTCGAGCGGACCGCCTTGCCGGCGGCGTACGCTCCGGCTCCGGCCTTCACGGCCTTTTTCTTCGCTGCCATTGCTCTCCTCGATCCGCTTGCTGCGGGCACTCTACCCGGTCACGCCGCCCTCGAACGCCTTGCACGCTTCTGCAGCGCGATGTCCAGAACCTCGTCGATGTGGTCCACGGGCATGAAGGTCATCTTGCGCCGGAGCACCTCGGGGATGTCGTCGATGTCCGGCTCGTTGCGGCGCGGGATCACAATGCGCCTGATGCCGGCGCGCTGGGCGGCGAGCGCCTTCTCCTTCAGCCCGCCGATCGGCAGCACCATCCCGCTGAGTGTGATCTCGCCGGTCATGGCGACGTCGGCGCGCACCGGACGGCACGTGACCCGGGACGCGATGGCGGTTGCCATCGTCACGCCCGCGCTCGGGCCGTCCTTCGGAATCGCTCCGGCCGGCACGTGCACATGCAGGTCGTGGCTCTTGAACCACTCCGCCGACACGTCGCTGCCGAGCTCGCCGGTCTCCGTCTTGCTCTTCACGTATGACAGCGCCGCGGCGGCGGACTCCTTCATCACGTCGCCGAGCTGGCCGGTGATCTGCAGCTTGCCGTCTCCGGGATAGGCGATCGCCTCCACGAACAGCACGTCGCCGCCCACGGGCGTCCACGCCAGGCCGGTGGCCACGCCCGGCTCGCTCGTACGCCGCTTCACCTCCGCCGAGAAGCGGGGCTTGCCGAGCAGCTCGGTCACGACCTCCGGACGGATCACGCGCTTCGAGCGGCGCGTGCCCTCCGCGAACTCGCGCGCGACCTTGCGGCAGATCGAGCCGATCTGGCGCTCGAGGTTGCGCACGCCCGCCTCGCGCGTGTAGCCGTCGATGATCAGGTCGAGCGCGGGCTTCGTGAACTCGATCCGCGACTTCCCGACGCCGTTCAGCTCCATCTGTCGCGGCACGAGGTAACGGATCGCGATCTCGCGCTTCTCCTCGTGCGTGTAGCCGGAGAGCTCGATCACCTCCATGCGGTCGAGCAGCGCCGGCGGGATCGTGTCGATCTGGTTCGCCGTGCAGATGAAGAAGACGTTCGACAGGTCGAACGGGACGTCGAGGTAGTGGTCGCGGAAGCTCGAGTTCTGCTCGGGGTCGAGCACCTCCAGCATCGCGCTCGCCGGATCGCCGCGGAAGTCGGTTCCCATCTTGTCGATCTCGTCGATCATCAGCACCGGGTTGTTCGAGCCGGCGTCCCGCAGGGCGCGGATGATCGTGCCGGGCATCGCACCGATGTAGGTGCGGCGGTGGCCGCGGATCTCCGACTCGTCGCGCACGCCGCCCACTGACATGCGCTCGAACGCGCGCTCCATGGCGGCGGCGATCGAGCGGCCGAGCGAGGTCTTGCCCACCCCCGGCGGTCCCACGAACAGCACGATCGAGCTGCGCGCGTCGGGCTTGAGCTTCCGTACCGCGAGGAACTCGAGGATGCGGTCCTTCACGCGCTCGATGTCGTAGTGGTCGCGGTCGAGCACCGTGCGCGCATGCTTCAGGTCGAGGTTGTCCTCGGTCGACTTCGACCACGGCAGCGCGGCGAGCCACTCCAGGTAGGTGCGGATCACGCCGTGCTCCGCGGACTGTGGCGGCAGCCGCTCGAAGCGGCTGAGCTCGCGCTCGGCGACCTTCCAGACGTGCTCGGGGAGGTTCGCCTCCTCCAGCAGCGTGCGCAGCTCCTGCGCCTCCGCCTCCTGCTCGTCCACCTCGCCGAGCTCCTCCTGGATCGCCCTGAGCTGCTGGCGCAGGAAGTACTCGCGCTGGCCCTTGTCCATCTCGGACTGGACCTGCGACTGGATGCGACTGCCGATCTCGACCAGCTCGAGCTCGCGAGCGAGGATCTCCGAGAGGAGACGCAGCCGCTTGGTCACGTCGCGCTCCTCCAGCAGCCGCTGCTTGTCCTCGGTCTTGATCCGAAGCGAAGACGGCGATCATGTGAGCGAGCTCGGCCGGGTCGTCGAGGTTCGCGACCGCCAGCTGGAGCTCCTCGGGGAGGTACGGCAGCTCCGCGATGATCTGCGAGAACGTGGACTGCACGTTGCGTACGAGCGCCTCCAGCTCGGGCGAGGGGACGACCTCGTCGGGCGCCTCCTCGATGCGGGCCACCAGGTACGGCTCGGTGGCCACGAAGTCGCCCAGCTCGACCCGCTGGGCGCACTGGACGAGGATGCGGACCGTGCCGTCCGGCACCTTCAGCATGCGCGCCACCACGCCCACCACGCCCACGCGGTAGAGATCGTCGGGGCCGGGCTCCTCGTTGTCGGCGTCCTTGGACGCGACCATGACGAGCATCCGGTTGCCGGCGAGCACGTCGTCCACGAGCTTGATCGAGCGCTCCTGCCCGACGGCGAGCGGCATCACCGTGTCCGGGAACGCCACGCTGTCCCGCAGGGGAGCACGGGCAGCGCCTCCGGAAGCGTGGCCTGCACCGCGATCTCCGCAGGCTCGCCGTTCACGGATGGGATGTGAATGGTCATGAGTCCGAGATCTGCACCCGCCGCACGGACTGCTCGGGGGCGGCAAGGGGGATCTCCACCCGTAGGACGCCGTCCACGTAGGAGGCGGTGGCCTGGTCCGCCACCACGTCGGCGCCCAGCTCGACAACACGCCTGAAGGGCCCGTTCTCGATCTCGATCTGCTGGTAGAGGCGGCCGCCGCTCTCGGCGGGGCGGCGCTCGCCGGCGATCACCAGCTGCCGGCCGCGGATCTCGAGCGCCACGTCCGCGGGATCCACCGCGGCGAGGTCGACCTTGACGACCGCGCGGGGCGGGTTGTCCGCGTAGTAGACGTCGACCTTCGGCGAGAAGCCGCGGCCGCGCAGGCCGGGCCGGCGCTCGAAGACGTCGCCGAAGAGCTCGTCTATCTCACGGCGCATGCGGTCGAAGTTCGCGAACAGATCGCGCTGAGAGGTCACCGGGTTCGAGGATAGACCGCGGCCCCTGCTCGGCAAGTCCTCGCGCCCGAGCTAGACCTCGTAGACCGCGCCCTCTCGCGCCACCTCGACCGGGCCGCCGAACGCCTCGGCCGCCTGGTCGCGGGCCCAGTTCCAGTCGAGCTCGTCCGAGATGTGCACGAGCAGCAGGCGCTTGGCGCCGGCGCCGCGGGCGTGGCCGCCGGCCTCTCCGGGCGTGAGGTGACCGCGCATGCCGGTGCGCTCGGGTCGCGGCAGGGTGGCCTCGACGAGCATCAGGTCGGCATCGCGCGCGAACTCCTCGAGCGCCTCCGTGGGGCTGGAGTCGGCGCCGTAGACGATCCGGCCCGAGCCGTTCGTCGAGCTGATGCTCATGGCAAAGGTCTCGGTGAAGTGCGGCACTGGCTGGAAGCGGATCCGGATCGGGCCGATCTCGATTTCGCTGGAGGCCTCGTACTCGTGCAGCTCGAACGCCTTCTCGATCAGGTCCTCGTTGCCCCAGCTCCCCACCACCCGGCGGAACAGGTCGCGCGCGCCGGGGGGAACGTGGAGCACGGGGCAGGCGGGGCAATCCGTGCCCGGCCAGCGGTCCACCGGGACCGGCTGCTGGCGCGGCGCATAGGTGAGCGCGTACGAGTACGGGACGAGGTCGAGGAAGTGGTCCGCATGCAGGTGCGAGATCACGACGGCGTCCACGTCCACGTAGTCGATCCGCTCGCGCAGCTTCGCGAACACGCCGTTGCCGCAGTCCACCAGGACCACGGTGTCGTCCTCCTCGATCAGGTAGCCGGAGCACGCGCCGCCGGCGTCCTGCCAGGACGGCGACTTGCCGAGCACCGTGAGCCGCATGAGCGGACTCTATCCGGGCGCGCTATGCGTTCGGCTGCGGAAATGCGTAGGCCGCGGTGGTGCGCTCGGTCCGGAAGACGAAGGCGAGCTGGCGCTCGGGCGCGAGGCCGCGGTCGGCCGGGCGGAAGGTCGTGCACGGCTTGCCGAGGTTCAGCGCGCAGAGCATGTTCTGGTGGAAGTAGCAGTCTTCGCAGCGGGCGGGCTTCGTCTTCGGCATCGACCCCCACTCAACAACACGAGCGCGGATCGCGCCATACGCCGTTTTCCGGACTTTGCAGGGTCGTCTGAGGAAGCCCCGCTAGCTCCGCATTTTTCAGGGGGGCGAATTTCGGGAAAGTAACGTCCGGACTCGTGGAGCTTGTGACCGGTGGCACCGGATACGTGGGAAGTCGCCTGCTTCGCCGCCTCGCGGCGGAGGGTCGGCCCGTGCGCGCGCTGGCCCGGCGACCCGAGCTCTTGCCCGAGGTGGAGACCGTGAGCGGCGACCTCCTCACGGGTGCCGGCCTCGAGGAGGCCCTCGACGGCTGCTCCACCGCCTACTACCTCGTGCACTCGATGGAGCCGGCGACGAACGGCGACTTCGCGGGGCGCGACCGGCGCATGGCCGAGGCCTTCGGCGAGGCGGCGGCGCACGCCGGGGTCGAGCGGATCGTCTACCTCGGAGGCATCGTGCCCGCAGAAGCATCCCCTGTCGCCGCACCTCAGCTCCCGCCTCGAGGTCGAGGAGACCCTGCTCGCGGCCGTGCCCGGATCGACCGCTCTGCGGGCCTCGATCGTGATCGGCGCCGGCTCCTCCTCGTTCCGGCTCCTGGTCCGGCTCGTGGAGCGGCTGCGGGTGCTGCCGATGCCGCGCTGGCGCAAGAACCGCACCGCGCCGATCGACGAGCGCGACGTGATCGAGTTCCTCGCCCGCACTCCCGGCGTGCCGGAGGCGGCGGGGCGCTCGCTCGACGTGGCCGGGCCCGACGTGATGACCTACGGCCGGATGATCGAGCGAATCGCCGACGAGATGGGCGTTGGGCGCCTGCCGCTGGCGCTCGGCCGCTCGCTCACGCCGCCCGCGAGCGCGGTGGTGGCCGCCGTGACCGGCCTGCCAATCGAGCTCGTGCGGCCGCTGATGGAGAGCCTTGAGACGGACCTGCTGCCGCGCGACCCGGACGAGGCGCCGCGCCTCTACGACCTGCGGCCGCACCGCTTCGAGCGGGCGGTCGAGCACGCGCTCGCCGAGTGGGAGACGCTGGAGCCGCTGGGCGCGCGATGAAGGTCGAGCGCGAGATCCGGATCGATGCGCCCCCGCAGCGCGTCTATGACGTGGTGATGGACCCCGGTCGGCTGAAGGACTGGGTAACCATTCACCACCACCTGGAGGACGCGCCGAACGGGTCGCTGAAGAAGGGCTCCAAGCTGACCCAGTGCCTGAAGCTGGCGGGACGCAAGTTCAAGGTGCGCTGGACGGTCGTGGAGAACGACCCCTGCAAGCGCGTCGTCTGGGAGGGCAAGGGGCCGGTGGGTTCCCACGCACGGGTCTCGTACGAATTCGGCGACTCGTCAGGCGACGACTGCACCGACTTCCATTACATGAACGAGTACGACCTGCCGGGCGGCCCGCTCGGGCGGATGGCAGGCCGCGGCGTCGCGCGTGTCACCCAAAAAGAATTGGATGACACGTTGCAGAAACTGAAGTCCATTACCGAGTAACCGTTACTCTTACTGGTTAATGGCTGATTTTCTTGACGAGAAGCGGCGAGAGATCGACGCGCGAATGAAGGAACTCCGTCCGCTCGTGGAGGAGTACAACCGCCTCGAGAAGGCCTCCTCTGCGCTGGCGGGCGTGGGCAACGGCGGACGGCGCGGCACGCGCGCGGCTCGCGCTCCGCGGCGCCGCGGACGAGGCCGGCCGCGCGGCAGCGGCACGCGCGCCAAGCAGGCGCTCGAGCTGGTGCGCGCCCGCCCGGGCATCAAGATCTCCGAGATGGCCGAGGCAATGGGCATCCACGCGAACTACCTCTACCGCGTGATGCCGACCCTCGAGTCAGAGGGCCAGGTCGTGAAGCGCGACAAGGGCTGGCACCCGGCCTAGCCGGGCCGGGATACCTCCCGCCGCGCCAGCGCGCCGGCGTTTACAGCAGCGGTAAAGGGGATGGTCCACAAATCGCCTTTCGATCCCTTCAGCGAGGGGGTGGGTCGCTTTGTGGTGCTATTCGAGCATCAACTCAGCAACCCCTCGTCCGGGCCCGCCGAGTGTCGAGTTGTGGACCCATTCGGGTGACCCCTCAATGCCGCCGTTAGCCCGGCCGGTGGGAGACGACCAGCCCGAGCTCGCGCTAAACGAGCCCGAGCTCGCGCACGCTTTCGCGCTCGTCGCGCAGCTCACCGACGGTCGCGTCGATCTTGCCGCGGGCGAAGTCGTCCACCTCGAGGCCCTCCGCGATCTCGTAGGAGCCGCCGCTCACGCGCAGGGGGAAGCTCGAGATGAGCCCCTCGTCCACGTCGTACTCGCCGTTCGAGCGGACCGCCATCGAGTGCAGCCCGTCGGCGCCCTGGACCCAGTGCGCACGTGGTCGATTGCCGCGCTGGCGGCGCTCGCCGCCGATGAGGCGCCGCGGGCGTCGATGATCTCGGCGCCGCGCTTGCCGACCCGCGGGATGTACTCGTTCTCGTACCAGTCCATGTCCACCTGGTCGACCGCGCGCTGGCCGTTCACCTTGGCGTTGAAGAGGTCGGGGAACATCGTGGGCGAGTGGTTGCCCCAGATCGCGAGGTCGTCCACTTCCTCCACCCCCACGCCCAGCTTGTCCGCCAGCTGAGCCACCGCCCGGTTCTCGTCCAGGCGCGTCATCGCCGTGAAGCGCTCGCCCGGGATGTCCGGCGCGTTGCTCATGGCGATCAGCGCGTTCGTGTTGGCGGGGTTTCCGACCACGAGGATCCTCACGTCGTCAGCCGCGCCCGCGTTCAGCGCCTCGCCCTGTGGCTTGAAGATCTGGCCGTTGGCCTCGAGCAGGTCGGCGCGCTCCATGCCCTTCGAGCGCGGCCGCGCCCCCACGAGCATCGCCACGTTCACCCCGTCGAAGGCCTTGGTCGCGTCGTCGAAGATCTCGGTGGAGGCGAGCAGCGGGAAGGCACAGTCCTGCAGCTCCATCGCCGTGCCCTCGGCCGCCTTCACGGCGTCCGGAATCTCGAGCAGCCGCAGGTTGATCTTCTCGTCGGGCCCGAGCATCTGGCCGCTCGCGATCCGGAACAGCAGTGCGTAGCCGATCTGGCCGGCGGCGCCGGTGACTGTGACTGTGGTGGCCATCAGGCGTTCATCTCCTCGATAACAGCGTCTGCGAACTCGCTGGTACCCACTGAGTTGGGATCGTCACGCGTTTGCTTCAGGTCGTAGGTCACCTTGTCGCCCTTGCGGATCACCTCCGCGATGCCCTTCTCCATGCGATCGGCCGCCTCGGTCTCGTCGAGGTGCCGGAGCATCAGCACGCCGGAGAGCAAGAGCGCGGTCGGGTTCACCTTGTTCTGCCCCTTGTACTTGGGCGCCGAGCCGTGCGTGGCCTCGAAGATCGCGCCATCGGTGCCGATGTTGGCGCCCGGGGCGAGGCCCAGGCCTCCGATCATGCCGGCGCCGAGGTCCGAGACGATGTCGCCGTAGAGGTTCGGCAGCACGATCACGTCGTACTCCTCGGGCCGCGACACGAGCTGGTTGCAGAGGTTGTCGATGATGCGGTCCTCGAACTCGATGTCCGGATGGCGCTCGGCCACCTGGCGGGCGACCTCGAGGAAGAGGCCGTCGGAGAACTTCATGATGTTGGCCTTGTGGGCGGCGACGACCTTCTTGCGCCCGTTCTCCTCCGCGTACTTGAAGGCAGCCTCGACGATGCGGTCGGAGCCGAAGACCGAGATCGGCTTGATCGAGATGCCGGAGTCCTCGCGGGTCGGGGAGTCCAGCTCGTCGGCCAGGAACGTGCGCAGCTTCTCGACCTCTTCCGAGCCTCTCTCGAACTCGATTCCCGCGTATAGGTCCTCCGTGTTCTCGCGGACGATCACGATGTCCGTCTCGGGGAAGCGGGTGCGGACGCCGTCGTAGGCCTTGCACGGCCGGATGCAGGCGTAGAGGTCGAACTCCTTGCGGAGCGCGACGTTGATCGAGCGGTGCCCGGAGCCGACCGGCGTGGTCGTCGGTCCCTTGATGGCGAGCCCGCGCTCGCGGATCGACTCGAGCGTGCGGTCGGGGAGCGGGTTGCCCTCCGACTCGTAGACGTCGATCCCGGCGTCCTGGAAATCCCAGTCGAACTCGACTCCGGTGGCCTCGAGTACTCGCTGTGTGGCCTCGGCGAGCTCGGGCCCGGTGCCGTCGCCTGGGATGAAGGTGACTCTGTGAGTGGTCATAGGGGGGCGGATTACTAGCAGCCGCGCTCAGGGTGCGGCCGCGACGAAGTCCCGCCGGGGCACACGGTACGCGACGCTGTTCTGACACCATCCGGTCGATGTTCGGTGGTGGCTCCTTCCAGTTGGCCCGGGTCTTCGGAATCCGCATCGGGGTCGACTGGAGCTGGTTCATCGTCCTGTTCCTGATCATCTGGAGCCTGTCCGGCTACTACGAAGACGTGGCGCCGAGCTCGAACGCGTTCGTGCTGGCCGTGGTCAGCGCGCTTCTGTTCTTCCTCTCGATCCTGCTCCACGAGCTGGGGCATGCGTGGGTGGCGATCCGAAACGGGATCTCGATCGAGGGCATCGACCTGTGGATGTTCGGCGGGGTCGCGAAGCTCAGCAGGGACTCGGATTCGCCAGGCGTGGAGTTCCGGATCGCGGCGGCCGGACCGCTCGTCACCGCGGTGATCGCGGTCGTTTGCCTGGGGCTCGGCACGGCGATGTCGAGCGGGTCCGATGCGCTGAACAGCGCGCGGTTCGACCAGGACGACACCGGCGCCACGACTGCGGTGCTCGGCTACCTGGCCTCGATCAACATCCTGTTGCTTGCGTTCAACCTGATCCCGGCGTTCCCGCTCGATGGCGGGCGCATCGCGCGGGCCATCGCGTGGAAGCTCACCGGGGACCGCAACAGGGCCACGCGCTTCGCGGCCAGGCTCGGTCGGCTCGGCGGTTATCTGATGATCGCCGGGGGTGTGGCTCTATGGGCGTTGACGGATGACGTCGTCGGCGGCATCTGGCTCGCCTTCATCGGCTGGTTCCTAGCCGGCGCGGCGCGCTCGGCTGAGGCGCAGGCGGACTTCGCGGGTCGGATCGAGCACATCCGCGTGGCCGACGTGATGGATCGCGAGCCGGTGGCGATTCCCGAGGACACATCGCTCTCTGGCGCCGAACACGATTTCTTCCTGCGCTACGGCTGGCCGTGGTTTCCCGTCACCGATTCGAGCGGCAGGCTCGTGGGAGTCGTGTCTCGGGAGGCTGTGGAGAGCATCCCGGCCCAGTTGCGCGACACGCAGCAGGTGGCCTCGGTGATGGCGCGCGACGACGGCGCCAGCGGCCTGCGTGTGCGCCTCGACGAGCCGCTCGAGAACCTGCTCGCCCAGGAGGGACTGACCCGCCTGGGTGCGATCATGGCCGTGGACGGCGAGGGCGTGCTGCGCGGCGTGGTGACGATCGACGCCGTGCGGCGGGCGTTGCAGGGGGCCGTGCCGGCCTGACGCCCAGCCGGATCAGCTGCTCCGCCACCGCGTCCGGTTCACGCAACAGCCGCTCGTAGGTAAGCCGCCACACCCGCCACCCGGCGATCATCAGCTCCGCGTCCCGGTCCGGGTCTCTTTTCATCGCTCTCGCCGTGCCGTGGGCCGTCGCGCCGTCGGTCTCCACGATCAAGCGCTGTTCGCGCCAGACGAAGTCGCACTCGTAGCCCTCGATGTGGACGTTGACCTCGGGGCGCGGGAGCCCGTGCTTGTCACAGAGGGCCAGGAACATTTCCTCGAGCTCGGAGCGGGTGCGGGTGCTTCCGGCCGCGTGAACTGCGAGCACTGAGGTCAGGCGTCCGCTGCCGCTCCGCCCACGCCGGGGCGCCAGGCCGCTGCAGTCGAGGCGCAGGTACTCGGCCTCGTCGATCGCCCGCTCGAGGGTGCGACGCGGAGCGACGTCGGCGAGGTCGATCAGGGTCCGCGCGGGGGTTGTTACGGGGATGCCGGCGCGCTTGGCGACCTCTCCGTCCAATCGCGCCCGATGGACAACCAGTCCTGGCCGCCCGCGATCGCTCGGCGCGGTCACGTGAATCTTTCCTTCGCTGCTCAGCATGCCCCACAGAACGGCAGCACTGAAGTGGCTCAGGGCGGCTTTGTCTCCGCATGCGAGCACGGCGGCCATGAAGTGCGCGTTGCGCGTGAGGTTCGGATAGCCGACGACGTACACACCTTGATGCACGCGGTGGAGCCGCCCCCTTCACCCGCCCTTCCACCGCGCCTCGCTCACCGCCCAGCTGCACGAGCTGAGCTCGACGACCACCCCATGTTGCCGCCGCGCAAGCTCGGCAAGCCGGGCATCCAGCGGGACCGTTCGCGATTTGTCCGGCAACACCCGGACAAAGTCCGATCGCCCCTCGGTTCGCCCCCGGAAAGTGGCCCGGCGTGGGGCGTGAATAGACTGCGCGCCCGATGCCCCAGCATGACGTTTTGGTGATTGGCGCCGGTCTGGCCGGCCAGCGGGCCGCCCTGGCGGCCGCGGAGACGGGGGCGTCCGTGGGGATCATCTCCAAGGTTCATCCCGTTCGGTCACATTCGAACGCGGCGCAGGGCGGGATCAATGCCGCGCTGGACCCGCAGGACTCGTGGGAGTCGCATGCGTTCGACACCGTGAAGGGGTCTGACTACCTCGGCGACCAGGACGCCATCGAGATCATGTGCCGGGAGGCGCCGCACGAGCTGCTCGAGCTCGAGCACCTCGGCGTGACCTTCCACCGGGACGAGCGGGGGCGGCTCGGCAAGCGGGCGTTCGGCGGTGCGTCGGCGGCGCGGACCTACTACGTGGCCGACATCACGGGCCAGGCGATCCTGCACGTGCTCTACGAGCAGCTCATGAAGTACGAGGAGGTCACGCGCTACGAGGAGTGGTTCAGCACCGCGCTCGTCCAGGACGACGAGGGCCGCATCGCCGGCGTCGTGACGCGCAACATCAAGGACGGCGCGATGGAGCTGTTCGCCGCCAAGGCCGTGATCCTCGCCACCGGCGGCAACGGCCAGATCTACGACCCCACCACGAATGCCCTGATCTGCACCGGGGACGGGATCGCCATGGCGTACCGGATCGGCGCGCCGCTGATGGACATGGAGATGATCCAGTACCACCCGACCACGCTGGCGGGGCTGGGCCTGCTCATCACCGAGGGGGCCCGAGGCGAGGGCGCCCACCTCTACAACGCCCAGGGCGAGCGCTTCATGGAGAAGTACGCGCCCAACAAGATGGAGCTGGCGAGCCGCGACGTGGTCTCGCGCGCCGAGCAGACCGAGATCAACGAGGGCCGCGGCTTCCCCGACGGCACGGTGGCGCTCGACATCACGGTCGTGCCGCGCAAGCGCATCCACGAGGCGCTGCGCGAGATCGTGAACGTGGGCCGCGACTTCGCCGGCGTGGACATCACGCGCGAGCCGATCCACATCAAGCCGGGGAACCACTACGTGATGGGCGGCGTGAAGACCGACATCCACGGCCAGACGCCGATTCCGGGCCTCTACGCCGCCGGCGAGTGCGCATGCGTGTCGGTACACGGCGGCAACCGCCTCGGCGCGAACTCACTGCTCGACACACTGGTCTTCGGACGGCGGTCGGGGGAACACGCGGCCGAGGCAGTGAAGGGGATGGGGATGCCGGAACCGGCGCGTTC
This sequence comes from uncultured Thermoleophilaceae bacterium, assembly GCA_963774755.1. Lineage (GTDB taxonomy): Bacteria > Actinomycetota > Thermoleophilia > Solirubrobacterales > Thermoleophilaceae > JACVRW01. The sequence goes on along the minus strand of CAVZGG010000008.1, from coordinate 25,451 downwards.
CTCATTGCAAGAGGAGGAGCGCACCATCCAGGCAATCGTGAACCGCGACGGCACAGGCCGGCGCGTGTCCGAGCTGAAGGCCGAGCTGGGCGCGACCATGGACAAGTACGTGGCGGTCTTCCGCGACGAGGCGGGCCTCAACAGCGCGCTCGAGATCGTCCGCCGCCTCCAGGACGAGGCTCAGAACGTGGCCATCGACGACAAGGGCAGCGTCTTCAACCAGGACGTGCTCGGTGCGCTGGAGCTCCAGTTCATGCTCGACAACGCGGAGGCCATCGTGATCTCCGCGCTCGAGCGCAAGGAGAGCCGCGGTGCCCACACACGACTCGACTATCCCGACCGGAACGACGAGGAGTGGCTCAAGCACATCAACGTCGCCGCCAACGGAGCGGAGCCGGAGCTCTCGTATTCGCCCGTGACCATGACCCAGTGGGAGCCGCAGGAGAGGACGTACTGAGGTGGCCGACTACACGCTGAAGATCCGCCGCTTCAACCCGGAATCGGGCGAGCCCGCCTACTGGGCCGACTACGACGTGGACCTCCCCCCGGAGCGCTCGGTGCTCGACGGCATCCTCCAGGTGAAGGACCGCGAGGACGCCTCGATCGCCATCCGCTGCTCCTGCCGCGCCGCCATCTGCGGCTCCTGCGGCGTGCGCATCAACGGCCGCTCCGCGCTCGCCTGCAACACCCGCATCGGCGAGGCCAGCGAGCGAGGGCGCGACGGCGTGATCACCGTCGAGCCGATGGGCAACATGCCGGTGGTCAAGGACCTGGTCACGGACATGGAGGCCGTGCACTGGAAGAAGGTCCGCCGCGTGGTGCCGTGGCTCGTGCCCGCCGAGGAGCCGCCCGAGGGCCAGGAGTACATCGTGCCCGCGGAGGCGATGCTCGACGTGACCCAGGCGATGGCCTGCATCCACTGCGGCGTGTGCGTCTCGGCGTGCCTCTCGCTCGAGGTGGACCCGGAGTTCATCGGCCCCGCGGCCCTCGCAAAGGCGTACCGCTTCGTCGGCGACCCGCGCGACGGCGAGCACGAGGCGCGCCTCAAGGACCTCGCCGAGGACCCGCACGGCATCTACGACTGCACCCACTGCTTCGCGTGCGTGGAGGTGTGCCCCAAGGACGTGGCGCCCATGAACCAGATCATGCGCCTGCGCCGCATGGCCACCAACGACTACGGCATCAAGGACTCGAACAACGGCTACGGGCACGAGAAGGCGTTCACGAACATCCTCGAGAAATGGGGCACCCTGCACGAGGCGCAACTGCTGCCGCGCTCGTTCGGCGACGGCTCACTCGTGAAGGGCCAGACGCGCCCGAGCGCGATCAGGCAGTTGGTGGAGGCCCTGCCGACGGTGATCCAAGGCCTGAAGTCCGGCAAGGTCTCACCGAAGAAGGCGCTGGTGCACCCGAAGCTGCCCGATCAGAAGCAGGTGCGGCGCATCTTCGAGGAGGTCGAGTCGCACGACGAGCGCATCGAGCTGAACCTGTACATCATCGGCGAAATGGCCGGCGAGGAGAACGAATGAAGTTGGCGTACTGGCCCGGGTGCGTGTCCCGGGGATTCACTCCGGAGCTGCACGGCTCCGTGGCGAAGGTGGCCCCGCTGCTCGACCTCGAGCTGGTCGAGCTGGACCGCGCGAACTGCTGCGGCGCCGGCGTGATCGCCGAACACAACCAGGAGCTCGCGGACACGCTGAACGCGCGGACCTTCGCGATGGCCCAGCGGGTCGAGGGCGCCGCGGGCATGATGAACATCTGCTCCACCTGCCAGGGCGCGCAGTCCGAGTGCCAGGAGCGCCTTGACGCAAGCGGGAACTACCGCGGCGAGGTGAACAAGCACCTCGAGGCCGACGGTCTCTCGTACGAGGCCGGCGGCGATTGGTGGAACAAGAACTTCCTCTGGATCCTGGCCGAGGAGATCGGCTTCGACGCCCTGCGCGAGCGCGTGCAGCGCCCGCTCACCGGGCTTCGCCTCGCTCCCTTCTACGGCTGCTACATCGTGCGGCCCTCGAAGCGCCTCGGCTTCGACGAGCACCCAGGGCGCGACTCATACCTCGGCGAGCTGATCGAGGCTCTCGGCGGCGAGGCCGTGGAGTACGCGGGGGCTCGCAAGTGCTGCGGCTTCCCGGTGATCACGATGAACCGCACCACTTCGCTGCGGCAGGCCGGGCGGCATCTGGCCGACGCCATCGACGCCGGCGCGGACTGCCTCGTCACGCCCTGCCCGCTCTGCCACCTCAACCTCGACCTGCAGCAGCCGGCCGCGCAGAAGTACGTGGAGCGCGACCTCGGCATCCCGGTCCTGCACCTGCCGCAGATGGTGGGACTGGCGCTCGGCCTCGAGCCGAAGGAGCTCGGCATGGGCAAGCACGTCGTGCCCACCGACGACGTGCAGCGCAAGGTCGCAGAGCTCGCGGCGGCGTAGAAAACTTCGGGGGATGGAATTCCTCACCCGTGGGTACTCCTCGGGGTGAATGCCGACGGTGGTTGCGGGGAAGTTCGAGGACCTGGTATCGGTCGGGCTGGATGTCCTGATCGGCGACGACCCGAACCTGCAGATGGTGGAGCGGGGCGTGCCGATGGACGAGATCGAGGCGGCCGTGGGGAGGCACTCCCCGGAGGTCGTGCTGCTCAACTTCGGGGCGCTTCCCGCCCTCGCCGAAGTGCTGAGGCTCCACCGGGCGCACCCGGAGACCCGCATCGTCGTACTCGCCAACAGGCCGACCTCGAGCGATTGCAACCAGATGCTCTCGTTTGGCGCCACCGCCTGTCTCTCGAAGGAGACGGAGGCCCGCGACATCGTCAGCGCGATCCATCTCGCCTCCCGCGGCATGCACGTGCTGCCGCGCTCGGCGGCGGCGGGTGGCGGAGCTGGACCGGCTCGGGGCGCAGGGCGCGGAGCTGCTCACCCCGCGCGAGGCCGAGGTGCTTGAGCTGCTCCAGGACGGCTCGACAAACTCGGAGATCGCGCAGGAGCTCTCGATTGGCATCGAGACCGTGCGCACGCACGCGCGCAGCATCTACCGCAAGCTAGGCATCGCCTCGCGCCGCGAACTGGCGCGGCTCGCGCGCCAGGAGCCGGTGGTGGTCGACGACGAGCGCCGCCCGGTCCCGGCCAGCTAGGCGGTCGGCAAGCCGGCTAGGCCGCGCGGGCCGTGCGCAGGAGCCCGCGCACGTTCAACAGCTCGGCCACCTGCACCGCGTTCGTGGCCGCGCCCTTGCGCAGGTTGTTGCCCACGATCCAGAGGTTGAGGCAGCGCTCGTGCGAGGGATCGCGCCTGATGCGGCCCACGAGCACGTCGTCGCGCCCGGCGGCGTCTAGGGCGGTCGGGTAGAGCCCGTTCGCGGGGTCGTCGATCACGGTGAGGCCCGGAGACGACGCGAGCAGCTCGCGGCACTCGTCCGGCGAGAGCGGCTCGCGGGTCTGCACGTTCGCGGACACGGAGTGCCCCGTGAACACCGGCACCCGCGCGCATGTGGCCGACACGCCGATGTCGTCGCGGCCGAGGATCTTGCTCGTCTCGCGCATGCACTTGCGCTCCTCGGTCGTGTAGTCGTCGCCGTCCTTGAAGGTCTCGACCTGCGGGAGCACGTTGAACGCGATCTGGTGCGGGTAGACCACCGGCGTCGGGATCTCCCTGGCCGCGATCTGCGCCTCGGCCTGGTCGTGGAGCTCCTCGACCGCCTTCTGGCCGGTGCCCGAGACCGCCTGATAGCTCGACATGACCACGCGCTCGATCCCCGCCCGCTTGAGGATCGGCCCGAGCGCCACCACGGTCTGCATGGTCGTGCAGTTGGGGTTCGCAACGATGCCCTTGTGGCCGTCGAGCGCCTCGGGGTTCACCTCGGACACCACCAGCGGCACGTCCTCGTGCATGCGCCACTGAGACGAGTTGTCCACCACCACGGCGCCGGCCTCCGCGAACCGGGGCGCCCACTCGGCGCTCACGCCGGAGCCCGCCGAGAAGAGCGCGATGTCGAAGCCCTGGATCGATTCGTCGTTCAGCGGCTGAACGGTGAGGTTCCCCTCGCCCCAGTCGATGCTGCGGCCCGCGGAGCGCTCCGATGCGAACGGCACGACCTCGTCTGCCGGGAACGTGCGCTCGCGCAGAACCTCGAGCATCGTGGATCCCACGGCGCCTGTGGCGCCCACCACTGCCACCCGCATCTGGCTAGGCCACCTTCGGGCGGTGCACGCCCGCCACGTCCTCGGGCAGCACGGCGTCGGCGCCGAGCTCGAACGCGGTGTGCAGCTTGCGCACGGCCTCCTCCACGTGCTCCTCGCGCACGACGCAGGAGATCTTGATCGGCGACGTGGAGATCATCTCGATGTTCACCCCGGCGTCGCCGAGGACGGTGAAGGTCTTGGCGGCCACACCCGGATGGCTCTTCATTCCCGCGCCGACGATCGACACCTTCCCCATGCGGTCGTCCGACTGCACTCCGCCGAAGCCCAGCTCGGCCTGAAGCGCCTCGAGCGACTCGCGCGCGGTGGCCACGTCCTCGCGCGGAACCGTGAACGACATGTCGGCCAGGTGGCCCTCCGACTGCGGCTCGTTCTGGATGATCATGTCGACGTTGATGTTCGCCTCGGCGAGCGCGGTGAGCACGCGGCCCGCGATGCCCGGCTCGTCCGGGAGCCCGGTGAGGGTGATCCGCGCCTCCGCGGTCGAGTGGGTCACGGCTGTGACGAGCGGTCGTTCCATGGTCTGCTCCTCGTCCTGGACCACCGTACCGGGTCCATCATCGAAGCTTGATCGGCAGTGGATGGTCACGCCGTGGTTACGCGCGTACTCCACGGAGCGCAGCTGGAGGACGCCCGCGCCGCTCGCGGACATCTCGAGCATCTCCTCGAAGGTGAGGACCGGCAGCTTGCGCGCCTCGGGGACGATGCGAGGGTCCGCGCTGAACACGCCCGCCACGTCGGTGTAGATCTCGCAGACCTCCGCACCCAGGGCGGCGGCCAGGGCCACCGCGGTGGTGTCGGAGCCGCCACGGCCGAGAGTCGTCACGTCGAGCGACTCCTGCGACACGCCCTGGAAGCCCGCCACCAGCACGATCTTCCCGTCCTCGAGCCCGCTGCGGATGCGGTCCGCCTTGACCTCGATGATGCGCGCCTTGGTGTGGCCGCTGTCGGTCACGATCCCCGCCTGGGAGCCGGTGAGCGAGATGGCCTCGTGGCCGAGGTCGTTGATCACCATGGCCGCGAGGGCACAGGTCACGCGCTCGCCGGTTGAGAGCAGCATGTCCATCTCACGCGGATCGGGCTTGTCGGAGACCTCGTAGGCGAGCGAGACCAGCTCGTCGGTGTGCTTCCCGCGCGCGGAGAGCACGGCCACCACGTTGGTGCCGGCCTCCTTCGCGGTCACGATGCGCTTCGCCGCGCGCTTGATGCGCTCGGCGTCGGCCACGGAGGTGCCGCCGAACTTCATCACCACGGTGTCTGTGCCGGTCATCGGCATGGCGTCGAACGATAGCCGGGTACCGTTCGACCTCGTGCAAGCCGAACCGGCCCGGCGCCGGCTCCTGATCGCCGTTATTGCGGCACTGGCGCTGGCCGCGGGCGTGGCCGGCGTGGTCGTCGGGGCCGGACACGACGGCGACGGGGGCGAGACGGCCGCAGAGCGTCCCGACACCGGGTCGCGGCGCGCCCGAGGAGCGGGTCTCGTTCCTGGCACGGATCGTGCCCCCACCGGCGCAGCGCGAGCGCGGCGGCGGCGGCGCGGCGGTGCCGCGCAGCGTGGCCGACCTGGCGCGCCGGCTGCCCGTGGAGCGCAAGGTGGCGCAGCTGTTCCTGCTCGGCTTCCGGGGAACCGACCTCACGTCTGAGATCTTCGGCCGGCTGCGGCGGCTCGACCTCGGTGGGATCGTGGTCGCGGGCCAGAACTACACGGACGTGGCGCAGCTCGGCTCGCTGGCCGGTGAGGCCGCGGTGATCGCAAGCCAGCGAGCGGCACGTGAAGCCCTGGGTGATGACGAGCCAGGAGGGCGGCGAGCTCAACTCGTTCCCCGACCTTCCTCCCGTCGGCACTTCCGGCGGACCTCGGATCGGCGGCAGAGGCCGGCGCCGCTGCCGAGGAGTCTGCGGCCGCCCTGCGCGGCCTCGGCGTGAACGGGGTGCTCGGTCCGGTGGTGGACGTGGGCACCGAGACCGGCTCGGCGCTCGGCGCGCGCGTGTACTCGGACCAGGCCGAGGACGTCGCCGCGTACGCCGATGCCACCGTCGGGGCGTACCGCGCGGAGCACGTGTTCAGCGCGGTGAAGCACTTCCCGGGGCTCGGTGCCGCGGACCAGTCGACCGAGGAGGGCCCCGCCACGGTCGGGCTCAGCCTGGACGAGCTGCGGGCGCGCGACCTGATCCCGTTCGAGGCGGCGATCGACGCGGGGGTGCCTGGCGTGGTGATCGGGCACGCGCTCTACGCGCTCAACGACTTCACCGTCCCGGCCTCGCTCTCGAAGGCGGTCGCGACCGCCCTGCTCCGGCGGGAGCTCCACTTCAAGGGCGTCGCGATCACGGACGACCTCGCCGACCCCGCGATCACGGCGATCCACACGGTGCCCGACGCGGCCGTCCAGGCGCTCCGCGCGGGCGCCGACATGCTCTACATCTCCGGCAGCGCCGGCGACCAGCAGGCCGCCTACGTGGCGGTGCTGCGCGCGATCCAGCGCGGCCGAATCCCGCGCCGCCGCCTCGACCAGGCGATCGGCCGCATCCTGCTGGCGAAGCAGGACTACGACCTGATCCGGTAGGGGGTCAGACCCCTTTAGTCGTGGACACTCAAGGGGTCTGACCCCTTGAGTCGTTCGCACTCAACCCTGTTGTCGTTGAAGGTCGGCGCGTTTCCTTCCGAAGTCAGCAGCTGCGGCGTCGTGGCCTGCGCGCTGCGGCCGCCCGCGTAGTCGCGGTTCCACCAGCCCATCGGGGCGACCAGCACGCCGGGGCGGGCGTCGTCGGACACGCGGGCGGCGCATTCGAACGCACCGCGGTCGTTGAACACGCGCACCTGGCCGCCGTCCTCGATGCCGCGCGGTGAGGCGTCCTCCGGGTTGATCACGAGCTCGGGCGCCGGCTGCGCCGCGTGCTGGCGGCGCTGGTTCGCGAAGGTGGAGTTGAGGAAGAGATGCGTCTTCGGCGTGATCAGCGCGAGCGGGAAGCGTTCCGCCAGCGCGCTGTCCGCAACCTCGGCGGGCGCCTCGTAGCGCGCATGCAGAGCCACGCGGCCCGTCTCGGTGCCGAAGCCGCCGTCCGCGTGCGGCACCGGGCCCTGCCCGAGGTCCACCTTCGTCCAGCCGCGCTCGCGCAGGCCGTTCTCGGAGAAGTTCTCGAGCAGCGCGTCCACCAGTTCGGCGTCGGTCTCGCTGAAGCACGGATCGTCGAGTCCGAGGCGATCGGCCAGCAGCCGGAAGGTCTCCGTGTTCGGCTTCGCCTCGCCCACGGGCTCGATTGCGGGCTCGTTCCAGGTCACGTAGTGGTGGCCCCAGGAGAAGAGCACGTCCAGGTGCTCGAGCTGAGTGGTGGCCGGGAGCACGACGTCGGCGTGCTGTGCGGTGTCCGTCATGAACTGCTCGAGCACGACCGTGAAGAGGTCGTCACGGCGCAGGCCCTCGAGCACCCGCTCCTGGTCGGGCGCGATCGCCGCCGGGTTCGAGTTCCAGCACACGAGCGCCTTCACCGGCGGGTCGAGGGCCGGGTCCGTGAGCGCCTCGCCGAGCCGCGACATGTTGATCGTGCGCCCCGGTCGCTCCCGCAGGTCCTCGAGCTCGAGCGGGTGCGAGCTGATCGCTCCCGCGGTGGCGAGCGGGATGTACGAGCAGCCCCCACCGCGGTCCTTCCACGCGCCGGTGAGCGCGGGAAGCGATGCGATCGTCGAGTAGGCGGCCGGGGCACCCGCGTGGCGCTGGGCGCCCACGCCGAGCCGCAGCAGGGCGGGCCGCGTGGAGGCGAACTCGCGTCCCACCCGCGCGATGGCCTCCGCATCCACCCCGCAGGTGGCGGCGCACTCCTCCACACTCGTTCGGTCGAGCTCCGCGAGCAGCTCGTCGTACCCGTCGGCGTGCGCGCGGCACCAGTCCTCGTCCTGGAGGCCGGCGTCGACGATCGCCCTCATCATCCCGATGGCGAGCGCGGCGTCGGTGCCCGGCAGCGGGCGCAGATGCTCGTCCGCCACCCGCGCCGTGCGGCTGCGGAACGGATCGACCACCACGAGCCGCGCGCCCTGCTTGCGCGCGTCGAGCAGCTTTCGCCACAGGTGCGGCGCGGTTGAGAGCGGGTTCCAGCCCCAAACGAGCAGGTAGCGCGCGTTCGGCCACTCCTCGGGATCAACCTCGGGCGAGATGCCGTGCGCCATCGAGGTACCCGCGTAGCCGGCGGTCGCGCAGATCGTGCGCTCCAGGTTCGAGGCGCCGAGCGCGTTCATCACGCGCGCCGACATGACATTCCCCTGGATCAGCCCCTGCGTGCCCATGTAGCTGTAGGGCAGGATCGACTCGCCCCCGAACTCGTCGCGCGCGCGCAGCAACCCTTCGGCCGCGACGTCGATCGCCTCCTCCCACGAGGCGCGCCGGAAGTCGCCGTCCTCGCGCACCAGCGGGTGCAGGATGCGCTCGTCCGAGTACACGCGCTCGAGGTAGTTCGAGACCTTGCCGCAGAGGAAGCCGACCGTGATCGGATGGTCGGGATCGCCCGGCGACCTTCGTCGCGCGCCCGTCCTCGACCGTCACGTGCATGGCGCAGGTGTCGGGACAGTCGTGCGGGCAGGCGCCGCGGACCAGGACCATGCCCCGAGTGTCTCGCGCCCCGCGAGGCGGCGCAAGCGCGCTAGATGGCCTGACGACCCCGGAGCGCTCGGCCGAGGGTGATCTCGTCCGCGTATTCGAGGTCGGAGCCCACCGGAAGCCCGCTGGCCAGGCGCGTGACCACCACGTCCGGCGCGCGTTCGCGCAGGGCGTCGGCGAGGTAGAGAGCGGTGGCCTCGCCGGTCGTGGTTGCGTTGGTGGCGATCACGACCTCGCGGATGCCGGCGCCGTTGTCCACGCGCCCGAGCAGCTCCGACACGTGGAGATCCTCGGGATCGACGCCGTCGATCGGCGACAGCGCACCGCCGAGCACGTGATAGCGGCCCTGGAACTCCCCGGATCGCTCGATCGGGATCACGTCGCTCGGCTGCTCCACCACACAGAGCGTGGCCGGCTCGCGCCGCTCGTCCTGGCAGATGCGGCAGGTGGCCTCGGTGGCGAGGTTGAAGCAGACCTCGCACTTGGCCCACCGTGGCCTTCACCTCGCGGATGGCGTCGGCCAGCCCGAGCGCCTCCTCCTCGGAGACGCTGAGGATGTGGAAAGCCAGCCGCTGCGCGGTGCGCTGCCCGATGCCGGGCAGGCGAGCGAGCTCGGTGATGAGCCGGTTGACGGGTGCTGCGAACAAGGAGGTTGAAGGCTAGTCGCGCGGGCGGCTGCTTCAGGCGCGGCGGGGCGGCCTAGAGCCCCGGAATGCCCAGCCCGCCCAGGCCGCCTGGGCCTCCCAGGCCGCCCGCGGCCGCGTTCATCTTGGAGGCGGCCAGCTCCTGGGCGGAGCGGATCGCCTCGTTGACCGCGGCCTGGACCAGGTCCTGGAGCATCTCGACGTCCTCTGGGTCCACCGCCTCGGGGTCGATCTTCAGCTCCTTCAGCTCGAGCTCGCCGCTGATCTTCACGGTGACCATGCCGCCGCCGGCGCTGGCCTCCACGACCTCGTTCTTGAGCTCCTCCTGTGCCTTGGCCATATCGGCCTGCATCTTCTGGACCTGCTTCATCATCTCGTTCAGGTTCGGCTGACCCATCAGCTGCTCTCCTCATCGGGTTCTTCGAAGACTTCCTCGGCGCCGAACTCGGCACGGAGGCGCTCGATCAGCTGCTCGTGGTCGAGCGTTGCGGCCCCGGCTGGGGGCGTGACGGCATCGCTCAGCTCGAAGTTGAGCGAGACGGCGCGACCCGTGAGCCCGCGCACCGCGCCCGCCACGAGCTCACGGCCCTGCTCGGCCTTCTTCTTCACGAAGGCGGCGTCGGAGGGAAAGGCGATCGTGAGGCGGTCGGCCTCGAGGGCGGTCGGTGTGGCGGCGGAGAGCGCAGCACTGAGCATGCCGTTCTCCTCCGCGACCGCCTCGGCGACGGCGGGCCACAGCGAGACGATCTGCCCGAGCTCGATCGACTCGACAGGCTGAGGCTGGATGGCCACCGCTGCCGATCCCTTCGGTGCAGGTCGTGGAGCAGCGACAGGGGGAGCCTCTACCGGCGCGGCCTCGACCCCCGTCAGCGCGCTCCAGCTGGTCGATCCGGAACATCAGCGCCTGGAGCGAGAGGTCCGCCTGCGGCTGGGTGGCCTTCAGCAGAGCCATCTCGAGCTGGATGCGCGGCTCGCTGCCGTCCTTCACGGCGGCGATCGCGGCGGCGAGGAAGTCGATCGCCCGCAGGATCTCGCCCTGCGACATCCGCCCGGCCTGATCCGCCAGCCGGTCCGTCTGCTCGGCTGCGACCGAGAACGAGTCCGGCACGTGCCCGAGCGTCTGGACCACGAAGAGGTGGCGCAGGTGCGCCGAGAGGTCGCGCATGAACTGCGTGAAGTCGCGCCCGGACTCGGACAGCGACTGCACCGTGAGCAGCGCCGCGCGCGGATCGCGGTCCGCCAGCGCCTCTCCCGCAGACAGCACCAGCTCGGCATCCGCCACGCCGAGGATCTCGAGCACGTCGTCGAGCTTCACCTCGGTGCCGCCGTACGTGACGAGCTGCTCGAGCGTGCCGAGGGCATCTCGGAACGACCCGGTGGCCGCGCGCGCGAGCATCCCGACGGCCGGGTCGGGGACCTCGATCCCCTCCTCCGCCGCCACGCGCCGCAGCACGCCGGCGATCTGCTCAAGCGACGGGCGCTGGAAGTCGAAGCGGTGACAGCGGTCGATGATCGTGGGGGGCACCTTGTGCGCCTCGGTCGTGGCCAGCACGAACACGACGTGAGCCGGGGGCTCCTCGAGCGTCTTGAGGAACGCGTTCCACGCCGCGGGCGTGAGCATGTGCGCCTCGTCGAGGATGTACACGCGCTTGCCGCCCTGCATCGGCGCGAGCGCCACGTTCTCGCGCAGCTCGCGGATGTCGTCGACCGAGTTGTTGGACGCCGCGTCCATCTCGACCACGTCGAGCGACGTGCCGGCCGAGATCGCCCGCGCGGTGGGCGATTCCGGGTCGAAATCGGCGTTCGCGCCGCCCTCGGCGTTCAGGGCGCAGGCCAGCAGCTTCGCCATCGACGTCTTCCCCGTACCACGCGATCCGACGAACAGATAGGCGTGATGCACCTTGTCCAGCGCGATCGCGTTTCGGAGCGTCTTGACGATGTGCTCCTGGCCCATCACCGAGTCAAAAGTCCTGGGTCGGTGGCGGCGGTAGAGCGAGAGCATCGGTCATTCCATGCTAACCACCGCTTGGGCTGGAGGCAGGAATGCCGATAAAAGAGGTGTGGAGGCCCAGACTCCGCTACCCCTGTCGCTCGCGACGCGTGATCATGCACGCGCCGCACTGGCCCGCGCGTACGAAGAGGCCGCGGTTATGCCCGGCACGCTGCTTCCGCACGAGATCCTCGCCGAGCTCAGGGATGTGGCGGGCCACATCACGGACGAGGTGCTGGCGCATGCCGACGACGTGCTCACCGGGAACGGCGCCGAACCGGCCCTCTACCTGGTCGAGCACTCGATCGACGCGACCGTGCTGGGCCTGTCGATCGGGCGCAGGCTGGTGCCAGCGGACACCCTGCGGGATCTCGGAACCGGGCTGTTCCTCCAGGACATCGGCAAGCTCGTGCTGCCGCCGAGCCTCGTCCACCACCCGGGCCCGCTCGCGCCGGACGAATGGGAGCTGATGATGCAGCACACCCTGCTCGGACTCGAGCTGCTCCGGGACGACACCATCCCCGCCATCGCCAAGTCCGTCGTTCGCTCGCACCATGAGCGCTGGGACGGCACCGGCTATCCCAATGCACTCGTGGGCGAGGAGATCTCGCTGTTCTCGCGCATCGCCGCGGTGGCCGACGTCTTCGGCGCCGTCACGAGCGAGCGCTTCTACGCCCATGCCCTCCCGCGCGACGAGGGGATCGACCTGATCCGCGTCGGCTCGGGCAATGCCTTCGACCCGACCGTCGTCGAGGCCTTCCTCGACGTGGCCGGGCGCTAGCCGAGCAGGTCCAGCGCCGCGCCGACGATCGTCTCGGCGTCGATCTCGTGGTGCCGGTAGACGTCGTCGAGGTCACCGGACTGCCCGAAGCGGGTCACGCCCAGCGTCGTGACCGGCACCGCGTTCACACCACCGAGGAAAGTGAGCGCGTTCGGATCCCCGTCGAGCACCGTGACCATGGGGGCCGCCCGCTCCGGTGGGAACAGCTCGTCGAGGATCTCCGCGGGGTGCTCGCCAAAGCCGGCGCGCGCGCGGAACGCCCGCTGGAGGAGGTCGGCGCTAGTCACGCAGATCACCTCGGCGTCCTCACCAAGCGTCTCCGCCGCGCGCAGCAGCTCCGGCATCACCGCGCCCATTCCGGCGAGCACGACCGCCGGCTTGCCCTTCGCGCGCCGCAGCGGATAGCCCCCGGCGAGCACGAGCTCGCGGCGCTCGTCCGAGCTGTCTCCGCCGGCGAGGTCCTGGTCGAGCGGGCGGGTGGAAAGGCGGAAGTAGGCCGACTCCCCGTCCGGCCGGCCGAGCCGCGAGAGGGCGTGGAGCAGGGTCCACTCGAGATCCTGGCCGAAGGCCGGCTCCCAGAAGGTGCAGCCCGGCTGCCCGATGCCGATCGACGGCGTGACGATCGACTGGTGCGCGCCGCCCTCCGGCGCGAGCGACACCCCGGACGGCGTGCCGATCAGGATCGACTGCCCGCCGGCGTAGATGCCGAACGACCACGGCTCGAGCGCGCGGCCCACGAACGGGTCGTAGATCGTGCCGATCGGGAGCAGCGGCTGGCCGTAGCGGCTCCATGTTGCGCCCAGCTCGCCGAGCAGCCCGACCAGGTTCGTCTCGGCGATCCCGAGCTCGATGTGGCGGCCGCCGGTGGTCTCGTGCCAGTGCACGAGCGTCTGCGGGTCGTCCGCGAACCAGTCGCGCCGCTCGCCCACCGACCAGATGCCGGACTTGTTGATCCAGCCGCCGAGGTTGGTCGAGCTGGCGACGTCCGGGCTGACGGTGACCACGCGCTCCGCGACCTCGGGGGCGTCGTGCACGAGATCCACGAAGAAGCGGCCGAACGCCTGCTGGGTCGACTCCTGGCCGCGGTGCTTGCGGCCGAGCGTGGCCGGCACCTCGGGGGGCGTGCGCGGCTCGGGGTCGTCGCGCGCCAGCGCGGTCGCCGCCGCGGCCGCCAGCTCGCCCTCCCGGCTGGCCGGGTCGAAGGGCGCCCAGGGGTCGTCCGGGTCCGTGCCGAGACCGTTGGCAAGCTCGCTGAACTGCTCGTTGGTGAGGAGCGCCGAGTGGTTCTCCGGGTGGCCCTCGATCGGCAGTGACCAGCCCTTGATCGTGTAGGCGAAGATCACGGTCGGCCGATCGTGCTGCACCTCGCGGTACGCCTCGACCAGCTTGGCGATGTCGTGGCCGCCGAGGTCGCGGAAGGCCGCGCGCAGCTCGTCGTCGCGAAGCTCGCCGGTGAGCGCGCCCAGCTCGGGACTTCTGCCGGGAAGGCGCTCGCGCAGCTCCTGCGGCTCGGCGCGCAGCAGGCGCTGGTACTCCTCGTTCGGCATCTCGTCGATGCGTCGCCGCAGCGCCTCGCCGCCCTTCCGCTCGAACAGGCCGTCGAGCCGCCGCCCGTACTTGACGGTGATCACCTGCCAGCCGGCCGCCTCGAACATCCCGGCCAGGCGGCCGAACGCGATGTCGGGCACCACGCGGTCGAGCGATTGGCGGTTCAGGTCAACCACCCAGAGCACCTCGCCGAGGCGCGCGACCCAGGGGTCGGCGATCGCCTCCCAGACGGCCCCCTCGTCGAGCTCGGCGTCGCCGAGCAGCGCGATCTGGCGGCCGCGCGCGGGCGCCTCGAAGCGGTGGTGCTCGAGGTAGCGGCGCGCCACGGCGCCCCAGATCGGCGCCGTCGCACCGATGCCGACGGAGCCCGTGGAGTAGTCCACCGGGTCCGGGTCCTTCGTGCGGCTCGGGTAGCTCTGGAGCCCACCGAACGCGCGCAGCGACTCGAGGTAGGGCTGCTCGAGCCGGCCGAGCAGGTAGTTGATCGCGTGCAGCACGGGCGAGGCGTGCGGCTTCACCGAGACCCGGTCCTCCGCGCGCAGCTCGGAGAACCACAGCGCCGTCATCAGGCTCACCATCGAGGCGCTCGACGCCTGGTGGCCGCCGACCTTCACCCCTGAGCTGTTCTTACGTACGCGGTTGGCGTGGTGGACGATCGCGGTGGCGAGCCAGAGCACCCGCCGCTGTACGGCCTCGAGGGTCTCGAGGTCAGGCGTCGCGGGCTGTTGCGACGGCTTGCTCGTGGTCCGGGCACCAGTCAACACGAGCGATCTTCCCATCCCGGACGGTGAAGACGATGTGGATCGGGAGCATGCCCTCCACACCGCTCACGCGGCCGGTCGACCGCCAGGCCCCGTGCGCAACCACCCGATCGCCAAAAACCTCGACCTCGTCCGTCTCGATTGCGATCGACTCCCACACGCTGAGCCACTCGTCGATGCTTTCGCGGAAGGCCTCTTTTCCCTGCATAGTGGCCTGTTCCGGCCAGTGCTCGCCGGTCTGGACGACGAGGTCGTCCGCGTACAGCTCGAGCAGGCCGTCGATGTCGCCGGCATTCCAGCGCTCGCTGACCTGCCTGACGATTTCGCGCGAGTCGGCCATGTGTGAAGATTGAAAACGTGGCTACGCACGCACCGCGTGCTTTGCAAAAGCGGACCGTGCACCCGTCTCTGGAACTCGATCTCGGGCGTGCCCGCCGATCTTCGGCTCCGGCCAGGCTTGCCCACGGCGCATGAGCGGTATCGCTTAAGGCTGCTTCCTCCCGGATCTGACCTGGTTCGCGAGCGCTCACCGCGTGGGACCCGGCCATCGACGCCTCAGTCCGGCGTACTGGCCCCGAGAGCCGAAACCCCTCGAACGGGAATTCAGCCCTGCTTGAGCGGATTGCAGGTGACAGGGCACCGCTAATTCCCCGCCTAGCACGGTCCACTCGAGAGCCTAGCGCGTCTACCTGCCACATTCCATATCTCTCTTCCTTTCTTTTCCTTCCTTTTTTCATTTCTTTCTAGCTTCATTTATTGTCTCCCTTCACTGTGAGCTCCACTAGCTGGTTCTTCTCGTTTGCTCCTTCGCCTAGGAAGTGCTGGCCGCCTGAGTCGCCGTAGCACTTGCCACCGCTGCCGGTGGATGGGTTCATGTCTAGCTTCAGCCATACCTTCGTCAGCGAGTTGAAGCCCTGCGTGACGTAGCGGCGCTTGCCGTCGAAGAAGAGTGCGTTCGGCCCTGTCTGCTTGATCTCCCGTGACATCGCCGTATCCGACGGCTGTGAAGCGCTGGTCCTTCAGTTTCATCGAGTCCAACTGGTTGAGTCGCGGCTGACGCGCCGGCGTGGCCTTCGTATAGGGCGAGTCGAGAACGACGACCGCGATGTCTTGCGGATCTCCTCTCCTACCCCGTAGTCCGGATGGTTGTGGTAGGTCTCCGGGAGCAGCTTGGTCGTGCTCCTGAGGGTGCCGTCGGCGTTGAGCGGGTCGGGGCTGAAGGTGACGAAGATCTCGTCCGGGTCGACGCCGACCGAGGGCAGGAACTCGGTGCAATGCGAGGCCGTGAGGAAGTCCTGCGCGGAGATCAGCGTTCCGGTGCAGAGCAGCTCGAGACCGGGCGAGTCCGTATCCCAGTCGCGAACAGGACACCAACGCTCTATGCCTGTTGCCGTCTAGCTGTCCAAGTATGCCCCACCGCAAAAGAAAATCTCCTCTAGGCTGCCCGCCATGGCACTCAGACAGGCGGTTTCCACAGACGGCGCACCCGAGGCGATCGGGCCCTATTCCCAGGGAATCCGGACGGGCAGTCTGCTGTTCTGCTCGGGCCAGATTCCACTCGACCCCTCGACCGGTGAGATCGTGAAGGAGGACATCGAGGGACAGGCGCGCCGCTGCCTCGAGAACCTCGCCGCGGTGTGCGAGGCGGCCGGCGGCTCACTGGCCGACGCGATCCGCTGCACGGTCTATCTCACCGACATGGGCGACTTCGCCCGCGTGAACGAGGCGTACGGGTCGTTCTTCGAGGGACCCGAGCCACCGGCGCGCGTGGCGATCGGCGTGGCGGCGCTGCCGAAGGGCGCCGACATCGAGATCGACGCGATCGTCGCGCTCTAGTCAGGTCACGCGCAGCGGCCCGCTGTCGACCTCGCGGTGGTCGCCGCGCTCGACGAGGGTCACGAGGCGCTCCAGTGCCTCGTACACGTCCACGAAGCGCGTGTACAGCGGCGGCACTCCGAGGCGGATCGAGTCGGGCCCGCGGAAGTCCGGAATCACCCGCGCCCGCTCGATCAGGGCCCGGCAGATCGGCCAGGCATCGTCGTGGGCGAGGCTCACGTGGGCGCCGCGGCGAGCCGGGTCGCGCGGACTTCCCAGCCGGAAGCCCAGCGCGGCGAGGCGCTCGTCGTGGACGGCGACGATCAGCTCCGTGAGCGCCGCCGTCTTGTCGCGCAGCCGGTCGATCCCCGCCTCAGCGGCCAGCTTGGCGCCCTCCTCGACAGCGCCCAGCGCGAGGATCGGCGGGGTGCCCGCGAGGAAGCGGCGGACGCCGGGCGCCGGGTCGTAGGGACGCTCCATGCGGAACTGGTCGCGCTGGCCGAACCAGCCCTGGATCGGGGTGCGCAGCTCCTCCTGGAGCTCCTCCCGCACGTACAGGAAGGCCGGGGCGCCCGGACCAGCGTTCAGGTACTTGTAGGTGCAGCCCACGGCCAGCTCCACCCCTCGCCGCTCGAGCTCGACGGGCACCGCGCCCGCCGAGTGCGAGAGGTCCCAGAGCACCGGGGCCGGCGCGGCGGCGCGGTTGATCTGCTCGACGTCCGCAAGCGCGCCGGAGCGGTAGGCCACCTGGGAGAGCACCACCAGCGCAACGTCGGCGCCGGCGCACGCTCGCTCCACGTCCTCGGGCTGAGGCCCGTCCACGGGTGGGCGTCGAAGACGCGCAGCTCGCGTCCGTGCAGACGGGCCAGACCGTCGAGCACGTAGCGGTCGGTGGGGAAGTTCTCCGCGTCGGTGACGATCGCTCCGGCGCGGGTGTGAAGGACCGCGCCGGCGAGCTTGAAGAGGTTGACCGTGGTGGAGTCCGCGACGATCACCTCCCCCGGGCGGGCGCCCAGCACGCCGGTGGCGAGGAGATCGCCGATCCGTTCCGGGAGGTCGATCCACTCGTGCCAGCCGCCGACGAGCTCCGACCCCCACCGGTCGGTCATCTCTATGAGGCGCTCGCGCGTGGCCAGAGGGAGACGGCCGAGCGAGTTGCCGTCGAGGTAAATCGTCTCGGGGTCGTCGAACACGAAGCGGTCGCGGAACGGCGCGAGCGGGTCCTGCGCGTCGAGGCGCTCTGCATCCGCCCGGTCGGTCACCGCTCCGCCAGCCACGTCGTCACCGTCCGCCAGGCGACGGTGTCCGGGTCGAGGTGCTCGTCATGTCCCACGCCCGGGAGTTCGACGAGCTCGCAGGGATCCCCGCCCTCGGCCGCTCGCCGCGCGTAGCGACGCGCGAGGTCGATCGGCACGACCTCGTCCGCCTCGCCGTGCACGAGCAGCTGCGGCACCTTCAGCGGGAGGCGCTCGATCGGCGAGGCGAGGTCGTAGCGCTGCGGCCGCCTTCCCGGCGGGCCGCCGAGAAAGCTCTCGGCCGCGCCGCGCGACAGCCCGAGCCGCGCGGCCTCGCGAATGTCCACGACCCCCGCCTGGGAGACCGCGCCGGCAAGCCGGACGCTCGGCTCGGCGCCCGGCGCTCCGGCGGGAAGCCCGCGGCGAGCGGCCGCCCAGAGCGCGAGCTGCGCCGCCGGCCGAATGGCCGATGGCGACGACGCGGCTCGTGTCGAGGGGCGCGTCGAGCCTGCCCAGGTGGTCGATGCCGGCGGCCACGTCCTCGAGCGTCGCCGGCCAGCCGCCACGGCTGCGCCAGCCGAGGCGCCGGTACTCGAGGTTCCACACCGCCCAGCCGAGGCGCGCAAGGTCCGCCACGAGCGGGTCCTCGAGCCGCAGGTCGTAGCGGGCGCGCCAGAAACCGCCGTGTATGAGGACCGCCACCGGCCACGGCCCGGCACCCACCTCCGGGGTTGTGAGCTCGCCGAACTGGTCCCGCCGCTCGCCGTATTCATGCCGCCGCGACTCGATGCGGAGCAGTATCGCGAGCCGCCTACAATGGTCCCTCTCCCGGGCGCGTAGCTCAGCGGGAGAGCGCTCGCCTCACACGCGAGAGGTCGCTGGTTCGAACCCAGCCGCGCCCATCGGTCTGAACTCCCGCCCCTAGACCGGGTTTCATTGGTCGGCTCCTTGAGCGGCTCGGATGCTGATCCGTCATCGGCTTCGTTTGTGCCCGCTTGTGCCCAATCGACGCTCTCTGCAAGGGCGATCAGATGGTCACGCTCACCGTCCCTGCGGAGCATCACCTTGGCGTAGATGCCTAGCGTGACCTTCGGGTCGGTGTGTCCAACCTGCTGCATCACGAGGCGCGGGGATTTCGATCAGCTCATGGCGAAAGAGTTGTACGGCGTGTTGAGCACGAACGCGGCGTAGATCTCGAAGACTGCGGCCTCGCGGTCGTCATCGATCTCAACAGTGCGGAACTCCATCGCTGAGACTCCTCTAGTTGCTTCAGGAGATCGGGGATGCGGTCGCCCATCTCGGCCCAAGCCTCCGCACGCGCCTCGCGCGTCTCGAGCTCAGGCGTGAGTGCCGGTAGCTCAGGGCCGTCAAATGTCATCGAGCAGCCTCCCTTGAGCCAGGGAGCGGCCAGCATGCGATAGATCCTTCGTACAGAAGCGCGGGCTCACCCGGCGACAGCTCACCTTTCGATCCGGTACCCACAAGCGTACCGCGGAGCGGCCGGACCCACCATTCCCACCGGCCATCCGGGGAGAGCTTCCGCCTGGCGACTGGCCTCGCGAGGTGAAGCGGACGACGGGGCTCGAACCCGCGACCTTCGGCTTGGGAAACCGATCGGCCGCGCTGGTGCCGCGCTTGAGCACCTGTTTCACCCCGCGGTCTGCCAGCCAACGCGCTGCTACCGCCACCGCGGCCACCTACCGCCAAGAAGTCCGAGCCGAGCTGATCCGCCTGAGTTTCCATCATCTCAGGATTGACGTTCCGCTTTCGGGCTGACCGGGTGCTGGACACGGAGGGGATCTCGGGCCCGGTCAACGCCTCGGCGCCAAACCCGGTGACGAACAAGACGTTCTCGAAGCTCCTCGGCAAGCTGCTGAAGCGCCCGGCGTTCTTCCCGGCGCCGAAGTTCGCGGTGATGGCGATGCGTGGCGGCGAAGTCGCCGACCTCGTCACGGCCGCCTGCGAGTGGTTCCGCGCCGGGCGCTCGACAAGGGCTACACGTTCCGGTATCCGGAGCTGGAACCCGCGCTCCGGGACCTCTTGGGCCGCTAGCCCTACTCCGCGAGGAGCGTCTCCATCCGGCTGAGCGACAACCGGAGGCCTTCGGCGAAGCCCTCTGCCATGGCCTCCATCCCCTCGCGCGAGAAGAATGTGGAGCGCACTGTCATCCGGGTGCCGCCGTTGTGCTCCGAGAGTTCCATCGCCATTCCCGTGAGCGCGAGGCCGTCGTTTGGTTGGCCATCTTCGTCAACGTCGGCGTCGCTCAGCTCGAGTGAGCGCGGCGGATCAACTGCTTCGATCCGCCACACGCCCTCGTGCTTGTCGCCGTCGGGACCCGTCATCACGTGGGCCATCTCGGCGCCGGCGCTCAAGTCGTAGGGCTCGAAGGTCGTCAGATACTCCGGCGGTCCCCACCAGCGCCCGAGCTTCTCCGAGTTAGCCCAAAGCTCCCACACCTCTTCGACCGACGCCTCGAAGTCGGCGACGACCGTGAGGGTCAGGTTGTCGAGGTCGGGTTCGACGTGGTCACGGACATGGAGGCTTCCTTTCGTTGGGTGTTGTCAGTCGGATTCGAGGAGCTCGGACATCCGCTCGACCCGGCCACGCGAGACCTCTTCGAGGTCGTCGAGCGCTCGCCGTGCGTCGGCGAGCGTCTCGGGCGAGGCCTCGACGAGCTGCTCGCGGCCACGCCGGCGCTTCGTGACGAGCCCGGCGCGCTCGAGGACGACGACGTGCTTCTGCACGGCCGCGAACGACATCGGGTACGCGTTGGCGAGTCTCGAGACGGACGATGCGTCCATCCCCGCGCGCCGCAGGATGTCGCGCCGCGTCGAGTCGGCGAGCGCGTGGAAGACGTCGTCGGTCTTGCCCTTCGTTTCTACAACCATTTGGTTGTAGATTACCAGAGCTAACGCGCGGGAAGTACCTCCCGTCCTCCACCCGGTACGCAGCCAGCAGCGCGTCGAGCGTCGTCGCTCTCTCCTCGGTGATCGAGTACGTGCCGAGGACGGAATCGCGCTCGGTGCCGTCGAACTTGAAGGACGTCCGCCGAGTTGGTGATCGGAACCGAGGTCCGGCTCGTCGCTGAGTCGAGCTCTCCGATGTATTACAGGGTCTTGGAGCGGCGGTGCCCGCGTCGTAAGGTTGACCACGATCTTCTGGCGTCCAAGTCGAGCTCCCATTGGCCAAGCGCATCGTCGCCTCGATCGACGCCTGGCAGCGAAGACCGCGCCGGGCGGCTTCCCGGTCGCGGTGTTCAAGAAGTTCGTCGACGACCGTGCGTCGAGCTTCGCGGCGCAGGTCGCCTACTACGCGTTCTTCTCGATGTTCCCGCTGCTGCTCGCGCTGGTCTCGGTCCTCGGCTTCGTCCTCGAGGACAATCCGTCGCTGCGCGAGGACGTCATCGACACGGCGGTCGCGCGGATCCCGGTGATCGGCGAAGAGCTGGCCGATCAGGTGCGAGCCGCTCACGGGCAGCGGCGTCGCGCTCGCGGTCGGGCTCGGGGGCGCGCTGTGGGCCGGCCTCGGCGTGACGCTCGCGCTCGGCCGGGCGTTCGCGGAGATCTGGGACGTGCCCCGGCTGTCACAGCCCAGCGGGCTCTTGGCCGAGCGCGTGGGCTCGCCGTCCTGATCATCCTCCTGGTGACGCTCATCGCGGCGACACGCGGTCACGGGCCTGGCGGCCGGCGGCGGCATCGGCCCGGCCGCTCGAGCGCGGCCTGGCGATCGCCGCCTCGCTCGCGCGTCAACGCCTTGGTGTTCCTTACGCGTCTTCGCGCTGCTCACCCCGAAGCCGGCGCGCGACCGCGACCTGTTGCCCGGCGTCGCGCTCGCGGCGGTCGGCTGGCTGTTGCTCCAGGCGGCGGGAGGCTGGTACGTCGACCACGTGATCAAGGCGCGAGCGCGACCTACGGGACCTTCGCAGTCGTGATCGGCCTGCTGTCCTGGTTCTGGCTGGTCCGCAGCTGCTGCTCGTCGCCGCGGAGGTGAACGTCGTCCGGCGCTGGCGCCGTGGCCACGCTCCCTCTCCGGCGAGCTCACGCCCGCGGACCGGCTTGCCTGGGGCGCTTCGCCGACGCGACGCGCGCGGACGCGCGACAGCGGATCGCCGTCAGCTTCCGCGACGGCGACCCGCCGGTGGGGCCGGATTAGCCGCTAGCCCGCCGGAGCGAGCGCGGGGAGCTCCGGTGGAATCGGCGCCGTGGACGCGAGCTCTGAGTCGCGACTGACCAGCGCGGAATAGCGTCCTCCGGCGCGTATCAGTTCCTCGTGGCGGCCCGATTCGGCGATGCGTCCGTGATCGAGCACGATGATCTGGTCCGCGTCGCGCACGGTCGAGAGGCGGTGTGCGATGGCGATCGTTGTGCGCCCCTCCGACAGGCGGTCGAGCGCTTCCTGCACGTGTCGCTCGGTTTCGGTGTCGAGCGAGCTCGTGGCCTCGTCGAGGATGAGGATCGGCGGGTTGCGCAGGATCGTCCGCGCGATCGCTATGCGCTGCTTCTCGCCGCCGGAGAAGCGGTAGCCGCGCTCGCCCACGACCGTGTCGTAGCCGTCCGGTAGAGCGGCGATCACGTCGTGGATCCGGGCCGCTTCGCGCCGCCGGCTCGATTTCCTCGTCGGTCGCGTCCGGCTTCGCGAAGCGCAGGTTCTCGCGGACCGAGGCGTGGAACAGGTACGTCTCCTGCGAGACGACACCGACCAGCTCGCTGAGAGCCTCGAAGCTCAGGTCGCGGATGTCCACGCCGTCGATCGTCATCCGCCCGCGGCTGACGTCGTAGAGCCGCGCGGCGAGGTACCCGAGCGTCGTCTTGCCGGACCCCGTCTCGCCGACGAGCGCCGTGCTCGTGCCGGCCGGGACCGTGAACGACACGTCCTCGAGCGTCCATTCGTCGCCGTAGCGGAACCAGACGTCGCTCGAACGCGACGTCGCCCGCCGCCGCAACCGGCTTGCGTCGGGCTTCTCGACGATGTCGATCGGCTGATCGAGGTACTCGAAGATGCGGTCGAACAGCGCGAGCGAGGTCTGCACGTCGACGCCGACGCCGAGCAGCGACCCGACCGGGAAGAACAGTCTCGTCTGCAGTGTCGTGAACGCGACGAGCAGCGGAAGCGAAACCGCATCCGATCCGCCCGCCAGCGCGAGCCCGCCGAACCAGTACACCGCGGCGGGCATGACCGCGAAACTCGTCTGGATCGTCGCCATCACCCAGCGGCCGGCCATGCGCTGGCGCACCTCGAGGTCGGCGAGCCGCTGCGAGTCGGCCTCGAAGCGGTCGGCCAGCTCGCTGCCGCGGCCCATCGTCTTGCCGAGCAGGATCCCCGACACGGAAAGCGACTCCTGCACGACGCTCGAGATGTCGGCGAGCGTCTCCTGCGTCGTCTTCGCGATCCGCCGGCGCTCGTTGCCGACGCGCCGCGTCAACAGCACGAAGAGCGGGATCAGCGCGAAGGCGAACAGCGCCAGCTGCCAGCTGAGCACGAGCATGCCGACCATCGTCGCGACGACCGTGGTCACGTTCGACGCGATCGACGTCGCGGTGTTCGTGACCACGTTCTGGACGCCGCCGATGTCGTTCGAGATCCGCGACTGCACCTCGCCGGTGCGCGTGCGGGTGAAGAAGGCGAGCGACAGCTGCTGGAGATGCCGGAAGACGGCCGCGCGCAGGTCGTGCATGACGCGCTGCCCGACCTGATTGGACATCAACGTCTGGATCACGCCAAGGACGCCGGTCACGACCGCGATCGCGATCATCCCGCCGGCGGCGACGACAGCGCGGTCGTGTCGTTCTGCGCGATCGCCTCGAGCACGCTCGAGCAGGAAGGCGGGCACGACGCCGAGCGCGGCCGAGACGACGATCAGGAGGAGCAGTCCGCCGAGCCGCCGCCTGTACGGAGCGAACAGAGTGCCGATCCGGCGCAGGTTCGCTCGCCGCAGAGCGGGGTCTGCGGGCCGTTCGGGCGATTCCTGGGTCGATAGAAAGTACTTGCGCACTCAATCAAGCTTACGCACCGTCCCTCGCCGCGCGCGGCCGGCCGTTTGGCTGATGGTGTAGGCGCGGGCCCTCACGTTGTGGGATCCTGGGGCGGCTGGCAACGCCACAAAGGAGGTCCAGATGCAGCCCCGTGTCGATACGGCTGACACACAGCCGCGCGAGACTGGTCGCGAGCTACGCGACGTACGCCGAGGCTCAGCAAGCGGTCGACTCGCTGTCGGACGCAGGCTTCCCGGTGGAGGTTGTGGTGATCGTCGGGCATGACGTGCAGCTCGTGGAGCGCGTCACCGGACGGCTCACCAACGCGCGCGCTGCGGGCGCGGGAGCGGCCAGCGGCGCCTGGTTCGGCCTGTTCATCGGGCTGCTGGTCGGACTCTTCACGACCGGCCCGGAGTGGGTTGGCCTGGTGTTGGGCGGACTACTCATCGGCGCGTTCTGGGGCGCCTTGTTCGGCTTCTTCGCCCACTACGCGACGTCCGGGCAGCGCGATTTCTCGTCTCTGAGCAATCTCGTCGCCGGCCGTTACGAGCTGACCGTGCCGACCGACCAGGCCCAGCGGGCGCGTGAACTGCTCGGCGGGGTTCGATAGTGAACGCCCGAGGCTCGCAAGCTAGGTAGGTCTACGCTCGCAAGTTAGGCAGGTCTGCCGATGTAGGGCCGCCGGGACCCACGTACATACCTGCCGCCCGGCGCGGCGCACTCTCCGCCTGAGCGACGAATAGTATCCGCGCGCCCCAGACCTTGGAGGGACTCGATGCTCAAGGGATTCCGGGATTTCGTTACCGGCGGGAACCTGATCGAGGTAGCCGTCGGACTGATCATGGCTCTCGCCATGTTCGCCTTGGTGCAAGCGCTGGTCGCCGACCTGATCACTCCGATCATCGCGGCGATCGTCGGCGAGCCGAGCTTCGGAGACCTCACCTTCACGATCAACGGCAGCGAGTTCCGCTACGGCGACTTCATCAACGCGACGATCACCTTCGTTTCGATCGCCGCCGCGGTGTACTTCTTCGTCGTCGCGCCCTATCAGGCGTACCAGCGCCGGCGCGGGGTCACGCCCGAGACGCGTGCCTGCCCGGAGTGCACGACCGAGATCCCCGTCGCGGCCAAGCGCTGCCCGAACTGCACGGCCCAACTGACGGCAGCCGCCTGAGCTTCGGGCAATCCACTCAGAATGCCCGGATGGCCTCGTACTCGCTGAACGACAGCGCCGTCGCACACGCGCGGCGCCTCATCGAGGCTCGCCAGTATGTACTGGAGAGTGATTGGGGTGAGGTTCAGCCGCGCGCCGGCGACGAGAACGCGTTCCTCGAGTCACATTCGTGGGAGGACTACGCGGACTGGCATCTCGGGCTCACGGACGGGGCCACGGATGAGACAAAGGCGAGGTACGCGTTCGTCTATGGAGACTTCCGTCGTGTGCACCGCATGGGCCTGATCGCGTGCCACTACCGGGCAGCGGAGTGGCGCCACAAGGACATCGACTCGCCGCCCACGAGCTGCTGCAGCTGCTTGACAGCACACCGCGTGAGGCATGTCACACAGCCCGCTCGGCCGCGGGGGGATCCTCCGAAGTCATGGAGATCCTGATCTTTTGCATCGTCATGTTCGGCGCGGTCGTGTACGGCTATTACACCGTTGGGGGCAGTGGCATCGCCGAGCATCCGTACCACGACATATACGGCGACGCCCCCAGGCGCCTTCGCGCCGGCGCGCGCGTCGGGGCGAGACAGCTCGTCTGACTGGCCAACTGGTCGCGCGGCACCCGCTAGGGGCGGAGCAAAGTCGAGTGTGCGTTATCGCTCACACGAGGCCGCGCCCCGATGAGAGCGTTTGCACATGGACGGTTGGACCTCACGAGCGCTCGCGAATGCCACCCCCGAGCAGGTGCTCGAGGTCCTGACGC
>CAVZGG010000007.1:0-20445 GCA_963774755.1 uncultured Thermoleophilaceae bacterium | reverse complement strand
TGAAGCCGAGCAGGATCTACGTGGCGAAGCGCGGTGCCGGCGGCATCGTCGTCACGACCGCGAGCGGCAAGCGCCTGGCGCGGTTCGGGTCGATCGTGAGCTTCAAGTCGGAGGACCCGATGCGGCTCATGGGCCCCGCGCTCAACTTCGTGACTAGCGGCCTCTACCGCGGGGACATCGAGGTGCGCGTGGACGGCAGCGGCGTGACCGCCATCAACGAGCTCGACATGGACAGCTATCTGCGCGGAGTGGTGGCGGGCGAGATGCCGAGCACGTGGCCACTCGAGGCGCTCAAGGTGCAGGCCGTGGCCGCGCGCACGTACGCGCTCGCCACACGCAAGACCGACGGCGCCTTCGACCAGTACCCGGACACGCGCTCGCAGGTCTATCGCGGCGTGACCGGGGAGAGCGTGCGCAGCGACGCCGCCGTGAGCGACACCGCCGGGCGCATCGTGACCTACGACGGTGTGCCGGCCGTGACCTACTACTTCTCCACCTCCGGGGGCCACACCGAGAACGTGGAGTTCTCGTTCGTCGGGTCGCTCTCGAAGCCGTGGCTCGTGGGAGTGCCGGACCCGTATGACACGCAGTCGCCCTACCACCGCTGGCAGCTGACCTTCTCGGCCTCGCGGCTCGACCGCGCGCTCGGCGCCCCTGGCGCCTTCAGGCGCCTGAAGGTGCTCCAGCGCGGCGTCTCCCCGCGCGTCGTGCGAGCGCGGGTGATCGGCAGCGCCGGCTCGCGCACCGTGTCCGGGCCACAGGTGCGCTCGGCCCTCGGGCTGAGGGACACATGGTTCACGCACTACCGCGTGGCCAGCTCGGCGAGCCGGGCGCGCTCGGCCCGCCCCTCGAGCTGGGGTCCGAGGCCGGCACGTCGAACCCTTGCGGGCATGATGCAGCCTGCGCCGCGGAAGCGGATGCTGCGCATCGAGCGTCGACTGGGCGACCGCTTCCGCGCGGTCACGCGGGTGCGGACGTCGCGCTCCGGTCGCTATCGCGTGCCGCTCTCACGCCCGGGTGTGTACCGGGTCCGTTACGGCGCGGTCACCGGCCCGCCGGTCCGCGTGCGCTAGCCGCGCGCTGCCGCCAGCCCGCGGACCAGCTCGACGATCTCGGCGGGCGCCTTGTCGACGGAGCCGGCGTCGAACGGCGGCTGAGGGTCGTACTCGATGCCGAGCTGAATCGCCTGCGCCACCTCGGTGCCGGCGATCTTCGCGGCGAGCACGAGGCCCATGTCGATCCCCGAGGACACGCCCGCGGCCGTGACCACCTTTCCCTGCTCCACCACGCGGCGGCCGGTCGGGCGGGCGCCGTAGCGCTCGAGTTCCTGAAGGTCGAGCCAGTGGCTCGTGGCCTCGAGCCCTTCCAGCACGCCGGCCGCGCCGAGGAGCAGCGACCCGGTGCACACCGAGGTCGTCCACTCGGAGGTCTCGTGGGCGCGCCGGATCCAGCCCACCAGGCGCTCGTCGGCTCGAGGAACGCGTTCGTGCCGGTGCCACCGGGCACCATCACGATCTCCGGGTCCGGCAGGTCCTCGAACGCCGCGTCGGCCTCGATGCCGAGCATGGTGTTGTCGGTGCGAACGACGCCCGGCTCGTGCGCCAGCCAGGTCACGCTCGCGCCCGGGAGACGCGAGAGCACCTCGTACGGCCCCACGGCGTCCAGGGCCGTGAAGCGGTCGTAGAGCGGAATGGCAATCCTCATGGCGGCATATCCGCCGCGGAGGGCCTGCCGCAAGACCGGTGCCGCACCTTATGCAACTGTGATCGTAGAAAGTGCGGCACCGAAGGTAAGCCCGGCACCACGCCGCTACGGCGTGAACCGGAACGTCACAACATCGCCGTCCTGCATCACGTAGTCGCGGCCCTCCACGCGTGTCAGGGCGCCTTCGCGGGCGGCGTTGTAGCCGCCGGATTCGACGAGGGCGTCCCAGGGGGTGACCTCGGCGGCCACGAAGCCGTGCTCCATGTCCGTGTGGATCGATCCGGCCGCGGCGCGGGCGCGGGTGCCGCGCGGAATCGCCCAGGCGCGGCCCTCCTTGTCCTGGCCGGCTGTGAAGAACTGGATCAGGTCGAGCAGGGCGAAGGCCTCGCGGATCACCGTCTCGAGGCCAGACGCGCCCACGCCCATCTCGTCGCGCATGGCGTCGGCCTCCTCGTCGTCGAGCTCTGAGAGCTCCGAGTCGAGCCGTGCGCTCACGGCCGTCGCCCGAGCGCCGCGCTCCTCGGCGTGAGCCACGAGCGCCGCCGGCGGCTCGAGCGGCTCGCCCTCCGCCACGTTCGCCACATACAGGACGGGCTTTGACGTGAGCGCTGACAGCCTCGTCAATGCGCCCGGCGCGTCCTCGGGCTCCGGAACCGTGCGAACGGCGCGCCCCTCCTGCAGCGCCTCCACCACCGCGCGGAGCCAGCGCTCCTCGGCCACGGCCACCTTGTCGCCCGACTTCGCCTGCTTCGACATCCGCTCGAGCCGCCGCTCCGCCTGCTCGAGGTCGGCGAACAGCAGCTCCGTCTCGATCGTCTCCGCGTCCGCGAGCGGGTCCACGCGGCCCTCCGGGTGCACGACCTGAGCGTCCTCGTGCACGCGCACCACGTGCAGGATCGCGTCGGTCTCGCGGATGTTCGCGAGGAACTTGTTGCCGAGCCCCTCACCCTGGTGAGCGCCCTTCACGAGGCCGGCGATGTCGTGGAACTGGATCGTCTCGTGCACGATCGGCCTGGCGCCGATCGTTGCTGCCACTCGGTCGAGCCGCTCGTCCGGCACGCCCACCACCGCCACGTTCGGCTCGACGGTCGTGAAGGGGTAGTTGGCCGCCTGGGCACCCGCCCGGGTGAGCGCGTTGAAGAGCGAGGACTTGCCCGCGTTCGGCATGCCGACGATGCCGATCTTCATGGCGTCATGAAGCGTCCCACGGCGTCGCCGAGGGCCGCGCCCGCGACGATGTCGGAGGGGTAGTGCACGCCGAGGTAGGGGCGCGAGAGCGCCATCGCCACGGCAACCGCGTAGAGCGGCGCAGCGGGCATGCCGGCCGCGGAGAGCGCCCGCGCGCCGGCGAAGGACGTGGACGAATGCGCCGAGGGATAGGAGCGCCCCGAGAGCACCGGCGTCAGCGCCGGCAGCTCCTCCTCGAGCACCGGCCGCGCGCGCCGCACGGTCTGCTTGACGACGGTGTTCGCCGCCAGCGTGACGAGCACGATCTTCACCGCTCGGAAATACGCGTCGCGACGCCGAGCGCCGCCGAGCGCAGCTCCACCCAGCGCCAGCACGTACCACAGCAGTCCGTTCTCGCCTGAGCGCGCCAGCCAAATGAGCGACCGCTCCACAGGCGGCGAGTGGCCGCGCGTCCGCAGCAGGCGCAGCAGCCTGAGGTCCAGCGCGGCGAGTCGTCTCAAGAGCTAGAAGCCGACCCGGTGGTCTTCGGTGTCGAGCCTGACGTAGACGACCTGCGAGAGGTCGATGTACACGTCGGAGTCCTGGGTCGTCAACTCGAACCAGCGGTCCGAGCCCGCGTCCGAGAGCGCCTTCCGCAGCCCGTCGTAGGCCGCCTGGTCCACGCGGACGGACAGCGACTGGCCGCCCTGGAATCCGATGTCGATGCGTCGGGGGGTGTCGGGCATCAGTGCCCCTCCGGGGGCTCGACCAGCTCGGTGAGCACCCCGCCGGTCGACTTCGGGTGCAGGAACGCCACGCGACTGCCGCGGATGCCGATGCGGGGCTGCTCGTCGATCAGCCCGAGGCCGGCGGCTCGCACGGATTCGATGGCCGACTCGATGTCGTCCGTCCCGTACGCCACGTGGTGAAGGCCGGGCCCGCTCCTCGAGAGGAACTTCCCGACCGCCGTGTCCGGTCCGAGCGGCCGCAGCAGCTCCACGTGGCTGTCGCCGACGCCGAGCAGCACAGCCTCGACGCCCTGCTCCTCCACGGTCTCGCGGTGCTGGACGGGCATGCCCAGCCGCTCGCCGTAGAGCGCGATGGCCTCGTCGAGATCCTCGACCGCCACTCCGATGTGATCAATGCGTTCGAACACGGGGTGAGCAGAATACGCGGCATGGTGAATATCGAACGGCCGGACTTCGACGAACCCCGCGATCAGAAGGGCTTTCGCGCCCAGCGAGCCGCGGATCGGCGCCAGGCGGGCGCCGGCGAGCTCGGCCGAGCCTGTGGGAGGTGCCGCCCGGCCAAGCGGCGTACCCGTACCACTCTCATTCACGCGAGGAGGAGTGGTCGTGATCCTGCTCTGGAACGCCGACCCTGCGCTCACCGACGGCGGCGCGAGCTCGCGCAGGGCGAGTTCCTTGTCTTCCTACGCGGAGAGGAGGGCGGGCACCAGCTCGTGAACCGCACCGCCGAACCATGCGCTTCCTTGCGATTAGCTCCACGAGCGATGCGCCGGATGTCGTGGTTCATCCCGACTCCGGCAAGATCGGCGCGTTCGAGCGCCGCTCCGAGGGAGGCGGCCTTTACGCGCTGCTGTGCCGGCGAGAGACGCCGTGGGTTACTACGACGGCGAGTCGGCGCCCGGCTGATCCTCCAGGCGCTCGGACGCGGCCACGGTGGCCGGGCCGGGCTCGGGCTCGAGCGGGGCGAAGCGCCCGACCGTCGGCGCTGCCGGCTTTGCGCGGTGCTCCGCCACAAGGCGCTCGATGTCCTCGCGCTCCAGGACCTCGTTATCGAGCAGTGTGTGGGCCAGGGCCTCGAGCAGCGCGCGGTTGCCGCCGACGATGTCCATGGCGCGACGGTGGGCGAGATCGGTGAGGTACTGCTGCTCCTCGTCGATCATGCGGCGCGTGTGGTCGGACATCGAGTAGTCGTCGGAGGGCAGCTGCTTCGAGGCCAGCTCGGTGCCCATGCCGTACTGGGTGACCATCGAGCGGCTGATCTCGTGGACCTTGTGGAGGTCGTCCGAGGCGCCCGTGGTGATCTGGCCGAAGATGATGTGCTCGCTCACGCGGCCGGCCAGCAGCACGACCATGTAGTCGAGCAGCTCCTCCCTCGACTTCAGGTAGCGGTCCTCCTCGGGCAGGTTGAGCGTGTAGCCGAGCGCGCGGCCGCGCGGGATGATCGAGATGCGGTGCACCTTCTGCACCGACGGCAGCATCTCTGAGCAGAGCGCGTGGCCGGCCTCGTGGTAGGCCACGACCTTCTTCTCGTGGTCCGTGATCACGCGGCGCGACTGCATCCCGGCCACCACGCGCTCGAGCGCGGCCTCGAAGTCGCGCGTGAGCAGGTGGTCACGGTGCTCGCGGCCGGCGAAGATCGCCGCCTCGTTGCAGATGTTGGCGAGGTCCGCGCCGGTCATGCCGCTCGTCTGGCGTGCCACCACCTCGAGGTCGACGTCCTCGGACAGCGGCTTGCCGCGTGTGTGGACGAGCAGGATGTTGCGGCGACCCTTCAGGTCGGGCGGAGTGACGAGGATCTGGCGGTCGAAGCGGCCCGGCCGCAGCAGCGCGGGGTCGAGCTTCTCGAGCAGGTTGGAGGCCGCGATCACCACGACGTTGTCGGCGCCTCCGAAGCCGTCGAGCTCCACCAGCAGCTGGTTGAGCGTCTGGTCCTTTTCGCCGGAGATGTCGTTGCCGCGTGTCGCGCCCACGGCGTCGAGCTCGTCGATGAACACGATCGCCGGCGCGGCCTTGCGCGCCTGGCGGAACAGCCGCCGGATGCGCGCGGCGCCGAGGCCGGCGAACATCTCGACGAACGAGGAAGCCGACTGCGCGAAGAAGCGCGCGTTCGACTCGTTCGCCACGGCCTTGGCGAGCAGTGTCTTGCCGGTGCCGGGCGGGCCGTGCAGCAGGATGCCCTTCGGCACCTTCGCGCCGAGCTTGCGGAAGCGCTTCGGGTCGCGCATGAACTCCACGACCTCGCGCAGCTCGTCCTTCGCCTCCTCGACGCCCTCGACGTCCTTCCACTCAACGGAGCTCGACGAGTCCGGCGCGATCTCCTGCGGCTTCGTCCGCGGCATGTACTTGATCATCCAAACCACCGCGACCGCGATCAGGCCCATGAAGATGATCGGCAGCCAGGTGATCATCCAGCTCTGCATGTCGTCCCACATGGAGGTGCCAGCGCCGCCGGCGGCAGCCGCCACGTCCGGCTCGAAGCGGATTGCGTCCGTCCCGTCCGACCGCGAGAGGGTGCTCGTGGCCGCGTCCAGCTTCCAGCCGTCGGGCAGCGAGGCCCCGGGCTCCTTCAGCACGGTGCGGAACGCGTCGTTGGCCTCGTCGCAGTTCATCTGCGAGGTGTCGAGCACGGTGAGCTTGTAGGGGCCGGGCTCGAGCCTCACGCCCTCGATCGGCTGGCTGCGCGCGACCTCGAAGGGCACCGTGCATGCCGCCGAGCCGCCGTCCGCGCTCGCCGGGGTGGGGAAAACGGCCAGGGAAACCAGCAGGGCGAGCAGGGGAAGCGTTCGGAGGGTCCTCCTCATCCACTACCCCAATCGGCCATAGGCGCTCTTGGCATGAGTCCTACACAACTCTCTCTAGCCGTGGGTTGGCCTTGAAGCTCCGCCCGGCCTTGGCGCAGTCCCGTCCATCGACCTTCACGACGTCTGCGGTGAAGTCATTTGCGCCCTGGACGAGCGACGATCCGACACCGTATGCGTCCACCGGCGCGCCGACCTTCTCGAACTCCCGGATCTTCTGCGCGTCGAACCCTCCGGAGACCACGATGTGCACTCCGTTGTGACCCGCGGCGTCGAGTGCCTCGCGGACCTTCCCCACCAGAACGGGGTTCACCCCGGTGGGCTTGAACTGCCCCATGTCGTGCCACAGCGCCCGGTCCACCACCATCTCGGAGGTGTCGAGGCGCACGCCCCAGAGCCGGTCGCCGAGCGCGTCCGCCACCTCGAGCGCCGTGCGTACCGAGTCGTTCTCGAAGTCCACCAGCACCGTCACGTTCATCTCGTCTGCGAAGCGGTCGGCCCAGGCGCGGGCGGCCGTGACGGTGTCGCCGCCGAACGCCGCGATCAGCCCGTGCGGCACCGTGCCGATGCCGCGCCCGCCCCACCACGACGCCTGGGCGTCGGTGGACACTCCGATGGCGCCGGCCACGTGCGCGGCCCAGCCGTCGCCGGTCTGGACGAGCCAATGGTCGTGGCGAGCGGGGAAGAACAGGATCGGCTTGCCGCCGGCCGCCTCCACCACCTCGCGGACGTTGCGCATGATGCGCGTCCGTCGCGAGAGCGTGCCGAGATAGACGGTCTCGAGGTGCGCGAACAGCGCGTAGTCACCGTCGATCTGGAGCACCGGCTCCCAGGGCTCGATCTCGTCGCCCTCGTGCAGCGCGTGCACCTCGAGCGCACCCCAGTCGTCGGAGCAAAGCTTGAGCACCGCGATCGCCTCGTCGATCCCGCCGAGCACCGAGTCTCGCTTCTGGAACACCTGCACGGTCACCGGCGTGTGGCGGCCGGTCTCGACGAGCAGCTCGCGCGTGAGGTTGAAGTAGGCGTCCGAGTAGTACCCCTCGCGGATCCTCTCGACGGGAAGCCGGAAGACCTCGGGATCGAGCCGTGTGCGGGAGCCGGCCTCGGTGGCCATGGTCTAGGCCGCCTCCGCGCCCTCCACCCGCAGGATCTCCGCGAGCGCCGCTGTGCCGACCTCGAGCTGCTCCGGCGTGGGCTCGCGCGTGCCGATCACGCGCTGGATCTCGAAGCCGGGCCGGCGCATCATCCGCGTGATGCTCGAGTCGGGGTGGCGCTCGCCCCAGGCGAACACCTCCACCGCCACCGCCGCACTGCCGAGCCCGATCGCGGCCTCGGCCGCGGGGCCACGAAGGCCCGCCCGGCGTAACGCCACGTTGCCGACTGCGGCCGCGGTGAGCATCGGCGCGACCAGATGGGAGCCGCAGCGGTCGTGCTCCTTGTCGGCGCCGGCGGCGTCCTCGCCGTCCTCGTAGGCCGCGATCGACTTGTGCTCGACGCCGTGGTAGGCGGCTAGGTCACCGCTGCGCAGCGCGAGCAGCGCCGGTGCGAGGCTCACGAGCGCCACGGCGGCCTCGCGGCCGGCCGTGCGCGTGCCGGGCTTGCGGGAGCCGGCGGTGCGGATCGCCTGGCCTCCGAGCGCCGCCGCGCCCATCGCGCCGAGCGTCCTCAGGTCCTGCATCGGGAGCCGCGCCTCCGGCAGTGCGCGCTTGACGAGTGGGATCACTGCCATCGCCTCGGCGAGCTTCACGATGCCACGCACGCCGGGCAGGCGCTCGGACGCCCTGCCGCCGAGGTCCGGCTTGCGGCCCGAGGCGACCTTCAGCTCGCCGTCGTCGGTGCGCACGGCCGCGGCCCAGTGCGTCGGTCCGTGGACCAGCAGTCCGTTGCGCAGCGCCATACCGCCGAGGCGGAGTTTGTCCTCGGGTACCGGGGCAGTCATATTCCAAGGTTAGATGGTGGCCGCCGGACTCTCATACCGCGAAAGCGGTCCTGCGGACGCTCCGGTGGCCCTGCTCCTGCACGGCTTCCCTGAGTCGTCATTCATGTGGAGCCACGCCATGCCGGCGATCGCGGAGGCGGGCTGGCGCGCCGTGGCACCGGATCTCGCCGGCTACGGGGACTCGGAACCGGATCCGCCCGGCACCTGGGAGCGCCACATCGAGTCGGTCGAGCGCTTCCGCTCGGAGCTCGGCATCGAGACGTGCGTGCTCGTGGTCCACGACTGGGGTGGCCTCATCGGAATGCGCTGGGCATGCGAGCACCCCGACGCCGTGCGGGCACTCGTGATCAGCTCCACCGGCTTCTTCCCGAACGGCAAGTGGCACGGCATGGCCAAGGCGCTGCGCGAGCCGGGCACCGGCGAGCAGGTGATGGCCGGCATGAACCGCGACGGCTTCGCGGCGGTGATGCGCCAGTCGAGCGCCGGGATGACCGACGAGGCGATCGCGGAGTACTGGAAGGGCTACGCCGACGAGACGCGTCGCGCGGGGCAACTCGAGCTATACCGCTCCGGCGACTTCTCGAAGCTCGAGGGCTATGACCTCGCCGGGCTCGGGGTGCCCACGCTGCTGCTCTGGGGCGAGGACGACGAGTTCGCGCCCGTGGCCGGCGCCCACCGCTTTCAGCGGGAGCTAGCCGACACGGAGCTGGTGGTCGTGGACGGAGCGCGCCACTTCGTGTGGGAGGACGCGCCCGCCGCGTGCGCCGAGGCGCTCACGGGCTTCCTGAGCCGTGTCCGCGGCTGACGCCTCGCCGGCTGCTGCGACAATCGCGGGATGGAAGGGAAGCTCTTCGAGATGGAGGAGCCATCGTCCCGTCCCGACGCGGGCGACGTGGCCGGCCAGCCGCTCGCGGCGCGCATGCGCCCTGCCTCGCTCGGCGAGTTCGTGGGCCAGGAGCACCTGCTCGGCCGAGGGTCGGCATTGCGGACCGCACTCGAGGAGGGACGGCCGCACTCGATGATCCTCTACGGGCCGCCGGGCACGGGTAAGACCACGCTCGCTCGGCTGCTCGCGGTGAATGCCCGCGCGTCCTTCGAGGAGGCCTCGGCGGTTAACGCCGGCCGCGCCGAGGTGAGGGCGGTGATTGAGCGCGCGCGGCACCGGCTCAGCACGAGCGGCGAGCGCACGATCTTCTTCCTCGACGAGATCCACCGCTTCAACAAGGCGCAGCAGGACACGCTGCTGCCGGCGGTGGAGGACGGCACCGTGATCCTGGTTGGCGCCACCACGGAGAACCCCTACTTCGAGGTGAACTCCGCACTGCTCTCGCGTTGCCGGATCTACGAGCTGCGCTCGCTCGAGGACGAACACGTGCTGGCGCTCCTGCGCCGCGCGCTCGGAGGCGAGCGCGGGATCCCGGACGCGCCGCGGGTGGACGACGACGCGCTCGAGTTCCTCGCCGCGCGCTCGGCGGGCGACGCACGCACCGCCCTCTCGGCACTCGAGCTGGCGGCGGAGACCGTCGGGCAGAACGGCGCGGTCACGCTGCGCGTGGCCGAGGACGCGCTTCAGCGCAGCGCGATCCTCTACGACAAGGGCGGCGACCTCCACTACGACCTGATCTCGGCGTGGATCAAGTCCACGCGCGGCTCCGATCCCGACGCCTCGCTCCTCTACCTGGCCGCGATGCTCGAGGGCGGAGAGGACCCGCGCTTCATAGCCCGGCGCATGGTCGTGCTCGCGAGTGAGGACATCGGCAACGCCGACCCTCGCGCGCTCGAGGTGGCGGTGAGCGCGGCCCACGCCGTAGAGCACGTGGGTCTGCCCGAGTGCGCGCTCAACCTGGCGCAGGCCGCGGTGTATCTCTCGCTCGCGCCGAAGTCGAATGCGTCGTATGAGGCGATCAAGCGCGCCCGCGCGTGGGTGCGCGACCACGGCACGCCCGAGCCCCCGGCCCCCCTTCGCAGCGCCGCCTACCCAGGCGCCACGAAACTCGGCCGGGGTCTCGACTACGACTATCCGCACTCTCACGCAGAGGGCGTCGCCGAGCAGGAGCTGATGCCCGAGGAGGCCGTGGGGGAGCGCTTCCTCGAGCTATCCGAGCACGGCGAGGAGGCGGAGCTGCGGGAGCGACTCGAGCGCATCCGCCGCGCCCGCGGCCGCGACTGACAGAATCTCCCGCCATGGAAGCTGCACTGCGGCCTGCCGAGGCCACCGAGCTCGAGTCCTTCAGCCCGCTCGACGGCCGGCGCCTGGGCGCTGTCCCGACGATCACGCCCGACCAGGTCCAGTCCGTGGTCGACGACGTGGCGAGCGTGCAGCCCTTCTGGGCGCAGCTACCGCTGATGGACCGTGCGCGCTACATGCGCCGAGCGGCCCAGGCGCTGATCGACCAGATCGACGAGCTGGCCGAGCTGCTCACGCGCGAGCAGGGCAAGGCGCGCAACGAGTCGTACGTGATGGAGCTGCTCCCCACGATCGACTCGCTCCGCTGGCTCGCGGACGCCGGGCCGCACATCCTCGAGGACGAGCGCATCCCGCTGCCGATCTTCATCAAGCAGAAGCGCGCTCGCTTCACGTACGAGCCGCTCGGTGTGGTCGGCGTGATCGCTCCCTGGAACTACCCCTGGTCGATTCCGTTCGGCGAGGTGGCGATCGCGCTGATGGCGGGCAACGGCGTGGTGCTGAAGCCCGCCTCGCTCACGCCGCTGATCGGCCAGCGCATCCAGGAGGTGTTCGAGCGCGCGGGCGTGCCCGAGGGCCTCGTGCGGACCGTGCACGGCGGCGGAGCGGTGGGGCAGGCCCTGGTCGAGTCGAGCGCGTCGAAGATCTTCTTCACGGGCTCCGTCGAGGTCGGGCGCGGAGTGGGCGTGGAGTGCGCCCAGCGGATGAAGGGCTCCGTGCTGGAGCTGGGCGGCAAGGACGCGATGGTCGTCTGCGCCGACGCGAACATGGCGAACGCGATCTCGGGCTGCCTCTGGGGCGGCTTCGCGAACGCCGGCCAGACCTGCTCGGGGATCGAGCGCGTGTACGTGGTGAAGGACGTGGCCGAGCGCTTCATCGAGGGTGTCGTGGAGGGCGCGAAGGGCCTGCGCGTCGGCGACCCGATGGAGTGGGAGACCGAGATCGGGCCGATGATCTCCTCCGAGCAGCTCGAGACCGTGAAGGAGCTCGTGGACGACGCTGTGGCGAACGGCGCGACCCTGCACTGTGGCGGCGCCGAGCCGCCCTTCTTCCGTCCCGCCGTCCTCACGGGCGTCACGCACGAGATGCGGATCATGCGCGAGGAGATCTTCGGCCCCGTGGTCCCGATCATGACGGTGGAGGACGAGGACGAGGCGATCGCGCTCGCGAATGACTCGGAGTTCGGCCTCGGTGCCTCGGTGTGGACGATGAACCGGGCGAAGGGCGAGCGGATCGCCGGGCGGCTCGAGTCCGGGATGGTCTGGGTGAACGACCACATGTTCAGCCACGGCGCCTGCTCGTGCTCGTGGGGCGGCGTGAAGAACTCGGGCCTCGGGCGCTCGCACTCGAAGTTCGGCCTCTATGAGTGCGTGAACATCAAGCTCGTGACCTGGGAGCCCTCGCGCACGCGCGACTTCTGGTGGCACCCGTACGACGAGGCGCTCGGCAAGGCGATGCAGGCCTCGGCACGGCTCCTCTACGGCCGCGACGCCGACAAGCCCGGCGCGCTGCGCCGCGGCGCGCTGCCGCTCGCGCGCGTGGGCCGCAAGACGCTGCGCGACGTCTTCAAGCGCTAGTCAGGAGACCGCGGAAATCCCGGCCGATCGGACTTACACTCTTTAGCTATGCGACTAGGACGGAGCCGCGTGCCGCTGGCCGGGGCGCTGCTCGCGGGACTCGCGATCTCTGGGGTGGCCCCGCAGGGGCGGCCGCGGAGCGCCCGGACGCGAGCGAGGCGAAGGTCAAGGTCACCAAGATCAAGATCGAGGTCGGGCATCGGAAGAACCTGCTTTACGGCACCGTCTACTCCCACAACGCCGGCTGCGTCGGGGGGCGACGGGCGCGCGTATTCGCGGTCACGGGCAGCAGTCGGCGCCTGCTGGACACCGCCAAGAGCGTGAGATACCTCTCGAAGGGTTACTTCCGCCTTGCCCTCGGCCGGTTCAAGTGGAACCAGAACTATCGGGTCGTGACCGCGCCGCGGCGGGTCGGTCGACTGCGCTGCGAGGGTGATCGCCAAACGTATCGCGTGGACTGTGACCGCGATGCGGTGCTCGATAGAGGCCTCCCGACGAGAAACTGCTATCCCCTGCCGACCGGTCCGGCGGCCCTCGAAGGGACCGTGACCACAACCTACGTGAGCCAGGGGCTCACGCAGGTATTCACGGGCGCCGTGCGCATGACGCGGATCGCAAAGCCAGGCACCGGCAATGTCCAGGGAGGGCTTCACGAGGCGACGCTCGCGTATCAGACGGCTCCGGGGACGCTGAACTGGACGGAGTCGGGCACACACACGGGCACCGGCTGCAGCTATGAGGGGTCCGGTCAGCTGGCGATCGGCCCGAAATTCCCGGACGCCGGGGCCGACCCACCCGACCCGGTCTGGGCGCGGCTGGTGTTCGAGCTCGGCACCCTCAACTTCGGCCCCGGTATCCGCTACCACGTCGAGAGCCTCGGCTACCACTACGGGCCGCAGATCTGGACCTGCATGGGCGTGCCGCGTGACCGGGATCGACCGGCTGTATCCGGGTTGGTTTGACTTCTCGGGTGGGCTCTACACGAAGGGGTCCGAGTTCGTGCCGGGCGTCCACACCGAGACCGTCCGCGACGACGGCACAGTCGGCGGTGTCCACAACCTCGAGGGCATCGAGGGCGGGGGGAACAACGGCTCGACCGCGCGCGTCGAGTGGAGCTTGCGCCCGGCGGGGTAGCAAGCTCCGGTCGGGAGCGGCCGCCCGCTGACTTCTAGACTCTCTCCCATGCCAGCACAGGCCTACGCCGGCAAGGAATGCGTCTGCCAGCTCAAGAAGGGGATCTGCGACCAGAGCTGCGTTCAGGGGATGCTCGACATCCCCTTCTACATCGCCTGCCTGAAGCT
Organism: uncultured Thermoleophilaceae bacterium; assembly: GCA_963774755.1. Taxonomy (GTDB): domain Bacteria; phylum Actinomycetota; class Thermoleophilia; order Solirubrobacterales; family Thermoleophilaceae; genus JACVRW01. The sequence goes on along the minus strand of CAVZGG010000007.1, from coordinate 7,025 downwards.
GAGCGGGCGTCGCTGTCTCGTGATCGGGGGCGGTCACATCGGCCTCGAGAAGGTCGAGGGGCTGCTCGCGTGCGACGGCGATGTGGTGCTGATCGCGCCCGACGCGATCGAGCCGCTCCGCGAGCTTGCGGCCGAGGGCTCGATCCGCTGGGCGCGACGCGAGTACGCGGGACCTGAGGACCTCGACGGCGTCTTCATGGTCATCGCCGCGACCGACGACACCGACGTGAACATCAAGATCTACGACGACGCGGAGCGGCGCGCCATGCTCGTGAACGTGGTGGACGTGCCACCGCTCTGCAACTTCATCCTCCCGGCCATCATCCGCACCGGACCGCTGGCGATCGCAATCTCGACCGCGGGGGCGTCCCCGGCGCTCGCGAAGCGGATCCGCAACGAGATCGCCGAGGAGTACGGCGAGCCCTATGCCCGCCTCGCGATTCTGCTGAACGAGGCACGCGGCTGGGCCAAGGGCACGCTCCCCACCTATCAGGACCGCAAGGTCTTCTTCGAGTCGATCGTGAACGGCGACCCCGATCCGATCGAGCTGCTCCGGCGCGGCGACGAGCATGCAGTGCGCGACCTGATCGCGGCGGCGCAGCGGACCCATCAGCCTGCCTGACGAGCTCACACACCTCGACGAGGCCGGGAGCGCCCGGATGGTCGACGTGGGCGACAAGGAGGACACCGACCGGCGAGCGCTGGCACGGGCCGTGGTGCGCATGTCGGCCGAGACCGCAGCGGCGGTCGCCCGCGGAGACGCGCCCAAGGGCGACGTGGTCTCGACCGCGCGCATCGCCGGCATCCAGGCCGCGAAGCGCACCGCCGAGCTGATCCCGCTGTGCCACCCGCTGGCGCTGTCGTTCGTGGATGTGCGGATCGAGGTGCGCGACGACCGGGTCGAGATCGAGACCGAGGCGCGCACCACCGGGCCGACCGGCGTGGAGATGGAGGCGCTCACGGCGGCCTCGGTCGCTGCGCTCACGGTCTACGACATGGTCAAGGGCATCGAGCGCGGAGTCGAGATCGCGGAAATCGTGCTGCTCGAGAAGTCGGGCGGGCGCCACGACTGGCGCCGCGAGTCGTGAGCGCACGCGCGGCGGTGGTCACGGTGTCGAGCTCGCTCGCTCGCGGCGAGGGCGAGGACGTGTCCGGGCCGGCACTCGTGCAGCTGTGCGAGGCCGCCGGCCTCGAGGTGCAGCACGAGGTCGTCGCCGACGACCGCGAGGCGATTCTCGCCGCGCTGAAGCGACTGGCCGACCACGACGGCGTGCGCTTCATCTTCACGACGGGCGGCACCGGGCTGACCGTCGACGACGTGACCCCCGAGGCCACACGGGCCGCGATCGACCGCGAGGCGCCCGGCTACGCCGAGGCGATCCGGGCCGACTCGCGCGAGCACACGCCGCTCGGTCTGCTCACGCGCGGCGTGTCAGGCGTGCGTGGCCGCACGCTGATCGTGAACCTGCCGGGCAACCCGAAGGCCATCGAGCAGTCGTGGCCGATCGTGGAGCCGACGCTGGAGCACGCCGCGCAGCTGCTGGAGCGCGGGGCCTAGGGCCCGAGGCCCTTGTCGCGCAGCTCCTGCTGCGCGGACTCCGACTTCCCGAGCTTCTCAAGGCCCATCCCGGCGAGCACCGGTGGGGCCTTGGTGAACTGGACCTCCGAGTACTGGACGACCTCCACGCGATTTCCCCACGGGTCGCTGAAGTGCAGTCCGTACCCCGGCTCGACCTCCACGCCGGCCTCGTGGAGCGCCTGGCGCACACGAGCCCGGTCGTCCACCACCAGCCCGAAGTGGCGGTCCCGGTCCGGCGTGCCGGGCTTGCTGTGCGCGAGGGCGAGGAACTGATCGCCCATGTCGAGGAACGCCATGCCCGGTACGCGTCCGCGCAGCTCGAGCTCGAAGATGCGGCCGTAGAACTCGACCGCTTCGTCCACGTCGCCGACGATCAGCGCGACGTGGTTGATGCCGACCATGCGAGCCACACTGCGAAGCATAGGCTTCCGCCCCGTGGCTGCGATCGAGCTCGACCGCCTCGAGCGCCGGTACGGCGAGCGGGTCGCGCTCGCCGGCGTGAGCGTGCGCGTGGAGGAGGGGCAGACGCTCGCTGTCCTCGGCGGCAACGGCGCGGGCAAGACGACGCTGCTGCGCGTCCTCGCCGGCCTCCTTCGGCCGAATGGCGGCGGCGCGCGGGTGCTCGGCGCGGACCTGCCAGCAGAGCGCTGGAAGCTGCCGGCGCAGGTGGGCTACCTCGGGCACGAGCCGCTTCTCTACCGCGAGCTGAGCGGGCGCGAGAACCTCCGCTACCACGCTCGACTGCACGGTGTGCCCCCGGCCCGGGTAGAGGAGCTTCTTCGCGCGGTCGGCATGGAGGGGCGCGCCAACGACCCCGTGCGGGATCTCTCCAAGGGCCTCATCCAGCGCCTCGCCGCGGCGCGAGCTGTGCTTCACGGGCCGGCGCTGCTGCTCCTCGACGAGCCGCGCGCGAACCTCGACCCCGCCGCGGTCGAGCTGCTCGAGCCGCTGATCGGGAGAGCCTCGGGGCGCACGCGCGTGCTGGTGAGCCACGACGTGGAGGGCGCGCTTGCCGAGAGCGACCTCAGCCTCGGGCTGCGGGACGGCCGCCCGGCGCCGGTGGGCGCGGAGCTGTACCGGTGATCCGGACCGCTCGCGCGATCCTGCGCAAGGACCTCCTGATCGAGCTACGGACCAAGGAGTCGGTCCCGGCGATGGTGCTCTTTTCGATCACGGTCTACGTGCTCTTCCACTTCGGGCTCGACCGCGACTCGCTCGACGGCGAGCTCGCCTCCGGAGTGCTCTGGGTAACGATGCTGCTGGCCGCCGTGATCGGGGTCACGCGGCTGTTCGCGGCGGAGCGCGAGCAGGGCGGGATCGACGGCCTGCTGCTCGCCCCCGTGGACCGCACCTCGCTGTTCGTGGCGAAGGCCGCCGCGCTGTTTCTGTTCCTCACGGCGGTCGAGCTGGTGGCCGTACCCGCGTTCGCGCTGCTGCTGCTGGGCCCGGGCCTCGGCGGCGCGTTTCCCGAGCTGCTGGCGATACTCGCCCTGGCCAATCTGGGCGTGGCCGCGGTGGGCGCACTGGTGGCCGCTCTCGCGGCGGAAACTCGCGCACGAGAGCTGATCGTGCCGCTCCTCCTGCTGCCGCTGCTCGTGCCGCTCCTGATCGCGTGCGCCCAGGCCACGGAGCCGCTGATGCGCCAGGACGCCGGCCCGGAGGACCTCGGCCGCTGGCTTTCGGTCCTCACTCTTTACGATGTGGTATTCGTGCTTCTCTCCGTAGCGGTCTTCGACTTCCTCCTCGAGGACTGATGTATTCCAAGGGCCTCGCGCCGATCGCCGCAGCCGCCGCCGTGACCATGACGACGGCGCTGGGGCTCGTGTTCTTCTACGCGCCCAACGACGCCGACCAGGGCTTCATCCAGAAGATCTTCTACATCCACGTGCCGATGGCGATCGTGGCGCTCTGCGGGTTCGTGGCCGGCGGCATCTTCGCGATCCGCCACCTGCGCAGCGGCGACCGCTCGTGGGACATGCGCTCCTACGTGGCCATCCACCTCTCGATCATCCTCGGGCTCGCGGTGCTGATCACGGGCTCGATCTGGGCGAAGGCGTCGTGGGGCCACTGGTGGCTGTGGGACGAGCCGGTTCTCGTCTCGTTCCTGGTGGTGTTCCTCCTGTACTGCGTCTACTACCCGCTGCGCTTCTCGATCGAGGACCCGGATCGCCAGGCGCGCTACTCGTCGGTCTTCGCCATCACGGCCGGCGCGTTCGTGCCGCTGAACTTCATCGCGGTGAGGCTCGCCGAGCAGATCACGCATCCGCGCGTGCTCTCCCAGACCGGCGGCAGCATGCCCGGCGAGATGCGACTGACGTTCCTTGTGTCGCTCCTCGGGATGGCCCTGCTGTTCGTGGCGCTGTGGAAGCTCGAGCTGACCGCCAAGCACGCGTCGATGCAGCTGAAGAGATTGAGGAACCGTGCCCGCGTTGCCGCTTGACGAGGCTGGGAAGTACGTCGCGGCGGCCTACGTCGTGTTCGTGGCCCTGATCCTGATCTACGTGGCGATCATCGGCGCCAAGATCGCGCGCATCGAGCGTCAGATCACGGAGCTCGTGGAGGACGACAAGTGACGGGCGAGCTCCTCACGCTCGGCGCCAACCACAAGACCGCGCCGCTTCCGCTGCGCGAGCGGCTCGCGCTCCCGGACGGACGCGCGGCACGCGTGCTGGCCGAGCTGGTGGAGCACGAGGCCGTGCACGAGGCCGTGGCGATCTCCACCTGCAACCGGACCGAGCTGTACCTCGTCACGGCCGACCCGGTCGAGGCCGAGAATGCGGCTCTCGGCGTGCTCTCAAGGCAGGCCGGCCTGCGCCCGACCGAGCTGCTCGGCGCGATCTACGCGCTGCGCGGCAGCGCCGCCGTCGAGCACCTCTTCGCGGTCACGAGCGGGCTCGACTCGATGATCGTGGGCGAGGCCGAGGTCCAGGGGCAGGTGAAGCGCTCCTACGAGATGGCGCTCGTGGAGGGGGTGACCGGGCCGGTCACGAACAGGCTGTTCCGCGACGCCCTCGCCACCGGCAAGCGCGTGCGCACCGAGACCGGCGTGTCGCGCTCGAGCGTGTCCGTGTCGTCGGTGGCGGTGAAGCTGGCGGCCGACTTCCTCGGCGACCTGACCGAGCGGCGCGTGCTCGTGATCGGTGCCGGGGAGAACGCCGAGCTCACGGCGCGCGCCCTGCGCGACCGCGGCGTGGAGGCGCTGTTCGTGGCCAACCGCCGCTACGACCGGGCGCTCGGCCTTGCCCAGCGCTACGGCGGCCGAGCGATCGCGTTCGACGCCCTGCCGGGCGAGCTCGAGCGTGCCGACATCGTGGTGAGCTCCACCGGCGCGCCCCACCAGATCCTGGGCCGCGAGGAGCTTGAGTTCGTGGCCGCCTCGCGCATGGGCCGGCCGCTCGTGATGATCGACCTCGCGGTGCCACGCGACATCGAGCCGAGCGTGCGCGACTGCCCTGGGATCGCCCTCTACGACATGGATGACCTCCAGACAGAGGTGGCGCGCAACCTGAGCGGCCGCCAGTCGGAGGCCGACGAGGCGCTCGTGCTGGTGCGCGAGGAGGTGGGCCGCTTCGAGACGTGGCTCGAAAGCCTCGACGTGGTGCCGACCATCTCGGCACTGCGACGCCGCGGCGACGAGATCGTCGAGCAGGTGCTGCGCGAGAACGAGTCACGCTGGGAGTCGCTCACCGAGGCGGACCGCGAGCGGCTCGCGACCATGGCGAGCGCCGTGGTGAGCCGGCTGCTGCACGAGCCGACCCGGCGCCTGCGCGGCGCCGCCGGCGAGGGCACGTCGTACCGCTACGTGCACGCCCTGCATGAGCTGTTCGGGCTCGAGGCCGCCCTGGCCCCGCACGAGGAGGCGCCCGCCGAGGTCGCCCGGCTCGACGCACGCCGCCAGCGCCGCGCCCGGTGATCCGACTCGGCACGCGCGGAAGCGCGCTGGCGCTGGCCCAGGCGCACTGGGTGGCCGAGCGACTGGAGGGCGAGGTGAAGCTGGTGCCGATCACGACCTCCGGCGATAGGGGGTCAGACCCCCTAAGTGCCTCCGACCCCAAGGGGTCTGACCCCTCCCGACAAGTCACGCTTCGTCAAGGAGATCGAGGAGGCGTTGCTTGCCGGGGATGTCGATCTCGCCGTGCACTCGGCCAAGGACGTGCCGTCGGAGTTGCCCGAGGGACTCGCGATCGTGGGCGTGCCCGAACGGGCCGACCCCCGCGACGCGCTCTGCGGGGCCGGCTCGCTCGACGAGCTCCCGGAGGGCGCCGCTGTCGGGACGGCCAGCCTGCGGCGCCGCGCGGCGCTACTCGCGCTACGACCGGACCTGGAAATCCGCGAGCTGCGCGGCAACGTAGATACCCGCCTGACGCGGCTCGCCGAGGGTCACTTCGACGCGATCGTGCTGGCGTGCGCCGGCCTCGTGCGGCTCGGCCGCGCTGACGCGGGCACGCCGATCGATGCGGACCGCGTGGTGCCGGCGCCGGGGCAAGGTTGCCTCGTGCTGGAGGCCCGCGCTGCCGACGGGCACGTGGCCGAGGCGGCCTCGGCGCTCACCGATTCCGACGCCCTCACCTGCCTCACGGCCGAGCGCGCTCTCGTTCACGCGCTGGATGCCAGCTGCCACACGCCGATCGGCGCGCACGCCGTGACAACCGACGGGGCGCTTCGGTTGAGCGCCTTCGTCGGTCTGCCCGACGGCTCGCAGTGGATTCGCGACAAGCTCGAAGGCTCGACCGCGGAGCCCGCGGCGCTCGGATCCGCCGTGGGCGATCGCATGCTCGCTGCCGGAGCCGCCGAGTTGCTTGCGGAGGCTGAGCGCGTAGCGTTCGCTCCGTGAGCGGCATCGTCTACCTCGTGGGCGCGGGGCCCGGCGACCCCGGCCTCATGACCCGCCGGTCGCTCGAGCTGATCGCCAGCGCCGACGCGATCCTCTACGACCGCCTGATCCCGCCGGGTGCGCTCGACGGTGCGCGGCCGGACGCCGAGCTGCGCTACGTCGGCAAGGAGCCCGGCGCCGCCGCGCTGAGCCAGGAGGAGACCAACGACCTGCTCGTGGAATTGGGCAGGGCGGGCAAGAGGGTGGTGCGCCTCAAGGGCGGGGACCCCTTCGTCTTCGGACGCGGTGGCGAGGAGGCGGAGGCGCTCGCCGCGGCGGGCGTGCCGTTCGAGGTCGTGCCCGGCGTCACGGCCGGCGTCGCGGCTCCGGCGTATGCGGGGATCCCGGTCACGCACCGCGACGCCGCCTCGGCCGTTGCGTTCGTGACCGGGCACGAGGACCCGGAGAAAACTGAGTCGGCGCTCGACTGGGACGCGCTCGCCCGCTTTCCCGGCACGCTCGTGCTCTACATGGGGATCAAGAACCTGCCCCTGATCGCCGAACGGCTCACGGCGGCGGGGCGCGACCCTCAGGAGCCGGTGGCGGTCGTGGAGCGCGGAACCCACCCGGGAC
>CAVZGG010000006.1:0-87257 GCA_963774755.1 uncultured Thermoleophilaceae bacterium | reverse complement strand
TTCATCCCGCTTCTCTTTCTGCTTGTGACTTACCTGGGGTAAGTGTAAGGGAAAAAGGCGTGATCGACGCTCCAATGAGCGTCCAGGCGGGAGAGCGGTAGGGGTCCGTGGCGCCGGCTAGGCGTGTGCCGTGCCGGCAGCGACGACCATGAGGAACAGGCCGAGCAGGAAGGCCCAGAGGCCGAGCCGCTCGGGCTGGGCCATCGGGCTGTTCATTACCGACTGCGCGCGCCGGCGAGCGGGCGTCGGTTGACCGGTGATGGTGACCGTGCGGCGCTCTGAGATGGGCTGCTCGGTGAGCAGCTCGGCGGCGCGGCGCTCGAAGCGACGCGGGGCCTCGTGGGTGGCGTCCTCACTGGGACGCAGCTCGGCAACCGTGCCACCCTGGCCGGAATCGCCGTCCTCCTCAGCCCGCTCGACGCGGCTGGGACGGCGCTCTTCGGCCTCGATCTTGCGCTCCCACTGCAGGAGCACCGCCTCGCGGCTCATGTCTTCTTGGTCATCCTCACGCAGGGCGCGGGCACCGGCAGTCTGCATCGGTTCTCTCTCTTTTCGCCTGCGGGGTTAGCTGACGGGCTCGCGCTGAAAGAGATGCGCTACGCGGACTTGCGATTCGCCCCTGGCCGACCGGCCATCTGGGTCCCCCACGCCCTGTTTTCACAGCAGGGCTTCGGCTTCGACGGACGCGGCCATGCTAGCAGTCGAGCGCATGCGTCGGACGGAAAAGTCCGGTGCTTGCGGGCTAAATGCAACGAGGCTTGCAACAGGGCGATTTCGGGCCCTGTTGGCGGGTCAGCGGCCGGCGACGTTGGCCACGTAGGTGGCCACGGCGTCGGCGTCCTCGCCCTCGAGGAGGGCCGGGGGCATGCGGCCGGAGCCGGTGCCGCCCGTCTTGATCGCATTCAGGACGCGCTGCTTGTCGAGCCCGCCGAGCTCGTCGAGGTTCGGGCCGGTCACCCCGTGCGCCTGGACGGCCGCCAGCGTGTGGCAGCTCTTGCAGTTCTGGATGAAGAGCTGCTTGCCGAGCTCCTCCTTCGCCGTCGGCTCCTCCGAGCGAAGTGGCCCCGTGGCGCCCGTGGCTTCCTGTCGTCCGGCGATTACGGCAGCCGGCACGATCACGCCGAGCGCCACGTAGAGCAGGACCATCAGGAGGGTGAATGCGCGCCCCCCGCGGGTGAGGTAGGCCTCCCGCGCGGCGCTCGGGCCACCCGAGAAGGCGATGAACATCACGGCGACGCCCGCGAGGACGAAGGGCACGAGGACGATCAGGACTTCCATCGAGGGCGGCACAATACCGGCCGCGAGCGACGGGGCGGCGAGCGCTAAGCGGTGCCGGCGGCGGCGCGCCGCGCGCGCTTCCAGCTGCCGTAGGCGGCGAACACGGCGTTGAGCCCCGGGAGGCTGTCGTCGTCGGAGGCGCGCTGCTGGTAGTCGACCATCAGGAGCCGCTCGGGACGCGAGCCGACCGCGTCGGCCACATCCCGGATCGCCTTGCAGACGTCCTCCTTGGGAACGTCCTCCCCCTCGCTCCCGGCACGCTTGGCCTCGTGCGCGAAAACGCCGGCCGCGCTACCGCGGGCGCCCGGCTCGGCCGACGGGGTGTCCCGCGCCCGTCCGGCGCCGACGAGCAGTCGGCAGTGGGGGCAGCGCTGGGGCAATTCCGGCCACTCGTCACCGACCCTCTTCTCGATTAGAAGGTGACAGTGTGGACAGTAGGCGTCGCCTGCTGTCTTCTTCTTCTTACGGGTCGCGGATGCCATCAAGCCCCTGGTCCCAACCTTTTCGCCGAGTCCGCTCCTGCCCAAACCCATATGTGGCCGGGTGGATGCAAATGTGAAGGCTCGGGAGCCCGATCGGGCGGTTGCGCGGCCGTCGCGCCCCACGCCGGGGCGTCGCCCGCCCGCCGGGCGCCAGGTGGGCGAGAAACGTTGCGGATTCCGCAACGTTTGGCGCCCACCTGGGCAGCGAACCCGGTGGCGGCCCGGTTGCGCGCGTCGACGCCGCGGGCGTTCCGCCCTAGACTTGACGGTTGCCGGCCAAGCAGCCGCGGGGAGGTCGGGGAGAAAACCGGCCCCTCGAGGAAAGTCCGGACACCGCAGGGCAGGGTGGTCGGGGGACCGACCCGGCGAAAGCCGCGGGAAAGTGCCACAGAAACAAACCGCCTAAGTGCCGGGCCGCACGTGAGCCCGGTGCCGGCAAGGGTGAAAAGGTGCGGTAAGAGCGCACCGGCGCCACGGTGACGTGGCGGCCAGGCAAACCCCACCCGGTGCAAGGCCAAGCAGGAGCGACGATGCTGCCCGCAGAGCTCCAGGTAGGCCGCAGGGCCGCAAGGCCCCGCCCGCCCGCCGGCCCGAGAGGGTGCAGGACGGACGGCCGAGATGGATGGCTGCTCACGACAGGATCCGGCTTACCGGCCGGCTAAGGAAAGGGCTCCCGCAAGGGGGTCCTTTCTATTTCCCGGGCATCGAAAAGGGGCCTATCGCGATTGATCCGGCTGAGCCGGACAAAGTCCGAGAGCACCCCGAGCACGCCCGGCCGTCGCAACCTTCGCCGCAAGCGGCCCGGCTGGTCAGGCGCGGGCGCCCGAGCGGAGCGCGCCGGGCGGCGCGGGCCCTAGCTCAGGCGGCTGTGACAGCCGCCGCACTCGGCGCCGGCCGGCGTGGGCGTCACGCGCGCGTGACATAGAGGGCACTCGGTGCTGCCGTTCGTGCGCGCGTCGCGGAGCACCGCGCTCAAGCGTTCCTCGAGCGTGACGCGGCCACCGCCGACAGCGCCGGCCGCCCGTTCGGCGAACATCGGGGCGGGGCTGTCAAGCAGCGCCGGCGTCACGAGACCCTCCGGCAGACGCCGACCACACGCCCGACGATTTCCACGTCGCGCGCGTAGATCGGCTCGAGAGCATCGTTCTCCGGCTGCAGGCGCACGCGCTCCTTCTCCTTGAAGAATCGCTTCACGGTCGCGTCGCCGTCGAGCATCGCCACGACGATCTCACCGTTGGTCGCCGTCTTCTGCGGACGCACCACCACGTAGTCGCCCTCGAAGATGCCGGCGTTCTTCATCGAGTCGCCCTTCACGCGAAGGACGAACTCGCCGTCGTCGCCACCGGCGATCGGCGGCACCGTCACGTACTCCTCGATGTTCTCCTCCGCGAGGATCGGCTGGCCCGCGGCCACCTGGCCGACGAGCGGAAGCCCGTTCGCCGCCACCGCCGCCTTGGCCTTGTCGACCAGGACCTCGATCGCCCTCGGCTTGGTCGGATCGCGCCGAAGCAGTCCGAGCTTCTCGAGGTTCGCGAGGTGCGCGTGCACCGTCGAGGACGAGGTCAGGCCGATGGCCTTGCCAATGTCCCGGACGGTCGGCGGATAGCCGTGCTCGCTCCCGTAGCGCTTGACGAAGTCGAAGATCTCCTGCTGCCGCTTGGTGAGATTCAGCTCGACCATCAGACCTCCCGCCGAAGCCTTGTTGAATTACGCAATCCGAACATGTGTTCGCAGAGTATCCCCCCGTTCGGACGGCATCAAGCCCTGCAAGGCACGGCTCTATACTCAGCGGCCTACGCGCCTGTGGCGGAACTGGTAGACGCGCAAGGTTGAGGGCCTTGTGGTCCGTTTGGACCGTGGGAGTTCGAATCTCCCTGGGCGCATTTTCGTTCGTTTGCGGGGCTTTCTGGGAAACCCGTCTTGCCCCAGCACAGCGGCGGCGCCGAATGGACTGCCGCGCAAGGAAGCTGTTGTCAGAGCCGCTTTTCGCTTCGCAAAGCGGTGCAAGGCGCTCAAGGTGCCGAGACTGCGATTTGCAGGGCCTTTCGACAGTGGGAACACTGATGGGAACACCCAGCTCGGTTGCTATGGCCGTCACTTGGGGCCCCAGCAGTCATTCCGAGCCGACGGATCCGGTGACAACGCTTTGACAACACGCCCGTGTCACACCGGAGGCGGCGGCCGCACCCTCGTCGGGGCGCGCTGTCCGGCATGCCGTGCCCCACACCGGGCCCGGTCGAGTACCACGTGGTCGATGAGTGGAGTCATGGGTTGGGCTCCATCGACGCGGCTACTAGGCCGGCGCCACCTCCACGCGATTGTCGTTGAAGGTGGGCGCGTTCCCTCGGCCGTTAGCAGTTGCGGGGGTAGTGGCCTGCGCGCTGCGATCTCCCGCGTAATCGCGGTTCCACCAGCCCATCGGGGCGACGAGCACGCCGGGGCGCGCGTCGTCGGACACGCGCGCCGCGCACTCGAATGCGCCGCGGTCGTTGAACACGTGGACCTCGCCGCCGCTCTCGATGCTGCGGCTGCTCTGGCAGAAGACAGGTCGGAACACCAACACGTACGACACGCACGACATGGCTTCGAATGCCACGGCGAGCGCCAGCCACCCCGGCCGCGCCGCGGCCAACAGATCGCGCACTTCGCCGAGCCCGGGAGCGAGTAACAGCACGAGCCCCACCACCGCCGCAAGTGCCGCAACGATCTGGAGCGCACGCCCCGTGAGCCGACGAGGCTCGAACTCATCCGGCATCGCGACCTTGCCGGTCGGGTCGATCGGCTTTTGGCGCCGAAGTCGTGCCCGGTTGCCGTGCTCACCTCGTCCAGACCTCCGAGTCTGTCACTGGCTCGCTGACGTGCGACACCCTGGGCGCTCGCGCGATGCGACGCCGACTCAGACGGACCGGTCCTCCCGAGGGTCGAACCGCTCCACCCAGTGGGCGCGCCATTCCGGCGGCTCCCACGGCTCGCCGAAGTAGATCCGCTCGCGCACGACCTTGCCGTCGCGGAACTCCATGATGCCGACGGCCATCACCTCCTGGTCGTCGTAGCGGATCGTGTACTCGTTGACCCAGAGGTCGTGGCAGCCGGTGGTCCGGTGGAGCTCGAACTGCTGGCGAGCCGGATAGGTGGACCTGAACCCGATGATGTCGGTCTTGCCGCGCACGCGCTCACCGCCCTGCGGCCACTCCACGACTGCATCATCGGCGTAGATCTCTGACGCTCGCGCGATGTTGTCGCCTGGCCCGCCGCCGGCGGCGCCGACGTTCGAGGCTTCGAAGTGCGCCTGGATCATGGCCCGCGCCGTCGCGTCGTCCATCGCGGAGCACGGTCGCACCTTTGCTCAGCCGTTCGCGCCCGTGAATGCCCTGGTCACTCCACTGGCTGCCACCATCCGCGCGGCGTCATGTGGGACGCTTCTCCGATGCCGTGGGTCCCCGAGCTGTTCTCCGCGTCGGTCGTGCAGCGGCTGCAGGAGAAGTGGCAGCGGGAGCCGCTCGAAGCGGTCCCGTACTTCGACGGTTTGATGGCCGGCGAACACGCTGCTCTGGTCGAGTCGTTCGCCGGCGAGCCCGAGCTGCACGACCCCCTGCGCGGACGCGTCAAGGGTCTCCGAGCGTTCGAGGCATTCGTGACCGACACGAACGCATGGCTCGCGCAGCGCGGTGCCGCGGTCGAGGATGTCGAGCACGTCATCACCGAGCGACGCGGCTTCGAGGAGGTGGTTCTCCGCGTCGATGGTGAGAACGGGCGTGTCGAGCTTCCGGTCGCGATCGTCGCCGACCACGGGCCCGACGGACGGATCGACGAGCTGCGGATCTATTCGAGCAGTTGGCCCCTTACGGGCCGCCACGCGAACCGCCCACCCCTGTTGCAACCCGACCCGGATCTGCGCACGTCAGACGTCGTTTCCGAGTACCAGACCGCGCTCGCGGCCGGCGACGTCGACGCGATCGTGGCGACATTCGAACCGGACGGCCACGCCCGAGAGCCTGCGGGTGGCCAGTACGTCCACCGAGGCCTCGATGGCCTGCGTGCCTTCTACGAGCACCTGTTCTCGAACGACGGGGGCATCCCGCTGGAGCACTGTGCGCTCGTCGACGACCGGCACGCGTGCGCGCTCGAGTACAACGTCGTTCGGTGGGGCAGGACGGAGCTACCGCCGCAGGCAGGGGTCGCGGTATATGTTCGCGGCAAGAGCGGCAAGCTCGCCGCGGCCCGCATCTACGACGACGCCGACCCCCCGCTCTAGACGACGACCTGCTGACGACCCGCGTCGCGAGTCGCGCCGGTGAGAGCGCCGCGCAGCGCCTTCAGCGCGGCCAGGTAGATCTCCGAGAACGTCGGGAACGGCTGGATCGTGTCGCGCAGCACCTCGAGCGGCACGCCGGCGCGGATGGCGAGCGTGGCCTGCTGGAGCCACTCGCCGGCCTCGGGGCCCAGCGCATAGGCGCCGGTCACCCGCTCACCGTCGCTGAGCAGCGTCAGGAAGCCGTTCTCCTCGGCGTACGCCCGCGTGTAGGTGGCGGTCTTCGCCACCTCCGACACGAACGCGGTTGCGCTGAAACGCGCCTCGGTCGCGCCGACGGCGGCGGCGTGCGGGTCGGTGTAGGTGACGCGCGGCACGGCCTCGTAGTTGGCCTCGCGCGCCTCGCCGAGGATGTTCGCGGCGACGACGCGCCCCTGGTACTTCCCGACGTGGGTCAGCGGCCAGATGCCGGTGACGTCGCCGATCGCCCACAGTCCCTCGCGGGCGCGAAGCCGCGCGTCCACCGGGATGCCACGGGGGTCGGCTTCGATGTCGACGGTCTCGAGGCCGATGCCGTCGACCCGCGGCCGCCGGCCGGTGGCGACGAGCAGGCGGTCTCCGCGCAGCTCGCGGCCGTCGTCGAAGTCGAGGACGTAGTCCTCGCCCTCGCGCCGGGCAGCGCTAGCGCGCACCCCGAGGACGAGCTCGATGCCGTCGCGGCGCAGGACCTCGCCGAGCGCCTCGCCGAGCGGCGCGGGCTCGCGGGCAAGCAGGTGCTCCGAGCCTTCGACCAGCGCGACCTGGCCGCCGAGCCGCCGCACGGCCTGCGCCATCTCAACGCCGACGGGCCCGCCGCCGAGGACGAGCAGCCGGCGCGGGACGGCCTTCATGCCGGTCGCCTCCCGGTTGGTCCAGACCCCACCGAGCTCGCGCAGCCCGGGGATGGGCGGAATGATCGGTTCGGCGCCGCATGCCAGAACGACGTGTTCGGCCGTGTGGCGAACGCCGTCGACCTCGACCACGCCCGGTCCGGAGAGCTGGCCGCTGCCGCGCAACAGGTCGATGCCGTTGTCCGCCAGCCAGCGCTCCTGCCCGGCGTCGGAGTACCCCGACACCTGGAAGTCGCGCCAGGCGAGCGCGGCCTCGACGTCGACCTCGGCGGTGGCCGCGGCGTTGAGCGCGCCGTGGGCCGCCTCGCCCGGCCGCAGCAGCGTCTTCGACGGGATGCAGGCCCAGTACGAGCACTCTCCGCCGACCAGCTCGCGCTCGACGACCGCGACGCGCAGGCCGCCCTCGGCGAGCGCCCCAGCGCAGTGCTCGCCCGGCGAGCCAGCGCCGAGCACGATGACGTCGTAGTCGCTGCTCATGACCGAAGCGCCTCCCTCGTCCGCTCGCTGCCCCACTTGTTCCAGCCGTGGAAGGGCGAGAAGTCGCCCGCGTCCCACGCCTCGCGCAGCCCGGGGGCGCTGAGGTCCCAGTCGGGGCGGATCTCGCGAGTGAGGGCCCGCAGGTCGTGCCAGAGGTCGACGACAGAGGGCCGCCCCCAGAACCAGTAGCCGTTGTAGATGCTGTGGATGACGAGCCCGGGCTTGAGCACGAGCGTGTGCGGAATCATCGGGTCGTTATCCGGGTCGGTGTACTCCTGGATGTCGAGGTCCTTCTGGACGATGCGCTCGGGGTCTGAGAGGAAGGGCCATTGGGCGCCGACCGACGCCCGGAATTCCTGGAGCGTGTGGTGCTCGTCGGTCGCGATCGTGGCGATCTGGGTGTAGGCCACAGCGATCTTCGGATAGGACGCGGCGAGCTCGAGGTGCTGCTGGTGCTCCTTCGGGCAGTAGTGGCCGCGCGCGAGCGTGAGGATCAGGGGATCGTCCCCCTGCAGCTCGCTGAGCCTTCGGGGAACGCTCGTGTGATCCGGCAGCTCGTAGTCCGGGAATGTGCCGCCTGGTGTGATATCGGCGCGCATCGCCGCTCCTTTCGGCTCTCGTGGGCGCGTGTCAGCATCCCTCGTCCTACAGAGGCTTGCCCCCGTGCTACTCCCTGGTCGACGCCCTGGTCTAGTGCAGCTCGCGGTTCACTTGACAAGGGCATTCCCTAGCGCGCTCGTGATCGGGAGAAACCTCGGCCGCACATGAGCCAAATGACGCACCGACGAGCGTCCCGCTTCCAGCGCGACATTTCGGCAGGTATTGTCCCCCTTTCCGGGAGGGATGCTGGCAGGGGGCATGCCCCCGCCCGCCCATTACATGTCCAGGAAATCCCCTCCAGCCGAGTTCTATGCCTCGCCTATCGACGCGGAACAGCGAAGAGCGCCGAGCCTCCTGGGCCGGACGAGCGAGCGGGAACGGCTCGACCAGCTGTTAGCGACTGCCCGTCAGGGGCAAAGCGCGGTCGTAGTCGTCCGTGGCGAGGCGGGCATCGGAAAGACGGCGCTGTTGCATTACGCCGCTCGGCAGGCTTCTGATTTTGGTGTCGCGCGGATCGCCGGCATCGAGGCTGAGATGGAGTTGCCGTTCGCCGCGGTGCATCAGCTTTGCGCTCCGATCGCTGCCCGGCTCAGCGCTCTCCCCGAGCCGCAGCAGGAGGCTCTGAGCGTCACGTTGGGCCTGTCGTCCGGCCATGCTCCCGACCGGTTCATCGTCGCCCTGGCCGTGCTGAGCCTGTTGTCTGCTGTTGCCGAGGAGCGTCCGCTCCTCTGTCTCGTGGACGACGCGCAATGGCTTGACGGCGCTTCGAACCAGGTGCTTGGGTTCGTAGCGCGCCGGCTGGCGGCGGAATCGGTGGTGATCGTTCTCGTGATTCGCGAGCCAAGCAGCAGGCGCGAGTTCGAGGGCCTACCCGAGTTGGCGCTCGGAGGGCTTGACGAAGAGGATGCACGAGCCCTCCTGGCCAGAGCGATCCCCGGCCGACTGGATGACCAGGTCCGCGACCGGATCGTCGCGGAGACCCGTGGCAATCCGCTCGCTCTGCTGGAACTGCCGCGGAGCATGAGTGCAGCGGAGCTCGCAGGCGGCTTTGAACTCCCTACTGCAGCAGATCTCCCGGGTCATCTCGAGGACCACTACTTGCGGCGCGTCGGTGAACTGCCCGAGGCGACGCGGCGACTGATGCTGCTAGCCGCGGCCGACCCGGCAGGTGACGCGACGCTCGTACGGGCTGCGGCGCGCAGACTCGAGATTGAAACGAACGCCCTTGCCCCCGCGGTCGACGCCGATCTGCTGGAGATGGGAGCACGGGTCCGATTCCGCCATCCGCTGGTGCGCTCGGCGGTGTATTGGGCCGCGTCGCCGGACGATCGACGGCGTGTCCACAAGGCGCTGGCGGAGGTGAGCGATCCAGACCTCGACGCGGACCGTCGTGCCTGGCACCGGGCGCTGGCAGCAGCAGGACCCGACGAGGAGGTGGCCGCTGAGCTCGACGATTCCGCAGGGCGCGCGCGAACGCGCGGAGGCATAGCCGCCGAAGCGGCCTTCCTCGAACGGGCGGCCACATTGACCCTTGACCCCGCGCACCGCGCACGCCGTGCGATGGCCGCCGCGCAAGCGAGCCTGCAGGCCGGCGCGTTTAAAAAGGCCGCGAGGCTGCTGGCAGCGGCGGAGGACGGACCACTGGACGAACTGCAGCGCGCGCGCGTCGAGCTGTTGCGCGGCCAGATCGCCTCTGCCTCGAGCGCCGGAAGCGAGGCTCCCGGGCAGCTGCTCAAAGCGGCGAAACGGCTCGAGCCACTGGAGCCGAGCCTCGCGCGCGAGACTTATCTCGACGCGTGGGGCGCGGCGCTGTTCGCGGGACGTATGGCCGCGGGAGGCAACCTGCTCGAGGTCTCGCGTGCCGCCAGATCCGCCCCCCGACCGCCTCGAGCTCCGCATGCATCCGATCTGCTGCTGGATGGCCTGGCGGTGCTGATCACCGAAGGCCGAGTCGCGGCAGCACCGCTGCTGCGGCAGGGTGTGAGCGGGTTTCTCCGCGAAGAGATTCCGGTGGAGAAGGGCCTTCAGTGGGGCGTGCTGGCCTCAACGGCCGCCGTCACGCTGTGGGACTTCGACAGCTGGGACGCCGTCATCACCCGTCAGATGGAGCTCACGCGCGACGCGGGCGCGCTCGCCCCGTTGTCGATCAGCCTCAACGGCGAGGGAATCGTGGTCACATGGCGCGGTGATTTTGCGGCGGCCGCGCTGGTGACCGCCGAAGCCGATGCGGTCACCGAGGCGACCGGAACCCGCATCGCGCCCTACGGCGCCCTGCTGCTCGCCGCGTTGCGCGGACGCGAATCCGAAGCCATCGCCCGGATAGAGGCGACGATCAAGAACGCTACCGCCGGTGGCGAAGGACTCGCCGTCCAATACGCGCACTGGACGAAGGCCATCCTCTACAACGGCATAGGCCGCTATGAGGAGGCGCTGGCCGCGGCTAGGCGGGCGAGCGACGATACGCCTGAACTGTTCATCTCGGCGTGGGCGCTGGCCGAGCTGATCGTCGCCAGTAGCAGGACGGGGGACGAACGGCGTGCCACCGACGCACTCGAGCGACTGGCCGAGACTACGAGCGCCGCGGATTCCGACTGGGGGCTCGGGATACTGGCCCGCTCCCGGGCGCTGCTGAGCGACGGCGAGGCCGCAGATTCCTCCTATCGCGAGGCAATCGACCGATTGAGCCGCTCGCGCGTGCGCCCGGAGCTCGCTCGCTCGCATCTGTACTACGGCGAATGGCTCCGCCGGGAGCACCGCCGCGTCGACGCGCGCGAGGAACTACGCAAAGCGCACGAGATGCTCACAGCTATCGGAATGGTCGCGTTCGCCGAGCGCGCCCGCCAGGAGCTGCTCGCCACCGGCGAGCACGTGCGAAAGCGCAGCGTCGACACCCGCGACGAGCTCACGGCACAGGAGGGCCGTATCGCGCAGCTGGCACGGGAGGGCCTGTCGAACCCAGAGATCGGTGCGCGGCTCTTCCTCAGCCCGCGCACCGTGGAATGGCACCTGCGCAAGGTGTTCGCCAAGCTCGGGATCCGATCCCGCCGGGAGCTGGCACACGCATTGCCGAACTTCGAGTCCCCGCTGGCCTCGGCCTGAACTCACCCCCCGGGACGCGCCTCGACCCGGAGGAGACGGGCTTTCGTTCGCCCGATGGCGTCGTGATCCAGGCCTGCGAGGCGCGAGGCGATCAGCTCCACCTCTTCCTCGAGGCGGTTGGAGGCGACCAGGTCGCAGGCCAGCAGGAACTCGCTGCCGGCACCGCGAGCGCGTCCGCGGATCGCAGCGATGCTGATTACCGGGACGCGGGACATGCGCACGAGTAGATCGAGCCACTGGTTGCGCTCCGCCTCGGAGTGAGTCAGGTCGAAGTCGGGGCTGGCGCTGTCAAAGACGATCACGTTGAGGTCGTCGTCCTCCTCGATCAGGCCAACGAGCTCGCCGAGCTCCGCGACGGTCGTCGCTGTGATCGCGTTGACTGGGGGGTGGTCGAAGGTCACTCGGCAGTAGCCGGGGCTGCGACGGTCGACGCGGAAGTGCGTCCAGGACTCGCACCACGCTTCCGACCCCCGGCCGTTGTTGGAAGGGCTGGCGTCGAGGGTGCTCATGCGAAGTCCTCACCGTGTCGGGGTTGGAGACCCCGCCTGGAAGGGCGGGGCCTCCGATGAAGCGGACAAATAGTTCCTTACGCGGACGGCACGACGACGTGCTTGACCTCGGCCATGTAGCGCTCGGCGCCGGTGGAGGCCTCATCCGGGGTGTCTCCATTCTGGCGGGCGTCCATGTATGCCGCGTACCAATCCCACCAGTCATGCGGCGGGGCGACCCTCTCGTAGTGGTCGTGGTGCTCCGCCGTCTCGTGCAACAGGTCTGCGAGAGAGGAGACGTCCATGTCAGTCCTCCCATACCCGCCCGGGCAGGCGGGTCGTGACCTCCTGGAGCAGCCAGCCGTTGCCGTCAGGGTCGTTGAACGACGCGTACGCGAAGTACGAGCGCCCCGGCAGGTCGGGGAACCCCGGGGGCTTCGGCTGCTCCTCCACCTCGCTGACGTCCACGCCGCGGCTGACGAGATCTTCCCGGGCGGCGTCGATGTCCTTGACCGCCAGGAACCCCCTCTGAAGGGACCCGGGCTCCATCGCCTCGATGCCCGGGACGCCCTTCCCGAAGTGGATCGAGCACGGCGAGTGGGGCGGCGTCATCTGCACCAATCGGGCGTCCTCGCCGGCGGCAAAGTCGGCGTCCAGCCGCCATCCCAGGCTCTCATAGAAGCGCTTCGCCCGTTCGACGTCGGAGACGGGCACCGTCACCACCTCGAGCGCCATGTCGATCGTTCCCGGCTCCGCCGTCTCCGTCCGGGCGGCACTGCTTACGTCCGCGCTGCTCATGCTGACCTCCACTGCATCGGGGTCGTAGGAGATTCGCCGCTGGACGCACCGGTCGCGCCCGTGAGGTCACTGGCATGGCACCCTTGACCCCGTTGACCGACCGCAGACCAGGGACTTGACCAGGGGGGTCACCGGGCGCGACGAGCCGAGGAGACGAGCAGGTTGGTGCCGTCACCAACCACAGCCCGTCAGGTCTTCTGAAAGGAGATCGGTCATGACCTCATCGTCCACCCAGGTGCTGTCAATTAAGAGGAAGGTGCTGGCCGCCGTGGCGACGCTCGCGGTCGTCGGCGGCGTGAGCGCGGCGGCGGCTGGTAGCGCGAGCGCGGTTACGCCGGTGTGTGGCCCAACCTGCATCTACGTTTTCAGCAGCGAACTCGGCTCCTATGGCGACCCCAACTTCGTCGAGGCCGTGCTCGGTGGGGGAGCAGCGAGGGTCGGGCAGCCGGTAGGCCTGAAGCAGGCCAGCGGCTCAGACCCCTCGGAAGACATCAAGCCGCTCGGAGGCCAGGTGTCTGACTTCTACGCGGCGGGAATGGTGTCCGCCGAGGCGAACAGTCATTACGGCAGCCTCATGGCCGTGCAACAGGAGTATGCGCCGTTCGGGATCGGGACTGACCTATGTGTGGGCTTGGCGAAGGTCGCCCAAAACGAGGGGCTCACCTTGCAACCGTGCGACGTTCCGGGCACAACCGTGTGGATAGTCCATCCCGACCTGTCGCCCACAACGCCGGGGTACTTCCCCATAATCAACGCCGCGACCACCGACTTCCGCCGCCCGTTCGCGATGCACTTGCCGCGCAACGAAGTGGCGAGCGGCAAGCCGTTGCAGATGCGCGCCCGCCGCCTGCAATTCCTCACCGGCGAGAAGACGCTTCCGGCGAGGCAGCTCTGGGGCGCCGACTTCGGAGTACTGCCCTAGCAAAGGCCCGCATTCCAAGCTTGAGTTAGCGAGTGGCGCCGCCCCTGAGGCGGCGCCGCTTGTCTCAGCGGCATCGCGTCGTGAACCGTACACTCCTGCCGCCGTGACAACACCGTGACAACAAACGTCGCGTCCACCAGGTCCAGAGCGTCCACCATCCTGGATGAAGTGGGCGTTTCGGCGGCGGTAGGAAAGGACGAGCAGGGAATGCGCAAGGTTGAGGGCCTTGTGGTCCGTTTGGACCGTGGGAGTTAGAATCTCCCTGGGCGCATACGCTGCCCCCTTTCCATGAACCGTGCCGTGCGCCGACCGGCTCGGCTAGTTGCGCCCCCGGCGGCCTAGTCTCCAGCTGCCGCAAGCGGATCGAGCGTGCCCTCGAGCCCCAAGCCTGCGCGATCGGGTTTCCCAGGACCGGACGGCTACGTAGCCTGTGCGTTGATCTGATCCTGAGGGAGCTGAGCTTGCTCTACATGGTCATCGAGGGCTTCACACGCGGTGCGCCTCCTGTCTACGAGCGGGCGGCGCGTGAGGGGCGCATGCTGCCCGACGGGCTGAGGTACCTCGACAGCTGGGTCGACGAGCGCCTCGAGCGCTGCTTCCAGCTGATGGAGACCGACGATGCCCGCCTCTTCCACGAGTGGATCGCGCGCTGGAGCGACCTCGCCCACTTCGAGGTCGTCCCGGTGATCGGCTCGGCCGATGCAGCCGCGCGCGTGCTCGGCTCGGGTGACCCACCGGATGCGTAGCAGTCAGCTACTCCTTCCTATCTCGGCGCGGCCAGCGATGCCCTGAAGCTCGCTCCCGAGGTGCCGCCATCGAGTCCCCGGTGAATCGCGTCCACCTCTCCCTGACCGATCGTGTAGTGCTACCGCTCGCGCGGTATACGGTCATCCGATGAGCGGGCTGCTGGCGGCGTATCGTCGGACGGGCGCCGATCCGCCCTTCACCGATCCGGCTCGTAACCACGGCGCGGCCATGGAGGGGTATTACTGGCGACTGGTCCATCCGGAGGCCGGGTGGGTGATCGTCTGGCTGTGCGGCGTCTGTCAGGGGTACGGGGGGTCGTGGGCGACCGTCGCTCTCGCCGCCCATCCCGGGGGCTTCCTGCGCCATGGGACGGTGGCGCCGGCGGCTGGCGACTTCGAGCGCTTCGGCGCCCGAGCGGGGGATGTCTTCCGGGGGTCGGTCCACGAGTTGCGCGTTCGGATGGGTGACGACGCGTGGGTGGACGCACGGTTGCGGCCTCGGGTCACCTGGCCGCGGCGGGCGCTCGGCGGCCTCGGGCCGGGCCAGCTCGTTCCCGGACTCGCGCAGTACTGGCATCCGGTGCTGCTCGCGGCGGAGATCGAGGGCGAGGCGTGCATCGGCGGCCGGCGCCTGCGGCTCGAGGGCGCTCGCGCGTATGTGGAGAAGAACTGGGGCCCCGGGTTCGCCGGGCGCTGGTGGTGGGGCGAGGCCGACGCCTTCCCGGACCCCGACGTGGGCGTGGCCTTCGCCGGCGGGCGGCTGCCGATGCTCGGTGTGAGCGCCGCCCCAACCGCCGTCGTGGTCCGGCTGGGCGAGCGGGTGCTGCGCCTCGTTCCTCCGCTCGCCCGCGCTCAGGCACGCGTCGACGCGCAGAGCTGGCACGTGCAGGTGCGATCCCCGCGCTATCGGCTCGAGCTCGAGGGCGAGACAGCCGGGGAGACGGCGCACCGGCTGCCCGTCCCCGACGTGTGGGAGCGACGTGTCGAGATGCGCTCTCAGCAGGTGCTGGCGGGCCGGCTCCGCCTGCGCGTCGATCGGGGACGGCACATGCTCATCGACGCGGTCTCGCCGCTCGCCGGCCTCGAGCTCGGGGAGCCGTCTCGCGAGCGCGGCTCCCCTCCGCCCGACGCACGGCCGCCGTGAGCGCCTCGGCACCCACGAGGCGATCGAACGGGCCGACCACCTTCCAGAGCGCCCGCAAGCGAAGCGCTGCAGCGCGGTCGACCGGCTGCACGCGAGCCTCCGAGGCCAACTCCGACCCGGCCATCGGGGCACGGTGCGATCCAGTGCGCGAAGGCCACGCGCACGGTCCCGGCCTCGTGCCAATCGCGAAAGGCCGCAGAGTCCGGCGAGCGCGGGGTAGTCGCGGGCCAGGGTCCAGATGCGCCCGCAGAGCCCTGAGATGAGCAGGTTCCTGTCCTCCTCGAGGACGGTGAAGGGATACGCTCGAAGGAGCTCCCCGAATGACTGGTCAGCCGCCGTCCCCGGGATCCGCCAACGAACGAGCCGGCCAAGTGCACGCGTGTCCGAGAGCCGCAACGCGACGCGCCGCCTGCCACAGCTCGTCGGCGTCAACTGTCGACGCGCGGCGATGGTACGTACGGATGGCGGCTCGCGGTAGCCAGGGGTCGAGGCGGGAAGAAGACGTCACGAATGGGTCTGATCCAGCATAAGAAGGAGGCGTACTGGTTCTACCGCTTCGTCTCCCCTGTCTACGACCGCTGGGTGAACCCGCTGTTCTGGACCCCGGAGCAGCGCGGCGCGGCCCTCGAACTCGCGCGGCTCGACGACAGCCGTCTGCGCACGCTCGACGTCGGCGCAGGAACCGGGTTCTCCACTGTCGGAATCGTCGAGCAGATCGAAGCCGAACGCCGTGACCATGCTCGACCAGAGTCACGATCAGCTGCGCCGAGCGGACGCCAAGCCCGAGCTCGCCGACTGCCGCAAGCTCGTGGGCGACGCCGAAGCGTTGCCGTTCGCGGACGACTCATTCGACCGCTACGTCTCCTGCGGCAGCATCGAGTACTGGCCCGACCCCGCTCGCGCGATCGCCGAGGCACACCGGGTGGTGCGGCCCGGCGGAACGGTCCTCGTCGTGGGTCCGCTGCCGCCGCGGCGCCGCCTGGCGCGCCTGGTGGCCGACGCCTGGATGCTGTTCCCCACGGAGGCCCAGTACCGCGGCTGGTTCGAGGCAGCGGGCTTCGAAGAGATCGAGGAGCTCCGGCTGGCGCCGCCGTGGGGACGCAGATCCGGTGAGTCCGCGTACGCCCTCGCGATCGCCGGCCGCGCCAGCGAGGCTGGACCGCCTCCGACGCCCGCGAGCGCCATCGAAGACGTGCGCGAGCCATGGACAATCGCGCCGGTTGCTGCGCTTCGCGGCCGGCTCGCTCGCGGGTGCCGTCTTCGTGCCGGTCGGCCTTGTCCTGCACCTCCGCGCCCGACGCCTCGACCGGGACTGATGTCGTGCGCACTGTGGCGACATGGGCTGGGATCCGCCTTCCCGGCTTCATGGCTCGCCGCTCCCGTCACGCTGTGGCGCTTCTCGCGGCCGCACACGCTTGTAGGGACGACAGTAAGCATCGTCGGGATCTATGCGATCGCTGCCGCCGAACTGCCCGGCGTGGCTCTCGGTGACGGCGTCGCCGACCTGGCACTGACCTTGCTCGCGGGCGCCGCGGTCAACATCTACATCGTCGGCCTCAACCAGTGCGAGGACGTCGAAATCGACCTGATCAACAAGCCGTGGCTGCCCATCCCCGCCGGCCGCCTCGGCCTTCGCGCCGCCTGGCGGCTCGTAATCGCCTGCGGCGTGCTCGCCGCCGGTTTGGCCGTTACGCAGGGCTGGGTCGAGGTCGCAGCCGTAGGCGCGGCGCTCGCCATCGGCACGGCTTATTCCTCCCCGCCTCTGCGCCTCAAGCGCTTCCCCGCGGCAGCGGCCGCCAGCATCTCCGTCGTACGTGCCTGCGTGGTGAACATCGGCGTCTACCTGCACTTCGCCAGTTCGCTCGGAGGACTCGGTGAGCTGAGCCCGCTTCCCGGACCGATCATCGCCCTTACGCTCTTCGTTCTCCCCTTCTCCTTCGCCATTGCGGTACTCAAGGACGTGCCCGACGCCGAGGGCGACCGGCGCTTTCGCATCGCGACCTTCACCGTCCGGCTGGGGCCGACCGCCGCCTTCAAGATCGGCATGGCCGCCTTGACCGCCGGCTACCTCGGCATGGCGCTGCTCGGGCCGCTCTTTCTCGAGTCGGCCTCGCCCTGGGTTCTCGTGCTCGGCCACCTCGCCTGCCTCGCCGTTCTCTGGCGCCTCGCGCTGCAGGTCGATCCGACAGACGCGGCCTCGTTCGGCCGCTTCTACATGCGCGTATGGGCCCTGTTCTTCGTCGAGTACCTGCTCATGCCGGTAGCGGTACTCGCCGGGCCTGGATAAGTACAGGGCCTTGTGGTCCGTTTGGACGTGGACGCGATGAACAACGACCACCCTATCGATCTGGTGACGGGAGCGTTCAGCTATTCCGGGAGCGCCATCGCCGAGCGGCTACTTGGCTCGGGACGCCGCGTGAGGACGTTTACGTTCCACCCCCAGCGCGAACACCCCCTCCAAGCTCGCGTTGAGACCTTCCCATATCGGTTCGACGACCCGGCGGCGCTCGCTCGCAGCCTTGATGGCGTGACCACGCTCTACAACACCTACTGGGTTCGCTTCGACCATCGACAGACGAGTTTCGCTGATGCGATCGAAAACTCGCGCATCCTGTTCAGCGCCGCCGAGCGCGCCAGGGTCGAGCGCATCGTGCATGTCAGCATCGCCAACCCTTCGATCGACTCTCCGCTGCCGTACTTCAGAGGCAAGGCCTTGGTCGAGTCCGCCCTGGCCCAGTCCGGCCTGCTCTACTCGATCGTCCGACCCACCTGGATCTTCGGTGGCGAGCGCGACGTACTGACCAACAACATCGCCTGGATCCTGCGCCGGACGCCGGTCTTCCCGCTGCCCGGCAGCGGTAGCTACCTCGTACAACCGGTGCACGTCGACGACCTCGCACGAATCTGCATCGAAGCGGCCGCCTCCGACCACGACCTGGTGATCGACGCGGCCGGACCGGAGACGATGCCTTTCCGCGACATCGTCGCCCTGATCCGCAGCGCCGTAAACGCTCGCTCACCGGTCATTCGCATCCCCCCAACGCTCATGGCAGCAGCGGCACGCGGGCTTGGCCTGCTCGTTCGCGACGTCGTGCTCACGCCCGACGAGATCAGAGGACTTATGGCCGGGCTGCTGGTGTCGCATGACCCGCCTCTCGGACGGATCGCGTTCAGCGAATGGCTAGACGAACACAAGACGTCCATCGGTCGCTCCTACGCCAACGAACTACAACGCCACTTCACGAGCGTCGCCGTTTGAACCATCCCAGGCACCCAGAGGATTTCGTCGGTCGTGATTGGGAGGGTCATCGGAGCCACTCCGTGCTCGCGTTCGGATGCAGCGCCCAGTTCAGCGCGTAGTCGGCGAGTGAGGTGCGCGCTGCGGGCAGAGTCCGTGACAACACCGTGACAACCACCGTCCCGTCCAGCCAGTTCAGATCATCCCGCCGCGCGGATCAGATGTGCGTATCGACGGCATATGGACGGATCGGGCAGGTGGCGCCCAAGGTTGAGGGCCTTGTGGTCCGTTTGGACCGTGGGAGTTCGAATCTCCCTGGGCGCATTTCGCAGGTCCGAGATGATGACGGCGGCGAGGACGGCTCGAGGAGCGTCGAGGTACGGCGCGACTACACGAGCCTGGTTAGCTCGACGCGGTGCGCCCGGTGGCACGATCAGAGTCCGGCTACCCCCGCGACCGGGTAGTGGTCCGTCGGCCGGATCCGAGCTCACCGGCTGCTCCCAGGACACCGTGACCGTGAGGCTCGGCGGGCGTGGAATGACCAGATCGACGTTCCGGCCGTTCGACCCGGGCTTGAGGATCCTCACCCCCGGTCGCGGAATGAGCTGGACGTTGCTCGCATCGGCCTGGACACGAGCGGAGAGCTCGACCTCGTGGGTCGCGTACAGCGGCGTGTCCTTCCCACCGTGGACCCGGTCCTTCGTCGTGACCTGCACCTCCGCGGTCTGGCTCGGCTCACATGGTGCGAGGCTCTGTGCCGAGCCGCTCGATGGCAGCAGAATCGCGATACGTCATTGCGTGCGTAGCGATCTGAAAGCGGCGCGGAGCTCTTCCGAGAACAGCTGGGGCTGCTCCCAAGCCGCGAAGTGCCCGCCTCGGTCGAGCTTGTTGTAGTGGATGAGGTTGTCCGGGTATGCGCGCTCGGCCCAGCTGCGCGGGGCCTGGTAGAGCTCGTCGGGGAAGACGCTGATGGCGAACGGGATCGAGATGTCCTTGGCGTCGAAGAAGTCCGCTTTGTTCTCCCAATACAGGCGAGCCGCGGAGACCCCGGTGTTGGTCAGCCAGTAGAGCGTGATGTTGTCGAGGAGGTCGTCGCGCGTGAGGTCGCTCTGCAGCCGCCCCTCGAGGACCTGCTTCACCAGGCCGGGCTGACCCGTCCCGTCGCCGTGGTCGAGCGCGAACGCCGCGAGATCGATGGGCGAGTCCGCCAGTCCGTACAGCGTCTGCGGACGTGTCGACATGATCTGCGCGTAGCCCAGGTGCTTGGCGTAGAAGGTGCTCAGCTGCTCGTACGCGCGTCGCTCCTCGTCCGAGAGGCCCGACGGCGCCGGCTCGCCGGTCTCGAACCCCTTCACGAGGTCGGCGGGGGCGGTGCCGGGCATGTTGGAGTGGATGCCGAGCAGCCCGGGAGGCGCCTGGATGCCCATCTGCTGCGTAACGGCCGCGCCCCAGTCGCCCCCCTGCGCCACGAACTCGCTGTAGCCGAGGCGGTTCATCAGCACCACCCAGGCGCGGGCGATTCGCATCGGATCCCAGCCGGTGCCGGCCGGCTTCGCAGAGAACCCGTGACCCGGCAGCGAGGGGATCACCACATGGAACGCGTCGGCCTCGCTGCCGCCGTGCGCCGTGGGATCCGTGAGCGGCTCGATGATCTTCAGCTGCTCGACGATCGAGCCGGGCCAGCCGTGCGTGACGATGAGCGGGAGCGCGTCCTCGTGGCGCGAACGGACATGAATGAAGTGGATGTCGAGCCCGTTGATCTCGGTCAGGAAGTTCGGCAGGGCGTTCAGCTTCGCCTCGCACCTGCTCCAGTCATAGTCCGTCGCCCAGTAGCGCGCGAGCTCCTGCATGGTCGCGAGCGGCACGCCCTGCGAGTCGTCGTCGACCGTCTCGCGCTCGGGCCACCTGGTCGCCTCGATGCGCCGGCGCAGGTCGGTGAGCGCCGACTCATCGAAGCCGACCTCGAACTCGCGAACGGCTGCGGTGACTTCCGTCGTGGACATCTGTTCCTCCTGTCACTTGGTCGAGGCTGCGCGGGCGGGAGCGAAGAAGTCGATGAGCAGCTGGTTGACTCGCTCCGCCTCGTCGTGGTGGACCCAGTGCGAGGCGTCGGGCAGGCGCTCGACGCGGTCGAGGTTGGGCACGTCGTCGTGGTGGGGCTCGGCGAGCGTTGGGCCGAGGTAGCGGTCGCGCCCGCCCCAGATGACGAGCGTGGGCGCCGCGATGGGACGGATCTCGCCTGCCGAGTGTCGCACCGCGAAGCGGTAGTAGTTGATCATCGCCGTCGCCGCACCGGGCTGCGACCACGCCTCGATGTAGCGCTTCATCTCCTCGGGCGTGAACCGGGGTCGCGCGTCACGCAGGAAGTCCTGGAAAAACCGCCAATCCTTGGCCCGCACGTGATGCTCGGGCAGCCCCGGGAGCTGGAAGTAGAAGAAGTACCACGACCGCCGCAGCTGGCTGGGGTGGCGCAGCCCCTCATTGAGCTTGCGCGGATGGGCCGCGTCGAGGATGGCCAGCCGGTCGACTACCTCGGGATGGTTCATCGCGAGCGTCCAGGCGGCGGTCCCACCCCAGTCGTGGCCGACCACGTGCGCGGATGCGGCGCCCCGCTCCTGAATGAGACCGCGGACGTCGGCGGCCAGCTGCTCGGCTCCGTAGGCGGCGACGCCGTCCGGCTTCGACGACAGGTTGTACCCCCGCAGGTCGGGCGCGACGACGCGGAAGCCCGCTACCGCGAGCGGTGCGATCTGCAGCCGCCAGCCGTACCAGAACTCCGGGAAGCCGTGCAGCAGGACGATCAGCGGCCCGTCGCCGGCCTCGACGTAATGCAGCCGCACGTCCCCGACCTCGGCGTAGCCGTCTCGAACGTCGGTCCGGGCATCCGGCACAAGCCTGGTCAACGTATCGGCAGAGCCGCTCATGAGAATCTCCTCTCGAGGCTGGGGCGTGGTACGAACGAGGTTGGCGTTGTCGCTCCGGCGTCGCGCCAGGGAGGTCCCTGGTCTGCTCCCCGGTGCGTCACTCCCTACCAGGGACTGAACCAGGGACTTCCGGGGCGCGAGATGCGTGCGAGACGATCAGGCTCCGGGGACGGCGTGCACCCGATGCGCAAACACGTTCGCCGGTCGGTCGTGCCGGTCGACCTCCCGGCCCCGCTGAGCCCCGCGCTCCTGCATCACACGGCTTCGGGGTCGAGGACTACCCGTTCGGGCTCTTGACCATGATCGTCTCCCTCGAGGCGATCTTCCTCTCCACGTTCGTGTTGATCAGCCAGAACCGGGCCGACGCGAAACGGCAGGTGATCGCCAACGAGCGGCTGGGCGACTACTTCGCCGAGGTCCTGCTCCTGGATCAGGCCTCGGACGCCGACAGGGCGCGCGCCGAGCTCGGTTGGGGGCCGTCCCATCCGGGACTCGTCGACGAGTTCACGGGCGGCAGCTACCGCAAGGTCAGCGCGGCGACCTGACGGTCGCGCCGAGATGCTCGTGGACGAACTGCACCGCCATCGCGCCCTCGCCCACCGCGGTCACGCAGCGCTTGGTCGAGCCTGAACGCACGTCGCCGGCCGCGAAGATGCCCGGGACGTTCGTCTCGAGCAGATGCTCGGCATGCGCGTCCGTACCGGTGAGGATGAAGCCGTTCTCGTCGCGGTCCACGGCGTCGCCAAGCCATTCGGTGCACGGCCGAGCTCCGAGGAAGAGGAACAGGAACGAGAACGGCACGCGCTCGCCGCTCGTGAGGGTGACGGCTTCGAGATGCCCGTCCGAGCCGTGCAGTGCCGCGATCTCGCTGCGGTCGCGCACCGCGACGCCGTAGCGCTCGAGCTCTCGCACGAGGTAATCCGACATCGTCTCGCGCAGATCTGCGCGGCGGTGCATCAGCGTCACGAGTGCGCCGCCGCGCGCGAGCCAGACGGCGGCCTGGCCGGCCGAGTTGCCGCCGCCCACGACGCCAGCGCGCGAGGCGCCACACAGCTGCGCCTCGGGAGGCCCGGCGGCGTAGAAGACGCTGAGCCCCTCGTAATCGGCGAGACCGTCGACGGGGAGACGCCGGTATTCCGCGCCGGTGGCGAGGATCACGGCGCGCGCCGCGATCTCGTGGTCATCCTCGAGGCGCACGATGTGGCGTCCCTCGCCCGGCTCGAGCGCCACGGCCCGGTAGGGCGACGCCGGCCGCGCGCCGAACTTGCGCGCCTGGGTCACAGCGCGGCCCGTGAGCTCGGTGCCGGTGATGCCGGCGGGGAAGCCGAGGTAGTTCTCGATCCTGCGCGACGAGCCGGCCTGCCCGCCGAGAGCGGTGCTCTCGATGATGAGAGTGTCGAGCCCTTCGGAGGCGCCGTACACCGCCGCGCCGAGACCCGCAGGACCACCGCCTACCACCAGCAGGTCGGCCTCCTCCCGAGGCGCGAGCTCACGGCCGATGCCGAGCGTGCGCACCACCTCGCCGGGCGACGGCGCGCGCAGCTCGGCGCCGCCAGGGAGGCGCACGACGGGCGCGTCCCCCTCCGCGGGCACCTCGTCCTGCCATGTGAAGGGCAGCCGGTTGCTGCGGAGGAAGTCGAGCATCCGCATGGTCGCGGCGGACGAGTGCGGGCCGACGATCTGCAACCCGAGCCCGGCGACCGTCTGCAGCGCTTCCCGCCTCGCGATGAACGTGGACAGGACGAGATCGCTCAGCGGCCCATCCTCGAAGAGCAGCTCACGCATCACGTCGCGGTCCACCGCGACGTAGCGCAAGGGCTGCGTTACCACCGCGGTGACGAAGACCATCTGGCCGGACAGCAGGTTCAGCTCGCCGAGGAATCTCGAAGGCCCGTGGCGAACGATTTCGTGGCCGGCCGCGTCGACGATGGAGACCTCGCCCTCGATGATCGCGATGAACGGGTACCGCTGATCGCCGACGCGGTAGAGCACGTCGCCGACGTCGGCCGTGTGCTCGTCACCGAGCTCACCCAGGGTCGCTAGCTGCAAGTCCGACAGCATCGGACTGTCAGGCGTTGCCACAGGATGAGCGTACTCACTCAGAGGATCGCTACACCTGACCTCCTCGGGCGCATGCCCATCGCAGTTCAAGTCTCGGCGCTCAGGTGCAAAGCTCTTCACGACCGCGTCGACCCCCGGAGGTCTCCTGTGCCTGTCGCCGAAGTTGCCCGCCAGATGCTCAACGCCTTCCCCCGCGAGTTCACCGTCGATCAAGGGCTATTGGTCCGGTGTATCGAGGCTTGCCACGACTGCGCCGAGTCGTGCACGGAGTGCGCGGACGACTGCCTCGGCGAGGAAGGCGTGGCGGACCTCACAACCTGCATTCGGCTGAACCTCGACTGTGCCGACGTCTGTGCGGCTACGGGGCGCGTCGTCAGCCGCCAGACGGCTTCGGACGCAAACGTCACCAGCGCCGTGCTGCTCGCGTGCATCGCGTCGTGCCGCAGCTGCGGTGACGAGTGCGAGCACCACGCGGAGCACATGGAGCACTGCAGGGTCTGCGCCGAGGAATGCCGTCGCTGCGAGCAGGCGTGTCAGGAACTGCTCGGAGCGATCGCGCAGTAGGCAGTCGGGCCATATCACCGACCCGCCACCTGCGCGCGCGGGGCGAAGGTGCGACGCAGCCGACGACCACCGTCGAGCTGTTCTTCGACCTCGTCTACGTCTTCGCAGTCACGCAGCTCTCGCACCTGATCCTCGACGACCTCTCCGTCGGCGGCGTGGCGAGCGCGTTCTTCCTGCTGCTGGTCGTCTGGTGGGCGTGGATCTACACGACGTGGATGGTCAACTGGTTTGACCCGGCGTCGCCCGCGGTCCGGACGGTGCTCACCGGAGTGATGCTCGCCAGCCTGCTCATGGCCGCGGCCCTGCCCGAGGCGCTGGGCGAGCATGGCCTGCTGTTCGCGGCGAGTTACGTTGCGCTGCAGGTGGGGCGTAACGCCGCGGCCGCCTCGCTGCTCGCCCGGGAGCACCGGCTTCGCGACATCTTCGAGCGGCTGGTCGTGTGGAGCGCGTTCACGGGAGTGCTGTGGCTCGCCGGCGCAGCCCTCGACGGCGACCAGCGGCTACTGCTGTGGATCCCGGCCCTCGCGGTGGATCTCGCCGCGCCCTTCGCGGGCTACTGGCTGCCGGGTCGCGGCCGCGCGGCGACGACCGACTACGACATCGAGGGTGGCCATTTCGCCGAGCGCTGCCAGCTCTTCATCATCATCGCGCTCGGCGAATCGATCGTGGTCACGGGCGCGACGGCCGCCGAGGCGGGCCTGACGTCGACGGTGGTGCTCTGCCTCGTCGTCGCGTTCCTGGAGACGGCGGCGCTGTGGTGGCTCTACTTCGGCGCGGGGGAGCATTCGAGCGCGGCGATGAGCAACAGCGACGACCCGGGCCGCCTCGCGCGCGACGCGTACACCTATCTGCACCTGCCGATCATCGCCGGGATCATCGCGACGGCGGTCGGCGCCAACCTGCTCATCGCTGAGCCAAGCGACCCTCAGCACGGGGTCGGCCTGGCGATGATGCTGGGCGGGCCCGCGCTCTACCTGGTCGGCGTGAGCCTATTTCAGTGGCGGCTGACATCGAAGACGAACACCAAGCGCTTGACGGTTGCGGGGTTGCTCATCCTGCTCGTTCCGCTCGCCGGGCACCTCACGGCGCTGCTGCTCGGGGTGATCGTGACCACACTGCTGGCCGCGCTCGCGGTTTGGGAGTTGCCTCGTCAGTGGACCGGGACGGGCGATGCTCACCGCGTGCCGGCTCACCGGGACTGAAGGTACTCCGAGTCAGGTCGCGACCACCGAGCTCGCCGCCGGGAGCGCCTGGGCCTGCGGGATGTGCCGCTCCGCGAGGCGACGACGGAGGGTGCGCGCGAGCAGGTATGGCGACGCGACGATCGCCCCGGCAAGCGCGACAAGCGCCGCAACCGCGGCGAGGGCGACGACCACGAGCCCGATCAGGGCGAAGGCCGGCACGATCAGAAGGATGAGCCCCCCGCCAAGCACGACGACTGGCATCCATTCGAACCCATAACTCATGTCTCCATCACCTTCCTGGTGTGAGGGGGATGTGTCATGAGGGAGGCTCCCGCAGCAGGCGCGGCCTCGCATCGGCCAGCACGCCAGCCGTGGTGGCTAGTCGCTAGCCCGTGTTGAGCTGGCTGGCTGGAACACGGGTGAGCTGGTTGCGCGAGGTGATGTCGAGCTTCAGGAAGACCTTGCGCAGGTGGTACTGCACCGTGCGGGGGCTGATGAACAGTTGTGCGCCGATCTCCGGGTTGGAGAGACCATCTCTGGCCAGCCGCGCGATGTGTGCCTCCTGCGGTGTGAGCACTTCGCGCGCGTCGTCGGTGCGCTTCCGCGCGGTCTCACCCGTGGCCAGTAGCTCGTGACGCGCGCGCTCGGCAAACCCCTCGGCGCCGATCTCGCTGAACACCTCATGGGCGGCTCGGAGTTGCTCGCGCGCGTCAACGCGCCGGTTCTCGCGACGCAGCCATTCGCCGTATTGGAGCCGCGCCCGGGCGAGCTGGACCACGCCACGGGTGCGCGCGAGGCGGTCGACCGCCTCGCGGTAGAGGCGCTCCGCATCGGGTCCGTCGCTCAGCAGCGCGCGTGAACCGGCCTCGATGCCGAGCGCCCACTCGGTGCCGCTCGCCTGCGTGCGCTCGCTGAGGCGCTCGAGCGCGGCGGAGCTCGCGTCCGCCTCGCCGCTCCGGACGCCTGCCTCGATCAGCTCCACAAGGGACCACCCGAACAGCCCGAGATCGTCTCCTTCGCAACTTCGCTGGGCGGCCTCGAGTGCCTCGCCGTAGCGGCCGCAGCCGTTGTAGAGCAATGCTGTGGCCCACTCCAAGAGGCGTAGCCCCATGCCCTCGCCCCTCGCCGTTCCCTCGAGCCTCGCGGCCTCGAACAGCTCGAGTGCCTCGGCCTCGTTGCCGCCCCACGCGGCCATCATCAGCGACGCGTACTTCAGTGGTGCCATGCCGGTTGCTTGAGTGATCGCGTCGGCCTCCGCGATCAGCGCCGAAGCGGCGCCGAACTCTCCGGCGTGAAGGTGTAGGGCCGCGCGATATGTGGCCGCGATCGGGAGCACGCTGAGCGCGCCCGTCTCCCTCGCGACCCCCAGCCCGCGAGTCGCGAGCACGCACCAGAGCTCGTCGTCCCAGAGATCCTGGGCCACGCGGCACCCCAGCCACAGCCAACGCACGTCCCGTTCGGCCAATTCCTCCGCGTCGCGGAACTCGTCGAGCGCCCTCCGGAGCGGCGGCAGACTGGCCGAGTAGCCACTGGTGAACCTCGTCGCCAGGCCGTCAAGGAGCAGGTCGATCGCGCGCGGCTGCTCGGCCGCCGGCGCAGCGTGAGCCGCCTCGGCGGCCGCGCCGACGCCCGGCCCGTCACCGAGGCGACCGGCGAACATCGCCGCCGCCATCGCCTCCAGATGCGTCTCGCGAGCCATCGCCGCGTCGAGCGGTTCGAGGCGCCGAGCGGCATCGAGCAAGAGTGCAGGAGCGTCGCTGCCGCGTGTGCGCGCAAACGTGATCTCCGCGCGCAACCGCTCCAGCCACGCGCGCTGAAACTCGTCGAGCGGAGCGAGCTCGGCGGTCGCCAGCAACTCGAGCGCCGCCTCCGCTGCCGCCGCGTCGAACTTCGCCTGGGCGGCAGCCAGGGCCCGCCTGCCCCTCTGTACCGGATCGGGTGTCAGCTCCGCCGCGCGCGCCAGGAACGCCGCAGCCGCGGCGGCGCCCCCACGGGACCGGGCCCGGTCGGCCGAGCGCTCCAACTCGGCGGCCACCTCCTCGTCAACGCCCACCGCCGCGTGAGCGCGATGCCACGCCCTGCGATCGGGATCGGTATCCGGATCGGTCGCCTCCGCCAGCGCCCGATGCGCAGCTTGCCGCTCGGAGGCGGCCGCAGCCCGGTACACCGCGGATCGCACCAGTGGGTGCCGGAAGCGGACACGGGCTCCGATCTCGACGAGCTGCGCGTCTTCCGCCGGGGCGAGCGAGCTCCTGTCGATGCCGAGCGCCTGGGCTGCGCGCCAGATGAGGGGCGCGTCGCCGACCGGCTCGGCAGCGGCCAGCAGCAGCAGCCGCTGGGTTGCCTCAGGCAGTCCACCGGCGCGCTGGAGATAGCGGTCCTCGAGGTGGCGCGGGAGGTCTGTGGCAGGGAGAAGCTCGAAGCCGCCTGCCAGCTCCGCTGCGCTCATGCTCCCCGGCAGATCGAGCAGCGCGAGCGGGTTGCCGCGCGTTTCCGCGACGATGCGGTCGCGGATGCGGTCGTCGAGCCGACCGGGAACGGCTCCCATGAGCAGGGTGCGCGCATCCTCCACATCCAACCCGCGCAGCGGCAGCGCGGGCAGGCCGTCGAAGTCGTGCCTGGTATTCGGCTCGCGGACGGCGACGACGATCGCCACAGATTCCGCCAGCAGCCGCCGCGCGACGAAGCCGAGGACCATTCCCGAGGCGGCGTCCAGCCATTGAGCGTCCTCCACGAGACAGAGCAGCGGCCGCTCCTCGGCCGCGGCGGACAGCAGGCCGAGCACGGCGAGTCCGACCAGGAACCGGTCTGGGACCTCACCTGATGCAAGGCCCAGGGCGACGTTCAGCGCGTCCTGCTGCGGCTGCGGCAGCGCGTCGAGCTGGTCGAGTAGCGGCGCGCATAGCTGATGGATCCCGGCGAACGGCAGCTCCATCTCCGCCTCCACGCCCGTGACCTGCGCCACGCGGAATCCCGAGGCATGACGAGCGCTATAACGGAGCAGCGCCGTCTTTCCGATGCCCGCCTCGCCTCGGATGACGAGGACGGCGCTCTGACCCTCGCGCACGCCAGCCAGGAGCCCGTTGAGGGCTTCGCGCTCATTGGCCCGGTCAAGAAACCCGGACGCAAGGGTGGTGGCCATCTCAGGAAACGCTAACCGACCCGGGATGGTCAACTCTGCGGCGTGAGTCAAATGACGGATGCAACTGGCGGCGCCGAGCGCTTACGGTAGCTCCCATGAGCACTCCGCAGCGTCGCCGATGCGGCTGCTGATCACCGGGGGAACCGGCGTGCTCGGCCGCGCGCTACGGCCCGTCGCGGAAGCCGCGGGCCATGAGTTCGCGATGCCCGCGCACGAGGAGCTCGACCTCTTCGACCCCTCCGCGGTCGCCGAAGCCATGCGGGACGTCGATGGCGTCCTGCACCTGGCGACGCGGATCCGTTCGCTCGACCAGATCTCGGATCTGGACGCGTGGCGCGAGAACGACCGGCTTCGCGCGGACGCTTCGAGGATCCTCGTCGACGCGGCGATCGCCGCCGGCGCGGAGGTCTACGTCCAGCCCACCGTCACGTTCGTCTACCCGAACGGCCCGGTGTCCGAGGAGACGCCAGTCGGGGATGTCCTGCCGATCCTGCACTCCGCGCTCGCCGCCGAGCAACAGACTGAGCGCTTCGCCAGTGCCGGCGGACGCGGCGTCGTCCTGCGATTCGGGTTGCTGGACGGCCCGGGCACCTGGTATGACCAGCCGATGGGCGACTTCGGCGCCACGCTCCACGTAACCGATGCCGGGCGCGCGCTGCTCTCGGCGCTGTCGCTGCCCAGCGGCATCTACAACGTCTGCCGTGACGGGGAGCGTGTCTCGAACGAGCTCTTCACCGGGGTCGCTGGATGGCATCCGCAGTCGTAGAGTCGTGCGAGGTGCTGCGGTCGCTGCACCGCCCTGGTGACCCCCTCCTGCTTCCGAACGCCTGGGACGTGGCCACGGCGAGAGCCGTGGTCGCCGCTGGTTTTCCCGTGGTCGCGACCACAAGCGGCGGCGTGGCCGCCACGCTCGGCTACGAGGACCACGAGGGCGCGCCTGGCGACGAGATGCTCGCTGCGGCCGCGCGGATCGCAACGGGCGTCGATGTGCCCGTGACGGTCGACGCCGAGGCCGGTTACGGCATGGAGCCGGCCGAGCTGGTGGCCGCGCTGCGGAGCGTCGGAGCCGCCGGCTGCAACCTCGAGGACAGCGACTACGCCGCCGGCGGGCTCCGCGATCCCGACCGGCACGCGGAGTGGCTCAGGGCGGTGCGCGAGGCGGCGTCGGAGGACGGCTACCCGCTCGTGATCAACGCCCGGATCGACGTCTTCCTCCACCCCTTCCTCGCCGGCGCCGGCCCCGGGACCCAGGAAGAGCTCGTTCCCGACGCGCTGCGGCGCGCGAATGCCTACCTCGAGGCGGGCGTCGACTGCGTGTTCCCGATAACCCTGTGGGAGACGGACGCACTGCGCCGCTTCATCTCGGACGTCCGCGGCCCGGTGAACGTCGTACGCCTGCCGCAGGCGCCGCCGCTCGCCGAGCTGGCCGAGCTGGGCGTGGCCAGGGTGAGCTGGGGAATCCTCCTGCACGGCGAGGCGATGGGCCGCTTCGAGGAGCAGCTCGCCTCGCTTCGGGAGTGAGAATGGCCCGCGACCAGCGACTAGCCAGTCAGGCTGGCTACCTGGCCGATGCGAGCGAGCCCCGCCTACGAGACCCTCCCTTCGTGACAAACGCACTGCCGTCGCTCTCGAACAACACGAAAGGCATCGAGATGAAGATCGTTGTCATCGGCGGAACCGGCCTCATCGGGTCGAAGCTCGTCGAGAATTTGCGGAAGGACGGTCACGAGCCGCTCGCGGCGTCGCCCGACACGGGAGTCAATGCGCTCACGGGCGAGGGGCTCGCCGAAGCACTCGAGGGCGCCAAGGTCGTCGTCGACGTGGCGAACGCACCCGCCTGGGAAGACGCGGCTGTGCTCGACTTCTTCCAGACCTCATCTCGCAACCTGCTCGCCGCAGAGACGGCCGCCGGCGTGGGGCACCACGTCACGTTGTCGGTCGTCGGCGCCGACCGGCTCGCTGCCGAGAGCGGCTACATGCGCGCGAAGGTCGCGCAGGAGGAGTTGGTAAAGGCCGGCCCTGTCCCCTACACGATCGTCCGCGCAACGCAGTTCTTCGAGTTCATCGGCCGGATCGCCGATTCGAGCAGCGACGGCGACACCGTTCGGCTGTCGCCCGCCCTCGTTCAGCCTGAGGCGGCCGATGACGTGGCCAGCACCTTGGCCGATGTCGCGGTCGGCGCACCACTGAACGACACGGTCGAGCTGGCGGGCCCGGAGGCGTTCCGCCTCGACGAGCTCGCCCGGCGTGTCCTCAAGGCAAAGGACGACCGGCGACAGGTGACGGCCGACGTTCACGCCCGCTACTTCGGCGCCGAGCTGGACGACCGGTCCCTCACCCCTGGCGACGACGCACGCATCGCCTCGACCCGCTTCGAGGACTGGCTCAGCCAGTCCGCCAACTAGCCCAACCCGGAAAGGAGCTTGTCGTGAAGGAGAACCACATGGCCGGGATCACTGAGCGGGAAACGCGGCAGGTCGAGCAGGCGAACGCAAGCGGGCGGACGCCGGTCGTATTCATCCACGGGCTCTGGCTGCTGCCGAGTAGCTGGGATCAGCTGGGCCGAGCTGTTCGAGGACGCGGGCTATGCCGCGGTGACCCCGAGCTGGCCCGACGATCCCGAGACGGTCGCAGGAGGCCAGGGCGAACCCCGAGGTCTTCGCGAGGAAGACCCTCGGCCAGGTCGCCGATCACACCGCAGAGGTGATCGGGGGGCTGGAGAAGAAGCCCGCGGTCATGGGCCACTCGACCGGCGGACTCTTGGCGCAGATCATCGCCGACCGGGGTCTCTCCGCGGTGACGGTGGCGATCGATCCCGGACCGTTTCGCGGTGTGCTGCCGCTGCCGATCTCGGCTTTGCGGTCGGCGAGCCCGGTGCTTCGAAACCCCTTGAACCGGGGCCGTGCCATCGCTCTCACCCTGGACCAGTTCAAGTACGGCTGGACGAACGCCCTCGACGATGACGAGGCGGAGCGGCTCTATGAGACCTACCACGTGGCGACGCCGGGCGTGGCTCTGATGCAGATGGCCAATGCCAACTTGAACCCGCGCACCGAGGCAAAGCTGGACCCCAAGAACCCGGATCGCGGGCCGCTGCTGATCATCGACGGAGAGAAGGACCACACGGTCCCGTGGGCGATCGCAAACGCATCTTTCAAGCGCCAGCGACACAACCCGGCGGTCACCGAGATCGAAAAAATCCCCAACCGCGGTCACTCGCTCACCATCGACAGCGGCTGGCGCGAGGTGGCCGAAAGAGCGCTCGCGTTCGTCAAGCGCTTCGCCACGTCTGAAAGCCACGACCCCCTCAACCGACCCGAAAGGAGCCTTCTCGTGAAGCCCACCATCGTTCTCGTCCACGGCGCCTTCGCCGAGTCCTCGAGCTGGGACGGCGTCATCGATCCGCTGCTCGATGCGGGCCACCCGGTGATCGCCGCCGCCAACCCGCTGCGCAGCCTCGCCTCGGACGCCGCGGCCGTTTCCGACGTCGTCCGCGCGGTCGACGGGCCCGTCGTGCTCGCCGCCCACTCCTACGGCGGCGCGGTCATCTCCAACGTCCCGGCCGACGCCGGCGAAATCGTCGGGCTCGTCTACGCCTGCGGATTCGCCCCTGAGCCCGGTGAGCACTGCTTCCAGCTCGCGGCCATGTTCCCGGGCAGCATGCTCGGCGAGGAGACCTCGCGGCCGATGTCGCGGAGCGACGGAACGACCGACCTCTACGTCGCTTCGGATCGCTTCCACGACATCTTCTGCCAGGACATCCCCGCGGCGCAGGCGGCAAGGATGGCCGTCACGCAGCGCCCGGCGACGCAGGAGGCACTCACCGAACCTTCCGGTGAGCGGCCACTCTGGCGCGAGGTCCCGTCGCGGTTCGTGATCGGCGAGGAGGACCACATCATTCCGGCCGCCCTCCAGCACTACATGGGCGAGCGCGCTCACGCGCACATCGCGCTTGAGATCCCCGGCGGCTCGCACGCGATCACGGTCTCGCACCCCGAGGCCGTCGCCCACCAGATCCTGGAGGCCGCGGCGGTACACGCGACAACCTGAGGCCCGTGCAACGAACGAAAGGCTGAGATGATCACCTCCATGACCTCGACCGATCCGCTCGTGGAAGCTCTCGCGAACCGGGTGCGTCGGATGGACCTGGTCGGCTGGCAACGGATAGCGACGCTGGCGGAGCAGTCCGAGCTCTCGTTCCAGGATCTGCGCCTGTTGCTCGCGCTCTCGCTGAAGAAGGACGAGGGCCCGGTCGCTGTAAGCGAGCTCGGCGACCTCGCCGGCTTCTCGCCCGACGTCGCCTACCCCGCCATCCACAGGCTCCGGGGTCGCGGCTATCTCCGCGAGGAACGGCGTAAATACTCACTCAGCCAGGAGGGCCAAGAACTCGTCGACAGTCTGGACGCAGCGCACCTCGAGGGCATCCAGGCATACGTAGACGAGCTCGATCTCGAGGAGCGTGAGCGGCTCTGCAACGCGTTCGCGATCACGCGCTGATTCCTTGAGCAGGCGATACCTGGCCGCCGCGGCGGGCCTGGCTGTGTTGGTCGCCCACCGTCGGGTACTCGGGATCACTCAGCGTCCGAGTTGGCCCCCGTCGCCCCACGCGGTGACAGCCGCCAGCGCAGAAGCCGCCACCCGGGCGTTCACCGCGCGGCGTTCGACTCGTACGCGTGACGCGGCCCTGGAGTTCGCATGGTCAATGGCGGCGACGATCGAGCCCTGGGCCGAGGGTGCGAACTTCTTTCCTCGCATCCTCGCGGACGTCGAAACCGCGCGCTCGTCCGTGCACATCCTCATGTTCGGCTGGCGGGAGGGCGAGGTTGGAATGCGGACCGCTGCCCTGCTGGAGCGGAAGCTGGCGGACGGCGTCGAGGTGCGGGTGATCGTCGACGCACTGGGTTCGAGGCCGTACGGGAAGGCGCGGGGCATGTTCACTCGGCTCGCCGCGGCGGGTGCGCAGATCGTCGTCAACGACATGTTCCCGCCTGACCGTGACGGCCTCTTCCCCGATGGCCAGCAGCTCGACTGGCGCTGGGACGAGCTGGGCCGCGCCGACCATCGCAAGCTCTACGTCATCGACGGAGAGGTGGCGTGGACAGGCGGGGCGGGCATCGAGGATCACTTCCATGACGGCGGCTTCCACGACGTGATGGTGCGTGTGACGGGAGATGTTGTGCGACAGGCGCAGGCGGCGTTCCTGACTAGCTTCCACGGCCACGGCGGGCCAATCCCGACAGACCTTCCGGCGCTCTTCCCCGAACCGGCCGACAGCGGCACGACGCCGATCGCGCTCGCCCAGGTGATCCCGGGTGGCTTCGTCGCCGCCTCGCAGGCGATCCGGGAGCAGATCGACGGAGCGCACGAGCGCCTCGACGTGATGAACCCGTATCTGACAGACCGGGAGCTGATCGAGCGGATCCTCGCCGCCGCGCGGCGGGGCGTGAGGGTGCGGATCGTCGTCTCGCAGAGGTCCAACAACCCTCAGGCGACCGCAGCGCTGAGGTACCGCTACGCAGACCTACTCGACGCAGGCGCTGAGGTTTGGGAGCTCCCCGGCGCCGTGGTCCACGCCAAGGTCGTGGTGGCCGACGATGTCGTCAGCTTCGGCACCGTCAACCTCGACGCATGGGCGCTCTATCGCAACTCGGAGATCATGATGATCGCGCGCAGCCCTGAGGCCGCCGCCCTGTTCGCTGAGCGGCTGTTCGAACCGGACATCGCCCGGTCGGAGCGCGGAGCGGCGCCCTCGGGCACTCCCCGACGCGTCGAGAGCTGGCTGTGCGACAAGCTCACGTATTACCTCTAGCGTCGTCCGCATGCGCTCGGGACTGTTCATTCCCCTATTCGATGAGCTGGCCGACCCGGCGCTCGTCGCTCGCCTGTCGGCCGAGGCGGAGGAGGCGGGCTGGCACGGAGTCTTCGTCTGGGACAACCTGCGCTTTGTGGAGCCCGTGGTCGATGTGGCTGACCCGTGGATCGCGCTGGCAGCGATCGCCATGGCCACGGAGGGAATCCGGCTCGGCCCGATGGTCACCCCACTCGCGCGACGTAGGCCTGCCAAGGTCGCCCGGGAAACGGCGACGCTCGACCGGCTCAGCGACGGCCGGCTCACCCTCGGGGTCGGCCTGGGGAGCGACGCGTTCGCGAGCGAGTACTCGATCACGGGCGAGGAGCTCGACGACCGCCGACGCGCGAGCATGCTCGACGAGTCGCTCGAGATCCTGGCGACCGCCTGGTCGGGCGAACCCGTGCACCACCGCGGCGAGCACTACACGGTCGACGGCATGCGTTTCCTGCCCCGCTCGGTTCAGCGGCCGGGCGTATCCGGTGTGGGTCGCGGGCTACCGCGGCAAGCCCAAGCCAATGCGCCGGGCGGCGCGGTACCAGGGTTTCTTCCCCCTCGACGTGAACCACCCCGAACAGCTCGCGGAGATCGTCGCTGACGTAACTGCGCTGCGCAGGGAGGCCGGTAGGGACCCCACCGAGCCCTACGACGTCGTCGTCGCGCTCCCGCCCGGGAGCGATCCGGCGCCCTACCTTGCAGCAGGCGCCACCTGGTGGCTCGTCGAGTTCCCATGGGACGCGCTGTCGGTCGACCAGGTGCGCGCTGTGATCCGCGACGGCCCGGCGCCCCGGCGTAGCCTGCCTCGAGGATCTCCGCCTGGAACGCGGCGACCACCTCGGCGTCGAACTGCGTGC
This sequence comes from uncultured Thermoleophilaceae bacterium, assembly GCA_963774755.1. GTDB lineage: Bacteria > Actinomycetota > Thermoleophilia > Solirubrobacterales > Thermoleophilaceae > JACVRW01. The sequence continues at coordinate 52,266 of CAVZGG010000006.1, read as the reverse complement.
CGGCGTGGCGAAGCAGCTCGACGACCGCCTCGTCCGCCGAGATGGCGCGCCGGTAGGGACGGGCCGAGGTCATCGCGCCGAAGGCGTCGCAGACGGCGACGATTCGGGCGCCGAGAGGTATCTCGTGGCCCGCCAGGCCGTCGGGGTAGCCTCCGCCGTCCACGCGCTCGTGGCTCCAGCGCACCAGCCTTGCCACGCCCGCGAGCGCCGGCGCCATGTGGAGCATCCGCTCTCCCACGATCGTGTGCTGGCGGATGAACTCCCACTCGACCGAGTCCAGCTGACCCGGCTTGGCGAGGATCGCGTCGGGGATCGCCATCTTTCCGATGTCGTGGAGCTCGGCGGCCCGGACGACCTCGTGGAGCTCATGGGCGCGCAGCCCGAGGCGCCGGCCGACGCCCTGGGCGAGCAGGCCACGTCGTCGATGTGGTCGCGCAGCTCGGGGGTTCGCTCTGAGACCATCTGGAGCAGGACGTCCCGCAGCTGCTGGGTGGTCGCCTGCCGCCGCCGTACCCCCTTCTGGGCGTAGAGCCGCTGGTCCGCGAGCTGGAGCGCGCTGACCGAATCAGCGCGGCGTAGCCGGTCGCCTTCTCGACGGTCATGCGGAGGATCAGCCTGACCGCGCCCGGTCGGTCCGGATCGGGATCACGGCCGTCGTACTTCCACGACAGCCCCGTGTCGAACGCGCGGCCGACATCCTCCTCGATCGTCGTCACGCGCCCGCGCAGCTCGACGTAGTTGTACGGATCCTCTGAGTCGATCACGGTCACGCTGGCCCGCGGGTCACGCTCGAGGTTGCGGTGCTTACGCCGCCCCGCGACCGTGGAGAACAGCACCTCGTCACGGTCCCGGCCGACCCACATCGCCGATGTCTGCGGCCCGCCATCCGGGTTGATCGTGGCGAGCACGGCGAAATGGCGACCGTCGAGCAGTCTGCGGACCTCGTCGTTGAGTGCGATGCCCATGGACAGCAGCGTACGCACCGCGAGAACCACGTTTAGCGATCTGGAGGCCCAGGAAAAGCCCCAGTAGTGGATATTCCGGGGTACGTCGTTTGCCAGCACTGCGAGTTTCTGCGCGCCTTCGGCGCCGCAGCGCGCAGCCGTCCGCCTGAGCGCTGCCCCGTGTGCGGGCAGGAGGTGAACGTCCATGGCGGCGACGAGCGCTTTCCCTCCGCACATGTCGGAAGGATCTCTCGGGACCTTCACTCCACCCCGCCGCTCCCCACGCGCTGACGGCGACCACGCATGAGAAAGCCCCGCGAGCGCGGGGCTTTCTGCTGGTACGGCCTGTCTACTCGCGCGGGATCTACTCGTTGACCTGGATCTGGTAGGCAGAGGTTCCGGACGCCGACTTCACGACCAGGCGGAACGGCCCGGTCCACGCCGGGGTGATGCCGCATTACGCGTCCCGCGCGTAGGTGTTGTCCTGGGCGACCAGGTTGCCGTGCTGGTCGAAGATGTGGAGGTCAAAATCCACACCGGGCTCAGTCGGCTGGACAGCGATGGCGTAGGTGTGGCCAGCGGCGAGCATGACGTCGAATGCCTCGGCGCCACCATGGCCGATAACACCGCTTCCAACGAGAGGCACGAGATCCTCCTGGGGGGATGGGAGCGTGCCCGGGCGGACCGACACGGGCGTCGTGCTTGACCCGCCCGGGGCGGATGTCAGCCGCGTCGGCAAGCCAAGGACATCGGTTGCAGATGCGAGTCCAACAACCGTCCGAGTCCAAACTACGCCCCTGGAAGAGGGGTTGCAACCGCTCAGCGATTCGATGCCGTATTGCCCATGCGAAAGCGCATGTAGAGTGCCCCTCTCCTATGGCGGGTCGGGTGATCGTGCTCGGTGGCGGCGTTGCGGGCATGAGCGCGGCTCATGAGCTCAGCGAGCGCGGCTTCGACGTAACCGTCCTCGAGACCCGAGACGCCGTCGGCGGGAAGGCCCGCAGCTTCGGATTTCCCGGCTCCGGGGACGGGGGACGGCCACCGCTTCCGGGCGAGCATGGGTTTCGGTTCTTTCCGGGCTTCTATCGGCATCTGCCACACACGATGCGGCGGATTCCCTACGGCAGCCGCACCGTGGCGGACAATCTCGTCGCCGCCAGCGAGGTGCAGATGGCGTCCAAGGACGGCGAGGAACTGCTCGCGCCGGTGCACCTTCCGCGGGACTTCAAGGACCTTCACAAGGGTTTCCGGTTCCTCGTCGCGTACGCCGACCACGTCAGGATCGCCCCACAGGACACCGCCTACTTCATCGATCGCCTCCTGCTCCTCCTCACGAGCTGCGAGGAGCGCCGCTTTGCGGAGTTCGAGAACCAGAGCTGGTGGGAGTACTCCGGCGCGGAGTCGCGCAGGTCGAAGAACTACGCGAAGTACCTCGCGGATGGGCTCACGCGCACGCTCGTGGCCGCGCGCGCCAGAGAGATGAGCGCGCGCACGGGCGGTTCCATCCTGCTGCAGCTGCTCTTCGACATGGCGAACCCGGCGGGCCAGACGGACCGCGTCCTGAACGGCCCGACCAGCGATGTGTGGATCGACCCATGGCACTCGCTCCTGCGCGACCGCGGCGTGGAGTTTCGGCTGGGGCATCAGGTGCAGGCGATTCACTGTCGCAACGGGCGGGTGACGGGCGTGAGCGTCGTGGCCGACGGGACTCCGGCTCGGCTCGAGGCGGACTGGTACGTGGGTGCGCTGCCGGTGGAGGTGATGGCACCGCTGCTGAACGACGGGCTCGCGCTGGCCGACCCGGGGCTCATGGGCCTGCACAAGCTGCGGACCCGCTGGATGAACGGCATCGTGTACTACCTCGACCGCGATCTGCGCGGCGTCCACGGCCACACGATCTACATCGACTCGCCGTGGGCGCTCACGTCGATCTCACAGCCCCAGTTCTGGCAGGCGCAGTTTCAGCCCGACCGATTCGGCGACGGCCGGGCGCGGGGAATCCTCTCCGTCGACGTGTCGGACTGGGAGGCCATCGGGAGCGGCGTTCGCAAGCAGGCGATGTTCTGCTCGCGCGACGAGATCGCAGCCGAGGTCTGGCACCAGCTCAAGGAGAGCCTCGACGACGACGCCACCCGCGACCTCGAGGACGTCGACGTCCTGTCCTCGTTCCTCGACCCGAGCATCGTCCACCCAAACCCGACCGAGGCGACCAACCTCGAGCCGCTCCTGATCAACACGGCCGGCTCCTGGAGCGACCGGCCGGAGGCGTCGAGCGACCAGATCGAGAACCTCTTCCTGGCCTCCGACTACGTGCGCACACACACGGACCTGGCAACCATGGAGGGAGCGAACGAGGCCGCGCGCCGCGCCGTGAACGCGATCCTCGAGCGCTCGGGCTCCGCAGCCGAGCGGTGCGAGGTGTGGAAGCTCCGCGAGCCACTGCTGTTCGCGCCCTTCCGCGCGCTCGACAGGGTGCTCTTCAAGCTCGGCCGCCCAGCCCGCCCGCGGATCCGGTTCCGCGACGGCCGCGTCGAAGCAGCCCGCCCGTTGGCATGGGCGGGGCAGCTGGCTCAGGGCGTCCTCGGCCGCGGTGGTCGGTAGTACCTAACGACGAAGCCGACCTTCACTCCGTCACCTCGAAGCTGAACATCATGCCGCTCTCGTGGTGCTCCGCGATATGGCAGTGAGCCATCCAGACGCCGACGTTCGTCACGTCGAGCAGGATGTCGACCGTCTCGCCCGTCCGGACCAGGACGGTGTCCTTCCAGACGAGGTTGGACTCGGGTGCCTCGTCGCGGGCCAGGACCAGGAACCGCCCTGCTCCGTGCACGTGGAAGGGGTGGTGCATCGGGTGGTCCCCGGCCATCTCGTTGAGCAGGCGAATCTTCACCCGGTCGCCGACCTTGAACCGCCAATCGATCGCGGCGTTCTCGTCACCCGTATCGCGATCGACGAGCTTCCAGCGCATGTTCGCCGGAGTGGTGATCCGATTGACGTCGACCATGTCGTCTTCCCACTCGACACCGTCGGCCGTCGCGTGGCTGTGTTCGTGGTCTCCGTGGGCGTGGCCATGGTCGCCCTCACCCACAACCGCCGCAGGCAGGAGCTTCATCTGGCACTTCGGGCAATGCCCGGGCTCGTCGCTCGTGACCTCGGGGTGCATCGGGCAGGTGTAGCCGTCCGTGGGAGCGGCGACCGCGAGCAGCTTCATTCCGCACTCGGGGCAAGTTGCCCGGCCCCTCCTGAACCACCTCCGGGTGCATCGGGCAGGCATAGACCACAGGGCCTTCCGGCGCCTCCATCTCCATCTCCGCGATGAACCCCACCGTCTTGTCCGGGTCGGCGTCGAGGTAAGGAGCAACCCGCTCCCGCTCCGTCACCATGTCGGCGTTCGTGCGCAGGATCTCGAACTGCTGCTCGAACGAGTCAGCCGCGCGATCCTCGCTCACGTGGATGGCCGCCAGCGGGTAGACGCGCTCCGGGGTTCGGTGCTCGAGCGTCACGTCGCCGGCCTGGTCGAACAGAACATCGAGGACCACCCGCTCGGAGGGCGCGAGAACCACCTCCTCGACGAACTCCTCGTGCTCGACGTGCCCGCTGTCGCCGCCAACGAGCTTCATCCGTGCCCCCGGCAGCGCGACCTTGAAGGTGCGCGTGTTCGCGGTGTTCGTCAGGTAGAGGCGGACGACCTCACCGAGCCGCGCGTCCAGAGACAGGTCAGTCTCGCCGTTGACCAAGAGCAGCTCGCCGAAGCGCCCCATGGCCACATAGTTGGTCTCCGTTCGGCTGAACGGTGCGACCTTCCCGTCCTCGAGCAGGATGTCGTCGAGTGTCAGAAGAACGTCGCGGTTGGCCGGGGCCCAATAGTCCGGATCCGCCGGCTCGACGAGACAGTTGCCGTACAGCCCCATCTCCTGGCCGTAGTCCTCGCGGATATGCGGGTGGTACCAGTAGACGCCGGGATCCGGGAAAACGACCTTGACGGAGAAGCGCCCGCCGACCGGGATTGGCGCCTGCGTCTCGTGCGTTCCGTCGAAGCGGTTCTCCAGGCGCAGCCCGTGCCAATGAACGGTGGCGTCCATGTCGCCCTGGTTCTCGACGTGGACCACGATCTCGGAGCCCTCCTTGACCTTGAGGACGGGCCCGGGGATCGATCCGTTGTAGGACAGCATCCTCACGGTCGCGTCGCCGAGACGCTTGGTGACCGGAGCCACTCGGAGCTCAAGCTCGTCGCCGTCTGAGAGCTCGACGAGCTCGGGAGCGTGCGCCTCGGGAAGGTTCGCGGTGTCTGTCGGAAAATGATCGGTGGTGTTGCTCATTTCACTCCTGCGATTTCAGTGTTGGACATGCGCGAAGCCGCCCGCAGGGCTTCGATCTTCTGTGCGAGGTACTGGGCGTCGTCCTTGACCCAGCCGAGCAGCGCCGAGCCGCGAGTGTGCTGCCAGGACAGGCCGAGGAAGTAGAGGCCCGGGGATTCCGTAACGCCACGATGGTGCTCCACGCGACCGCCCTCGTCGAACACGGGTACATCGATCCATGAGTGGTCGACTCGAAAGCCGGTGGCCCAGACGACGGCCTGAACTTCAAGTGTCGTGTCGTCGCTGAAACTGACCGTCTGACCAGACGCGGCTACCGCTCGCCCGTGGATTTGCGCTCCACGGCGCCGCAGGCCCCTCGGGGTCGACCCGATCAGCGTGTCCCGGCCCTGCATCCGGCGGCCGATCCGCGACGCGGTGGTCTTGCGGATGAGCCCCGTGGCATCGAGATAACGGAAGAGGTCACGGCCGAGAATGCGCTGGGGCAGCGGGGTCTGGCGCGAGCCGATCGACAGATGAACATCGTGGGAGGCAGCGAGCTCGTCGGCTATCTGGAAGCCGGTGTTTCCGCCCCCGACCACGAGAACTCGGCCGTCTGGAATGGACTCCGGGGACCGGTACGCAGCGCTGTGCAGCTGTACGACGCCCTTATCGAGGTCGTCCGCGATCGCCGGGACGAAGGGCACCTGAAACGGGCCCGTGGCGACCACCACCTGCTCGGCCTCGTAGGTGCGGTCCTCCAGCTCTACGACGTACCCCTCCCCCGTCTTGCGGATCCTGCGCACCCGGCTGCCCAGCTCCACCGGAAGGTCGAAGCGAGTCGCGTACTCCGCCAGATATTCGGCGACCTCATCTCGGCTGGGATACCGATCCGGGTCGCCCGGGAACGCGAGCCCGGGAAGGCCGTCATATCGAGCGGGCGTGAACAGCTTGAGCGAATCCCAGCGCTCGCGCCAGGACGCCGCGGGCTCGCCGGCAGCCTCGAGAATCGTGAAGTCACGGCCCTGCTTCGCGAGGAAGTAGCCGATCGCCAGGCCGGCCTGGCCGCCGCCGACAACGACGACGTCACGACGAGTGGTAGCGCTGTTGGCCATGAGCGGCCGAGCATAGGCATGCGTGCCGGGCTCGTCTACGAGTGCGAGTACTCCTCGCGGCGCAGCAGCATCGCGACGAGCATGGTCATCGGCATCACGGCGTGCTCGAGCCCCATCAGCGTTCCGAAGTCCGTGACAAGTCCTGCCCACAGAAGCGCCATGACGCCGAACGTGGGGATGAACATGGACGCCGTCATCTCGGCGGACGCCGGCCACCCGTGCCCGCGGTGGCGCATCCAGCCCACCATCGTCATGCCCATGCCGAGCAGAGAACCCAGCCGAGCTCACGCCGGTCGGCCCCAGGGCCACCAGCGCGGGCGCAGCCAGCACCACGCGTGGTTGCGTCGACCGGATAGAGGAGCGACCACGTGACCAACGCGGGACCCGGACGCCTACGTGCCCCTAGGTCGCCGCCGGCACGACGCACAGCTCGGGCCGGTCCGGTTGGTTCAGGCCCCGTCGCAGCATGAGGAACGCCACGCCGCCCGCGAGCAGCGGCAGCCAGAAGAGGATCGCGCGGTAGACGAGCACCGCGGCGGTGGTCTCCGCCGCGGGGACGCCGAAGACGATCAGGGTGCCGATGAGCCCGCCGTCGATCCCGCCCAGGCCCCCGGGGAGCGGCAGCAGCCCGCCGAGCTGCCCGATCAGGTAGCCCATGAGGATCACCGTGATCGGGGGCGACGCGTCGAAGGCGTGGAAGGTCGCCCACAGAACGGCGTTGTCAAACGCCCAGTAGCCGAGTGCGCCGGCGATCACGAGCAGGTTGCGAGAGCGCACCAGTAGCACGGCCTCGCGGGTGCCTCCCACCAGTGCCTTGCGCACCTCCCGCATCGCCCTCTGCAGCCGTGGCGCGTCGGGCGGGACGGGGTCGCCGACTCCGAGCCGCGGCACCACGAGCACCGCGCCGATCACGAGCAGGGCGCCGGCCGCGGGCACCGCGGTCAGCCAGAGCGACAGGTCCGGCCCGACCAGGCCCAGCGCCATGACGGTGCCGAGCACCGCCACGGCCACGAAGTTCACCGAGCTCTTGATGAGGAAGAACGCCACCGAGCGCCTGGCGATCCGCTCCGCCGACATGCCGCCCCGACTCAGGATCCAGGCGCCGAGCGCGAGTCCACCGGCGCCGCTCGCGGGCACGATCGAGCCGGCGCCGAGCTCGGCCAGGCCGATCTCCCAGCTGGTCCGCCAGGGCATGCTCTGGCAGAAGACGGGCCGGAACATCAGCACGTAGGACACGCACGACATGGCCTCGAATGCCACGGCGAGCGCCACCCATTCCGGCCGGGCCTCCGTGAGCAGGTGGCGCACCTCACCGAGCCCCGGGGCGAGCAGCAGCACGAGTCCAACCACCACCAACACCGCCACGATCTGGAGCGTCCGCCTCGCGAGCGTGCGGGGCTCGAATTCGTCGGGCATCGTGACGGGCCCGTCGGCTGCGTTCTGCGCTTCCAGAGCCTCCGGAGTCTCGCAGTCCGTGCACTTTCCTTGCGCGTCTTGACTGCGGACCCCTGTCGGGTGTAGACCACGACGCACCTTGAAAGAGGTACTGCTCACCATCAATGACGTGTACTGGCTGCTCGGCGCCACCATCTATCTGGGAGTGCTGACGACGCTGCGCCTCTTCCTGTATCCGAGCTGGACGACCCTGCGTCCAGACACCACGCAGGACCACTTCACGGCGCCGACGGAGGCAGCCACGCGCTTCTTCCTGATCGCGATCCCCACCTGGATGTTCGTCGCGATCGTGATGATCGTGAGCGAGTGGGGCGAGCCGCAGATCTGGCCGGCGATCATCGCCTTTGTCGGACTGCTCACCACCACCTGCGTCGGCTGGTGGGGAATCCAGCCGATCAATCGCGAGATCAAGGCCGGCGTGCACGACGAGGAGCGCCTGCGGACGCTCCTGCAGAAGTGGATGAAGATCAACGATCTCCGCTGGGCGGCGGTGATCGTGATGTGGGGCGCGCTGTGCTGGTACTTCGTGTGGAAGCCTGACCTGCCCGGAGCGCTGGGCTGAGCGTGGCGGGAGCTCCAGAGCACTTCGACTGCATCGTCGTCGGAACCGGATTTGGAGGCTCGGTCACCGCTCAGCGGCTGGCCGAGGCGGACCGCCGGGTGCTGGTGCTCGAGCGCGGCAAGGCATACCCACCGGGCTCCTTCCCGCGCAGCCCGATCGGCTTCAAGAACAACCTCTGGGACCCGAGTGAAGGGCTTCAGGGGCTGTTCGACCTGTGGTCGTTCTCGGGGCTCGACGCACTGATCTCGAGCGGTCTCGGCGGCGGCTCGCTGATCTACGCGAACGTGCTTCTGCGCAAGGACGAGAAGTGGTTCGTGCCGCCCGAGCGGCCCGGCCCCGGCGGCGAGGCCTGGCCGCTCACCCGCGCAGACCTCGACCCGCACTACGACCGCACGGAGCAGATGCTCGCCCCCCAGCGCTATCCGCTCGAACATGCTCCCTACAGCCGCACGCCGAAGACGCTCGCGTTCAAGGCCGCGGCCGAGGAGCGCAACATGAACTGGTTCCGCCCGCCGCTGGCGGTCACGTTCGGCAACCCCGGCGAGGACCCGGTTCCGGGAGAGCCGATCAAGGAGGAGCGGCCCAACATCCACGGGCGAACGCGGCAGACCTGCCGCCTCGTCGGGGAATGCGACGTCGGCTGCAACTACGGGGCGAAGAACACGCTCGACTACAACTACCTGACCGCCGCGTGGCACGACGGCGCCGAGATCCGCACCCGCTGCGAGGTGCGCGAGTTCGAGCCGCGCGAGGGCGGCGGCTGGACCGTCCACTACATCGAGCACACCGACGAGCACGAGGGGCAGAAGACCGACACGAGCGTGCTTCCACGCATCACGGTGACGGCGGATGACCTGGTGCTCTCGGCGGGCACGCTCGGAAGCACGTACCTGCTGCTCCGCAACCGCGCCGCCCTTCCCGGGCTGTCGTCGCGGCTCGGCGAGGGCTTCACCGGCAACGGCGACCTGCTCACGTTCGCCATCCGCTGCGCCATGACCGGGATGGACGGCTCGCGCGCGCCGCGCCGAATCGACCCCGCCTACGGACCCGGTGATCACGAGCGCGGTGCGCATCCCCGACGAGCTCGACGGGGATGGAGCCAAGGGCCGCGGCCTCTACATCGAGGACGCCGGCTACCCCGAGTTCGTGTCCTGGATGCTGCAGATGGCGGACGCGCCGAACGCGCTGCTGAAGGGCGCTGCGGTGCTGGCACACCTCGTGCGCATGCGTCTCGGTAAGGGCAACGAGAACATCAGCGCCAACGTCTCGGAGCTGCTGGGCGACTGCTCGCTGTCCGCCGGCGGCCTTCCGCTGCTGATGATGGGGCGTGACGTGCCGGACGGGCGGATGTCGCTCGACGGCGATCGGCTCGAGGTGGACTGGCGGAAGGACAACGGCTCGCGCGAATTCTTCGACCGCGCGCGGGCGAAGGCCCAGGAGGTCACCGAGGAGCTGGGCGGCGACTTCCTCGACAACCCGCTCTGGCTGCTGAGCAGGGTGATCACGGTCCATCCTCTCGGCGGCTGCCGGATGGGCCGAAGCGACGCCGAGGGCGTGGTCGACCCGTACGGGCGCGTGTTCAACCATCCGGGCCTTCACGTGGCCGACGGCGCCGTTCTGCCGGGGCCCGTCGGGGCCAACCCCAGCCTGACGATCGCCGCCGTGGCCGACCGCTTCGCCGACGCGATGCTGGAGGGCGCCCCCGAGCCCAGCCGACGCCCGGCGCGCAAGGCCGGCTCCCCCGAGGGCGCGCCGGCGAGTGGCGCGCCGGCGCCGGGCGCCGACTCGGTGGCCGTGTGGTTCACCGAGGAGATGAAGGGGTTTCTGGACTTCGAGGAGACCGACTACAAGCGCGCCTACCTCGTGGGCAAGGCGGCCGGGCGCGACCTGATGTTCCACCTGACGATCACCGCCGACGACCTCGACCGGTTCATGTCAGACCACACGCACGAGGGGCGGGTCTCGGGCTGGGTCCGGTCCGGCGAGCTGGGCGGCAAGCGACCCGTGGAGGGTGGCCACTTCAACCTGTTCGTGGACCAGAACGGGGACGTCAAGCACAAGCGGATGTACTACCGCCTCCACTTCGAGGACGGCGCCGGACACCCGCTCACGCTGGTCGGCCACAAGGAGGTGCGCGACGAGCGCGGGTTCGACGTCTGGTCCGACACCTCCACCCTTTACACGCGCATCATGGCCGGCCACGTGACGGCCGGCGAGGAGCCCGAGGCGGAGCTGATCGCCACGGGCATCCTCCACATTCTCCCGCGCGACTTCGCCCGCCAGATGACGACCTTCCGCGTCCGGCCCGCGCGCCGTGTGGACGCGATCGCCCGTTTTGGCGCGGTCTTCGCCGGCCATCTCTGGAAGGTCTACGGGGGTCGAGCGGAACGGTGACCGACGAGGTCGTGCCCTTCACGGCGGGCGACGGCATCGAGCTGAACCTGATCCACGTGCGCGGGAAGCAGCCGCCCACCAAGCCCCCGGTCCTGCTTGTGCACGGCGCGGGCGTCCGGGCGAACATCTTTCGCGCGCCCTCGGGCCGCACGCTTCCGGACGTGCTGGTGGACGAAGGCTGGGACGTGTGGCTCGAGAACTGGCGCGCGTCGATCGACGTGCCGCGCCGGCGCTGGACGCTCGACGACGCCGCGATCCACGACCACCCCGCCGCGGTGCGCACCGTGCTCGAGCACACCAAGGCGGACGAGGTGCGCGCCGTGATCCACTGCCAGGGATCCACCTCGTTCATGATGTCCGCGGTCGCAGGCCTGGTCCCGGACGTCTCCGTCGTCGTCTCGAACGCGGTCTCGCTGCACCCGGTGGTGAACCGGAAGGCGAAGCTGAAGCTGCGCTGGATGATCCCTCCGACGGCCCGGGTCATGGGCTACCTGGATCCGCAGTGGGGCGAGACCGGCGCGCCGTGGGTACTGCCCAAGCTGATCACGGGTCTCGTGCGGGTGACCCATCGCGAGTGCGACAACATGGTCTGCAAGCTCGCGAGCTTCACCTATGGCACCGGCGAGCCCACCCTCTGGCGCCACGAGAACCTCAACCGCGAGACCCACGAGTGGCTGCGCCACGAGTTCGCCGACGTGCCGCTCACCTTCTTCGAGCAGATCCTGCGCTCGGTGGAGGCGGGGCACCTGGTGGCCGCCGACAACCACCCGGGCCTGCCGGACTCATTCGTCGACGAGCCCCCGAAGACGAAGGCCCGGTTCGCCTTCTTCGCCGGCTCGCTGAACGCCTGCTTCGAGCCCGAGAGCCAGCTCCGCACGCAGGCCTGGTTCGAGTCTCACGACCCCGGGCGCCACACGGCCACGATCGTTCCCGACTACGGCCACCTCGACATCTTCATGGGGGCGCGCGCCGCGAACGACGTGTTCCCCGACATCGTCTCCGAGCTCGAAAGGACCTGACGCGATGCGAGCACGCCAGCGCATCGAGCGGCTCCGCGGTCGGCACGCCCTTGTCGACGGCATCCCGTTCGCCCTGCCCGTGGACAGCCGTGACACCCCGGCCCTGATGGCGGCCTTCCCGATCTCGGCCGCACGAGCGGCGGAGCTGATCCCGGGCGAGGAGGTGCATCCATTCCGCCTCGGCGGCGACATCGGCCTGCTCGTCGTGACCGTCGTCGACTACCGGACGACCGACATCGGGTCGTACATCGAATTCTCGATCGCCATTGCCTGCACACACGGGCTGGACCCGGCGCCGGCGCTGCTGCCGGCCCTGCTCCAGGGCCGCTACGGGACCGGGCAGTTCGTGGTGGACCTCCCCGTCTCGACGGAGGTCTCGGTCAAGGGCGGCAAGGGCATCTGGGGCATGCCGAAGCACCAGGCCAACCTCGACTTCGTGATCCGCAAGGACAAGGTCTGGAGCCAGTACGACCTCGACGGCCAGCTGTGCTGCCGGATCGAGGTGGACATGCCGCGCTGGACCGGCCTGCCGATGAGCCTGCCCGCGGTGAACTACTGCGCGTTCCGCGGCATGCTGAACAAGTCGTACATCTACTTCCGCGGCCGCGCCGGGATCAAGCGCCCGCTCGGGCGCGTGGCTCGCCTGACCTTCGGCGACCATCCCCGCATGGCGGCGCTGAAGCGGTTGAACGTCCGCGAGCGGCCGCTCTTCGCCGGCTACCTGCCGAGCACGCAGGGAATCCTCGACGACCACATGGAGAGCTGGTTCCTCACCTTCGCCAAGCCGCCGACCGAGGCACCGGAGGGACTCGAGAGCGTGGTCGACCTCGGCCTCGGGCGCGAGTGGCTCGCGCCGCCGGACGACCGCGAGGCCGCGGGCCCGCCGGCCCGCCGCTGATGGCCGACGCCGTGGCGCTCGAGCGGACGCTGATGCGCGGGATCGGCGCGATCACCGCCGCGACGGGCGTGCTGCAGGCCGCCGTCCCGCAGGCCACCCTCGGCCCGCTGAAGGCAGACGACTCCCCCACCGTCCGGCACTTCTTCGGCACTGTGGGCATGTTCATGGCGTGCACCGGCGGGATCCTGGTCGCCCGCTCCGAGGACCCGCCAGTCGTCCTCATGACGGCCGCTCAGAAGCTCGGCGCCTCGGTGGCGGTCGGGCTCGGCGTACGGCGCGGCCTGCTGTCGCCGCTCGCGCTCGGGGTCGCGGGCTTCGACGCGCTGTCCGGGCTCCTTGCGCTCGACTACTGGCGCCGCCTGTCGTGACAACGGCGCTGGCCGCCGGACCCGAAGCCACACCGCGCCGATCACTGCTGCTGGCGGGCGGCGGCATCCGCGTGGCCTACCAGGCCGGGGTGCTCGTGGCGCTCGAGGAGGCCGGAGCTGCGCTTCCACCACGCCGACGGCACCTCCGGCGGCACCTTCAACCTGGCGATGCTGCTGTCCGGCGTGTCACCGGAGGAGGCGTGCGAACGCTGGCGGGCGCTGAAGGTGGTGTCGTTCGCGTCGGTGTGGCCACTGCGACGGCTGCTGGCGGGCCCCCCGTATCCGGCGCTCGGTACGTCCACCGGCATCCGCGAGCGGGTGTTCCCGGCGCTCGGCGTGGATGTCGAGCGGATCCGCTCCGCACAGGGAATCGACGGCACCTTCAACGTCTGCGACTTCGCGTCGAAGGAGTGCATCGCCGTTCCTCACACCGATGCGGACCTCGACGTGCTGACGGCGGGCGTCTCGCTGCCCGTCTTCAGCCCCGCGGTCGAGCGAGACGGACGCAAGCTCATCGACGCCGTCTGGATCAAGGACACGAACGTCACGGAGGCCCTGCGGCGGGGTGCGGAGGAGATCTGGCTCGTCTGGTGCATCGGGAACCACGGCGTCTACCGCGACGGCGCCTTCCAGCAGTACGTCCACATGATCGAGATCGCGGCGAACGGCGCGCTTCAGGAGGAGCTGGCCCTCGTGCGTGAGCGCGGCGCGCGGCTACACGTGATCCGCCCGCGCGTGCCGCTGCCGCTCGATCCCGACTTCTTCTTCGGGCGGGTGGACGCCTCGACGCTGATCGCAATGGGCTACCGCGACGCGGCCGCCTACCTCGACGCGCCCCACGCGGACGGGGTCGCGGCCGACGCCGCGGCCACCAGGATGGAGGACCCGGTGCCCGGCGTTGCCTTCCGCGAGCGCCTGAGCGGTCGACGGCCTGGAGCTGCGCCTCGGGTGGGAGGTCGACGACCTGGAGGCCTTCACGGCCGACCCGAAGGGCACCGTGGTCGGCGATGCCACCCACCAGGACCTCGGCGCCCGGCGCCTCGCTCGCGCGGGGCATTTCAGGGCCGACGGCGGCCAGGTGAGCGCCGAGCTTCAGTTCGGGCCGTCACGCGTCGAGCTCCGCCGCAGCCTGCGCGACTTCGACCACGCCGAGGCGCGAATCGACGGCGGCGAACCGCTTCGGCTCGAGCGCAGCGGCCCGCCGGCCTGGCGAACCCTGCACGCACGCGGCGTCGGCTCGGCACGCGAGGGCGCCCGTACGCAGCTGCGCTTCTGGCGCTGGCTCAAAGCATCACGCTGAGCTCGTCCTCCAAACCGGACCCGAGTGATCCGATCGGGGCGCTCGCTCGCAGTGGTAGGGGTACCCCCGACCAGAAGGATTGGCATGACCCAGAGTGCGCTTCGCGAACTCGCAGACGACCCGTCGGACCGCAAGCGGTTCCTACGAATGGTTGGAGGCGCCGGCGCTGCCAGCGCGTTCGCCATCTTCGTTGCCGCATGCGGAGATGACGACGAGGGCTCTACCGCCGGTACTGGCAGCTCGATGGGCACCAGCACCAGCAGCGGCAGCTCGATGAAGGCCGACCTGGAGATCGTCCAGTACGCGCTCACCCTCGAGCACCTCGAGACCGACTTCTACAACGCGGTCATCGACTCGGGTGTGGTCAAGGACAAGGCGCTCGCCGAGACGGCCAAGATGATCCGCGACAACGAGCAGGAGCATGTGGACGCCCTGACGGGGACGGTCAAGCAGCTCGGCGGGACGCCGAAGCGGCCGAAGACCAACTTCGACGCCGTGCTCGAGGGCGGGGAGAAGATGGTGCTCGAGACAGCGGCGACCGTCGAGAACCTCGGCGCTGCCGCGTACCTCGGCCAGGCGGGACGGATCCAGTCGAAGGAGATCCTCGCCGCGGCGCTCGCCATCCACAGCGTGGAGGGCCGCCATGCCGCGGCGCTCAACACGGTGGTCGGCAAGACCATCGTCCCCGACGGCGCCTTCGCCAAGCCGGCCTCGATGGCTGAGGTCCTGCCGAAGGTCAAGCCCTTCCTCGCCTAGCCAGTCACTGGCAGAAAGGAGACATCAATGTCTCAGAGCAAGCTCGCCGCGCCGGAACTGGCGGCAATCGACGTGCAGGGAGTCAACAGGCAGGCGTTCATCATGCGCGGTGCCGTCGCGGCCGGATCGGTGTATGGCCTTGCGGCCGTCGGCCCGTTCGTCCGCGAGGCGATCGCGCAGGATGGCGGCGGAGACGTGGAGATCCTCAACTTCGCGCTCACGCTCGAGTACCTCGAGTCAGCCTTCTACACACAGGGGCTGAAGCAGGTCTCGGGCCTGTCGGGTGACGCGAAGTCGCTCGCCACGGAGATCCGCGACAACGAGAACGAGCACGTCGCGGCGCTCATGAAGACGATCAAGGACCTCGGCGGCAAGCCCGTCAAGGCACCGGGAGTCGACTTCGGGGACGCGTTCGCGAACCAGAAGGCGTTCCTCAAGCTCGCCCAGACGTTCGAGGACACCGGGGTGAGCGCCTACAACGGCGCGGCGCCGATGATCAAGTCGACCGACGTGCTCGCTGCGGCCGGCAGCATCGTGCAGATCGAGGCGCGGCACGCCGCGGCGATCCGCCTGATGAACGGCCAGCCGATCACCGACGGCGGCTTCGACAAGCCACTCGAGCAGCAGGCCGTGCTGGACGCGGTCAAGCCGTTCGTCAAGTCGTAACGAGAGGAAATCGAATGTTGCCTGGAATCGGTCCCATGGAGCTCATCGTCGTACTGGTGATCGCTCTCATCGTGTTCGGACCCAAGAAGCTCCCTGACCTCGGCCGGTCGCTCGGCAGTGGGATGCGCGAGTTCAAGAACTCGGTCACGGGCGGTGGCGACCGCGAGGAGTTGCCCGCCGCCGATCCCGTGCCCGCGCAGAAGCCCTAGGCGCCAGCCACTTCCCCATGCGCCGTATCAAGCCCATCGGCCACGAGGAACAGCTGCCTGTCGTCGACCATCTGGACGAGCTTCGCTCGCGCCTGATCGTCGTGGGCGCTGCCTTCCTCGTGGCGTTCGGGCTCACCACCTGGCAGAGCGACCTGGTGCTCGAGATCCTCAATGCGCCGCTCCCCGGGAACCTCGAGCCGATCACGCTCGGGCCTTCGGAGCCGTTCATCACCACCCTGAAGAGCGCGGGCTACGCGGCCGTGTTGCTCGTCCTGCCGATCTTTCTGTACGAGGTGTACGCGTTCGTCGTACCCGCCCTCAAGCCACGCGAGCGGGTGGTGGTCAAGCCGCTGGTCCTGGCGGTGCCGATCCTGTTCATCAGCGGGGTCGCCTTCTGCTACCTCGTCGTGCTCACGCCGGCGCTCGACTTCCTGCTCAGCTTCAACTCCTCGGAGTTCAACACGCAGGTGCGGGCGAGCGACTACTACGACTTCGCGACCATGACGATGATCGCCATGGGGATCGGCTTTCAGGTTCCCGTGGGAGTGCTGGCGCTGACCCGCCTCGGCGTCGTGAACGCCGACAAGCTGCGCCGCAGCCGCCGCTACGCGGTGCTCGCCATCGCGGTGCTGGCAGCGCTTCTGCCGACGCTCGACCCGGTGACGCTGTTGCTCGAGATGGTGCCCCTCCTGCTGCTCTACGAGCTCAGCATCCAGGTCGCGCGCTTCTTCACACCACGCGTGGAGACCGACGCGCGACCCTTCGCCTCCGTCCCATAGCCTCCCACCATGGCCGCAGGCACCCACACGCTGGTGCTCTACCGCTCAGGCGACCGTGCTGACACCGTGCTTCGCTCCGTCTGCCAGCGCGCCCGCGAGGGCGCGTCGCGCGTGACGGTGGTCGCGCTCGCCAGGCAGGAGGACCCGCGGAACGGGTGCTGCGACACGCGCTCGGTCCTCTGGAACGAGATCTGCCGCGAGCGCGCGAACGAGGATCTGTCCAGAGCGTCACGCGCGGTCGGGAATCGGGCGGGCGTCGAGTTCGACGTGCTTGCGGTGCCGGACCGCAGGGTCGTCGACGCCATCGGGCGCGAGGCGCTCGCGCGAGACGCCGACGAGATCGTGTTGGCGGACCCCCGCGGGAGCGGTCTCGGCGGCCTGGAGCGCCGGCGCCTGCGTCGCCGCAGCCCGGTGCCGATCAGCGCCTGAGGGTCCGCCCGGCGACCTCACACCTCGAGCCTGGACTCCTCCAGGTCGAGCTCGCGCTCGATCCGGTGCATGACGTCGTTGCTGATCTCGCCGTCGTTGCGGAGCTGGATCACCGCGCGCCGCTGCGCCGTGTAGAGCTCGTGCATCAGGCGCTGGTAGGAGAGCGAGCGGTTCTCGATGTCCTCGTCATCGATCTTGCCGGTCCGCGCCTTCACGCGCCGTTGGCGGAACTCGTAGAGCTTTCGAGGCGCTCGATCGTGTCGTCGAGGGTCCAGTCCTCGACGCTCAGCTCGTCGAGCCGGTCCAGGGCCGCTCGCGCGGCCACGTAGCGCGCGCGGTTCTCCTCGGCCGCCTCCTCCTCGCCGTCCTCCCGCACGCCCAGGCGACGGATCAAGTACGGCAGCGTCAGCCCCTGGCCGACCACCGTCACAAGGATGACCGCGAACGTGAGGAAGAGGATCAGGTCGCGGCCGGGTAGCGCCGCACCCGTATCGGTCTCGAGTGGCAGCGACAGCGCGGCGGCGAGCGAGACCGCCCCGCGCATCCCCGCCCAGGCGGACACGATCCGGATACGCGCGCTCGTCCGCCGCGCCCGCTGCTCGGGCCGCCGATCGAGTGCCCGGATCAGGTAGGGGACCGTGAACACCCAGACGAAGCGGGCGCCGATCACGGTGGCGCACACGAGCGCCGCATAGCCGACCAGCTCGCCCGTGGAGTAGGCGTCGAGGCCCTCCGCTATCACCGGTAGCTGGAGGCCGATCAGGATGAAGAGCGCCGCGTTGAGGAGGAACACGAGGATCTCCCAGACGGCGAAGCTCTGGAGGCGTGTCTGAGGCGTGATCAGCTCGGGGGCGCGCCAGCCCAGGTAGACGCCGGCGGTCACGGCCGCCAGCACGCCCGAGAGGCCGAGCTCGTCCGCGGGGATGAAGGCCGCGTAGGCGGTGAGCAGCGAGATGGCGAGCTCGGTCGGCGCGTCGTCGAGCCGGCCGCGGATCTCCGCGACCACGTAGCCGACCGCGAGGCCGATGGCGATGCCGCCGGCGGCCGCACCCACGAGCTCCATCCCCGCGTCGAGAACCGAGAAGGTCCCGCCCACCGCGGCGGTCACTGCCACGCGCAGGGCCACGAGCGCGGTCGCATCGTTCACGAGGCTCTCGCCCTCGATGACGTTCACGAGCTGCCGCGGTGCGCCGAGCTGGCGCATGATCGCCGTGGCCGCCACCGGATCGGTCGGCGAGACGATCGCGCCGAGCGCAAAGGCCAGCGGCCACGACAGCCCGATCGCCTCGTGCCCGATCACCGCCACGGCCCCGATCGTCAGGAGCACGAGGCCGACCGCTGTCAACGTGATCGGGCGCAGATTGCTCTGCAGGGCGCGCAGGTCCGCGAAGAAGGCCGCCGCGTACAGCAGCGGCGGCAGGAAGACCACGAGCACCAGATCGGGGTCCAGCTCGATCTCCGGCATGCCGGGAACGAGGCCGAGCGCCAGCCCGCCCAGCACGAGCGGGATCGGGTAGGGCACCGACAGCCAGCGCGCGATCGCGTTCAGGCCCGCGACCGACACGAACAGCGCCACGATGACGATCTCGAAATCCTGCACCGGCGAGCATTGTCGCCCGTGATCGCCCGGTAGGGTCCGGCCGTGCTTCTCGAGCGGGGCGCCCCGATCGCGGCGCTGTGGGGGCTCGCCGTCGCGCAGCCGCTCTTCGGTCTGCTCGGGGGAGATCCGGAGTTCTTCACCACGCGCGGTTCGCCCGGTGGCGACATCGTGGTTGTCGCGTTCGTCGTGGCGCTGATCCCGCCGCTCCTCCTACTCGGCGTGGAATGGCTGGCGAGCCTGCTGAGCGACGCGCTCGCGTGGGGACTTCAGCTCGGCTACGTGGCCGTACTGGTGGCGGCGATCGTGCTGCAGCTCATCCCGTTCGACGCCTGGGTGCCAAGCCTTGCCCTGGCCCTGGTCGCAGGTGCGGTCGCGGCGGCCTACCTACGCGCGCGCCGCCTGGGCGCGCTCGCTGCTCACGGTCCTCAGCCCCGCGCCGCTTGTATTCCTCGCGATCTTCCTGCTGCTCTCCGACGCGTCGCCGCTCGAGGACGAAGCACCGCACGCGCCGGTGGTGCTCGTGATCCTCGACGAGCTGCCCGTGCAGTCGCTGATGGATGCGCACGGGCGCGTGGACGCGCGCCTCTTCCCGAACTTCGCCCGGCTCGCCGCCGACGCCACCTGGTATCGCGACACGGCCTCGGTGGACCAGGACACCCCCTACGCCGTGCCCGCGATCCTCGACGGGCGCCTCCCGCGCCAGGAGCGCCTGCCGGTAGCCGCGGACCACGCGCAGAACATCTTCAGCCTGCTCGCCGGCCGCTACGAGCTGCACGTGCGAGAGGACGGCACCGCGCTCTGCGCGCCCACGCTCTGCACACCCGCCGACCGCGAGGGCTTCGTCTCGAGGATGCGGTCGCTGTCTGGCGACGTGGCCCGCGCGTACGGGCACCTGGTGCTACCCGAGCACGTCGATCTCGACGAAGCCGGCGACACGACTGACGCGGTGGCCGCGAACCGCCGAACGCCGCGCGAGTCGAAGCGCCACCGCTACTTGCGGCTGCACGCCAACCTGGCCGCCGGGCGTCCGCAGCGCTTCGAGGACTTCGTGGCCGCGATCGACGGCGGCTCGCGGCCGCGCCTGCATCTGATCCACATCCTGCTCCCGCACGTGCCGTTCCTGTACCTGCCGTCCGGCCGCCGCTACCGCAGCTCCCCCAAGGAGGCCATGCCCGGACTCGAGAGCCGTCCCAGCTACAGCGTCCCGTTCCTCGTGAAGCAGACCTATGCGCGCCACCTGCTCCAGGTCCAGGCCACGGACCGCCTGCTCGGCACGCTGCTCGACCGGCTGCACGAGGTCGGCATCTACGACAGGGCGCTCGTGGCGGTGGTCGCCGACCACGGCATCAGCTTCCGGCGCGGACACGACCGTCGCCTGGTTCGCTCCGCGAACGTGGCGGACATCGCACCCGTGCCGTTCTTCGTGAAGGCGCCCGGCCAGCGGAGCGCGCGGGTCAGCGACAGGCCGCTGCGCACGGTGGACGTGCTGCCCACGATCGCGGACAACATCGGCGTGCGCATCCCCTGGCCGATCGACGGCAGGTCCGCGCGCGACTCCACGGTTCCCGCCCAGCGGCAGCGTCGAATCATCGCCAAGAAGTTCCGGGCGGTCCATCTCGTGGACACCCCCGGCTACCAGCGCGAGCGGCGCGCCGCGCTGGCGCGCAAGCTGCGGCTGTTCGGCGATGACATTTTCGCCTCCGGACCGCGACCCGACCTGCTCGGCCGGCGGCTGACAGAGCTGTCGCCGCTGCCGGCCGCCGGCGAACGCGCGCTGGTGCTCCGGCCCGAGCGCTACCGGAACGTGGACCCGGATACCGGCTTCGTGCCGGCGCGGCTCGTGGGCCGGATCGAGCCGGGCAGGCCCGGCGGCGGGCGCGTCGTGGTGGCGGCCCTGAACGGGCGCGTCGCGGGCACCGGCCGGACGTTCACGCTCGAGGGCAGCGACGACGAGCAGTTCTCGGTGCTGGTCCCGGAGGGGACGCTACGCCGAGGCGCGAATCGCGTGGAGTTCCTGGTGGCCGCGGGCAGCGGCGTCCGACGGCTGCTGGTTCCGTAGGCGGATCGCGATCACCCTTCCTCACCGACGCCAGGGCCTTCTCCCGCGAGGCGAAGACCTCGAGCCGCACGACCTTGCCGTCGCGCAGCTTGAAGACGTGCGCCCCCTCCTGGTGGATCTCCACGCCGCTCCCCTTGCCGTGGCCGTGGTAGGTCGCGAGCACGACGACCCAGTCGCCGAACTCGAGATACTCGTCCGCCTCGGCGCGCCAGTCCTCCCACCCGCTGAGCCAGGCGTGCAGCCGCGGATTCGGGTCCCGGTCGTCCCTGCAGACGCCGCCCAGTCCCGGGAACTCATCGGACCAGCCCCACTCCATCTCCGGGTCGTAGATCTCGAAAGTACGGCCGCCAGTTGCCACGGCCCCATTCCTCGTAGATCGGTCGCAGGAGGGCGGCTTTTTCCGATGCCATCGCGGGCCGAGCTTAAGGTAGCTTGCCGCCCGTGCGCCTCCGGACCCTCCTTCTCGTCGTCGCCGTCATCCTCGTGGTGCCCGCCCCGGCGTCTGCGGCCCAGAACTTCACGTGGCTCGCCGGCTTCAAGTCGCCCGGCACGCCCGCGAAGTACAACAAGGTCGGCGTCCTGAAGGTGGGCCCGAAGAGCGCGAAGAACATCCTCGTCCTCAACCCGGGCACGTCCGCGAGCGCCGCGTACTTCGCTCCGCTCGCGCAGGAGATTGCGCGCAGGGCCAGGGGCTGGCAGGTCTGGGCCGTCGAGCGCAGGGAGAACCTGCTCGAGGATCACTCCGCGCTCAACCGCGCGAAGACGGGCCATATGACCGGGCGAGCAGCTGTTCGACTACTACCTGGGCTGGCTCACCGACTCGAGCATCACCGACCACTTCCAGTTCATCCCGGACGCGCAGGTGGCCTACGCGCGCAGGTGGGGAATGCGCGTGGAGATCGAGGACCTGCGGCGGGTGGTGAGGTCCGCGCAGCGGGTCGGTGGCCACGTGGTGTTGGGCGGACACTCGCTGGGCGGCTCGATCACCACGGCGTACGCCACCTGGAACTTCGGCGGCAGGCCCGGCGTCCGCGGGCTCTCGGGCCTCGTCTTCATCGACGGCGGCAGCAGCCCGACGCCGATCAGTCGCGACGCGGCAGAGCAGGCGCTGAAGGACTTCGACGCCGCGCCGTCGCCCTGGCTCACCTTCGGAGGGATCGCGGCCCCGTTCACCGGCCTCTTCAACTCCACCGGCGCGTCGGGCGTGCTCATGGACCCGAACTCGCCCTCGATCGGCCAGGCCTGGCCGCTGCTCCCGGCCAACCTGAAGCCGACCGATTCCGGTCACGAACGCCGGCCTCTACGGCTACGCGCTCGACACCGAGACCTCGCCGCCCGGCCTGGTCGCGGCCCAGGCCCACCTGGGCCATCTCGCGGCGAGCGGTGACCCGCGTGGCTGGGACGACGCGGGCGAGCTCACGCCGCTCAGGCGCTACGCGCGCATGTTCGCGGGCTGGGGCCTGAAGGGCCTCGACGGGACCGCTTGGTATCACCCGCAGCGGCTCACGATCGACTCGCGAGCCGTGGCCGCCGGCAACGCGAACCCGGCGCAGAGGGTGCTCGACGTGCGCGCGACCCACGGCGACGACCTGCCGAGGAAGCTCAGGATCTACGCGTTCGGGGCGGCGCTCGGAGGTGAGCGCGTGCTCGACGCGGCGAGGGCCCTCGCCAAGCAGTCGCAGATCCCGAAGCGCAACCTCACGCTCGTGGATCGCCACGCGACCTACTCGCACAACGACCCGAACTCGGCCGCGCCGAGGAACGCGTTCGTGAAGAACCTGCTGCCGTTCCTACGGCAGATCGCGCGCCCGTAGCCAGGTTCGCACCGCCGCTCTGACGGCGTCGAGGTCGGCCTTCAGGCTGTGGTTGCCCGCGACCGTGACCACGCGGCGGTTGGCGCCGTCCGCGGGCATGCCGAACGGGTCGCTCTCGCCCTGCACCACGAGCACGGGCAGCTCCACCGCATCGAGCTCGTGTTCACGGGTCTTCTCGGGTCGGCCCGGCGCGTGCACCGGAAAGGCGAGGCAGAGCACGGCCACGGCGCCCGTAGCGGCCGCCGTCCGGCATGCCACGCGGGCGCCCGCGGAGCGACCGCCCACCACCAGCGGCAGGTCCTGAAGGTCGCCGTCGCGCAGCTCTTCCACCACGGCGCTCCACGCCTCGTCGAGGCGCTGCGCCGGGGCCGGGGAGCGCCGCCCGGCCACCCGATAGGGCTGCTCGACGAGCGCCACGCTGAAGCGCTCCTCCTGCGCGACCTCGGTCACCGCCACAAGGTCCGGCGCGTCCACTCCCCCACCGGCCCCGTGCCCGAGCACGAGCGCACCGCGCGCGTCCTCGGCCACGTGCAGGTGAACCCTCGCGAGGCCGCTCGGCGTCTCGACCTCGACCACGCTGCGGCTACTGCTGGTAGTGCTCGACCGTGCCGGCGTCCCGCACGGATGCCTGCTCGGGATCCGAGCCTGCGTCCCGTAGCGCGCGGCGCTGGCGCAGGAGGTCCCAGCAGCGGTCGAGCTCGACCTCCACGGCCCGCAGGCGCTCCCTGTCCTCCTCGAGCGCGGCAGGGTCCGGGCTGTCGACCTGCTCGCGGTCGCGCAGCTCGTGCTCCTCGCTCACCAGGCGTTCGATGCGTGCGGCAATGCTCTCGTCACTCACGCCTCGGATCTTACGCCGCCCGCGGCACGCGCTCGGGCGACCTCCACCGCCTGGGTGAGGCTCGCCACGTCGTAGGCGCCCGAGTGTCGCCTTCCGTTGATGAAGAAGGACGGCGTGCCGGCCACGCCGCTCGCGTCCGCGCTCGCCACGTCACGGTCCACACGCGGGGCGTGCTCGCGGCGCCGAAGCTCGTCCCAGAAGCTGATCCATGTCGAGGCCGAGCTCCTCGGCGTGGCGGGTCAGGTCCACAACCGTCAACTCGTCCTGGGCGGCGAGCAGCCTGTCGTGCATCTCCCAGAACCTGCCCTGTGAGCCGGCGGCCTCGGCCGCCTCCGCGGCGGTCTGCGCGTTCACGTGCACGTCGTTCAGCGGAAGGTGCCGCCACACGTAGCGGAGATCGTCTCCGAACTTCTCGAGCAGCTCGCGGATGACCACCTCCGCGCGCCCGCAATACGGGCACTGGTAGTCGCCGTACTCCACCAGGGTCACCGGCGCCTCGTCGGAGCCGCGCATGTGGTCGCGCTCGGCACTGACGTCCTCCGAGAGGTCGAGCAGCTCGTCCGCCGTGCCTGCGATCTGACGCGCGCGAACCGAGTCGGGCAGCCTGGCGATCACCCGGAACACCGCCCAGCTCAGAAGCGAGGAGAGGGTCGCGGCGGCGAGCACGCCGAGCTTCGCCTCCTCGAGTTGCTGTCCCTCGAATGCGAGGCTCGAGATCAGGAGCGCGACCGTGAAGCCGATGCCGGCCACCGCCCCAGCCGCGACGATCTCGGGCCAGCTCAGCGATCGCTGCAGGCCGCCAAGGCGCCGCCGTGTCGCAAGCCAGGCGGCCCCGATCACTCCCACGGGCTTGCCCACGACGTACCCGAAGACGATCCCGAGCGTGATCGGAGATGTCAGCGCGTCGCGGAGCAGGTCCGCGTCGACGTCGATGCCCGCGTTCGCGAGCGCGAACAGCGGCACGATCACGAAACTGGTCCAGGGGTGGAGCCGGTACTGGAGGCGCTCGTTCGGCGAGACCGCGGAGGTCACCCCGAGCTGGGCCGAGCGCGCCAGCTGTGGCGTGGGCTGCTCGCGAAACGAGCGCGTGAGCTCGGTCACGCGCTCGAGCTCCGAGCGCGGCGGTGGGTAGGCGCTCGTGACGAGCCCCACGGCGAGACCGGCGATCACCGGGTCGATGCCCGACTCGAAGAGCGCCACCCAGACCGCCACGCCGAGGATGACCGCGGCGGGCGCGCGCCACTCGGCGGGTGCGTAGCGAAGCGCGACCAGCCCGGCGAACAGCGCGACGGCGAGGGCCAGGGGCAGCAGCTCGACGTCGTCGCTGTACACGGTGGCGATGATCAGCAGCGCCACCAGGTCGTCGATGATCACGACCGTCAAGATGCGCACGCGCAGCCGCTCAGCACCGTGGGCCACGAGGGCCAGGACACCGAGCGCGAACGCGGTGTCGGTCGACATCGCAGCCGCCCAGCCGTTCGCCCCCGGGCCGCCCGCATTGAACAGGAGGTAGATCAGGACGGCCATGCCCATCCCACCCAGCGCCGCGAGCGCCGGGATGGCGAGCCGCTGGCGATCGCGCAGGGCGCCGAGGTCGAGCTCCCGCTTGGCCTCGAGGCCGACCACCAGGAAGAAGAGCGTCATCAGGCCCTCGTTGATCCAGTGCCGGAGGTCCAGCGAGATTCCGTCCCCGCCGAGCTGGATCGAGAGCTTCGTCTCCCAGACGGACTCATAGGAGTCGGCCCACGGCGAGTTGGCCCACACCATCGCCACGACGGTCGCGGCGAGCAGCACAATGGCGCTGCCCGACTCGGTGGTGAGGAAGCTGCGAATCGGCGCCGCGACGTTGCGCGCCCAGGCCGTGCGCTCGCTGAAGCCCGCGCCGGGCTGAGCGCTCATGCCACCGGCGGTGGGCTCCCCTCGGCGCTGGCCGGGAGAGCCGGGTCCCATTCGCACACGATGCAGGCGTGATGGAACGCCGAGCGGACGAACTCGAGCGCGGCCGCGTGCGGGTCGGCGCTCGAGCGGGCGTCCTCCCAATCCAGCATGAAGAGACCCATGTCGGCGTTCCAGTGGGCGGCGGGCGGGGACAGCTTTCCGTCGGCAAACCCGTCGGGCGCCGGGTGCGCATAGGCGTAGAACGCCGCCCTGCCGTACTTGGGATCGCCGGGCCACCAGCCCACGGCCACCTCCTGCGAATCCATCGAGTTGCGCATGATGAAGTCGTCGGAGGGCGGGTCGGCGGGCTTGCCGGAGAAGAGGCTCACGGCCAGGTCGAAGGAGCCCCACCACGCGTGCACCGGCGTCGAGCGCCCGCGGTAGGGCGCCCGGAACTCCGCCAGCACGAGCGCAGCCTGGGTGGCCGCGGCGAAGTAGGACTCCACCTGACCCTCGTCATAGCTGCTGTGCTCGTGGTCCTCGTCGAGCGGAACGGTCCACGGAACCTCCTGCGGCGTCGGGTCGATCTCGACGGCGCCGGCGAGGTCGCGCACGGTGTCGACCAGCTCGCGCGTGACCTCGCCCACCGGCCGGTCCGGTCCGAGCGCGACGCGCCGCACGCGCCCGTCGCTGTGCTCCACGAGCGCCTCGTGGGTGTGCAGGTCAAGCGCCACGACGAAAGCGCCCGATCCGTCCCGGGCGGGCAGCGGAGCGGTCTCCCAGCCACGGGCGGTGAGACGCAGCGCGGCGTGCTGGAGCTGCGGCTCAGGCGGAGCAAGCGCCACCGCAAACTTGCCGAGGATCTGCGTGTGGGCGTGAAGCGTGTCGCAGGTGGCGCTCCAGTCCGCGTACTCGAGCTCCGGCCATTCGGTAGCCATTCACGCGAGGATACGCGGCGGAAATGAACCCAGATTGGAAGCACACCGTCCACTGCATCGGCGACCTGCATGCGGGTGCCATCACACGCGTGCGCATGGAGGCCCTGAGCGGAGACATCGAGCGGCTGGGGCCGCCGGCGCTGCACGTGCAGGTGGGCGACGCCACCGAGGGGGGCAGGGAGCACGAGGACGGG
This sequence comes from uncultured Thermoleophilaceae bacterium, assembly GCA_963774755.1. Classification (GTDB taxonomy): domain Bacteria; phylum Actinomycetota; class Thermoleophilia; order Solirubrobacterales; family Thermoleophilaceae; genus JACVRW01. The sequence continues at coordinate 25,756 of CAVZGG010000006.1, read as the reverse complement.
CTCGCGCGCGCGTTTCTCGACGACCTGCCGGGGCAGTGGGTCTCGGCGCTCGGAAACCACGACATCCTCCACAACGACCGGACCGTCGCCGACTGGGCCAGCGCGTACGACCAGAGCTCGCAGAACTTCACGGTGGAGCTCGACTTCGTCCGCGTGATCGTGATCGGGCCGGATCGCAACGAGCCGGGCCGGCGCGCCGGCCGGCTCTCCGGCGCCACGCTGTCCTTCCTCGAGCGCGAGCTGGAGAGCACCGATGCGGACTGCTGGGTCGTCTGCCACTGGCCGCTGCTGCGGACCGTGATGGGAGATCCGCGGCTGCACTTCACGTCGGCCATGGAGGCCTTCCACGCCAAGCCGGATGCGGGCATTCGGAAGCTGCTCGCCCGCCACCGCAACGCGAAGGTCTGGATCTCGGGCCACACTCACTCGCCGCTCAGCGCCCCCGGCCTGATCAAGCGCACGAGGCTGGCGCCGAAACGCTCGATCGTCGCTGTGAACGCCTCAGCCCTGGTCGGGATCGGCAAGCGGCGGGACCCGCGCGCGCCGCTCTGCTCGGTCTATCTCACCCATCGGCCCGGGTTCCTCGAGGTGCGCTCCCGGGACCACCGGGCAGGCGCGTGGCGAAAGCTGCGAGGGCGCCAGGTAGTAGAGCTGGCGGTCTGAGCCGCAAGAAACCGGCGCGCGACCCGTTTCAGGCCGCATGCGATCGCGTTTGTCGGCTTGCCTCGTCCTGGCCATCTTCGCCGTAGTGCCCGCCAGCGCGGCTGCGGCACCGGTGCCCGAGGGCGCCGAGTGGACCGAGGCCACGTTCCCCTCGTCGGACGGCGTCAAGCTGCACGCCGACGTCCTGCGGCCGAAGGACCTTCCGGCCGGGACGAAGACGCCGGTGATCCTGTCGGTGGGCCCGTACTTCAACCACGCGGGTCAGGTCGGCGCAGCCGGCCCTGTGCAGGGCGCCTCCTATGACCCCGTCGGGCCCGCCGGGCCGTCGGATCGTTTCCTGGACCTCATCGAGGGCGCGAAGCTCATGGAGCGGGGCTATACGTTCGTGATGGTCGATCTGCGGGGTTTCGGCGGTTCCACCGGTTGCCTCGATTGGGCCGGACCCGGCGAGCAGGCCGATGTCGTGAACTCCATCAAGTGGGCCGCCTCGCAGCCGTGGTCGACCGGCAAGGTCGGCATGTACGGGAAGTCGTATGACGGCGTGACCGGCCTCATCGGCGCCAACCACCGCGTGCCAGGTCTGGAGGCGGTCGTCTCCCAGGAGCCCGTCTACGACCTCTACCGATACCTGTACGGCGACGGGATCCGGCGCCTCAACTCGGTGCTGACGCCCGCGCTGTACGACGCGATCGACCTGACACCGGGGAGCGTCCAGGACGACCCGTCCTACAACGCCAACGGACTTGACGACACCCAGCGCCCCGGCTGTCCCGTGCTCAACTGGGCAGATCAGGCCGGAGGCGATGACCACTACTCGGCCTACTGGCGCCAGCGCAACCTGATCCCGGCTGCCACGGGCTCCACCGTTCCGCTGTTCCTGACTCAGGGCCTGACCGAGAACAACACCGTGGCCGACGGCATGGCCCAGTACCTCGACAATCACGCTGGATACGAGCGCGCCTGGCTCGGCCCGTGGGAGCACGTGCGCGGCAACGAGCGCGACGAGAACGGCCGCCTCCTGATGGGTCGCGAGGGCTTCTTCGACGAGGTCGTGCGCTTCTACGACCGGTTCCTCAAGGGGACCACGCCCGCTGTCCAGGATCCGCCGATCGCGGTGCAGACGAACGACGGCAAGTGGCGCGCCGAGGAGTCGTGGCCGCCCGCCGACGCGAGGGGTTACACGAGCGCCCTCCGCACAGGCAGCTACACCGACGACGGCTCGGGTTCGGCCACCGAGACGAGCGACACGGAGGGCGTGTGGACGATCTCCCCGCGCCTGCCGCACGCGGCGCATCTGGCCGGTTCGGGCAAGGCGGTGGTCGACGTGGCCACGACGCGGCCCAACGCCAACCTCGTGGTCGACGTCTATGACCTCGACGAGTTCGGCATCGGCCCGCTGATCACCCGCCAGGGCTTCCTCGCGCGGTCGGCCGGCGAGAAGACACTCGACCTGTGGTCCGCCGACTGGAAGATCCCAGCCGGCCACCGGATCGCGGTGCGCGTGACCGACGCCAACGAGGACTGGTGGATCCACACGCCGCTGTTCGACACGGTCGATGTGGTGGGCGGTTCGGTGACGCTGCCGTTCCTCACCTACGAGCGGACCGACACGATCCAGGGCGACCCGGGCACGCAGCTCGAGGAGTACATGAACGAGACGATCACCGTGCCGCCGGAGACGCTGCGCGACTCGGTGAGCAGCTCGTTCAACCTGCCGCCGGCGCAGCAGCAGGGCGGAGCGCCGACGGACTGAGCTGGACAAGGGGCGTAGCCTGCGAGCCGTGCTGCGCCGTTTCCTTCTCCTTGCTGCCGTAACCAGCGCCGCCCTCATGGCCTCGGCGCCGCTGGCGCCGGCGGCCACGTGGAAGGCGGTCACGACACCCGACCAGAGCTCGGTGAATCAGGTCGCGTTGCTGCGCACTCCGGACGGCGTCCTGCACGTGGTCTGGGACCGGCCGACGGGACCCAACACCGAGGATCTGCTGCACACGGCCATCGCGCGCAGTGGACGGCTCGGCGCCACGAGTCCGATTCAAACCGGCTGGACCGGCTTCCAGAACGCCGCGCTCGTGCTCGACCCGCAGGGCATGCGGGTGTTCTTCGGCGCGATCCGCTCGACGGACAGCTCAGACCCGCAGGACGAGCTCAACACGCTGCTGTCCTCGGACGGCGGCGCGAGCTGGGTCCTGCAGCCGGGGAACGTGGTCCCCGACGGCGGTCAGGCCTACGGCAGCTCCGTGGCAGCGACCACGTTGCCGAACGGCGGCACGCTGCAGGCGTGGGCGGGCACGCTCGGGACGTGGGTCCACTCCGGGCTCACTCCGGCCACGCCGAACCACAACTTCCAGGCGCCGATCGGCAACTACGGCTACGACCCGAGTCTGGCCACCGACGCCTTCGGGCGCACCGTGATGGCGTGGTACTCGAGCGCGAGCGGTCAACGCGGCGTGCTGGCTCAGGATGTCGCGGCCGACGGCTCGCCGATCGGCTCTGCAACGACGATGCCGAGCACGAGCGACATGCAGATCGGGATGCTCGGCCGTACGCCACTCGTGGCTCGAGCGGGCGGCGGGCTCTACGTGGCGTACCCAACGGGCTATCCCAGCATGAACCGGGTGCGGGTGTGGCGCGTGGGGAGCGGGGCGGCGCAAACGATCGCGAGCCTCCATACCGGCAACCACCCGGTGGCACTCGCGGCAACACCTGACGGTCGCCTCTGGGCTGTCTGGGCGGATAGCCGCCGCGGCGCCGCGCGGATACTCGCGAGCCGCTCGAACCAGAGGGCTACGCGCTTCGGAGCAGTGGTCAACGCGGGCCGCGCCGCGCGGGCACCCGTTGCGTACCAGCTGGGGGCCAGCCCAATTGGAAACGCGCTCGATGTCCTCGCCAACTTCAACATCGGGAGCTCGTCCCGCTCGGCGACCTACCACCGCAGGATCCTGCCCGGCCTCGCGCTGAGCGCCAGGCCGAGCCGGCTGCGACGTGGAGTGCGCCAGAGCGTGGACTTCGTCGCCACCGACGCAGGCGCCCCGGTCAGCGGGGTGCGCGTGACGGCCGGCGGCGTCTCCGGCGCCACCGCGCGGGACGGCTCCGTGACGCTTCGGCTCGCGGGCCGCGCCGTCACGGCCCGAGCCACGAAGTCCGGATACACCTCGGCGACGCGCCGGCTGCGCGTGCGCTGAGCGCGTTCGGCGTGGCCGGTTACAGCCCCTTGGGGTGAGTGATGCTGAAGCCGTCCGACGCGCGCTGCTCCATCGTCCAGCGCGAGCCGGACCTCGAGCGGGCGCTGGTGTCGAAGCGCATGCCGGCCACGACCATGTAGACGTGACCGCCGTTCGCGTAGATCGTGATCCAGCGGCCGTTGCCCTCCTCGCCCCAGCGGGCGAAGTCGCCGGACACGAGGGCGCTGTTCAGCAGTCCGCCACCGTGGAGCGCGTAGGACACGGACCCTGAGCAGTCGTAGCCGGTGTCATCCCACTTGGCGTGGCCGCCGCCCCACTTGTAAGGAGTCGTCGCGATCGCGTTGCCGGCCGCGATCACCTCCTTGACGACCTCGGGCGCAGACTCAGGCGGGACCGCGAAGCCGTCCGCGGTGACCGAGCCCTTCGCGCCCGGAACGACCTTTTCGGGGGGCGGTGGGGCGACGTAGGCCGCGCCTCCGCTGCCCGGATCGTTCACGGCCCGCTTGATGGTGCGCTGCTCGCGCGCGGTTGCGACGCCGTCGGCCCTCAGCTCCAGGGCGCTCTCGGTCGTCCTCAGCGCGCGCTGCGTGCGGGGGCCGAACTCTCCGTCGCGGGCAACCCTGTGCCCGGCGGCCACCAGGTAGCGCTGCAACTTCTTGACGTCTCCCCCGTGCGCCCCGAGCGTGAGCGTCCGGGAGCCGTAGGGCGCTGCGCTCGCCTGTGCGGGCAGCGCGACCGCGACAGCAAGCGCTGCCACGAACGGCGTCAGGTGTCTCCAGGCACGGGAGTACATATGGGCGGTTTGCCTGCGGGGTTAGCTGTCGGGCTCGCGCTGGTGTTGCGCTTCGCCGTGATCACACGACGTTCGCCCCAGCCCAAATGTCTGGGCCACTGGTTCCCCCGTTCCTCCGTCTCGCCTGACGGAGGACTCGGCAGTGAAGGACATGGGCACCATACCGATCGGCTCCGGACGGTGTTCTCCTGCTTCGCGGGCGCGATCTTGCACTAATGATTAGTAAGCTAGGAGGATGCCGCCGCTGATCGCCACCCTCAGTCCGCCGGTCGACCCGCAGCGTGACCATGTCCGCGGCCGCGCGGATGCGCCCGTGACGCTGGTCGAGTACGGCGACTTCCAGTGTCCGTACTGCGGCGAGGCGTACCCGGTCGTGCGGGCCTTACAGGAACGCTTCGGCGACCAGCTCCGCTTCGTCTTCCGGCACATGCCGCTCCCGGACCTCCACCCGCGTGCGCCGTTCGCCGCCGAGGCGGCCGAGGCCGCGAGCGCGCAGGGCCGCTTCTGGGAGATGCACGACCGCCTCTTCGAGCACCGGCTCGAGCTGGACGACTCGGACTTGCGCGAGCACGCGGAGGCGATCGGCGTCGCGGACAGCGAGCGCTTCGACGCGGAGCTGCGCGACGGGGTCCACGCGGCGCGGGTCGAGGAGGACTACCGGAGCGGCGCAGAGAGCGGCGTACCGAGCACCCCGCGCTTCTTCGTGAACGGCATCATCCACCTCGGCTCGGCCTCGTTCGGGGAACTGGGCGAGGCGATCGACGCCGAGCTGCACACGTCGGTCTAGGGTCGCGCCGCGCCGGCGGCTTGCCCGACCACGCCGACCGTGTGCCCCTCGGGATCCGTGAACAGCCCGATCACGAGTCCCTCCATCGGCTCGTCAGGGCCCATCATCCGACTGCCGCCGAGCTCCTCCGCCTTCGCCAGCGCGGCCTCCACGTCCGGCACCTCGACGTAGAACGTCACGTGCCCGCCGTAGCCCTCCGGCCCCACGCCCACGCCGCCGCCGATGCCCACGCCGTCGGAGTTGGTGTTGCCCTCGCGCTGGACGGTGCCGTAGCCCATCGGATTGTTGGCGTCTATCTCCCAGCCGAACAGCTCGCCGTAGTAGCTCTGGAGCTTCGCCCCGTCACGCCCGATGACCTCGAAATGGACCACTGGCTGTCCCATACTTCCTCCTGTTGTGGCTTCAACCGAAGAGACATTCCAGCAACTCGTTGCGCAGCTCGACTACCCGATGTTCATCGCGACGGTTGCGGTGGACGACGAGCTCGCCGGCTGCCTGATCGGGTTCGCCACCCAGTGCAGCATCCACCCGCCGCGCTTCCTTGCCGGGATCTCCGACAAGAACCGGACGCACCGGGTCGCGATGGGCGCCGGGACGATGGCGATCCACCTTGTGCCCGAGGACGCAACGGAGCTCGCGGAGCTGTTCGGAGGCGAGACGGGCGACGAGGTGAACAAGTTCGAGCGCTGCTCGTGGCGGCCCGGCCCGGACGGCGTGCCGCTGCTGGACGGCTGCCCGAACCGCTTCGTGGGACGCATCCTCGAGCGCGTGGACTTCGGCGACCACACCGGCATGGTCCTGGAGCCGTTCCTCGCGGAGGTCGAGGAGCACGAGGGCCAGCTGAAGTTCCACCGTGCCAAGCGGATCGATCCCGGGCACGACGCCTGAGTACGGCCCGCCGCGGTACCCGGTTAGAGTCCGCGCATGCCGGTGGCCCGCGATCACATGTCGCGCGACCTTCTGACCGTCTCGCCGGGCGACTCGCTCTCGGAGGTCGCTCAGCGCATGGTGGACCGCGACGTGGGCGCGGTGCTCGTGATGGACGGCTCGGACCTGGCCGGGATCCTCACCGAGCGCGACGTGCTCCGGGCCGTCGCCGCCGGGGTCGAGGAGAAGACGGTGGTCTCGGACTGGATGACGCGCGACCCGGAGACGATGGCGCCTGAGGACACGACCCAGCAGGCCGCGGTGCTCATGATCCACGGCGGGTTCAGGCACCTGCCACTCGTGGACGGCGGCGAGGTGGTCGGGATGCTCTCGATCCGCGACCTGATGCGCGTCGTGCTCGACAACGCCGCGCCGCGCGGCGTCTAGTTCGGCACGGGCCGGCCCTACGCCACCCCTACTGCTGTCCCGGCCGGGCCAACTGCGGCATTGAGGGGTGGGCGGACGGGGTCCACAACTCACCACACCCCCCTGCTCCGAGCGGGGGGTGGTGACTTTGGCGTTCGTATAGCGCTGCACGGCGGCAAACCCCCCGCCGGAAGGGGTCGAGTGGCGAGTTGTGGACCTATCGCTCATGAGAGGATGCGCCCGTGAAATGCGACGTGGTTGTGGCGGGCGCCGGCCTGGCTGGCCTGAGCGCCGCGCGCGATCTGATGAATCACGGCACGGACGTGGTCGTGCTCGAGGCGCGCAACCGGCCGGGCGGACGGGTGGAGCAGACGACGCTCGCCGACGGGCGAATCGTGCAGCTTGGTGGCGAGGTGATCGGTCCGTTCCACCACGCCTACGTACGGACTTGTCGAAGAACTCGGACTGACGATCGTGCCGTCGTTTCCACAGCTCCCCGGTGAGGACACGTGGGTGCTCGCGGACGGGCGCTACGTGGGCGACGGCTTCCCCTGGATGAGCGACGAGGACCGCGCCAGCTACGCCAAGCTGAGCGACGAGTTCGGCACGCTCGCGGCGAGCGTCGATCCCGACGACCCGTGGTCACACCCCGAGGCCGACCGCCTCGACCGCCTCTCGATGGCGGCCTGGCTCCGCGACCGAGGCGCCACGCCGAACGTGGTCCGCGCCCGCGACCTGGCGATGCTGGCGCTGTCGGCCGAGTCGATCGAGCGTACGTCGCTCCTGGCGGAGCTGCGCAAGGAGGCAGCCGCGGGCGCGGGCGGCTTCTACAACTACGAGGTCTGGGAATGCAACCGCGTGGCGGAGGGCTCGGCCACGGTGGCGCTGCGCATGGCCGAGGAGCTCGGTCACCGCGTGCGCTACGCCACGCCCGTCACGCGCATCCGGGTGTCGGCGCAGGGGTGCTCGGTCACGACGGAGACCGGCGAGCGCTTCGAGGCCGACGCCGTGGTCTGCGCCCTGCCGGTCGGCCCGCTGCGACACGTGCGGGTCGAGGGAGTCTCGGACGAGCGCATGGGCTCGCTCGACCGCCAGCGCCACGCGCTCGCCGCGAAGGTCGTGTTCACCTACGAGGACTCGTTCTGGCACGACCAGGGCCAGAACGGCGACTGCTACTTCGAGACGGCCGTGATCGGCGGCACCTGGGTGCAGCGCGAGGGGATCATGTCCACGCTCGTGCCGCCCGAGCGCCTCGCCGCCTTCCTCACCACCTCGCAGGCACAGCTCGAGGCGGAGCTCACCGAGGAGATGGTCGCGGCCTTCGGCGAGCCGGCCCGCGACACGCAGGCGGTCTTCTTCCGGCGCTGGGGGATCGACCCCTGGACGCGCGGCTACATCACCGGCTGGCGCCCCGGCGACGTCATGTCGGTCGGCCCGCTGCACGGGACGCACGAGCCGCCGTTCTACGTCTGCGGCTCGGATCAATGGGTCTGCGGCTACATGGAGGGCGCCGTCCGCACCGGACGCGCCGCAGCGGCCGCAACCCTCAAGGGGGTCTGACCCCCTCGAGGGTTTACTTACGTAAGATAAGTACATGCACGCGCCGGTTTCTGCCATGGGCGGGAGCGCCGGTCCGGTGCAATAGTTGTCTGTGCAAGCAGTTCTTCAATCGAGGGGACGCACAGACATGAATTCCACAGCTTCTGCAACTCTGATTCCGACCGGCACCTGGACCGTCGACCCGGCTCACTCGGCCGTCGGCTTCTCCGTCAAGCACCTCGGTATCGCGACGGTACGCGGCCGCTTCGAGGAGTTCGAGGGCACGCTCGAGATCGGTGAGGACCTCACCACGGCGCGCGCGTACGGCACGGCCCAGGTCAGCTCGATCAACACGGACGAGCCCGCCCGTGACGAGCACCTTCGCTCGGCGGACTTCTTCGGCGCAGAGTCGAACCCGGTGCTCCGCTTCGAGTCCACGGCCATCCGGCCGCTCGATGAGGACACCTTCGAGATCGAGGGCGACCTCACGCTGAACGGCGTGACCAACCGAGTGACGCTCACGGGCGAGTTCCAGGGTGCGGAGACCGACCCGTGGGGCAACGAGCGCGTCGGCATCGAAGTGATCGGCCAGATCAAGCGCGGCGACTGGAACATGACCTTCAACCAGGCGCTCGGGAGCGGCAACCTCCTGGTCGGCGAGAAGGTCACGCTGACCCTCGACATCTCGGCAGTGAAGCAGGGCTAAGGCAAACCACGGGTAGGCTCGCAGGGTGCGAGACCTGCTTGCGGACCTGATCGACAGTGCGCGAGCGCGCGCCGGCTATGCCGACGCGCGCTTCGTGCGTTCGAGGGTGGAGCGGCTCTCCACCCGCAACGGCACGCTCGACCAGCTCGACTCCCGCGAGAGCGAGGGCATCGGCGTCCGGGTGAGGGTGGGCGGCGCGTGGGGCTTCGCTGCCGTGCGCGGCACCGATCGCCGCGACGCCGAGGCCGCGCTCACCCGGGCGCTCGCCATCGCCGAGGCCCAGCCCGCGGTCCCGGAGGCCACGCCGCTCGCGGCCGAGCCGCCGGCCCAGGGCGAGTGGGCGAACCCGGTGGGGCGCGATCCCTTCGAGGTTCCGCTCGAGGAGAAGCTCGCGATCCTGCTCGCGGCCGACGCCGGTCTGCGCACCGAGCCGGGCGTGAACCTCACGCTCGCGCGCTTCTCCGCATTCCAGACCGACAAGATCTTCGCGAGCACGGAGGGCGCCCTCTACGAGCAGCGGATCACCGAGTGCGGCGGCGGCATGGCCGCCGTGGCCGTGGACGGGGAGAGCCAGATCCGCTCGTACCCCGCGTCGCACGGCGGCCACGTGGCGCAGGCCGGATATGAGCACTTCCTCGGGCTCGAGCTGGCGGGGCATGCGCCGCGCGTGGCCTCCGAGGCGGTGGCGCTCCTGCGTGCGCCGGCCTGCCCGCCGGGGCGCACGACGCTGATCCTCGCGGGCGAGCAGCTCGGCCTCCAGGTGCACGAGTCGGTCGGCCACGCGGTGGAGCTCGACCGGGTCCTCGGCCGCGAGGCCTCGTACGCCGGCACCAGCTTCGTGCCCGCGGACGGCATCGGGTCGCTGCGCTTCGGCTCCGAGCACGTGAGCGTGACGGCGGACGCCACCAACCCGGGCGGGCTGGGCAGCTTCCACTGGGACGACGAGGGCGTGGAGGGACGCCCGGTGCCGATCGTCCGCGACGGTGTGCTGGCCGGGTTCCTCTCCTCACGCGAGACCGCGGCCGAGATCGGGCTCGAGCGCTCCGGCGGCTGCATGCGGGCGGAGGGCTTCGACCGCCAGCCGATCGTGCGCATGACGAACGTGAATCTCGAGCCCGGTGACGCCGGCAGCCTCGAGGACCTGATCGCGGACACGGGCGATGGCCTGCTGATCGAGACCAACCGCTCGTGGTCGATCGACAACCGCCGCCTGCACTTCCAGTTCGAGGGGGAGGCGGCCTGGGAGATCACCGGCGGCGAGCGCGGCCGCCTGCTCCGCAACCCCAGCTACGCCGGGGTGACGCCGGAGTTCTGGGGCAGCTGCGACGCCGTCTGCTCCGCCGACGACTGGCAGCTGATCTCCCTGCTCGACTGCGGGAAGGGGGAGCCCGGCCAGGTGATGCGGGTGTCCCACGGAACCGCGCCCGCCCGCTTCCGGGACGTCGAGGTGGGCGTGGCGTGAACACACTCGAGGTCGCGGAGCGCGCCGCCGGGCACGCGGGGGCGGGCGCGCTCGCGCTCGTCACGCGCGAGCGCTCGCTGATGCTGCGCTTCGCCGCGAGCAGGCCGACCCAGTCCACCGGGATCGACGACGTGACGATCGAGATCGCGGTGCCGCTGCGCGGGAACGTCGGGCGGGCGGCGACCAATGCCGTGGACGATGACGCGCTCGCCGACTGCGCCGCTCGCGCGCGGCTGGCGGCCGAGGCTGCCGGCGCCACACACGACGGCAGCTTTCCGGGCTTCGATCCGGACTACGACGCCGTGGTCTCCGAGGCGTTCGACCCCGCCACCGCGGAGCTCGACCCCGCCCTCGGCGGCGCAGCCCTGGCCGACGCGTTCGCGGTGGCCGAGGCCCACGGCGTCGAGGCGCACGGGATCTGGACGGTGGCGGAGCAGGATCAGGCCTGGGCAACCGCCGACGGAGGCGGCACGGAGGCCCGCAGCGACGCGTTCATGAAGGTCATCTGCATCGCGCCGAACGGCCGCAGCGGCTACGCGTCGCAGTCGGCCATCGCGGTCGGTGCGCTGTCGCCCGCCGCGCTGGCCGAGCAGGCGGCGCTCAAGGCGACCTCCGGCGGCGAGCCGGTGGAGCTCCCTCCGGGCGAGTACCCGGTCGTGTTCGGGCCGCAGGCCGTGGGGTGGCTGCTCGACCTGCTCGGGGCCACGGCCTTCAACGGCCTCGCGTACGCGGAGGGCCGGGGCGCCCTCGTCGGGCGTCTCCGCGAGCGGATCACCGCGCCCACGATCAACCTGTCCGACTCACCCACGAGCACGCGGACCCTCCCGCGCTCGTTCGATGCCGAGGGAAGCCGGAAGGCGCCGCTGCCGCTGATCCAGGACGGGGTCGCTCACGCGGTCGCTCACGACATTCGCAGCGCGGCCCTGGCCGGCACGGTCAGCACCGGCCACGCGCTGACCCCGGGTGGAGACCCGGGCGGCTCCCACCCCACGAACCTCGTGCTCGCGGGTGGCGGCGCGCGCGACGAGGAGGAGCTCTGCTCCCAGGTCGAGCGCGGCATCTACGTGACGCGGCTCTGGTACGCGAACGTCGTGCGGCCGAAGGAGACGCTGATCACGGCGGTCACCCGCGACGGCACCTTCCTGATCGAGGACGGGAAGGTCACCCGCCCCCTCCGCGACCTGCGCCTGACCGACAGCGTGCTCGGGATCCTCTCGCGCACGAAAGCCCTCACCAGCGAGCAGAAGCTCACGAGCGACGGCGAGTTCTACGGCCGCCGCTTCGCGTACGGGGTCGTCTGCCCGTCATTGAGGGCAGACGCGGTGCGCTTCACCGGCGCCGCGGGCTGACGATCTTCAGCAGGACGATTACGTTCGCGACGAACAGCATCGAGAAGAAGACTGTCCAGCGGTTCAGGTTGCGCTCGACCAGCGAGCCGCCGCCGAAGGGGCCGGCGCCGGTGCCCACGCCGAAGGCTCCGGAGAGACCGGCGTCCTTGCCCGAGTGCAGCAGGATCAGCACGATCACGATGACCGCGAGGATGATCTGCACGCCGCTGAGAATCGCCTCCATTAGGGCCGGAAGGCTAGCGGAGCCGAGGGGGCTAGCGGTCCATGCCGCCGTCGGGCGTGCGTCCCTCGAGCCGGTCGAGCTGGCGCAGGATCTCGATCGCCTCGCCGCGCAGGTCGCGGTCCACCGAGCGCCAGTCCTCAGGTGAGAGCTTGCCCATGCGGTGGTCGAGCTCGGCGTCGCGGATCTCGCGGTACTTCGCCTCCTTGGCGGCGCTCAGCTCGGCCAGCATGGTCTCCTCGCGGCGCTCCTCCACCCCTCGACGGCGCAGCGGCAGCCACAGCACCGCCGCGACGATCGCGACCAGCACCACCAGGGCGAGTGCGTACTCCACGGGCGCCTACGCGCGCGAGAGCTCTTGGCCCACGCGGGCCGAGTAGAGCGAGCGCACCCGCCGCAGCCGTGCCTCGGGCGACGGCCATGCCGCGATCAGTGCGCCCAGGATCACGATCCCGCCGCCGATCCAGATCCACACCACGAGCGGTGACGCGATCGCCCGGAAGGCGGCCGGCGGCGGGTCGCTGCGGTACCTCTCCGCCAGCGCGGCCACGATCAGCGCCTGCACGTCGCCGGGCGAGTCGGCGAACTTGGCGTCGGCCTCGCGGATCGGTCCGTCGAGCGAGCCGATGTCGGGCCGCACCGCGAGCCAGAAGTCGCGCGTGAGACCCCAGCGCACGTCGACCTCGCTGGTGGCCTCGCCCTCGAAGAAGCGCGAGATCGTGCCGAGCGAGGGGTCGCCGCTCGCGTAGTAGTTGCGCGACGGCCGCAGCACGAAGTGCTTCCCGTCCTTGCGCACGTCGAGCACCGCGCCGAATGAGATCGGCGCGCCCGTACCGGCCGAGTCGCCCCCGAGCTTGGCCGTGGCCTCGCGGTAGGTCACGTCGTAACCGTTCACCTCGAACGAGTCACCGGGCGACAGGCGCACGTCGCGCTGGTCGAGGAACGCGGACGACGCCGCCACTCCCAGGAACAGCACCGCGATGCCGGCGTGCACGAGAAATCCGCCGTAGCGGCGCCGGTTGCGGCCGGTGAGCCGCGCCAGGGCCCGCGGCCAGGACTCGCCGCTCATCGTGCGGCGCGCCATGGTGCCGCGCCAGAGCTCCTGCCCCACCGCCGCCAGGACGAACGCCACGAGGCAGAACATGGCGAGCGAGGGCGGGCTGTCGGCGGCGTTCGTGAGCGCCAGCAGCGCGACGAGCACGATCGCGACCACCGCGAGCGGCACCGTCAGGATCCGCCGCAGCGAGGAGGGCGAGAACCGCCGCCACGCGAGCATCGGCCCGATCGCCGTGAGCAGCACGAGCACCAGCGCCAGCGGCGTGACGAGCCTGTTGAACCAGGGCGGCCCGACGCTCGCCTCGGTGCCCGTGACCGCCTCCGAGATCAGCGGGAAGAAGGTGCCCCAGAGGATCACGAGGCAGAGCCCGACGAGCACCAGGTTGTTCAGGAGGAAGAACGCCTCGCGCGACAGCAGCGAGTCGAGCCGCGCCTCGGAGCGCAGGTCGGGCAGCCGGGCGATGATCAGCGCCGCCGAGCCAGCGATCACCAGCGCCGATGAAGACGAGGAACTGGACCCCGATCGTGGACGCGCCGAACGCGTGGATCGACTCGAGGATCCCGCTGCGCACCAGGAAGGTGCCCATCAGCGCGAGCGTGAACGTGGCGCAGATGAGCGACACGTTCCAGATCTTCAGCATCCCGCGCTTTTCCTGAACCATGATCGAGTGCAGGAACGCGGTGCCCACCAGCCACGGCATCACCGAAGCGTTCTCCACCGGGTCCCACGCCCAGTAGCCGCCCCAGCCCAGCTCGGTGTACGACCACAGCGCGCCGAGCATGATCCCGGTGCCGAGGAAGGTCCAGGCGATCAACGCGAAGCGGCGGGTGGCGCGGATCCAGTCGGCGCCGGTCCGCCCCGCGATCAGAGCGCCGATCGCGAACGCGAACGGGATCGAGAAGCCCACGTAGCCCGTGTAGAGCATGGGCGGGTGGATCATCATCGCCGGATGGCGCAGCAGCGGGTTGAGGCCGGCGCCCTCGGCCGGCGGCATGGCGAGCGTGTCGAACGGGTTCTCCCAGCCGACCATCAGCAACAGGAAGAAGGCGCCGATGAGGCCGAGCACGGCGGTGGCGTACGGCGCGATGTCGCGCAGCGAGCGGCGCGTGAGGAACAGCACCGTGCTGGCGAACAGCGACAGCAGCGTGGCCCACAGCAGCAGCGAGCCGTCCTGCGTGGCCCAGAGCGCGGTGACCTTGTAGAAGGTGGGCGTGTCGGTCGACGAGCCCTCGGCCACCAGCGCGAACGAGAAGTCCGAGCGCAGGAACGCCGCCTCGAGCAGGCCGAAGGCGACAACGCACAGCGCGGCGACGCAGTAGATCGCCCGGCGGCCGGACGTGATCCACTCGCGGCGCCCGCTCCGCGCGCCGTACACCGAGGCACCCACGGCGTAGAGCGCCGTCAGCAGTGCGACGGCGAGGCAGGCGGACCCTACGCCGGCCACGTCAGCTCGCGGACTCGTCCTTGGTGAACTTCGACGGGCACTTCGTGACGAGCGAGTCGCGCTCGGCCACGAACGTGCCGTTCTTGAGCTCCCCGGAGACGATCACCTCGCGGCCCTCGCGGAACGGGTCCGGCACGACGCCCGTGTAGGTGACCGGCACGGACTCCGTGCCGTCGCGGTCGCGGATGCGGAAGCGCAGGTCGTCGCCGCTGTGCCGGATCGAGCCCTTCACGACCTTGCCGGTCACGTCGTAGGACTTCCCGGGCTGTAGCTCGCTCGGCTTGCTGGCCTCCGTGGAGGCGCTGAAGCTCGTGTAGATCAGCGCGGTGGCGAGCAGCACGGCGGCCGTGAGGGCCACGACCAGCCGCAGCTTGCGCTTTCGCGAGGGGTCCATTCGACCCCGGATGCTAGCGCTGGCTCGGGTGCCCCTCGCCCGGCCAGGGGGCGAGCAGCAGGATGACCCGCGCGTCGGTTGTAGCCCGCACCTCGTGGCGCTCCTTCGGGTCGAAGTGCGCGACGAAGCCGCAGCCGCCCGCCACGGTCCTGCCGTCCTCCTCGACCTCCACCTCGCCGGATGCCACCACCATCCAGGCCCGTTCGTGGACCTGGTGCTCCTGGAGCCCCTCGCCGGCCAGCAGGCTGATCGCGATCACGCGCGCCTCGGGGTCGCTGCGGAGAACCTCCGGCTGATGCGGTTGGACGTCGAGCGAAGAAAGGTCCCAGGTCTCCATGCCTGGGAATCTAATCAGCGCCTGGCCATACGGCGAACGGCCAGCCCCCCTGTGGCTGCCATGAGCCCCAGCGCGGCGAGGTACGCGAGCTGCAGGCCGGTGAACGGCGCGGTTGCCGGACTCGCGTTATCCGGGAGGTCGGCTGCGTCCTGCGCGACCGCCGCGCTGGCAAGGGCCGCATCCGCCTTCGCGGCGGGCGCGTCATCGGCGCCGGCCGCCTCATCCGCCGAACCCTTGGCCTTTGCCGCTCCGTCGCGGTGTCCACCTGACCGGGACGACCCGCCCTCGGTTGCCTTGCGGCCGCCGTCCGCAGCGGTTGCGCCGCGTGTCGGCGCCGAGCCGCCCACTGAGGGCGCGCTCGGAGCGGGCGACGCGGCCGGCGCAGGGGCGGCGCCGCCTGGCTTCGGCAGCCCGGATACGGGCGGGGCCGGGAGGCTGGGCGCGGGTGCCGGTGCGGGGAGGTTGGGTGCCGGGGCGCCGGGAGGCTCGGCGCGGGCGCCGGCGCCGGGGCGGGCGCCTGGACCTGAGGCGGCGGAGGAAGCGTCGGCAGCGTGGGAGTCGGGAGGGTTGGCAGCTGGTCGGTTACCCCGCCCACCACTCCTCCAACCGATGGCACCTGACCGGCTGCGACGACCGGAAGGGACAGAAGAGCTGCGGTGCCCGCTGTCGCGATGACCCCGACCCGAAAGCGCGAGAAATGCATGGAAGCCCCCATTTGAAGTTGTGCCGAGCCCCCTGCCAGAGGCTGCGGTGGGAGCCTACTACCCGGGTTGGGGGGTATGCGTCACCTCTTTTTGTGCAATTGGCGACGTGCAATCCACTCCGTGGCCGGATGGTCGGTGAGGCCGTGCGCCGCGATTGAGATCAGGACCGCCAACGCGGCGATGTTCGCGATCCGCTCGCCCTCCGGAGCTGCCGAGCCGAGCACGAACAGCGCGAACGCCATCGTGGCCACGCCCTTCGGCCCGAACCAAGCCATGAACGCCTTCTCCGCCGTGTCCACCTGGCGCGATCCGGCCAGAGCGGTGAACACCGCCGCCGGCCGAGCCACCACCAGCGTGAACGCCACGATCCCGACCGCGGCCCACCCGTCGGCGAACAGCCCGTCGATCGTGATGATCGCGCCGAACACGACGAAGACGCCGAGCTTCACGATCTCGACGATGTCCTCGCTCTGCGCCTCGAAGCACTCGCGGATGTCGGGCCGCCAGATCCCCAGCGCGATCGCGGCCACGAACACCGCGATGAACCCGTTGCCCTCCGGCGGCAGCGTCGCGATGCCGTACGCGGCGAAGGCCACGCCGAGCGCGTACAGCGCCTTCTGGTGCGCGCTGATCGCGTGCCCGAGCGCCCGGCCACGCGGCATCAGGCGCGAGGCCACGAATGCCACCGCGAGGCCTGACAGGAGCCCGACGAGCACGTCCTGAAGCACGAACTGCCACCACACGAACTCGTCGTCGCCGGCCGCCGCAGCCGTGAACGCCAGCACGGCCGGCAGGGCCAGGCCGTCATTCAGGCCCGACTCCAGGTTGAGCGAGTGGCGCACGAGCCGCGGGACGCGCGGGTTCGTCACGACGCCTGACGACAGCACCGGGTCGGTGGGCGACAGCAGCGCGCCCACGAGGAACGACTCCGTCCAGCCGAGATCCGTGAGCACGTGGGTGGCCAGTGCGACGAACACGCACGTGAGCGGCATCGCAAGCGCCAGCTTCCGCAGCGGGAGGTGCCACGCCTCCTGGAGCAGCTCCTCCTCCACCTCGAGGCCGTCGCGGAACAGGATCACGATCAGTGCCACCACGGTGAGGCCCTGGACGAACTGCGAGGTGGGATCGAGCTCCAGGACCTCGAGCCCGCCCTCTCCCAGCGCGAACCCCGCGACCACGAAGACCGCCGTCAGTGACAGGAACGTCCGTCGGGCGAGCCCCGAGATGAGTGCCCCCGCCACGAGCAGCAACCCGAACACGGCAAGCGGCGCGTCGAGGAACTCGACCCCTACAGCAAGCGGCGGCACGCGCGAACTGTGTCAGACAGGATCTTCACATCTGGCTACGGTGGTGGCCGTGATGCGGCGCCCCTGTGTACTCGTGGCATCCGGCGTCGCCCTCTCCGCGGCCGCGCTGGCCGCGCCGGCGCTCGCCGCGGCGCCGCGCGAGCAGACGCTGTCGCGCGGCTGGGAGGTGCGCGTGGCGGTGGCCGCCCCGGCCGAGCCCCAGCCGGCGCCCCCCGAGGAGACCGCGCCCGAGGGCGCTGGGCCGGCGCTGCCGGCCACGGCGGCCGGAGTGGCCGCCCAGGCGCCTGGCGAGTGGCAGGCCACGCAGGTCCCGAGCGTCTTCGATACGCGCGCGCTTCCGTCGCTGTATCCGGGCCAGGTGCGGCGCTACCGGCTGAGCTTCCGCGGGCCGCCCACGCCGCGCGGCTTCAGCTGGCTCGTGCGCTTCGAGAGCGTCCGCCGCAACGCGACCGTGTTCCTGAACGGGCGCCGCATCGGGCGCAACGTCGATCCCTACACGCCGTTCACGCTCGAGGCGCGGGGCCTGCGCCCGGGGCGAGCCGAACGAGCTGGTCGTGATCGTCGACGGGCGCAAGAACCCGGACCTGCCCGAGGGCTGGTGGAACTGGAACGGGATCGTCCGGCCCGTGTCGCTTGTGCCGGCGGGACCCGCGCACATCGAGGACCTCGGCACGATGTCGCGCGTGAGCTGCCGCGGGCCCGCGCGTGGCTGCCGGGCCGAGCTGCTCCTCGACGGGGAGCTCCAGCGGCGGGGCAGGCGCGCAATCGCGCCGTCGCTCGACGTGAAGCTGCGCTCACCGAGCGGACGGGTGACCTCGCACCGCTTCCGGCTCCCGCCCCAGCGCTCGAATCAGCGCCGTCTCCAGCTCTCGATGCGCGTGCCGGCGCCCGAGCTGTGGTCGCCGGACGCACCCCGCCTCTACTCGGCGGACATCACCCTGCGCGAGCGCGGCCGCGCGGTGCAGCGCGAGCGGCGGCGCATCGGATTGCGCTCGGTCGAAGTGAAGGGCGGGCACCTGAGGCTGAACAACCGCCGGATCCAGCTGCGCGGAGCGTCGATCCATGAGGACATGCCCGGCTCGGGCGCGGCGCTCACCGGAGCGGACATGGACCGGATCGTCACGGACCTTCAGGACCTCGGCGCAAACGTGACCCGGGCCCACTATCTGCTGAACGACCGTCTGCTCGACCGGCTCGATCGCGCCGGGATCCTCGTCTGGAACGAGGCGCCGATCTGGCAGCGCGACACCGGGGTGCACCTGCTCTGGCGCGCGAAGGAGCGCGAGCGCGCCCTCCTCAGCGTGCGCCGCACGGTCATCGCCGCGCGCAGCCACCCCTCGGTGCTCACTCACTCGGTGGCGAACGAGCTGACGTTCACTCCGGACCAGAAGCCCGGCACGCGGCGCTTCCTGCTCGAGGCGCAGGCCCAGGCACGCGACCTCGACCCCACGATTCCGATCTCCGTCGACATCAAGGGCCGCCTGGGCTTCGCGGAGCAGTTCACGTTGCACTCGTTCGACCTGATCGGGCTGAACCAGTACTTCGGCTGGTACCGCTGGGTGGAGGACTTCGACCTGCTCTACCCCTACATCCGCGAGCTGCGTGACCACTACCCGCGCGAGGCGATCGTGATGACCGAGTGGGGCGCCGAGGGCCGCCCTGAGCTCTTCGACGCTGCGCCCGACCTGAAGGGCGGCTACCCGTTCCAGACCTTCCACGCGGCCCGCACGCTCGACGTGATCGACCGCTCTCCCGCCCTCTCCGGAGCGATCTACTGGACGCTGCGCGAGTTCGAGATCTACCCCGGCTGGCAGGGCGGAGCAGGCCGGCGCGCGCCGCAGTACGAGCCGAACACGCGCCACCACAAGGGCCTGATCACCTACGAGGGAGTGCGCAAGCCGGCCTTCGAGCTTCTGCGCGAGCGCTTCCACGCAACGCCGCTCTACCCCTAAAGCAGGGCACCCCAGCGGCCGATCTTCTGGGGGCATGGCCCGCCGCGTGATCATCCTCTCCGTTCTGTTCGCCCTTGCGGCGGTCGCTCCGGCGTCCGCGCAGGTTCAGCGCCCCGCCGAGGTGCTGCGCATCGAGGCCGCCATGAGCGAGCTCGGGAAGCAGAAGAACGGCGCGGAGGGCGAGCTCAACGCTCGCGAGCGCGCCGCCACGGCCGCGCTTGGCGCCTGCCGCACCAAGGGCCGCGGCTGGACGCGGATCCGCGGAGTGCGCGACCGCGCGCAGCGCAACGCCTACGCGCGCGGCGCGAAGACTCTCTGGCAGAACCTGAACACGGTGGCCGTCGAGGGCGCCTGGGTCGAGGTGTACGGCCCGTTCTTCGAGCGCTTCCTGCACCGCTTCGACACGCCGCTGTCCGACCCGGTGCTCCAGGCCGGCGTGGAGGCCCAGCGCCAGCGGGTCGTCTACAACCGCGCCTCGACCTCGTTCGGCACCTGCGCAACCTTCAACACCGCGCTCAAGAAGGTGCGCGAGTTCAAGATCGGCGGCGAGCACGGGGTGAGCGGCGACTACTACGCCGGCAAGATCTACAACGACTTCGTCCGCTACGTGTCGAACCGCCAGCGCGCCGCCGCGCGCGCCCACTGGGGCTCGCGCTACGACAACGCGCTGGAGGCGGCCAGCGCACAGCTGAAGCTGCTGGGCGGCAACGAGGGCATCGCGAACTACTTCCGCTTCGCCTTCCGCGGCTGAGCCTTGCTGTAGCGTGCGGTGGGTGGTGCCGCGCCGCGTCACCTTCTCTCGGAACCTGACGCTGTCGCTCTCGCGGACGTGCGTTTCGCACTGCAAGTACTGCGCCTTCGCCACACACCGGGCGCACCTCCACGAGCCTGACGAGGTCGAGCGCCTGCTGGACGGCGCGGTCCGCCGTCGGGTGAAGGAGCTGCTCGTGCTCACGGGCGACGACCCGGCGCACCACCCCGGCGTGCGCGACCGGCTGGCCGAGCTCGGGTTCGACGACTTCGTCGCGTACGTGGCCTGGTGCTGCGAGCGGGCGCTCGAGCGCGGCCTCCTCCCGCACACGAACCTCGGCGCTCTCCCCCGCGCCGATCTCGCCCGCCTCAGGGAGGTCACGGCCTCCCAGGGGCTGATGCTGGAGTCGATGCGGCCGGATCTGGTGGCCCACCAGGGCTCGCCGACCAAGGATCCGGCTCTGCGGCTCGAGACGATCCGGGCCGCCGGCGAGCTCCGCATCCCGTTCACTAGCGGGATCCTCGTGGGCATCGGCGAGACCGAGCAGGACCGCGTCGAGGCCCTCGAGGCGCTCGCCGCCGTGCATGCCGAGTACGGGCACCTCCAGGAGGTGATCCTCCAGAACTTCGTGCCCCACCGCCGCTACTACGGCGAGGAGCCGGCGGAGATCGCGGAGGAGGCTCAGAGCACGCGCACGGCCGGATCCGCCGAGGCGCTCCCCGCGTGGGCCACGGAGGTCACGCTCGACCACATGCGCGCGCTCGTGCGCGAGTGCCGCAGGCTGATGCCGGACGTGGGCATCCAGATCCCGCCGAACCTCTCGGACTGGTGGCTGCCGCTCGTGGACGACGGCGCCACCGACCTCGGCGGCCTGTCCGCCAACGGCGACCACATCTCCCCCGAGCATCCGTTCCCGTCGGTGCACGAGATGCGCAAGCGGCTCGCCCCGCGCGGCGCCGCGCTCGCCGAGCGCCTGTGCGTCTACCCGCAGTACATGAACCCCGACTGGCTCGACCAGGGCGTGCTCGACGCGATCAAGGTGAAGTACTGGTCGTTCATCCCGCGCGGCGCGTCGGGCCGCCGCGAGGAGCGCTCGATCCGGCGTGACCTCGTGCCCGGAGCGATCGCGCGCGCGCACGGCGGCGCCGCGCTGAGCGAGGACGAGCTCACGGCGCTGTTCGCCGAGAACCGTCCCGAGGCGGTCGAGGACATGCGCCAGGCGGCGGACTCGCTGCGCACGCGAGCTTGCGGGCGACACGGTGACGTTCGTGGTGAACCGCAACATCAACGTGTCGAACGTCTGCACCGTGGGGTGCGCGTTCTGCGGGTTCGGCCAGGGTCGCCGCTCGCCGGACGCCTACGAGCACGACGAGGAGGAGTTCCGCCGCCGGGTCCGCGAGGCCGTCGATTTCGGGGCCACCGAGATCTGCATGCAGTCGGGGATACATCCGGACTGGACGATCGAGGACTACGAGGGCTGGCTGCGGGTGGCGAAGGATGAGGCGCCGCAGATCCATCTGCACGCGTACTCGCCGATGGAGCTGCACTTCATGGCCGGCGAGCTGCCTCTGGCGGAGGTCTTCGCGCGCCTGACGGCCGCCGGGCTCGGCTCCACGCCCGGGCACGGCCGCCGAGGTGCTGCACGACGGAGTGCGCCAGCGCATCTCCCCGAACAAGCTGCCGGTGGCGCGCTGGGTGGAGATCGTCGAGGCCGCCCACGCCGCGGGCGTGCGCACCACCGTGACGGTGATGTTCGGCCACATCGAGGAGCCCTGGGAGCTGGCCGAGCACATGCGCGTCGTGCGCGAGCTTCAGGAGCGGACCGGCGGCTTCACCGAGTTCGTGCCGCTCTCGTTCATCCCGTTCCACACGATGCTCGGGCGCACCCACGGGATCGAGGAGATCTCGCGCGAGGACAACCTGAGGCACACGGCGGCGTTCCGGCTCGCGCTCGGGCGGAGCATCACGAATCTCCAGGCGAGCTGGGTGAAGATGGGGCTCGACGCCGCCACCGAGGCGCTCGACTGGGGCATCAATGACCTCGGCGGGACGCTCATGGAGGAGTCGATCAGCCGGCTGGCGGGGTCCTACCACGGCGTGAAGCTGGAGCCGGCGGACCTGATCGCTGCGGCGCATGCGGCGGGCCGCCCGGCCGCGGAGCGGGACACGCTCTACGGGATCAGGCGCCGGTTCGAGCTGCCGGTGGCCGCGTAGTGAAGGTCGGCTACAAGGCCTCGGCCGAGCAGTTCGACCCGGTCACGCTGCTCGACTACTCGCGCCAGGCGGAGCGGATCGGACTCGAGATGATCGGCGTGTCGGACCACTTCCAGCCCTGGCGCCACCACGGCGGCCACGCGCCGGCGGCGCTCACGTGGCTCGGCGCGGCCGCCATCGCCACCGACCGGGCCGTGCTCGGCACGAGCGTCCTCACCCCCACGCTGCGCTACCACCCGTCTGTTGTGGCGCAGTCGTTCGCCACGCTCGGCTGCCTCGCACCGGGGCGGGTGTTCCTGGGTGTGGGCACCGGCGAGGCTCTGAACGAGACGCCGGCCACCGGCGAGGAGTTCCCCGGCCGCAAGGAGCGCCGCCTGCGCCTCGCCGAGGCCATCAAGCTGATCCGGCTGCTGTGGACCGAGGAGCGCGTGGACTTCGAGGGCGACCACTACCGGACCTCGAAGGCCACCATCTACGACCGCCCCGAGGAACCCGTGCCGATCTACGTGGCCGCCTCCGGACCGCTCGCCGCGAAGCTGGCGGGCAGGGTCGGCGATGGCTTCATCTGCACGAGCGGCAAGGACCCGGCGCTCTATGACGAGCTGCTCGGAAAGGTCGCCGAGGGCGCCGAGGCGGCGGGGCGCGACCCCTCGAGCATCCGTCGCATGATCGAGGTCAAGGTCTCGTACGACCGAGACGCGCAGCGGGCGCTCGACAACTGCCGCTGGTGGGCTGCGCTAGCGCTCACGCCCGAGCAGAAGGAGGGCGTGGAGGACCCGATCGAGATGGAGCGGCTGGCCGACGAGAACGCCGACCGCGCGTCCACCCGCTTCATCACCTCGAACGACCCCGAGGAGATCGCCGCCGGCATCCGCCGATATGTGGAGCTCGGATTCGACGAGCTGATCGTGCACGCGCCCGGCGACGACCAGGCGCGCTCCCTCGAGCAGTTCGGCGAGGACGTGCTGCCGCTGCTCCGCGGTTAGGCTGCCGCCCATGCTCAAGGACCGCGTCATGTTCATGTCGGGCGGCAGCCGTGGAATCGGGCTCGCGATCGCCGCGCGCGCCGCACGTGACGGAGTGAAGGTCGCGCTCATGGCGAAGACCGCCGAGCCGCACCCCAAGCTCCCCGGCACGATCTACACCGCCGCCGAGGAGATCGAGGCGGCCGGTGGCGAGGCGCTGCCGATCGTCGGAGACATCCGCGACGCCGACGCCGTCGAGACCGCGGTGGCCGCAGACGGTGGAGCGCTTCGGCGGCATCGACCTGGTGGTGAACAACGCCAGCGCCATCAACCTCGCCCCGATGCGCGACCTCGAGGTGAAGCGCTTCGACCTCATGCAGCAGATCAACGCCCGCGGGACCTTCGTGGTCACCCGCGCCTGCCTGCCCCACCTGCGCGAGTCGGACCACGCCCACGTGCTCACGCTCTCGCCGCCGCTGTCAGCGGATCCGCGCTGGTTGAAGGGCCACAGCGCCTACACGCTCTCCAAGATGGGGATGACGATGATCACGCTCGGCGTGGCGGCCGACGAGGCCGAGGCCGGCATCGCGGCGAACTGCCTCTGGCCGCGCACGATCATCGCCACCGCCGCGGTGCAGAACCTGCTCGGCGGCGACGAGGCGATGGCGCGCTCACGAATGCCCGCGATCGTGGCGGACGCCGCCTACGAGATCCTGAACCGCGACCCGCGCTCGTGCACCGGCAACGTCTTCATCGACGACGAGGTGCTCGCGGAGGCGGGCATCGTCGACCTCGACCCGTACGCCGGCGCCCCCGACGGCGACCTGGCGCTCGACATCTTCGTGGACGGCTGGCCCGAGCCGGCGCCGGCGCCGTAGCGCTTTACGTTGCGTCCCATAGTGGGACGCAACGTGTTGAGCCTCCGAAAAACTTCGGGGGACGTGTCGATTTCGTCCGTGCTTGTTCGACGCTTGTGTAGAGACCCCGATTGAAGGAGAGACAATGCGAGTCATGGTGCTGGTTCCGGCCGACGAGAACAGCGAAGGCGGCCAGATGCCCGACGAGAAGGAGCTCACCGAGATGGGCAACTTCAACGAGGAGCTCGTGAAGGCGGGTGTGATGCTGGCCGGTGAGGGTCTCCACCCCACCTCGAAGGCCGCCCGCGTCCGCTTCGACGGCGACAAGCGGACCGTGATCGACGGCCCGTTCACCGAGTCCAAGGAGCTCATCGCCGGCTACTGGCTGTGGCAGGTGCGCGACATGGACGAGGCCATCGAGTGGATCAAGCGCGCCCCGTTCGACGGCGGGATTCAGATCGAGCTTCGTCCCGTTTTCGAGGAGGAGGACTTCGGCGACGAGTTCACGCCCGAGCTGAGGGAGCAGGAGCGGCGGGTGCGCGCCCAGGCCGAGGGGCAGCAGGCGTAGCCACGCGCTCCGACACGAACCGAGCGATCGAAACGGTCTGGCGGATCGAATCCGCCAGGCTGATCGCCGGCCTCACGCGGATCGTGCGGGACGTGGGCCTCGCGGAGGAGCTGTCGCAGGACGCTCTCGTTGCCGCGCTCGAGCAGTGGCCCGAGTCAGGCGTGCCGGACAACCCGGGCGCCTGGCTCATGGCCACGGCGAAGCACCGGGCGATCGACCTGCTCCGGCGCAGCGCGACCCTCGAGCGCAAGCAGGAGGAGCTCGCCCGTGAGATCGAGCTCCAGCTGAGCTCGTCGCAACGGGACGTCGACGCCGAGCTGGACGACCACGTGGGCGACGACCTTCTGCGCCTGATCTTCATGGCGTGCCACCCGGTCCTCTCGACTCAGGCGCGCGCCGCGCTCACCCTGCGCCTCCTCGGCGGCCTCACTACCGACGAGATCGCGCGAGCGTTCCTCGTCCCCGAGCCGACCGTGGCTCAGCGAATCGTGAGGGCGAAGCGGACGCTCGCCGAGGCGCGCATCGCCTTCGAGGACCCGAGCCGCGAGGAGCTTCGGGAGCGGCTCTCCTCCGTGCTCGAGGTGATCTACCTGATCTTCAACGAGGGCTACTCCGCCACGGCGGGTGACGACTGGCTGCGCCCGGCGCTCTGCGAGGAGGCGCTGCGCCTCGGGCGCATCCTGGCCGGCCTGGCCCCCGAGGAGGCCGAGGTGCACGGCCTCGTGGCGCTGATGGAGATCCAGGCGTCGCGCTCGCGTGCGCGCGTGGGCCCCGGCGGCGAGCCGGTGCTGCTGGAGGACCAGGACCGGGGTCGCTGGGATCACGTGCTCGTCCAGCGCGGACTGGCCGCGCTGGCGCGCGCGGAGCGGCTCGGCGGTTCGCTCGGACCGTACGGGCTTCAGGCCGCGATCGCCGCCTGCCACGCCCGGGCCCGCAGCGTTGAGGAGACCGACTGGGTGCGAATCGTCGCGCTCTACGACGGCCTCTTCGAGCTCAGCGGGTCGCCGGTCGTGGAGCTGAACCGAGCCGTTGCGGTGGGAATGGCATTCGGCCCGGCCGCCGGACTGGAGCTGGTGGACGAGCTGGTGGTGCAGGGATCGCTCGAGGGCTACCACCTGCTGTCGAGCGTGCGCGGCGACCTGCTGGCGAAGCTCGGCCGCGACGAGGAGGCGCGCGCCGAGCTCGAGCTGGCGGCCTCGATGACGCGCAACG
>CAVZGG010000005.1:0-378089 GCA_963774755.1 uncultured Thermoleophilaceae bacterium | reverse complement strand
GCAGCCGGTGCTGCCGCGACCGATGTTCGGGTCCGCGCCGCTGACCGCCGCGGCGACCTCGGTGCACTTCGTGTCGCCGACCTCGTTGACCGGCGGGCTGGCCGATCGGCTCGCGGTGCGCCGTCGACTGGTGCCGGTCCGGGACACCCGGAAGCTGACCAAGGCGGACCTGCCGGGCAACGCGGCACTGCCCCGGATCGAGGTGGAACCGGACACCTTCACCGTGCGCGTCGATGGCGCCGTCGTGGAGCCGGCCCCCGCGACCGAGCTCCCGATGACCCAGCGGTACTTCCTCTTCTAGATCGCGTCAGGAGTGCACTGACGCAGGTCTCGACCTGCGTCAATGCACTCCTGCCGCGATCTTGAACCGGGGCGCGTCCGGCTGCGTCTGTGTATGGCACGGAGTTGGACGGGCCGTTTCGCGGGTCGGCCGTGTTGGCCGCCGGTGCGCTGAGTCGCGGCGTGCTCGCCGGACCCGATTACCGACGCCTGTTCCCCGACATCTACGTTCCGGCGGCGCTGCCGGTCGACTTCGCGCTGCGGTCCCGCGCGGCGGCACTGCTGTGGAACCCGGCGGGGCGCTGTCCGGCTACTCGGCCGCCGAGCTGCTCGGCGCGTCCTGCGGGCCGGCCTCCGCGCCGGCCGAGGTGAACTGCCCGCGTCCGCGCCGTCCGGTGCCGGGCCTGCTGGTGCACCGCGGTCGGCTGCACCCGGAAGAGATCGCGCTGCACCGGGGGATCTGGCTGACCACCCCGGTCCGCACCGCCTACGACCTGGCGCGCCGGCCAGACCTCACCGAGGCGGTCACGGCGGTCGACACGCTGGCCCACCGGTGCTCGGTCACGCCCGACGAGCTGCGCGCACTGCGCAGCCGGCACCTGGGGTCGCCCGGGAACCCTCGCATCGAGTCGGTGCTCGGGCTGGTGGATCCGCGGTCCGAGTCGCCGATGGAGTCGAGGATCCGGACTCGGCTGGCGCTGGGCGGCCTACCGCCGCAGGTCCAGTTCCCGGTCACGGCCTGCGGGCGCTGCTTCCGGCTGGACCTGGCCTACCCGGCGGTCCGTCTCGGCGTGGAGTACGACGGCGGTCACCACCGCACCGCCGAGCAGGCCCGCCGCGACCTGGAGCGGGAGGCGATGCTGGCCGCGGCCGGCTGGAAGATCATCCGCTTCGACGCCTGGACCGTGTTGAACCGCCCGCGGCTGCTGGTCGCCCGCACCCGCGCCGAGCTCGCCCGGCGTGCCCGGTGATCGCGGCCCGGGTGACCTGACGCAGGTCGCGGCCTGCGTCAGTACGCGCTCGCCGGGATCACCGTCGGGTAGATTCCGCCGGGTGACCCTGGGGCTGCTGCTGCTGGCGGACTCGCGGCTGCCGGCTGGTGGGCACGGACACTCCGGTGGGGTGGAGGCCCTGGTTGATCGGGGCCTGCTGGGCGACGAGCACGACCTGTCACTGCTGCTGCGCGGTCGGCTGCGGACCGGTGCCGCGGTGCCGGCCGCGGCCGCCGCCCTGGCCTGCGCGCTGGCCGCGGACCCGGTGGCGCGCCCGGACTGGGCGCGCTGGGAGGCCGCGGTGAGCGCGCGGCTGCCGGCGGTGGCCACCCGCGAGGCGTCCTGGGCCCAGGGTGCCGCGCTGCTGCGGACCGCCGGGGCCGATCTCGAGGTGATGCGCCGGGACGCGGACGCGGTGCGGGAGGGCCGGCCGACGGTGCTGGTGTCACTGCGCGAGCAGCCGGACGCGGCACCCATCGCGGAGTGGATCACTGGTCTGGTCGCCACCCGGCGGCCGTGACCGCCACCGTGGCCAGGGCGGCACTGGCCGCGACCGGGCGGCTGTGCGTGGAGCCGGCGCCCGGCCGCCAGCGCATGCGCTGGTCGCAGGCGTGGCCGGTGGTGCTGCGCCGGACCGGCGCCGAGCAGGTGCACCTGGTGCACGGGGCCGGCGGTCCGCTGGGCGGGGACGACTTCGCGCTCGACATCGCGGTGGCGGCCGGCGGGGTGCTGCGGGTGGGCAGCGCCGCGGCGACCGTCGTGCAGCCCGGTCAGCCCGGCCCGGCCCGCTGGGCGGTGCGGGCCGACGTCGGCGCCGCGAGCCGCCTGACCTGGACACCCGAGCCCTCCGTGGTCTGCGAGGGAGCCGAGCTGGCCGCGAGCCTGCGGGTGCGGTTGGCGGTCGGGGCCGGGGCGGTGCTGCGGGAGGTCGTGGTGCTCGGACGGCACGGCGAACGGGGCGGGCGGTACCGCGGTGAGCTCACCGTCGACGTCGGCGCGGATCCGCTGATCGCCCACCGCACCCTGCTCGACGGGGCCGACCCGGTGCTGTGTGGGCCGGCCGGCACCGCGGGGGCCCGTGCGGTCGGCACGCTGCTGGTGGCCGGCGCGGCCGCGGCCGGGCCGGCGATCACCGGAACCGGCGACGAGCCGGGGCGGCGCTGGGCGTGGACCGAGCTGACCGGCCCGGGGCGGATGTTGCTGGCCGTGGGGGAGCCGCGCGCGGTCGTCGAGCTGCTGGACCGGGCGGCCGCGGCCCTGCGCTAACCCCGCACCCGCCCGCCGCGGCCTAGCCGGCGCGAGGCCGCAGTCTGCCCGACAGGCCGCCCCCTACACCGACGACCGATGAGCTCGGTCGATCCCTCGGAAGTTGTGCACATCGTGGACGCGCCGTCCACAGCGGCGCAATCGCCGTGGCCCACCGGGCCGTCCGGGTCGAGGCTGGTCCGGTGGCGACCTGCGGAGGTGGAGGGCATGGGCGGGACGGGGCTGCTCGTCGTGGGGTGGGTGCTGGCCGGCGCGGCCGGCGGGGTCGTGACCCGCGGGCTGCTGGGCCGGCTCCGGCGGGGTGCGGCTGTCCCGGTCGGGGTGTGCGAGGGCCTGCTGGCCGGGTTGTGGGGCGCCAGTGGTGCCGGGTGGACGTTCGGCCTCGTGCCGGGCCGGCTGCTGCCGCTGCTGCTCGGGCTGGGCTGGCTCCTGGTCGCCGCCGGCCCGGTCGACGTGCTCCACCGGCGGCTGCCGGACGTCCTCACCGTGCCGGCGGCTCCGGCCGGGCTGCTGCTGGTGGCCCCGGTCGGGGTGGTGGCCGTGGGCCGAGGCGTGGCCGGGGCCCTGGTCGCGCTGTCGGCCTACGGGGTGCTGCACCTGCGGTCCCCGACCTCGCTGGGCGCCGGTGACGTCAAGCTCGCCGGCGCGCTCGGTGGCGCACTCGCCGGGCTGTCATGGCTCGCGGCGGCGCTGGCCGCGGCGCTGGCCGGCCTGTTGACCGTGCTGTTCGCCCTGGTCACCCGGCAGGCGCTGGTGCCGCACGGACCGGGGATGCTGGCGGCGGCCTGGGTGGTGGCGGTCGGCGTCGCGCTCGCCGGTGCGCCGGTCGGCGCGGGCGGCGGGGGGTGAGAGTATCGCAGCGTGCTGCGCTGGATCACCGCCGGGGAGTCCCACGGTCCCGCCCTGGTCGCCGTGCTCGAAGGCATGGTGGCCGGGGTCGAGATCACCACCAAGGAGCTGGCCGCCGAGCTGGCCCGCCGCCGGCTGGGTCACGGCCGGGGCGCCCGGATGAAGTTCGAGGCCGACGAGTTGGAGGTGATCGGCGGCGTCCGGCACGGGGTCACCCAGGGCGGGCCGGTCGCCGTGCGGATCGGCAACACCGAGTGGCCCAAGTGGGAGACGGTGATGGCCGCCGACCCGGTGGCTCCGGAGCTGATCGAGGGCCGGGCCCGCAACGCGCCGCTGACCCGGCCCCGGCCGGGACACGCCGACCTGGCCGGGATGACGAAGTTCGGGTTCGACGACGCCCGGCCGGTGCTGGAGCGGGCCAGCGCCCGGGAGACGGCGTCCCGGGTGGTGCTCGGCACGGTGGCCCGCGCGTTCCTCAAGCAGGGCTTCGGGGTCGACGTCGTGTCGCACGTGGTGGCGCTCGGTACCGCGGAGGCGCCCGAGGGCGAGCTGCCCGGCCCCGGCGACCTGGATCGGGTCGACGCCAGCCCGGTCCGCGCCTACTCGGACGCAGCGACGGCGGCGATGGTCGCCGAGGTCGACGCGGCCCAGCCCGACGGCGACACCCTGGGCGGGGTGGTCGAGGTGATCGCCTACGGGCTGCCGGTCGGCATCGGGTCCTACGTGCACTCCGATCGCCGCCTGGACGCCCGGCTGGCCGGTGCGCTGATGGGCATCCAGGCCATGAAGGGCGTGGAGATCGGCGACGGGTTTCGCACGGCGCGGCGGCGGGGCAGCGCGGCGCACGATGAGATGGTCCCCGGCGAGCCGGTCCGCCGGCTGTCCAACCGGGCCGGCGGCATCGAGGGCGGGATGACCAACGGCGAGCCGGTCCGGGTGCGGGTGGCGATGAAGCCCATCTCGACCGTGCCGCGGGCGTTGCGCACCGTGGACCTGGCCACCGGCGAGCCGCGCAGGCCATCCACCAGCGCTCCGACGTGTGTGCGGTGCCGGCGGCCGGGGTGGTGGCCGAGGCCATGGTCGCGCTGGTCCTGGCGGACGCGGCCCTGGAGAAGTTCGGCGGCGACTCGCTGGCCGAGACCCGCCGCAACCTGCGCTCCTACCTGGCGGCCGCCTCGGATCGGTAGACCGCAGCGGGCGGGCTCCCGGTGGTGGCGGAGCGCGGTTCTCGGGGTGCCCGGCGCTACCGGTTCGGACGGCCGCGGCGCCAATCGTCCCGGCGAGCCCGATGGGACCCCTCGTGGAACTCGCTCGGCACATCGCGGTCGGGGGCGGGGGCGGGCCGGGCTCGGTCGCGACGAAGGCCGCGAAGGGGGTGCCGCTTCCGGTGCTGCTCGGGTTGCGCAGCTGCGGTTCCAGGTGAGCCCGGCGGCGGCGGCGGGGCGAGCGGCAGCTGTTCGCGAGCCGGTGGCGGCGGATCGCTCGGGCCGATACCCAGCGGGTGAACGGGCAGCTCACCGTCCGGCTCGTGGCGGTCGGGGCGGCTCGGTCCGGATGCGGGTGGTTCGCTCGGCCGGTGCCGTTCGGCCACGTCGGCTCCGGACCTGGAACCGCCCCGTTGCTTGATCTGCCGTCTACCACGTCATCACCTACTCGGAGCTGCCGTCGGTGCACCGCGCCCGGCACGCACGATCACGCTGTGGCACGGCGGCCGTCTCCGAGGCTAGCCGTTGACCGGAGGCAGCAGGCGCCAACGCGCCACGATGCGCCGAGTAGCGCCGCCGGGACGGGCTGCGGTCCGCCGCACCGCGTCACTACCCTCTGAGCCGTGAGCACCCTACGACGCCCGATGCTGGTCCTGGTCGGGGCACCGGGAGCCGGCAAGACCACGGTCGGGCAGGTGCTGGCCCAGCGGCTGGGCGTGGAGTTCACCGATGTCGACGCGGTCATCGTCGAACGCGCCGGCAAGTCGATCTCGGACATGTTCCTGCAGGACGGCGAGGACGCCTTCCGGGCCCTGGAACGCCAGGTCGTGGCGGAGGCCCTCATCGGCACCGACGGCGTGCTGGCCCTCGGCGGCGGCTCGGTGCTGGCCGCGCAGACCCGGGAGCGGCTGCGGGGGTACCAGGTGGTGCACCTCAAGGTCGGCGTCACCGACGGACTGCGGCGCACCGGCATGTCCACCGCCCGCCCGCTGCTGGCCGGCGTCAATCCGCGGGCCACCTTCAAGGCGTTGCTCGAGGCCCGGGCTCCGCTCTACCGCGAGGTCGCTACGGTCGAGGTGGACACCGTCCGGCGCAGCGCCAACCAAGTGGCCCGCGTGGTCCTGGAGGCCATCGGCGCACTGCCGCCCGGCGACCCGGCCGATCCGGTCGACGACGTCGATCCGCTGGACCGGCCGACGGCTCAGGATCCGCGGCAGGTCGCCGCGCTCCCCGACCCGACGGTCGGTCGGCCGTCCGGCTGAGCCCCGGCCTGGTCGGGGAGGCCGGAGCACACGCCCTACAGTCGGCGCGTGGACGACCGCACCGGAACCGATCGCTCCTCGACGGACGGCTCGCCGGCCGCCGTCCGGATCGAGGTGGCCGGGCCGCGGCCGTACCCCGTGCTCGTCGGCCGCGGCCTGCGCGCGCGGCTCACCGAGACCGTGCGCGAGCTCGGCGCGAGCACGGTGCTGCTGGTCCACCAGCCGGCCCTGGCCCCGATCGCCGAGCAGGCCCGGGCCGAGCTCGGCGCGGCCGGTCTGGACGCGCACCGGGTCGAGGTGCCGGATGCGGAGGGGGGCAAGTCGCTCGGCGTGGCCGGGTTCTGCTGGGAGGTGTGCGGGCAGATCGGGCTCTCCCGGTCCGACGTGGTCGTGTCCCTCGGCGGCGGCGCCGTCACCGATCTGGCCGGCTTCGTGGCCGCCACCTGGATGCGCGGGGTACGCGTGGTGCACGTGCCGACGACCCTGCTGGCCATGGTCGACGCGGCGGTCGGCGGCAAGACCGGCATCAACACCGGGGCCGGCAAGAACCTGGTCGGGGCCTTCCACGAGCCGTCGGTCGTGCTCGTCGACCTGGCGCTGCTCGACACCCTGCCCGCCGCCGAGATCACGGCCGGCAGCGCGGAGATCGTCAAGACCGGGTTCATCGCCGACCCGGTCATCCTGGAGCTCATCGAGGCCGATCCGGCCGCTGCGCTCGACCCGGCCGGACCGGTGCTCCCCGAGCTGGTCCGTCGGTCCATCCAGGTCAAGGCCACGGTGGTCGCAGCCGACCTGCGCGAGTCGGACCTGAGGGAGATCCTCAACTACGGGCACACCCTGGGCCACGCGATCGAGCGGCGGGAGGACTACCGGTGGCGGCACGGCGCCGCGGTGAGCGTGGGGCTGGTGTTCGCCGCCGAGCTGGCCCGGCTCGCCGGCCGGCTGGACGACGCCACCGCCGACCGGCACCGCGCCATCCTGGTCGCCCTGGGGTTGCCGGTGAGCTACCCGGACGGGGTGCTCGAGGAGCTGGTGCAGATCATGCGCGGGGACAAGAAGGCCCGCGGTGGCCGGCTGCGGTTCGTGGTGCTGGACGGGCTGGCCCAGCCGGCCCGGCTGGAGGGACCGGAGCCGGAGCTGCTGGCCACCGCCTTTGCCGCCATCGCCACCGCCGGCTGATCTCGCCAGCACCGGCCGCGCGGCCGGTGCTGCCGACACCCGAACCGGGCCGGGACGCCGGGCCGTGGCGCGAACCGTCGGGGGAGCCGCGCCGGCGCCGTAGGGTCGCATCATGTCCTACCTGTCGCGGCGGGCCGCGCTGCGCGATCTGCTGCGCGCCGCCGTTCCCGGAGTGGACGCGCTGCTGGTCACCGACCTGATCAACGTCCGCTACCTGACCGGCTTCACCGGCTCCAACGCGGCGCTGCTGCTGCACGGCGACGGCGACGAGGCCAGCCGCTTCTGCACCGACGGCCGCTACCGCACCCAGGCCGCCGAGGAGGTGCCCGACCTGCCGGTCCTGATCGAGCGCCGCAGCGCCCGCGCGCTGGCCGTCGCGGCCGCCGAGGCGGGGTGCGGGCGCTGGGCTTCGAGTCCGACCACGTCACGGTGGACGCGCACGGGCAGCTCGCCGCGGCGGTCGAGGGCGTCACCCTGCACCGGGCGTCGGGGCTGGTCCAGCGGCTGCGCGCGGTCAAGGACGCGGCCGAGGTGGCCGCGCTGCACGCGGCCTGCGCGGCCGCCGACGCGGCGCTGGCCGACCTGCTCGCCGCCGGCGGGCTGCGCCCCGGCCGCACCGAGTGTGAGGTCGCGCTCGAGCTGGAGAACCGGATGCGCGGCCACGGCGCGGTCGGCCCGGCGTTCGAGACCATCGTCGCCGCCGGGGCCGAACTCCGCGATCCCGCACCACCGGCCGATGGCGACCGTGCTGCGCCGCGGCGACCTGGTGACCATGGACTTCGGCGCCCTGGTCGACGGCTACCACTCCGACATGACCCGCACCGTCGTGCTCGGCGCCGGCCGCGGACTGGCAGCGCGAGCTGTACGCGCTGGTCGCCGCCGCGCAGCAGGCCGGGCGGGCCGCGCTCGCGCCGGGCACCAGCGTCTCCGATGTCGACGCCGCCGCCCGCACGGTGGTGCGACCGGGCCGGCCACGGCGAGCAGTTCGTGCACCCGCTCGGTCACGGCGTCGGCCTGCAGATCCACGAGGCCCCGCTGCTCGCCGGCGACCGGCAACCGGCACCCTGGCCGCCGGCATGGCGGTCACCGTCGAGCCCGGGGTCTACCTGGCCGGCCGCGGCGGGGTGCGCATCGAGGACACCCTGCTGGTCCGCGACGGCGAGCCGCGGCTGCTCACCGGCAGCCCGCGCGAGCTGCTCGAGGTCTGCTGAGCCGACCGCCCGCGGTAAACTGGGGATACCGACGGCGCCCCGGCGCCGCACGACCCGGCGCGCAGGTTTGGCGCATGCCCCGACCGCCCCGCCGATCCACGCACATCCGACGCGAGATCAGGAGACACCCGCACGTGGCCACCACCAACGACCTGAAGAACGGCCTGGTGCTCAACCTCGAAGGCCAGCTCTGGGCGGTCACCGCGTTCCAGCACGTCAAGCCGGGCAAGGGCGGCGCGTTCGTGCGCACGACGCTGAAGAACGTGCTCACCGGCAAGGTCGTCGACAAGACCTTCAACGCCGGCACCAAGGTCGACACCGCGACCGTGGACCGGCGCGACATGACCTACCTCTACCGCGACGGCGCCGACTTCGTGTTCATGGACGGCGACACCTTCGACCAGATCCCGATCTCCGCGAACGCGCCGTCGGCGAGGCCGCCGACTACCTGCTGGAGAACCGGCACGCGATGGTCGCGCTGCACGACGACGTGCCGCTGTACATCGAGCTGCCGACCTCGGTGGAGCTGGTCATCTCGCACACCGACCCCGGCCTGCAGGGCGACCGGTCCACCGGCGGCACCAAGCCGGCCACCCTGGAGACCGGCGCCGAGATCCAGGTTCCGCTGTTCCTCAACACCGGCGAGAAGGTCAAGGTCGACACCCGCGACGGGCGTTACCTCGGCCGGGTCTCCGGCTGAGCCGCGGCCGACGATGATCCGGGCACGCACCAAGGCGCGCAAGCGGGCACTGGACATCCTGTTCGAGTCCGAGGCCCGCGACGGAGAACCCGCTGGAGGTGCTCGCCCAGCGCCAGGAGACCGACGACGCCCCGCCGGTCTCGGACTACGCGGCGATGCTGGTGCGCGGCGTGGTCGCGCACCAGGAACGCATCGACCAGCTGCTGGCCGAGCACGCCGAGGGCTGGACCGTGGCCCGGATGCCCGCCGTCGACCGGACCCTGCTCCGGATCGGGGTGTACGAGCTGCTCTGGGTGGACGAGATCGACGACCCGGTGGCGATCACCGAGGCCGTCGAGCTCGCCAGCAGCCTGTCCACCGACGACAGCCCGCGGTTCCTCAACGGCGTGCTCGGCGGATCTCCGACATCGCCGAGCAGCTGCGCGCGGCCCGCTGAGGGTGACGCGCACCCTTCCCCAGGTCACGTCCCCACCCGCCGCGGGCCAGGAGACCGGCCGGGCCTCCGGGGGCAGCACGCCCCAGTCGATCAGCTGGTCGGTGAGCTCGCCGGGCGTCATGTCGTAGATGATCGACAAAGACCGCAGGTCCTCGGCCCGGATGCTGAGCACCTTGCCGTTGTAGTCGCCGCGCTGGCTCTGGATGGCCGCGGCGTACCGGGCCAGCGGGCCGACCTTGTCCGCCGGCAGCTGCTGCAACCGCTCCAGGTTGATCACGATCTTGGTGGCCGGCTCGGAACCCGAGGTGACCCGGCCTTCCGGAAGCAGCTCGGCCACCGGCACGCCGTAGAAGTCGGCCAGCTCGGCCAGCTTCTGCACGGTGACCGCGCGGTCGCCGCGCTCGTAGGAACCGACGACGACCGCCTTCCAGCGCCCGCCGGACTTCTGCTCGACGCCGTGCAGCGACAAACCCTGCTGCTGCCGAATGGCGCGGAGCTTGCCGCCGAGCGCCTTAGCGTAGTCGCCCATCTGGCGACTCTCCTCACTGCTGCTTCGCCGGCCACGGGACCGAGCGGGGTTTCCGGTGATGCCGGGGCGTGCCGACGTTGGGGGCGCCGTCGACTGGTTCTCCGAGCGGTGCCCCCCGCGCCGACCGCGGCCGCCCTGAGGAACCCCGGAGGTTCAATACGGAGAGTAATCCTCCGCTTGCGCCGCCGTTCGGTCAAGTCGGGGGACCGAGTAGATCACTCGAACGGCTGATCGAAGTCCCCTGATACCCATGGCCATCGCGCCTGTTCGTGGACTCGGTTCAACTGTCCGTGATCAAGTCTGTGGTCGGAACGTGACGCCGGCGCTCAGGTGAGCGCGCCGAGTTCCTGCACGGCGCGTGACATGAACAGCGGCGGCGGCTCGCCGGTCGGGCTGCGCCGAACCGCGGGCACGGCACTGATAGGTTCGGCCCAGGAGTCCAGGGCAAGCCAGGTTTCCTTTAAGGGCCCGTCCGGTGAGGCGGGAAAGGAGATGCTCGTGGCGGACCACCGCCGCGGGGACGCCGACGGGACGGACCCCGCCAACCGGGAGCTGTTCAGCGCCGCCGACGTCACCCGCACCATCGCGCGGATCGCGCATCAGATCATCGAGAAGACCGCCGACGCCGCAGAACGTCGTGCTGATCGGCGTGCCGACCCGCGGCGCGGTGCTGGCCCGCCGGCTGGCCGAGGCGATCGCCGAGTTCGCCGGCCGGCCGCTCGCCGTGGGCACCGTCGACCCCACCCTGTACCGGGACGACCTGCGCCGCCGGCCGGCCCGCGCGCTCGGCGACACCTCCGTCCCGGAGGGCGGTCTGGACGACACCCTGGTCGTGCTGGTCGACGACGTGTTGATGTCCGGGCGCACGGTCCGGGCGGCGCTCGATGCGCTGGCCGAGCACGGGCGCCCGCGCGCGGTGCAGCTGGCCGTGCTGATCGACCGCGGGCACCGGGAGCTGCCGATCCGCGCGGACTACGTGGGCAAGAACGTGCCGACCGCGCGCGACGAGCAGGTACTGGTCCTGCTCACCGAGACCGACGGCGTGGACGCGGTGCGCCTGCGGCACCCCGCCCCCGAGGCCGCCCCCGAGGCCGCCCCCGAGCAGGCCGGGGAGCCGGCGTGAAGCACCTGCTCTCGGTCACCGACCTGGACGCGGCCGCGGCCACCGGTCTGCTGGACACCTCCGACCGGCTCAAGCAGGCGCTGCTGGGCCGGGAGGTGCGCAAGCTGCCCACGCTGCGCGGCCGCACGGTGATCACCATGTTCTACGAGAACTCGACCCGCACCCGGGTGTCGTTCGAGGTGGCCGGCAAGTGGATGAGCGCGGACACGGTGAACGTCAGCGCGTCCGGGTCGTCGGTGGGCAAGGGGGAGTCGCTGCGGGACACCGCGCTGACCCTCTCGGCGATGGGCGCGGACTGCGTGGTGGTGCGGCACCCGGCCTCCGGATCGGCGCACCGGCTGGCCGCCTGGGTCGACCGGGACGCGAGCATCACCGGAACCACACACGTGCATCGTCAACGCCGGCGACGGCACCCACGAGCACCCCACCCAGGCCCTGCTGGACGCGGCCACGCTGCGCGACCGGCTGGGCGGGATCGCCGGGCGGCGGATCGGCATCGTCGGGGACGTGCTGCACAGCCGGGTGGCCCGGTCCAACGTGTTCCTGCTGGCCACCCTGGGTGCGGAGGTCGTGCTGGTGGCGCCGCCGACGCTGCTGCCGGTCGGGGTGGCGCAGTGGCCGTGCCGGGTCGGTACCGATCTGGACGCCGAGCTGCCGGGGCTGGACGCGGTGATGATGCTGCGGGTGCAGGCCGAGCGGATGCACGGCTCGTTCTTCCCCTCCGCCCGCGAGTACGCCGTGCGCTACGGCCTGTCCGAGGCCCGGGCCGCCCGGCTGCCGGAGCACGCCCTGGTGCTGCACCCCGGCCATGGTGCGGCATGGAGATCGCCCCGGCGGTGGCCGACGGGCCGTCGTCGGTCATCCTGGCCCAGGTGGCCAACGGCGTGCACGTGCGCATGGCCGTGCTCTACCACCTGCTCGCGGGGATGCCGTCGTGGCGGTAGTAGAGCCACTCGTTCGGCGTGTCGATGCGCACGCGGGCGTCGAACTCCACGCCCTCGGAGGTGCTGACCTTGAGCGTCTTCGCGCCGTCCTCGAGCGGGGCGAGGTCGAAGCTCTCCTCGCCCGTCAGGCCGAGCGACTCGGCGTTCTCGCCGTCCGGGAACTGGAGCGGCAGGATGCCCATGCCGACCAGGTTCGAGCGGTGGATGCGCTCGTACGACTCGGCGATCACGAAGCGCACGCCGAGCAGCCGCGGACCCTTCGCCGCCCAGTCGCGCGACGAGCCCGGAGCCGTACTCCTTGCCGGCAATCACGCAGAGCGGCGTGCCCTCCTCGTGGTACTCCACCGCGGCGTCGTAGATCGGCTTGACCTCGCCGTCCTTCTTCGTGAAGCCGCCCTCGGTGTCGGGCGCGAGCAGGTTGCGCAGCCGGATGTTCGCGAACGTGCCGCGCATCATCACCTCGTGGTTGCCGCGCCGCGAGCCGTACGAGTTGAACTCGCGCGGCTCGACTCCGTGCTCGATCAGGTACTCGCCCGCGGGTGAGTCCTTCTTGATCGCGCCGGCCGGCGAGATGTGGTCCGTGGTGACGCTGTCGCCGAGCAGCGCGAGCACGCGGGCGCCCTCGATCGGCTCGAAGCCGTCCGGGGCCTCGGCCGGCATGTCCTCGAAGTAGGGCGGCTGCTTCACGTAGGTGGACTCGTCGTCCCAGGCGTAGCGGTCGCCCTCCGGGATCTCGAGCGACTTCCAGTTGTCGTCGCCCTCGAACAGCGCGTCGCCGTAGGAGCGCCGGAACATGTCCGACTCGATCGCGCTCTCGATCGTGTCGTTGACCTCCTGCTGGGTCGGCCAGATGTCGCGCAGGTAGACGTCGTTCTGGAGCGGCTCGTTCACGATGTCGAGGTCCATCCGGCCGGCCAGCGCGTACGCCACGCAGAGCGGCGGCGAGGCGAGGTAGTTCATCTTCACCTCGGGGTGGATGCGGCCCTCGAAGTTGCGGTTGCCGGACAGCACGCTCGCCACCACGAGGTCGCGCTCCTCGATCTCCTTGGAGACCTCCTCCGGCAGCGGACCCGAGTTCCCGATGCAGGTCGTGCAGCCGTAGCCGACCAGGTCGAAGCCCAGCCTCGACAGCGGCTCGATCAGGCCGGCGCGCTCGAGGTACTCGGTCACGACCTTCGATCCCGGCGCCAGCGAGGTCTTGACCCACGGCATGCGCTCGAGCCCGGCCTCGACCGCCTTCTTCGCCAGCAGCCCGGCGCCGATCATCACCGAGGGGTTCGAGGTGTTGGTGCAGCTCGTGATCGCCGCGATCACCACCGACCCGTGCCCGAAGCCCTCCTCGCGCTCCGCCACCGCGGTGCCCTGCTGCGGGTGGCTGTGCCCGACCTTGGGGGACTCGCCGCCGCCGTTGTTCGTGGGCGGGTCGCTCGAGGGGAACGACTCGTCGAGGGCCTCGTCGTAGCCCGTCGGCGTCTCGTGGCCCGTGTACTCCTCCAGCTCGGCGCGGAAGTCCGACGCCGCGTCCGTGAGTGCCACGCGGTCCTGCGGCCGCTTCGGCCCGGCGAGCGACGGAACCACGTCGTCGAGG
Source organism: uncultured Thermoleophilaceae bacterium (assembly GCA_963774755.1). Taxonomy (GTDB): domain Bacteria; phylum Actinomycetota; class Thermoleophilia; order Solirubrobacterales; family Thermoleophilaceae; genus JACVRW01. Next base: position 364,526 of record CAVZGG010000005.1, on the reverse strand, counting down.
GCGAGCTCGAGCGTGTCGGAGTAGGTCACATCCTCGAAGTTCTCGTCGTGGAAGAGGCCCTGCTCCCTGCAATACGCCTCCACGAGCTCCACCCGCTCGGGCGGACGGCCCGAGAACTCGAGGTAGCGGAGCGTCTCCGCGTCGACCGGGAAGATCGCGCAGGTCGCGCCCATCTCCGGCGACATGTTCCCGATCGTGGCGCGGTCGGCGAGCGGCAGGTTGGCGAGGCCGTCGCCGTGGAACTCCACGAACTTGCTGACCACGCCGCGCTCGCGGAGCATCTCGGTGACGGTGAGGACGAGATCCGTGGCGGTCGCCCCCTCGGGCAGCTGGCCGGTGAGCTTGAAGCCCACGACCTGCGGAACCAGCATCGAAACCGGCTGGCCGAGCATCGCGGCCTCGGCCTCGATGCCGCCCACGCCCCAGCCGAGCACGCCGAGGCCGTTCACCATCGTGGTGTGCGAGTCGGTTCCGACCAGCGTGTCCGGGAACGCCTGGCCGTCGCGCGACTCCACCACGCGCGCCAGATACTCCAGGTTCACCTGGTGGCAGATCCCGGTGTTCGGCGGCACCACCTTGAAGTTGTCGAACGCCGTCTGGCCCCAGCGCAGGAACGCGTAGCGCTCCTTGTTGCGCTCGAACTCGAACTCGGCGTTGCGCTGGAATGCGAGCCGCTCGGCGAACACGTCCACCTGGATCGAGTGGTCGATCACGAGCTCCACCGGCACCAGCGGGTTGATCTTGGTGGCATCCCCGCCGAGGTCCTCCATGGCGTCGCGCATCGCGGCCAGGTCGACGATGGCGGGCACACCAGTGAAGTCCTGCATCAGCACGCGCGCCGGCCGATAGGCGATCTCGTGGGAGGGCTCGTCCTTGGCCGACCACTTCGCCACGGCCTCCACGCCCTCGTCCTCGCCGTTGCGCAGAAGGTTCTCGAGCAGCACCTTCAGCGCGTACGGCAGGCGGGCCACGTCGAACTTCTCCTGAAGCGCGTCGAGCCGGAAGATCTCATACGACTCGCCGCCGACGTCGAGGGTCGAACGGGCGCCGAAAGTGTCTGAATCGCTCACTCCAGCAACGTTACCCACCGTCGCCAGATCCGACCCCGGACCTTGCCGACAGGGGTGGGGTCGGCCAGGGATCCGTAATCGCAGTGCGCTGCGAAGGCTAGGCAGGCCGGAGACACCGGGTTAGGGTGACTGCCGAACCCTTCCGCGACCGAGGACGTGACCCTGCTCGCGAAGATCGGCATTGGAGGAGGCATGGGTGTCGCGCTGTCCGCCATGGGTCTACTTGCCGTGCCGACACTGGCGAGCGCCGCGCCCGCGAACGATGATTTCGCGGAAGCTCGCGTTGCGCCACCTGAGGCGAAGCTGACCGGTGCGACCACGGGCGCCACCAGACAACGCGGCGAACCGCGCCATGCCAACACGCCTGCGTCTCGTTCGGTTTGGTACCGCTTCACCACGACGCGCAAGACGACCTTGGTGTTCCAAACATGCGAGTCGCGGCTCAACACGGTTATCGCCGTCTACAGCGGCCGCAGCCTCCAGTCATTACGGGCTGTCGACTACAACGACAACGGTTGCCCGACCCCTCGCGCAGGTAGCCGTGTTGCTTTCACCGCCAGGCCCGGACGCACCTACCGGATCGCGGTCGCGGCCTTCCAACCGAAAGGCCGTTTCACGCTCGTTGTGAGACGGCTAAACGCGCCGCCGAACGACGACTTCCGCGACGCGGCTCCCGTGAGTCCCCGATCCGCTGTGCGCGGCACGCTCCGCAACTCCACGAGGGAACTTCACGAACCAAGTGCCTCATATTTCACGGACCGGTGGACGGTTTGGTTCCGTCTAAGAGTGCGGAACAGAACACTGATCAATGTCCACGTATGCAACGAGGGTGGTGAAACGGGCGTCGGTGTCTACACCGGCTCTCGCCTGGGCCGCCTTCGCCGGATCGGCCCGAAGCTCGAATGTGCCGTGAGGTTTGCGGCGATGGCGGGCGTCGTCTACCGCATCCAGGTCGGAACGGACACCTGGCGCGGCGCAACGCCGTTCGTGCTCCGCACGCTCGTCGTCACCTAGCTGTCAGCCGACGCGCCGCGGCTAACAGCACCGCGGGCGGCAGGACAACCCCCATCCACACGCGCTCGCGCGTAGGCGCGCAGCGGCCTAGTGAGGAGCCCTCCGGAGAGCCTCGTCGTGCTCCGACCGTCGCCGCGCCGGACGCTCACGCCGATCACCATGACAAGGAGGTCGCGGCGAAGGGCTCGCGAAATCTGCACGGCCAGAACGGCCCGGCGGCCGGGACGGATCGGCCCGAACCGGACCGTCCGGGAGAGCCTGCGGTTGCCGGGTTCCATGCGAACGAAGAGGTGTCCACGGCACGGCACTGCGCTCAGGCGCGGGCAGCTCAGCGCTATCCGGGCCGGCAGGCCAGCCCGTGCCCGGCCCAGCGGCCGCATCCTCACCCACGGTGCGCACCTCCTGAAGGTGTCGAGCGAGTCGGCTTCGATCCTGGGGGCGCTCGAGCGGCAGTCTGTCCTGTCGCGCTCGCCGTCGTCGAGCAGCAGACGGTCACGGCCGCCCGCTATCACGCGGTCCCGACCCGGACCCGCGTCCAGCCGGTCGCCGTCGCGGTCGGTCGACCCGTCGAGCGTGTCCGCCCCCTCGCCGCCGACCATCCTGTCGGCGCCCTCGTGGCCCACCAGCCGGTTGGCCGCTGCGGTTCCGATCATCACGTCCGCGCGCGAGCCGCCGATCAGGTCCTCGATGTCCGCCCCGATGTCGTCGTTCTCGCCGGCCGCGCCGTCGCCCGGCCCGTCGCCGATGCTGAGCCGAAGCGGCACGCGAGCGCTGGCGTAGCTCGCCTCGTCGTGCCCGGGCCCGCCGGAGAGCAGATCCGCACCCTCTCCGCCGTCGAGGCTGTCGTTGCCGCCGCCGGCTGAGAGGTCGTCGTCGCCCTCCTGGCCCAGGAGCGACTCGCCCTCCGGGCTGCCGACGAGCGAGTCGTTGCCGGCTCCCCCGGCGAGCGAGGCGGCCTCTGCCCCCGACTCGAGGGTGTCGTCGCCTGACCCTCCTTCGATGCTGCCGAGCGAACCGAGCACGTTGTCGCCCTCGCCCGCCGAGCCGTCATCGGCGAGCCCGTTCAGGCGAACGGTCACGCCCGCCGTGTGATCGCTGTAGGAGATGCCGCTTCCCGGGGCGAGCCGCGCGTCCAGCAGGTCGGCGCCGGGCCCGCCGAGAAGGCGGGACGGGGGCCCGGCAACGACGAGGTCGTCGTCACCGGGTCCCGCGTCCACTGACCCGCCCAGATCGCGCAGATTCAGCTCGTCGTCGCCATCACCCAGGTTCAGCACGATGCCGGTGTAGTGGCCGCGGCAGATGCGCCTTCCAGGGCTCGCCGGCTCGCACGCCCCGGTGAGCGGCGCGCCGAGGTCCTCGACCACCACGCCGCCCGGCTCCCTGTGCACCGAGATCCGGTTCAGCTCGCCGGGCGCGGCGGTCACGATCAGGTCGCGCGTGTCCTCGTCGCCGGAGCTTCCGTCGCACCCGCAGAAGATTTCGTGGATCTCGATGGTGGCCGCGGACGCCGACGGGGCGAACAGCGCCAGTGCCACAATCGCCAGCCCGATTGCCCTCATGTTGCGCAAACCCTCCGCCAGAGGGGAAGTTACGGAATATGCACGACCTCGCCTGCGTGGTCCACCTGCACTCGACACACTCCGACGGCACCGGAACCGTGCCCGAGATCGCGCGCGCGGCGGCGCGCGCGAAGGCCGACGTGGTGCTGCTCACCGACCACGACACGCTCGAGGCCAAGCGGCGCGGCGAGGAGGGCTGGTACGGCGACGTGCTCCTGCTCGCGGGCGAGGAGGTCTCGCCGCTCGGCAAGAACCACTACCTGGCCTTCGGCATCGACGAGGTGATCCGCCACCGCGGCCTCGACGCCTGCGGGATCGCGCGGGCGGTCCGCGACGCGGGCGGCTTCGGCTTCGCCGCGCATCCGTTCTCGGAGGGCTTTGCGCGCTTCAAGCGGCCCGGCATGCCGTTCGGCGGGCTCGACTGCGACGCCCTCCACGGAATCGAGCTCTGGAGCTTCGCGAACGACACCGGGGAGAGCCTCTCGAGCATCCCCCAGATGATCCGCTTCCTCGCGGCGCCCGGACGCATGCTCGACCACCCTCCCGAGCGCAACATGCGCCGCTGGGACGAGCTCTGCCGCGAGCGGCGCGTTGTCGCGATCGGCGGCCTCGACGCGCACCAGTTCGGCAAGCGCATCGGTCCCGTGGTGCCCGTGCGCGTGATGGCCTACCGCCGCAGCTTCCGCTACATCCGCACTCACGTTCTCTTGCAGCGAGCCGCCGGCGGGCGAGCTCGAGCCCGACCGCGAGCTCGTCTTCGACGCGCTGCGCGCGGGCCGCTGCTACATCGCCGTCGACTCGGTGGCGCCCGCCAGCGGGTTCCGCTTCGAGGCCGACGACGTGCCGATGGGCGGCGAGGCGCCGGCCGGCCGGCGCACCCTGCGAGTTCGCACGCCGCTCGCCGCCCGGCTGCGGCTGCTCCGCGACGGCGCCGAGATCGCCTCGACCGAGGGCACGTCGCTGGACGCGGAGGTCGAGCAGCCCGGGGTCTACCGCGCGGAGGCCCGCCGCGAGGCGAAGGGCCGCGAGCGCACCTGGATCCTGTCGAACCCCGTGTACCTGCGCTGACTAGGATCCTCGGATGCGCCTCCGCAGGCCGCTGGCAGCGGTCACCCTCGCCCTGATCGCCTTCGTCCTGCTGCCGGCGAGCGCCGACGCCAAGGTGGTCTGGCTGTGCAAGCCCGGCCAGAAGGCCAATCCGTGCGAGCCGAGCCTGACCACGACGAACTTCTCGCCGAAGGCCAAGCGCCTCGGCGTGGAGCATGTGCGGCGCGCGAAGCGCCGCCAGGCGGACTGCTTCTACGTGTATCCGACGGTGAGCGACCAGAAGCAGCCACAGGCGACCCAGGTGGTGGACGACGTCCTCCGCTCGATCGCGCTCTACCAGGCGGCGCGCTATTCGCGCGACTGCCGCGTGTTCGCGCCCGTCTACCGCCAGGTCACGGTCCAGGGGCTGCTCCAGCGCGGCACGGTCACGCCCGAAATGGAGGAGCAGGCCTACGACGATGTCGTGGAGGCCTGGCGCGCGTACCTGAGGCGCTTCAACCACGGCCGCGGCGTGGTGCTGATCGGCCACTCGCAGGGCACCTTCGTGCTGCGACGGCTGATCCGCGAGGAGATCGACCCGAAGGCCTCGGCACGCCGGCGGCTCGTGTCCGCGGTGCTGCTCGGCGGCAACGTCACGGTGAAGAAGGGCAGCGATCGCGGAGGCGACTTCAAGCAGGTGCGCGCCTGCCGTCGAGCCAGCCAGATCGGCTGCGTGATCGCCTTCTCGACCTTCAACGAGCCCGTTCCGCAGAACTCGCTCTTCGGCCGGGCCACGGAGCCAGGGCGCGAGATCCTGTGCACGAACCCAGCGGCGCTGGGCGGCGGCTCGGCGAAGCTCACGCCGATCTACCCGAGCGCCCCATTCGCGGACAGCGTGATCGGAGCCGCGGCGAACCTCGCGATCGGCGACCTTCCGCGCCCGAAGACCGCCTGGGCCGGCTTCCCCGGCTCCTACAGCGGAAAGTGCTCGAAGGCCGGCGGGGCGAGCGTGCTTCAGGTGAAGCCGCTGCGCGGCGCCCACACGTTCACGCCGACGCCCGACGCCACCTGGGGGCTCCACCTGACCGACGCCAACATCGCGCTCGGGCAGCTGGCGAACCTGGTCAGAGGGCAGATTCACAGATACGACTAGGGTCGAGACCCCATCTTTCGTCTATGGGGTCCTCACCCCATTGGACGATTGACCGATACGTAGTGCAATTCTGGACATGGCCCACTACCTATGTCCCAATTGCGACGACGTGGTCGACGTCGACGGAGCCGCTCGCGTTACCTGGTGCAGCGCCTGCGGTCAACCGCTCAGCATGTTCGACCTCCTCCCGGTCCGACCGGTCATTACGGCCGAGACGACCAAGACCCAGGAGGACATGCCCCCGGCGTTGGCGTAGACGCCTCAGGCGTCCCTAGGCGGCACGTTCGCATTGCGCGCCGCTCCGGCACTGGCTGCCACCACGAGCAGGATCGCGACCAGCTCACGCGTGGCAAGGCCCTCGTCGAGCAGGATGAACCCGGCGAGGGCCGCCACAGCCGGCTCGATGCTCATCATCACCCCGAAGACCCCCGCCGGTAGCCGGCGCAGCGCCTCCATCTCGAGCCCGTAGGGAATCGCCGAGGAGAGGATCGCCACGCCGAGCGCGGCCGCGAGCAGCGAGGGCACCAGCAGCTCGCCGCCGGCGTCGGCCACGCCCACGGGCACGAGCATCACCGCGCCCACGCCCATCGCGAGCGCCAGACCGTCCGCCGCCGGAGAACCGGCGCCCGACGCGCACGCTCAGCAGGATGTAGGCGGCCCAGAAGCCGCCGGCCACCAGGGCGAGCGCCACGCCGAGCCCGTCGAGGTCCGCCGTCCCGAAGTTCGACAGCAGGACGATGCCGGCCGCGGCCAGCGCGACCCAGGCGAGGTCGAGCGCACGCCGCGAGCCCGCGACGGCCACGCCGAGCGGCCCCACGAACTCGATCGTGACCGCCACGCCGAGCGGGATGCGGTCGAGCGACTCGTAGAAGGCGAGGTTCATCGCCGCGAGCGTCAGCCCGAAGAGGCGCGATCAGGCGCCAGTCGGAGCGCGAGAGGCCGCGGGTGGCGGGGCGCGAGACCGCGGCCAGCACGAGCGCCGCGAACAGCACCCTCAGGAAGACCGTGCCGCCTGGGCCCAGCTCGTCGAACAGGGACTTCGCGAACGCCGCGCCGAACTGCACCGACGCGATCCCGCCCAACACGAGCAGCGTCGGATGTATACGGTCGAGCCGCAGCATGGCGCGAGACCGTACACAGGTGCGCGAGCGCAGCTATGAGGAGCTCGAGCGCGTCTTCGCCGACGTCGATGCCCCCTTCGCGTTCGTGGATCTCGACGCGATGTGGTCGAACGCGAGCGAGATGCTGGAGCGGGCGGCGGGCACGCCGATCCGGGTGGCGAGCAAGTCGGTGCGCTGCCGGGCGCTGCTCGCGTCGATCCTCGGCGAGCCCGGCTTCCAGGGCCTGATGACGTTCACGCTGCCCGAGTCGCTCTGGCTCCACGAGCACGGCTTCGACGACCTCCTGCTGGCCTATCCCACCGCACACCGCGGCGCGCTCGCCGAGCTTGGCCGCCTCGACGGCGAGCGCCCGCCGATCCTCATGGTGGACTCCGTGGCGCACCTGGACCTGATCGAGAGCGCCGTGGGCCGGGCCGCCCGGCCCGTGAGGGTCTGCATCGACCTCGACGTGAGCTGGTGGCCGCTCGGCGGCCGCCTGAAGATCGGGGTGAAGCGCTCGCCGGTCCGAACCCCCGAGCAGGCGCGCGAGCTGGCACAGGAGATCGTGAGGCGGCCCGGCCTGGAGCTGGCGGGCCTGATGGGCTACGAGGCCCACATCGCCGGTCTCGGAGACAGCCCGCTCGGGAAGCGGGTCCAGGCACCGCTGATCCGGCAGATCAAGCGCCTCTCGGCGAGCGAGATCGCCGAGCGCCGCGCCGCCGTGGTGGCGGCCGTGAGCGAGGTGGCGCCGCTCCCGCTCGTGAACGGCGGCGGCACCGGCAGCATCCACACCACGCGCCGGGAGGACGTGATCACGGAGATCACGGCCGGGTCGGGCCTCTACGCGCCGACGCTGTTCGACCGCTATTCCTCCTTCAGCCTGACCCCCGCCGCGATGTTCGCCATGCCCGTCGTGCGCAAGCCGAGCGGCTCCACGGCCACGCTCCTGGGCGGCGGCTATCACGCGTCGGGCGCGGCGGGGCGCGATCGCCTGCCCACACCGCACCTCCCGAGAGGGCTCCGTGTTGACCCCCTGGAAGGGGCAGGCGAGGTGCAAACTCCCGTGCTGGGGTCTGCCGCCGCTAGCCTGCAAATCGGCGCAAACGTCTATCTGCGCCATGCGAAGGCCGGGGAGCTGTGCGAGCGTTTCAACACCCTTTATCTGGTGCACGGCGGCGAGATAGCCGACGAGGTGCCCACGTACCGCGGCGAAGGACGCTGCGAGCTCTAGGCATCCTCGCCGGCGCGCTGGCCTCGCTCGCGCTCGCCGCGCCCGCACTCGCGCGCGAGAACGTGGTCCTGATCATGACCGACGACCAGACCGCGGCCTCGCTCTCGACGATGCAGCACGTGAACGCGCTGCTGGCCGGCGAGGGAACCAAGTTCGACCAGGCGATCGACAGCTTCCCGCTCTGCTGCCCATCGCGTGCCACGAACCTCACGGGGCAGTACGCCCACAACCACGGCGTCCTCCACAACAACCCGCCCTTCGGCGGCTTCATCCAGCTCGACAGCACCAACACGCTGCCCGTCTGGCTGCAGAACGCCGGCTACCGCACGATGCACGTGGGCCGCTACCTGAACGGCTACGAGGCGAAGTACGGCGTACCGCCGGGCTGGACCGACTGGGAGGGCCTGCCGCACTCAGGCGCGTTCAACTACGTGACCTGGAAGGCGTTCGACCACGGTGTGCTCAAGACCTACCCCGACGCCGAGCACCCGGGCGAGTACCTGACCGACTTCGAGACTCGGCGCGGCGTCGAGCTGATCGACGATGCGTCGCCCGGGCGATCGCCCCTTCTATCTGTCGCTCTGGTACACCGCCCCGCACCGCGGAGCGCCGCGCGACCCGGACGACCCGCGCCGGCCCGGCACCCCCTCGCCGGCGCCGCGGCACCGGGACGCCTATGCCGGCGTGCGGATGCCGCGCCACCCGAACTTCAACGAGAAGAGCATGTACGACAAGCCCCAGGTGGTGGCCGATCGACCGCGGCTGTCCCCGGAGTTCGTGGCCGGGGTCGAGGAGAACTGGCGCCAGGAGATCGAGTCGCTCATGGCGGTCGACGAGGGCGTGGCGCAGATCGTCGAGGCGCTGCGCCGCAACGGCGAGCTCGAAAACACGCTCATCGTCTTCATGTCCGACAACGGATTCATGCACGGCGAGCACCGCGCCCTGGCCGAGAAGGTGCTGCCCTACGAGGAATCGATCCGGGTGCCGTTGGTGATGCGCGGCCCGGGCGTGCCACAGACGCGCGTGGACCGTCGGCTGGTCGCGAACACGGACGTGACCTCCACGATCCTCGACGCCACCGACGTCCTGCCGGGGCGGGTGCAGGACGGCCGTTCGCTACTCGAGCTGCTCGCCGACCCGGGCGCCGAATGGGGCCGCGACATCCTGATCGAGAACGGGAACGGCGCCAACGGCGTGCCGACCTACCGCGGGATCCGCACGTACCGCTACCTCTACATCGAGCACCGCACCACGGGCGAGTACGAGCTCTACGACCTGAAGGAGGACCCGTACCAGCTTCAGAGCGTGGACGGGCACACGCGCTACGCGAAGGTGCAGCGCGACCTCGCCGTGCGGCTCCGCGAGCTCACCTCCTGCGCCGGGGCGGACTGCCTGGCGCGCCCGCACCTCACGCTCACGCTCCGCTCAGCCGGCAGGCCGGTGCGCGGCTGCTTCAGCCGCGACCTGCGCGTGCAGGTGCGCGGATCGAAGCGTGCGCGCCTCGTGCTCGCGGACGTGATGGTCGGCGGGCGGCGCGTCGAGCGGCTGCTCAACTTCCCGTCGGCCCGCGGTCATGGGGCCGGCCCGACGCTCCTGACCGGGGTTGTTCCGCGCAAGCTGATCCATCGGCGCGGCCGCTTCCGCCTGCGCGTGCTCGCGGAGACCGAGGACGGCCGCAAGCTCACGCTGGACCGCGTGCTGCGCCGCTGCCGCTGAACACCCTCTCGAGCAGTCCCCACAGCGGCCGGCGCTGCAGCTCTGGCTGAAGCGGAAGGATGTACTCCACGAGCGCGAGGCTCGACGCGACCGCGAAGTCGGCGGAGTGAAGCTGCTCCCCGTTCAGCACGCCGTCGGCGATCCAGGCGTCCACCCGGTCGAGGATCTCGCCGGTCCGCTCGCGGTCGTCGCGCAGCTGCTCCTTCGTCACGCGAAACGCCACGAGCACCATGCGCGCAACGACCCGCCGCGGGCCGCTCGTACGGCGTGAGCAGTGGCCCGAGCCTGCCGCCCGCTCCCCGGTCGGCGAGCGCGTCGGGATCGCGCGAGCCGGTGGAGGCCACCATGCGCCGCGCCCACTGCTGGAGCACGTCGTCGGCCCAGCGCTCGGCCTCGAGCGCGCGCGGATCGTCGGACACGAGGCGCGGCTCGGGCACGAGCTCGTCGAGCACCCGTGGCAGCTCGCGCGTGCCCTGGGCGCGCCGCCCGTCCTCGAACTTCACCGCCGGAACGCGGTCGCCCTTGAAACCCACCACCCGCACGAGCACGCGATGAGGACCCGGCGGGAAGTTCACGCGGCGGAACTCGATCCCCTTGTGCTCGAGCATCAGCTCGCCGGTCCGGACCGCGTGCGAGCCGGGAATCGCGTACAGAGTGGCACTCACCCGAGCACTCGCCTCAGGTAGTCGTTCTCGAACCTGCGCTCGGGGTCGAGGCGGTCGCGGATCGCCGCGAAGCGGTCCCATTCGGGATAGCGCCCGCTGAGCGTGGCCCTCGACTGGTAGTGGCGCTTCCCCCAGTGCGGCCGGCCCACGTACTCGTCCATGATCGCCTCCACGGCACGGAAGTAGGTCTCGAACTCCATGCCAACGTACTGGTGCACAGCGATGTATGCGGTCGGGCGCTCGTGGGCGGTCGACAGCATCGCGTCGTCCGGCGCCGTCACGCGCAGCTCGATCGGAAAGCCGATCGGCAGGCGCCGGCGCTCGATCAGCGCGAGCACCCGCTCGAGCGCCTCCGCGGCGAACTCGCGCGGGATCGCGTACTCCATCTCCGTGAAGCGGACGAGCCGCGTGTTGGCGTACACGCGGTTGCTCGCGTCCAGGTGCTCGGAGCGGCCCATCAACCCGGCCAGCCGGCGGTTGAGCACGGGGATGAGGCCGGGGAAGCGGCGGCCCAGGCGGCAGAACAGGCCGAGCACCGCGTTTTCGAGGACCACGTCGTGGAGGAAGGCGGAGGCGCGCCCGGGCGGGCGCGGCGCCTCGTCCGTGCGCTGCGAGGTGAGCGTGAGCGCCCGGCGCGTGTAGGGCATCACGAACGCCTCCCAGTGGTCGTGCGAGTCCACCAGCTCGTCCAGCCTCGGCAGCACCTCGTCGAGCGGGCGCGGCTCGTCGATGCGGTGGATCGTGAAGGCGGGCACGCAGCGGAGCGTGAGCGCCGAGATCGCGCCGAGCGCGCCGAGGCTCACGCGCGCGGCTCGCAGCTCGTCGCCGTCGCGCAGGTCGAGCAGCTCGCCCGTGCCGGTCACCAGTCGGACGCCAGTGACCTGTGAGGAGAGGTTCCCGAAGCGGCCGCCGGTGCCGTGGGTGGCGGTCGAGATGGCGCCCGCCAGCGTCTGCGGGTCCACGTCACCCTGGTTCTCCATCGCGAGGCCGCGGGCGCGCAGCTCCTCGCCGAGGTCGTGCAGCGTGATGCCGGCCTCCACGGTCACCTCGCGGCCCTCGACCGCGAGCACCCGGCGCATCGCGGACATGTCGATCATCACGCCGTCGGTGCACGCGATGTCGGTGAACGAGTGTCCGGAGCCGGCCACCTTCACGCGGGCGGCGCCGGTCACCGCGCGGACGAGCTCGTCCTCAGAGCGCGGTGTCTCTATGCGCTCCGGGGCACACCTCTGCTGGCGCGCCCAGTTGGTCCAGGTGGGCAACTAGCCGGCGGCCGACTCGGCCGCGGCCTCCACCCGTTCCGGATCGGGAGCCCAGTGGACCTCCGCGTCGATCGGGGTGTCACGCAGGTATGCCTCGGCGTCGAGCGCGGCCATACAGCCGGTGCCCGCCGCGGTGACCGCCTGGCGATAGACGCGGTCGGTGAGATCGCCCGCGGCGAATACGCCCGGCAGCTTCGTCTTCGTGGTGCGCCCCTCGACGAGCACGTAGCCCTCCTCGTCGAGGTCGATCTGGCCCTCGACCAGATGCGAGTTCGGCTTGTGGCCGATGGCCACGAAGGCGCCCGTGACCGGCAGGTCCTTCGTCGAGCCGTCCTCGGTGTTCTCGAGCACGGCCGTGCCGAGCGAGCCGTTGTCGCCGGCCTGGAAGCTCTGCACGACGTACGGCGTGACCAAATCGATGTTGTCCGCCTCGCGGGCGCGGTCGATCATGATCGCCGAGGCCCGGAACTCCGGACGCCGGTGCACGACGCTCACCTTGCCGGCGAACTTCGACAGGAAGGTCGCTTCCTCCATGGCGGTGTCGCCGCCGCCGACCACGAGGGTCTGGGCGTCGCGGTGGAAGGCTGCGTCACAGGTGGCGCAGTACGACACGCCGCGCGCTGCCAGCTCGTCCTCACCCGGCACGCCGAGCTTCTTCGGCTCGGCGCCCATGGCGAGGATCACGGCGCGCGCCCTGATCTCCTGGTCGTGCACGTGGACCACGTGCGTGCCGCCCTCGTCCGAGCTGAGCTCGATCTTCGTGGCGTCGTCCGTGATGAAGCGGGTGCCGAAGCGCTCCGCCTGGTCGCGGAAGTTCTGCATCATCTCCGGACCCATCACGCCGTCCGGATAGCCCGGGTAGTTCTCGACATCGGTCGTCTGCTGGAGCAGGCCGCCCCAGGCGAAGCCCTCGATCACGAGCGGCTCCAGGTCCGCGCGCGATGTGTACAGCGCGGCGGTGTACCCGGCGGGGCCACTGCCGACGATGACGACGTCCTCGATGTCCTTGATCTGCACGCTCATTCCACTCCCACGCTCAATACTTCACTTTCTGAAGTGTAGCCCTCTCGGCGGCCTTTGCCTCCACAGTCTCGCGCTCCCACTCCGCCACCGTCTTGCGAAGCTGGATGAACGCCACGATCCCGGGCGGGATCGGCAGCCAGAACGCGATCACGCGATACGTGAGCACCGCGGGGAACACCACCGAGTCGTCGATCCCGAAGATTGAGAATGCCCCAATCATGCCTGCATCGACGGCGCCCACGCCCCCGGCCGGAGACGGGATCAGGTTCGCGGCCATGCCGACGAAGAAGCCCTGCACGAGCACGGCGAACTGCACCTCCCCGCCGAACGCCTCGAAGCTCGCCCAGAGCACGCCGATGTTCGCCGCCCAGAACCCCACCGCACCGCCGACCGCCAGCAGGCCGCGCTGCGGGTGGCGGAGGTACGCGAGCGCGGTGCGCACACCCGTGGAGAGCGTGGCCGGCCCCTTCGCGATGCGCTGCAGGTAGCGCGTGTGCCGGTACCCGCCGGCGTAGTGCTGGATGCGCCGCTCGAAGTCCTGCGGGATGAGCGCGATCAGCCCGAACAGGATGATGATCCCGCCCGAGATGGCCGCGGGCACGACCGTTCCGGCCAGCGGCGCCGGCCCGGGAAGCACGGACGTCCTCAGGAGCACCCCGAAGGTCACCAGCGCGGCGAGGTAGACGAAGTAGGTCAGCACGAGGAACGCGACCATCCGGCAGGCCGCTCGCCGGCGCGGCATCCCCGCCTTGCGAAGGGCCCAGTACGTGAGCACGATCCCGCCCGCTCCGGCGGCCGAGAAGATGCGCGTGGCGGCCAGGCCGGCCATGGTGATCTGGTAGGAGGCGCGGAGGTCGAGGCGCCTGTGGACCAGGTCGTCGCGCGTGCCGCCGAGAATCCCGCGGAACAGCGCAACGTAGGCCGCGAACGCGAGCACGTTGAAGCCGATCGCGACCAGGATCCAGTACCACTGCGCCTCGTCGAGGTTGCTCACCGCCTCGTCGGCGCCGACGATCTTCGGGAACAGCACGTAGATCGCCACCACGAGCAGCAGCACCAGCAGGATGCCGGACACGATCTTGCGGCGGTCCTGGAGGAGAGCCTGGAAGCGGCTTACCTCGAGCTCGTCGGCCGCCTCGTCCGCGGCCTCCTCGTCGGCGGCCTCGAGCGCCAGCTCCTCGGTGGAGGGCCGATCCCAGTCGTCGGGTCGGCCGCCCTCTTCGCGGACGCGGCGGCGCTCCTCCGCCGCCATCAGCCGACCTGCGGCTCCAGTCGATGCACGGCCGCCGCGATCATCCGGATCGCCGGCTCGACGTGCGGGCTGGCACGCCAGATTCCCTCCGCGAGCGCGAACCCGGCGAGCAGGTCGATCAGGTAGTGCTCACCGAGGTACACAAGCCCGAACCCAAGCGTCAGCGCGTACACCCAGCCAACCGCCGCGGGACCCCTCCCGGCCTGCGAAAGGATCCGGGCGGCCATGACTGATGTGCCGAAATGAAGGGAGGGCATGGCTGCGAATGGATTGCCTTGCAAAGAATGGTAAAGCGGGTGCCAGAGACGCTTCCAGAAGCGCTCACCCGCCTCGGCCATGATGCGGCGCACCGGCGGCATCTGACCGTTCGCACCGGCGTACCAGGGCGGGGCGGTCGGCACGAGCCAGTAGACCACACAGCCAAGATCGAAGCACGCGGCCATCAGGATGGCGGAGCGCGGGAACCGGTCGCGGTGCCGCAGCATCATGTACCCGAGCGTGCCGTGTGGGACGAGGAACCAGCTCCAGTGCACGGCGGATAACGCGTAGTCGAGCCCGCGCACTTGGTCCTCGCGTCCGAGCGCCCGCTGGAGCCGGGTCGTCGGGAGCGTTCCGCCGCCGAGCACGCGATCGCAGCGGATCGGATACGTGACCTTCAGCCTCCGAAGGAGCGCGTCCGGGTCGTCGTCCGGCATGTCGAAATGCGCGAAGTACACCCACATCTGGAGGGCGTATATGGCCGCGTCGCGCACCGGGGTGCGGGGAGCGGCGAGCGCGAGCGCGGCGGGGGCCGGCCATGACAGCGCCGACACCACCGGAGGCCGGAGCCGCAGCCGGTGCCGGACCAGTGGTGTGGCGACGCCGACCGCCACCGCGCCCCACGCGAGCGTTCGCAGGGCGCGAGTACTTCGCAAAGCGGGGCCAGCATAGCCCTCGCAGGCTTCTGTGCAACGAAAAGGAGCCGGTTGGCAGGCATCGAACAGCGCGCTAGTGACTTCAAAGCGCCCCTTCCTGGTTCTTTCAGTGCTCGTGTCGCTGCTGCTCGTGGCCGCTCCAGCGGCCGCCGCCGACGACGGCGCCGTCACGGCTCCCGCATCGGCGGAGGAGCTGGCCCCGGCCGCGGCCCCGCCCCCCGCCGAGGCGGCGCAGCCTGAGACGACCCCGACGACGCCCGGCGGCGAGGAGCAGCCCGGCGACACCGAAACCGATACCACGCCCGACGACGGCACTGACGGCCCCGTGGACGACATTCCCGAGAACGGCGCCGGCGGCCAGTCAGCCGGCGGCGGTCTGCCCAGAACGGGCCTCGAGGTCGCCGGCCTGGCGATGATCGGACTCGGCCTGCTGATGGCAGGCCTGGCGCTGCGGCCGACTAGCTCGTGGCCGCCGCCTCGAGATCGCCTGAGCCGTTCGATCCGGCCCCGTTAGAGGGCGCGGCCGGCTTCGCGGCCGGCTCGGTGGCCGGCGGCGCGGCCCCCTCGATCGGACCCGGTAGCAGCTCCTCCGGTGGCGGGATCTCGATCCCGAGCACCTTCATGCGACGCTTCAGCGTGCGGTAGGCGAAGCCGTAGATCTGGCGTGAGGTGTACCCGTAGGAGACGAAGTCCGACGGGTCCTTCACGTACGGCGGCACGAAGACGTAGGCCGCCTTCGGCGCCAGCTCCAGCACGACCCGTTCCACGGTCTCACGATGGCGAGCGTCCTCCTCGATGACGTCGCGCAGGAACCGCACCCCGAACGCCACGTGCCGGTGCTCGTCGCGCTCCACGAGGCCGAAGCCCTCGCAGAAGCCGGGATACATCGAGTGCTCGAGCATGTAGTCGCGGATCAGCGTCTGCCCCGTGACCGCCAGGAAGCCCTCGACGACCATGTGGTAGGTCGTGATGCCCTCGACGAACAGGTCGAGGTCGTCCGGCTTCGCCTGGATGCGCTTCGACACGTCGCGCAGCCCGTCGTCGAACACCTCCCGCCAGGGTGAGAGGAGGATCTTCTCGACCTCGCGCATCCGGCCCCTGAAGTCGTCGGCCGACAGGCACATCACCTCGGCGCCGAAGCGGTCGAAGAACGCGGCGTGGCGCGCCTCGTCCACGAGCTGCGTGGCGAGGAACAGCTCGATCTCGCCGGTGGGGGCCGCGAGCAGGAACGGTGCGAGGTCGGCTGTCACGCGCTCCTCGCCGACGTAGAACGAGCCGAGGCTCCAGATCGTGGACTCCTGCGCCTCGCGCGGCGTGGTCACCCACTGCTCCTTGTCGACGGTGAAGTCGAGCTCGGTGGCCTTCCAGTTCTGGCGTTCCCAGAGGGCGTAGAGCTGGCGGTAGTCGAGCAGCCCGCCACCGTCGCGCACGCCGCCCTCGGTGTCGTGGCCGGGGTCGCCCTGGCCGGGGCCGCCCACGCCGCCGTTCACGTACAGGTTGGCCCGCTGCTCCTGGAGCTTGCGCTGCTTCTTCTCGCGCTTGAGCTCGGCGTCGTCCGCGCCCTGGGCACGCGCGATCCACCGCCCGAGCAGAGTGATCGGGTGGATCTCGCCCTCGATCGTGGTGAGCTGGTTCTGCATGGCCTGCGCGGGGCTCACCTGCCCCGAGGCCATGCGCTGGTAGGAGTCAAACGAGACGGAGGCGGTCCCCGCCAGCTCGCGACCCTCGGGCAGCTCCGAGGTCACCTCGAGCGGCTCGCCGTCCCGCACGCTCACGTACCAGGTGCCACCGCCCTCCCCCGTCACCACATACCTCACCGTGAAGTCATGTCCCATCGTCCACTCGGGGTCGATCAGGTACGGCAACGAGCGGTAGAGGATGTCGGGCTCGAGCGTGCCGCCGGACTCCACGACCTCGGCCATGCTCAGATCGCCCGAGGACATCTGCCGGAGCTTCAGTGCACGCCGGCGCTTGCCGCGTATCCGCAGCCTGCCGCGCATCATCAGGCCGAGCGGGCCGGCCGTGCCTGTCACGAGGTCGATGAGGGTGCGGGCGTCCGTCTGGAGCCGGAAGTCGGCGTCGTCCTCCGTTCGCTCCTCATCCACCCGCGCACGGCCGCCAGACACCGAGACTCGGTAGCTGCCGAGCTGGTCGATTTCGAGATGGAACGCGAGCGTGCCGGAGATGTGCGCCGCCGCGGCCGGAAGCGTCATCAGGACCAGGCGCGCGGCGAGCTCGGGATCGTCGGCCGCGATTCGATGAAGCGCGGCGCGCTGGCGATCGGCCTCGATGCTCACTGAGCCTTCTCCATGATCCGTACCTCCACGGAAGCCTTGTCGGCGAACGTTCTTGCGTCCTCTTCGGTGCCCAGGTGCTCGCCCCAGTGCATCGGGACGGCCACTCGCGGCTGTATGCGCCGGGCCGCCTCGGCGGCCTCCTGGGCGGTCATGACGTAGACGCCGCTCACCGGCAGCAGGGCCACGTCGACCCCCGTGACGCTGTCCATCTCGGGAATCACGTCTGTGTCGCCCGAATGGTAAAGCCGCTCCCCGCGGACGTTGATGTCATATCCCACCCACCCCGCATCACGCGGATGAAATGGCTTGCCCTCGGCGTTGCGCTTCGAGGTGTTGTAGGCGGCCACCGCGCTCACGTGCACCCCGCGCACGAGCTCGTCGTCGAGCATCTCCCCCGGCGCGATCCGATGCACCTGCCCGCTGACGCGCTCCGCCACCGCGGCCGGCCCGACCAGCCAGGTCTCGCGCTTGGACAGCCGCTCGACGTCCTGCGGCGAGAAGTGGTCGTAGTGGCCGTGGGTGATGAGGATCAGGTCGGCCTGCGGAGCGTCCTCGGCGACGCGGTAGGGGTCGATGTACACGACCGAGCGCCCGACGGTGATGCGAAAGCCGGAGTGGCCGAGCCAGTCGATGGCGTCGAGGAGCACGTCTCGCAGGGTAGAGCGAGGCCAACGGCAGGCATTGAAGGGGACCTACGCCTCTGCCGGCACGCGCTCGGAGACCAGCGACCGTGCCATCCGCACCGCCGTCCCCGCCCCGTTTCCGTGCGTCAGCTCCACGGAGTCCATCAACGCCTCCATCATCGGCAGGCCGTTTCCGCGGTAGGGCAGGTTGCCGTCCGGGCGCTCCACCCAGCCGCCCGTGTCGCGGATGGTCAGGACCACCACGCGCTGGTCGAGCTCCGCGTCCACGCTGAGCTTGCCGTCGCCGAACGAGTAGCCGTGCTCGATCGAGTTCGAGCACGCCTCGTGGCATGCGATCTGGACGACCTCGACGACCTCGGTGCTGGCGCCGGCGGCGCGCAGCCAGGTGCCCAGCTCGCGGCGCATCATTCCGAGCTCGTTCGGGTCGGAGGGGATCTCGAGATGAAGCGGTGGCGGCGCCGTCGGGAGCGACCGCAGGGCCAGGACGGCGATGTCGTCGTTGGCCGGGTGGATGGCGAGCATGGCGTCCACCAGCCGGTCGCAGAGCTCGTCCGGATGACAGGTGTCCTGCGCCGCGGCGAGCCGCAGGGCGTCGAGGCCCTGGTCGATCGAGACACCGCGCTCCTCCACCAGCCCGTCGGTGTAGAGGACGATCGTGGAGCCGGGGGCGAGCTTCGCGGACAGCTCGACATGGCCGTCGCTCTCGAACACGCCGAGCGGCGGGTTCGGGGCGCTGGCGAGGTAGTGCGCCTCGCCGTCCGGGCTGATCGCGAGCGGGGGCACGTGGCCGGCGCTCGCGAAGTGGATGCTGCCGTGGTCCGGCTCCACGACCAGGTAGAGCAGCGTGGCCATCTGGCCGCCGTCGAGGCTGCGCACCAGGCGGTCGAGCCGGTCGAGCACGCCCGCGGGCGAATGACCCTCCAGCGCGTACGCGCGCGTCGCGTGGCGCAGCTGGCCCATCAGCGAGGCCGCTCCGATGCCGTGGCCGACCACGTCGCCCATGGCCACGCCCACCCGGCCGCCGTCGAGCGGAATGGCGTCGTACCAGTCGCCTCCCACGTCGGCACCACCCGGCATGTAACGCGCCGCGATCTGGATGCCGTCCACGTCCGGCAGCCGATCGGGGAGCAGGCTGCGCTGCAGCATCTCGACGTTCGACACCTCGCGCTCGTACGCGCGCGCGTGCTCGATGGCGAGTCCGGCCCGGTCCGCCATCAGGATCAGCAGGCTCTCCTCCTCGAGCGTGAACGCCCGCGGCGAGCGCATCGCCACCTCCACCACGCCGGCGAGGTGGCCCGTGACCACGAGCGGCGAGGCCATGAGCGAGCCCACGCCCGCCGCGACCATCATCGGGTCGAGCCCGCCGCCTTCAGAGAGCCCCTGAAGGGTCACGGGGCGATTCGCCACCACCACCTGCTCGAGCATGTCGCCGATCTCGACGCGTGTGCCCGGCTCGGCGTCATCCAGTCCGGCCGCGGCACCGACGACGTAGAGACGCTCGTCCTCGTGGTCCTGAAGCAGGATGCGCACGATCTCCGCGCCGAACACCTCCGAGAGCCGCGTCACCAGCACGTCGAGCAGGTCGCGCAGCTCGAGGTGCTCGAGCGCCGCCTCGGTCACCTGCTGGAGCTTCCCGATCGTCGTGGCCACGGCCTCGGCCTCCGCGCGCGCGGCTCGCTCGGCCTCGGCGCGGCGCTGCTCGGTCACGTCCACGAGCTGCCAGATGTAGCCCTGCGGGCGGTCGTGGCCGTCCGCGGTGAGCGAGACGCTCACGAGGGCGTGCACCACGTCGCCGTTCTGGCGCATGAAGCGCTTCTCGGACTGCGCGAACAGCGGGCGGTCGCGGAGCAGCCGCCGGACGGCGTCGCGCTCCTCGTCACGGTCCGCCGGGTGCGCCAGCTCCCAGAGCGGCTGCTCCAGCAGCTGCGTCTGCGTGCGCCCGAGGAGATCGCAGAGCGCGTCGTTCACCTCGAGCCAGTGGCCGTCGACCGTGCTGAGCCCCATCCCGATCGGGGCACCCTCGAACGCCGCGCGGAATCGCTCCTCGGACGCGCGCAGCTCGGCGTTCTTCTGCTGCAGCTCGAGCAGCATCGCGACCTTCGAGCGCAGCACGTCCGCGTCGACCGGCTTGAGGATGTAGTCCACGGCGCCGGCCGAGTAGCCGCGGGTGATCTGCTCGGCGTCCGCGTCGCCCGCGGTCAGGAAGATCACCGCGGTGTCCTCGTGGCGGTCGCGGCGCTTGATCAGCTCGACGGTCTCGAAGCCGTCGAGGCCCGGCATGCGCACGTCCATCACGATCACGGCGAAGTCGTCGGTCAGCAGGCGCTTGAGAGCGTCCTCGCCGGAGGTGGCGGTGATCACCTCGCGGCCGAGCGGCTCCAGCACGGTCCGGAGGGCCACGAGGCTCTCCGCCTGGTCGTCCACGACGAGGATGGCGGCCGCGGGCCTTCATCCGGGGCGCTTCCGGTAGAGGTTCTGACCCTCGGTGAGCGTTCCGAAGCGCGCAGCCTGGCGCGTGCCCACGAGCGACTCCTGGCGACCCAGCCCGAGCATCCCAAGCCCGTGAAGGCTGTCGTCGAAGAGGTCGAGAGCGCGCTTCTGCAGCTCTTTGCCGAAGTAGATCAGCACGTTACGGCACACAATCAGGTCGAACTCGTTGAACGGTCCGTCCGTAGCAAGATTGTGCCGTGCAAAGACGAAGCGTGCGCCGAGTGCCGGGTCGAAGCGCGCGCGGTCGCCGTCCACGCGGTAGTACGTCGAGAACTCGCGCTCGCCCCCGGACTCGATGTATGCGGCGGTGTACTCCTTCATCTTCGCGAGTGGGAAAACCCCCTGGCTGGCCCGCTCGAGCGACTCCTCGCTCAGGTCCGTGGCGTAGATGCGCGCCCGGTCGAGGAGGCCCGCCTCGTGCAGCAGGATCGCGAGCGACCATGGCTCCTCTCCGCGCGCACAGCCGGCGTTCCAGATGCGCACGTACGGATAGGTCCGCAGCCGCGGCAGCGACCACGTTGCGGACCGCGGCGAAGAACGCCGGATCGCGGAACATGGTGCTGACGCTGATCGTCAGGTCGTCGAGAAGGCGCTCCATCACGTGCGGGTCGCGCAGGATGCGGCCCTGGAGCTGCGACAGCGTCACGACGCTCTCGTCGCGCGCGCGGTGCCGCAGCCTGCGCTCCAGCGACGACCGGGCGTAGCCCCGGAAGTCGTATCCGTAGCGCTTGTGGATCGCCTCCAGCAGGAGGCCGGTCTCGATGTCGTCGAGCTCGGCCGTCGCGCCGGTCACCGGTATAGCCACACCCTCATCAGCGAGAGCAGCTGGTCGACGTCCACGGGCTTCGTGATGTAGTCGGACGCGCCCGAGGCGATGCTCTTCTCGCGGTCGCCCTTCATCGCCTTGGCTGTCAGGGCGACGATCGGGAGGCGCTGGAACTCGGGTATCTCGCGCACCGCGCGGGTGGCCTCGTACCCATCCATCTCCGGCATCATGATGTCCATCAGGACGAGCGAGACGTCCGGGTTCGACTTGAGCGCCTCGAGGCCCTCGCGCCCGTTCTCCGCGAACACGACCTCCATGCCGCGCCGCTCGAAGACGCTCGTGAGCGCGAACACGTTGCGCACGTCGTCGTCCACGATCAGCACCTTCTTGCCCTCGAACACGGCGTCCGCCATGTGCAGGCGCTCCAGCATCTGGCGCTTCTCCGCGGGCAGCCGCGCCTCCACCCTGTGCAGGTAGAGCGAGGTCTCGTCGAGCAGGCGCTCGGGCGAGCGGGCGTCCTTCACGACGATCGTCTCGGCGTACCGCTTCAGGCGCGTCTCCTCGCGGGGCGTGAGGTCCTTGCCGGTGTGCACGATCACCGGCAGGTTGCGGAAGCGCTTCGCCCGCTTGATCCGCTCGAGCATCTGGAACCCGCTCCCGTCCTCGAGCCCGAGGTCGAGCACCATGCAGTCGAAGTGCCGGCCGTCGAGCTCGGCGAGCGCCTGCTCGCGTGAGGCGGCACCCACCACCTCCACGTCCGCACCGCCGATCAGGTCGACCAGGGCGTCGCGCTCGCGCTCGTCGTCCTCCACCACGAGCACGGAGCGGGTGCGGCGGTCGAGGAACTCCGCCAGCTCGTCGAACACTCCGCCGAGCAGCTCCGCGGTGACCGGCTTGGTCAGGCCGCCGAGGGCCCCGGCCTGGCGCAGGTCTCGCTCCGACCCCTCCTCTGCGAGCACGTACACGGGGAGGTGACGCGTCTCGGGATGGCGCTTCAGGTGATCGAGCACCGCCTCGCCGTTCAGCTGCGGCAGATCCCTGCTCACGATCACCGCTTCGGGCATGAACTCGTGGACGAGCGCCAGGCCGGCGTCGCCACGCAGCGCGAGCAGGCAGCGGAAGCCGTGCTCATGCGCCACCTCGACGGCGCTCCTCGCCAGCTCGCGATCCTCCGTCATGAGGAGCGTCACGCGCTCGCCCGCCGGGAGATCCGAGCGATCGTCCGTGAGCTGGTCGGGCAGCGCGGCCGCGTCCGCGCGCCGCCGCGACTGCGTGGCGGCGAGCTGCAGGGCGCTCGGCTCGTCGGCCGGCTCGCTCGGCTTGCTCGGCGGGGCCGTGCTCGGCAGGTAGAGCGTGAACGTGGCGCCCTCGCCCTCCTCGCTCTCCACCCGGATCTCGCCGCCGAGCAGGCGGGCGATCTCGCGGCTGATCGAGAGCCCGAGGCCCGTGCCACCGAAGCGCCTCGAGATCGAGCCCTCAGCCTGCTGGAACGCCTCGAAGATCAGGCGCAGCTTGTCCGGCGGGATGCCGATGCCGGTGTCGGAGACCGAGAACGCGATCACGCTCTCCGCGCGGGTGAGCAGCTCGCCCGCGAACTGCATGTCCGCCGGCGCCGACCCGATCGTCAGGCGGACCGAGCCCTTCTCGGTGAACTTGAACGCGTTCGAGAGCAGGTTCTTCAGCACCTGCTGCAGGCGCTGCTCGTCGGTGTTGAGCTGCTCCGGGGCGCCGGGCGCCAGCTCGATGCCGAACTGGAGTCCCTTCTCCTCCGCGACCGGCCTGAACGAGCGCTCCACGAAGTCGCGCACGGCTGCCAGCTCCGTGCGGCCGGCGTGCACGTCCATCTTGCCGGCCTCGACCTTGGACAGGTCGAGGATGTCGTTGATCAGCGCGAGCAGGTCCGAGCCCGCGTTGTGGATCGTGGACGCGGCGTCCACCTGCTTCGCGGTGAGGTTGCCGACCTCGTTCGAGGCCAGGACCTTCGACAGGATCAGCAGCGAGTTGAGCGGCGTGCGCAGCTCGTGCGACATGTTCGCCAGGAACTCGGACTTGTACTTCGAGCTGAGCGCGAGCTGCTCCGCCTTCTCCTCCAGCGAGCTGCGGGCCATCTCGATCTCGCGGTTCTTGATCTCGATGTCGCGGTTCTGGCGCTCGAGCTGCTCCGCCTTCTCCTGGAGCTCCTCGTTCGTGGCCTGCAGCTCCTCCTGCTGGGACTGGAGCGCCTGCGACTGCTCCTGGAGCTCCTGCGACTGGGACTGGGACTGCTGGAGCAGCTGCTCCGTGCGGACGTTGGCGATGATCGTGGAGAGCACCACGCCGATCGTCTCGGTGAGCTGGTCCAGGAACTGGAGGATCACCTCGGTGAAGGGCGTGAACGAGGCCAGCTCGATCACGGCGAGCACCTGCTCCTCGAAGAGGACGGGGATCACGATGATGTTCGTGGGCGTGGCCTTGCCGAGGCCGGACGCGATCTGCACGTAGTCCTCGGGCGGATCGGTGATCAGGATCGGCTTCTTCTCGAGCGCCGCCTGGCCGACGATCCCGTCACCCGGGCGGAAGCGGTTCGCCACCTGCTTGCGGCGCGTGTAGCCGAAGCTCGCGAGCAGCCGCAGCTCGTAGTCGGCGCCCTCCTCCTCGTGGTCCGAGAGGAAGAACGCCCCGTGCTGCGCGCTCACCGCGGGGGCGAGCTCGGACATGATCAGCTGCGTGACCGTCTCGAGGTCGCGCTGGCCCTGCATCAGGCTCGAGATGCGCGCGAGGTTCGTCTTGAGCCAGTCCTGCTCCTCGTTCTGCCGAGTGGTCTCGCGCAGGTTGGCGATCATCTGGTTGATGTT
The DNA here is from genome assembly GCA_963774755.1 of uncultured Thermoleophilaceae bacterium. Taxonomy (GTDB): domain Bacteria; phylum Actinomycetota; class Thermoleophilia; order Solirubrobacterales; family Thermoleophilaceae; genus JACVRW01. The sequence goes on along the minus strand of CAVZGG010000005.1, from coordinate 340,510 downwards.
GTCCGAGAGGTCCGCGACCTCTCCGCTGGCCTCGACCGCGATCGAGCGCGTGAGGTCGCCCTGGGTCACGGCGGTGGACACGTCGGCGATCGCTCGCACCTGGGTCGTGAGGTTCGAGGCGAGCTGGTTCACGTTCTCGGTGAGCCCGCGCCACGTGCCGGACACGCCCTCCACCTGCGCCTGACCGCCGAGCTTGCCCTCGGTGCCGACCTCCTTGGCCACTCGCGTGACCTCGTCGGCGAACGACGAGAGCTGGTCGACCATCGTGTTGAGCGTCTCCTTCAGCTCGAGGATCTCGCCCTTCGCGTCCACGGTGATCTTCTGCGTGAGGTCACCGCGGGCAACCGCCTGCGCGACCTGCGAGATGTTGCGGACCTGGTCGGTGAGGTTCGTGGCCATCGAGTTCACCGACTCGGTGAGCCCGCGCCAGGTGCCCGACACGCCGGCCACCTCCGCCTGGCCGCCGAGCGCTCCCTCGGTACCGACCTCCTTGGCCACTCGCGTGACCTCCGCGGCGAACGAGTTGAGCTGGTCGACCATCGTGTTGATGGTGTTCTTCAGCTCGAGGATCTCGCCCTTGGCGTCGACGATGATCTTCTTCGAGAGGTCGCCGTTCGCGACCGCGGTCGTGACCTGAGCGATCGAGCGCACCTGGTCGGTGAGGTTCGACGCCATGAAGTTCACCGACTCGGTGAGGCTGCGCCAGGTGCCCGACACGTCCTCGACCTCGGCCTGGCCGCCGAGCTTCCCGTCGGTGCCGACCTCCTTCGACACGCGCGTGACCTCGGCCGCGAACGAGTTGAGCTGGTCGACCATGGTGTTCACGGTCTCCTTCAGCTCGAGGATCTCGCCCTTGGCGTCGACGGTGATCTTCTTGGACAGGTCGCCGTTTGCGACGGCGGTCGTGACCTCGGCGATGTTGCGGACCTGATCCGTCAGGTTCGACGCCATCGAGTTCACGTTCTCGGTGAGGCCGCGCCAGGTGCCGGACACGTCCTCCACCTCGGCCTGGCCGCCCAGCTTGCCCTCGGTACCCACCTCGCGCGCGACGCGCGTGACCTCGGCCGCGAACGAGCGCAGCCGGTCGACCATCTTGTTGATCGTGTCCGCGAGCGCGGCCACCTCGCCCTTCGCCTCGACCGAGATCTTCTGGGACAGGTCGCCGTCGGCGACCGCGGTCGAGACCTGGGCGATCGAGCGCACCTGGTCGGTGAGGTTCGAGGCCATGAAGTTCACGGACTCCGTGAGGTCGCGCCAGGTTCCGGAGACGCCCTTCACCTCGGCCTGGCCGCCGAGCATGCCCTCGGTGCCGACCTCGCGGGCCACTCGCGTGACCTCGTCCGCGAACGAGGAGAGCTGGTCGACCATGGTGTTCACGGTTCCCTTCAGCTCCGCGATCTCGCCCTTCACGTCCACGGTGACCTTCTGCGACAGGTCGCCCTCGGCCACCGCCGTCGTGACCTGGGCGATGTTGCGCACCTGGCTCGTCAGGTTCGACGCCATCAGGTTCACCGAGTCGGTGAGGTCCTTCCAGGTTCCGGCCACGTTCGGCACCGCTGCCTGACCGCCGAGCTTCCCGTCGGTACCCACCTCGCGGGCCACGCGCGTGACCTCGTCGGCGAACGACGAGAGCTGGTCGACCATGGTGTTGGTGGTGATCTTCAGCTCGAGGATCTCGCCCTTCACGTCCACGGTGATGCGCTGGGTGAGGTCGCCGCCGGCCACCGCCGTCATGACCTGGGCGATGTTGCGCACCTGGCTCGTGAGGTTGGACGCCATGCCGTTCACGGACTCGGTCAGGTCCTTCCAGGTGCCCGACACGTTCGGCACCTCGGCCTGACCGCCGAGCTTGCCGTCGGTTCCCACCTCGCGCGCGACGCTCGTGACCTGCTCGGCGAAGATCGCGAGCGTGTCGGTCATCTCGTTCATCGTGTCGGCCAGCTCGGCGACCTCGCCCTTGGCCTCGACGGTGATCTTCTGCGTGAGGTCGCCGCGGGCCACGGCCTGGGCCACCTGCGAGATGTTGCGGACCTGACCGGTGAGGTTCGAGGCCATGCCGTTCACCGACTCGGTGAGGTCGCGCCAGGTGCCCGACACGCCCTTCACCTCGGCCTGGCCGCCGAGCTTGCCCTCGGTACCCACCTCGCGCGCCACGCGCGTGACCTCGTCCGCGAAGGACGAGAGCTGGTCGACCATCGTGTTCACGGTCGTGCCGATCCGCAGGAACTCGCCCTTCACCGGCTGGCCCTCGATCGTGAGAGCCATCTTGCGGTCGAGGTCGCCGTCGGCCACGGCGTCGAGCACGCTGGCCACCTCGGTGGTCGGGCGCACCAGGTCGTCGATCAGGGCGTTGAGCGACTCGACGCTCGACTCCCAGCCGCCGCCCGCCGAGCCCAGCGAAGCGCGCTGGTCCATGCGGCCCTCGCGTCCGATCACGCGGCGCATGCGAGACATCTCCTTCTCCATGCGGGCGTTCATCGTCACGAGCTCGTTGTAGGCAGCGCCGATCTCGCCCAGCAGGCCGCGGCGCCGCCGCGAAAGTCGCTTCGAGAAGTCGCCGTCGCGGGCCGCCACCAGCGCGTCGAGGATCTCCTCGAGCACGGCCGGCTCGACGCCGGAGGCGTTCGCGGCAGAGGGCTGTCCGGTGGCCGTTCGCCCCGCCCCATTCGCCTTGGACTGCTTCGCCCTCCTCTTGGGCGCCTTAGCGGTTTGGGTAGCGGCCAACGTTCCTCCTGGGACCAGTTATTCAGCAAGAGGTCCGGGGGCCAGTCCCAGACCATGATTTCGGCGTTGCAAGTGAACCACCGCGTGAGTGAACGCGCAAGCGAGACCAACGGATGAACGAGCGCCTGCGGGCCGCCGAAACTACGGCACACCCCCCTTCACCGCTGCCGTTTAGGCTCCGCGGCCATGAGCTACGAGCATGTGATCTGGGACGTGGACGGCGGCGTCGGGCGGATCACCCTCAACCGGCCCGATTCCCTCAATGCCTGGACCGAGGACTTCGGCCTCGAGCTGAAGCAGGTGATCACCGGCGACGCCGCAGACGAGAGCGTGCGCGCCGTGCTGATCACGGGCGCGGGGCGCGGGTTTTCGTCGGGCGCAGACCTGAAGGCGGGCTTCCACCCGGATCCGGACGACGGCATGCCCGACATCCGCAAGGAGCTCCACGAGGTCTACCACCCGATCATCGCCGGGGTGCGCCGTCTGGATAAGCCGGTGGTGGCGGCCGTGAACGGCCCGGCGGTGGGGATCGGGGCGTCGCTCGCGTTCGCCTGCGACCTGGTCCTGGCAGCGGAGTCCGCGTTCTTCGGCCTTGCCTTCGTGAACATCGGGCTGATGCCTGACGGCGGCTCGACCCTGTTCGTGCCCACTGCCGTCGGGAAGGCGCGCGCCTTCCAGATGGCGCTCCTGGGCGAGCGCGTGCCCGCCGAGCGGGCGCTCGAGTGGGGGCTCGTGAACTACGTGCATCCCGACGACCGCCTGATGGACGAGGCGAATGACCTCGTGGCCAAGCTGGCGGCCGGCCCCACCCGCTCGTACGCGGGCTCGAAGCACGCGCTCAACCGCATGCTCTACCCGGACCTCGACGGCCAGCTCGACCTCGAGGCCGAGCTCCAGCACGCTCTCGCGCGCACGCGTGACTTCCAGGAGGGCGTGACCGCGTTCGTGGAGAAGCGAGAGCCGGCGTTCGAGGGGGCTAGCGATGGCGCGCGGGACGACGCCGTCGCAGCGCGTGCGACGGGGGCGCAGGCAGCACCGGCGCTCACGCCGGAGTGGCACGTGCTCTCGGTGCCCTTGCCGTCGGCGCCGCCGCCTTCGGGGCCGTGGCGATCGGCCGGCTCGCCATCCGGCGCGCCGTGATCAAGCAGCTCCGGATCGAGGAGCTCGACGTCGGCCGGCTGAGGGTTCGGGAGCTCGAGCTGGAGTCGGGTGACGCTCCCACGGGCGAGGCCCCGCTCGGCCCGCCGGACTGACCTCGCTCGGGGCAACTGGCACGAAGTGGAGCCCTTGCCGGGAGCGCAGATATGATCTCGCGGCCTTGCCCACCGGCATGCCCAGACGCCTGCTGCTAGCCGCCTTTTCTGCGGCCGTCATCGCGATCCTGATCGCGGCGCCGGCGGCTTTCGCGGACGCGTTCACGCCCGAGTCGGGCGGATCGCCGAACGCGGATGACATCGACACGCTCTACAAGATCACGCTCTACATCGGGATCGTGATCTTCCTGCTGGTCTGGGGCACGCTGGCCTGGTCGCTCGTGAAGTACAGGGCCAAGCGCGGCGGCCGGGCTGACCAGATCCGCGGCAACACGCCGCTCGAGATCGGCTGGACGATCGGCGCCGCGTCGATCCTCGTGGTCCTGACCGTGGTGACCTTCCTCTACCTCGACGAGATCGAGAGCCCACCCGCCTCCGGCCCGAACGGCCTGCGCGCGGCCCAGGCTCAGTTCGCGTCGGTCGACCAGCCGGATCCGCCCAGGGACGGCGGGCCGATCCTGCGCATCCACGTGAACGGGCAGCAGTACCTCTGGCGCTACGACTACCCCGGCGACCAGCAGCTGTTCTCCTACGAGGAGATGGTGGTGCCCACGGACACGACCGTCGTGCTCGAGATCGAGGCCTCGGACGTGATCCACTCCTGGTGGATCCCGAAGTTCGGCCCCAAGGCCGACGCGGTGCCGGGCTACGTGAACGAGACCTGGTTCAAGGTGCCCGAGGAGGGCGTGTACAAGGGCCAGTGCGCGGAGCTCTGCGGCTCGGGCCACGCGGACATGCGCGCCAAGGTGGTGGCGGTGTCGCCTGACGACTTCCAGGCCTGGGCCGACAACAAGCGGGAAGAGATCCAGCAGGCCGGCGAGGAGCTGGCGGCCCAGCGCAAGCAAGGCGAAGGGGTCGAAGGGAAATAGTGGAAGCCGGAACCGCAACACGCGAAGACCGCATCGCGCGCCCGGAGATCCTCCTCCACGGGCTGCGGCCGAAGCAGCGCGGCTGGCTGCGCTGGCTGACGACGACCGATCACAAGCGGATCGGGATCCTCTACCTCTGCGCCACCTTCCTGTTCTTCATCCTGGGAGGCGTGGAGGCGCTGATCATGCGCCTCCAGCTGTCGCAGCCGAACAACACGCTCGTCGACCCCGAGACCTACAACGGGCTCGTGACCATGCACGGGACGACGATGGTCTTCCTGTTCGTCGTGCCGGTGCTGGCCGGCTTCGGCAACTACATGGTCCCGCTCATGCTCGGGGCGCGCGACATGGCGTTCCCGAAGCTGAACGCGCTCTCCTTCTGGCTGCTCCTGTTCGGCGGCATCGCCTTCTACGCGAGCATCTTCTTCGAGCCGCCGCAGGCCGGCTGGACGATGTACCCGCCGCTCTCCGACGACGCCTTCTCTCCGGGCGGCGGCGTCGATGCCTGGATCTTCCTGATCCACCTCACCGGCCTCTCGTCGATCCTCGGCGCGATCAACTTCATCGCGACGATCCACAACATGCGCGCCCGCGGGATGAGCTGGGGACGCATGCCGCTCTTCATCTGGACGATCCTGGTCTACAGCTACCTGCTGGTGGTGGCGCTGCCCTCGATCGCGGCGGGCGTGACGATGCTGCTCACCGACCGCCACTTCGGAACCGGCTTCTTCGACCCGTCGGCGGGAGGCGACCCGCTGCTCTGGCAGCACCTGTTCTGGTTCTTCGGGCACCCCGAGGTCTACATCATGGTCCTGCCGGTCTTCGGGATGATCTCGGAGATCCTGCCGGTGTTCGCCCGCAAGCCGATCTTCGGCTACAAGGCGATCGCGGCGTCCACGGTGGCGATCGCGTTCCTCGGCCTGCTCGTGTGGGCGCACCACATGTTCACGACGCCCACGCCGACCGTGGTGCTCGCGTTCTTCATGCTGGCGTCGTTCACGATCGCCGTGCCCACGGGGATCAAGATCTTCAACTGGATCGCCACGCTCTGGCGCGGCCAGATCGTGATGAAGACGCCGCTCTACTTCGCGGCGGCGCTCCCCGCGCTGTTCACGATCGGCGGCATCTCGGGCGTGATGCTCGCGATCTTCCCCGTGGACTGGTACCTGCACGACACCTACTTCGTGGTCGCGCACTTCCACTTCGTGCTCTTCGGCGGCTCGGTGTTCGGAATCTTCGCCGGGCTCTACTACTGGTTCCCGAAGATGACCGGGCGGCTGATGTCGGAGGCGCTCGGGAAGCTCTCGTTCTGGCTCATGTTCGTGGGCTTCCTGATGACGTTCCTGGTGCAGCACTCGGCGGGCCTCGAGGGGATGCCGCGCCGGATCTACGACTACGACGAGTCGCTCGGCGTCGGGACCTACAACCTGATCTCCACGATCGGCGCGTTCATCCTCGGCATCGGGGTGCTCGTGACGGTGGTGAACGCGCTGATCAGCATCAAGGGCGGGAAGCGGGCCGGCAACGACCCGTGGCAGGGCAACACGCTCGAGTGGTTCACGACCTCTCCCCCGCCGCCCAACAACTTCGACGTGATCCCGCGCGTGCGCAGCGTTGAGCCGATGAAGGACATCCGCCGGGAGGTGGCCGCCGCGGCCGTGCCCGCCGAGACGGTTGCGCAGCCGGTCGCCCCGCGCAGCCTGTAATGCGCCGGCTCGTACTCGCCACCGCGATCGCCACCTTCGTCCTGATCATCGTGGGCGGCGTGGTCAGGGTGTCCGACTCCGGCCTCGGCTGCGGGCCCGCCGGCTCGGGCTTCCACGGCTGGCCGTTCTGCAACGGCGACGTGGTGCCGGGGATGGATCTCAACACGATCGTCGAGTACACCCACCGCGTGCTGGCGATCGTCGTCGGCTTCATGATCGTCGCGATCTTCATCCAGGCGTGGCGGCGCCACCGCGAGTTCATGGTGCCCGCGGCGGCGCTGCTGGTGCTCGTGATCGCCCAGGGCGCGCTCGGCGGCGCGACCGTGGAGGAGAACCTCGAGGAGGTCTACGTGGCGGCGCACCTCGGCCTCGCGATGCTCCTGCTCGGCCTGCTGCTCTACCTGTGGCGCGCGGTGAACGGGTCGCCTCAGGTGCCGGGCGGCCGCGGCATGCGGGTGCTCTCGATCGCCGCGAGCGTGGCGGTGCTGTGCACGATCGTGGCCGGCGGCTACATGGCGGGCACGCAGAACTACGGCCGTGCCGACTACCAGCTCGGCGACGGCGCGCACCACGCCTGCGGCAAGGAGTTCCCCACCTGCAACGGCGAGTTCATGCCGTTCGGCAAGGCCGAGCTCGTGGACATCCACCTCACCCACCGCGCCTTCATGTACCTCGCTTCGCTGCTTGTGATCGCACTCGTTGCCACGGCGATCCGGCGCGGCGTGCTCACGCGCTACGCCTGGGCGCTGGCCGGGCTGCTCGTCGTGCAGGTGCTGGTGGGTGCATTGAACGTGTGGCTCGACGAGTATGAGCTGATGATCCTGCTGCACCTCGCCCTCGGCACGCTCCTGTGGGCCACGACGCTCGGGATGACGCTCGCGCTCGCGCCAGCCCGCGAGCGCTCGCCGCGACGCGCGGAGCCGGTGGCGGCCTGATGGAGGCGGTAGTCACACGCGCCGCCTGGCGCACCGCGGTCTCGGACTACTTCGAGATGACCAAGCCGAAGGTGCAGTCGCTGCTGCTCTTCACCACGGTCACGACGATGTACGTGGCGGGCGACCCCTCCCTCGGGCTCGTGGCGCTCACCTGCCTGGGCGGGGCGCTGTCGGCCGGTGGCGCCGGCGCGATCAACCACGTGATCGACCGCGACATCGATCGCACGATGCAGCGCACGGCGAACCGTCCTGTGGCGAGCGGCCGGGTGTCGCCGGCGGCGGGGATGGCGTTTGGCGTGGCGCTCGGGGTGGCCGCGTTCGTGCTGCTCACGACCACGGTCAACCTGCTGGCGGCGGTGCTGTCGCTGTCCGGGCTGCTCGGCTACGTGTTCGTCTACACGCTGTGGCTGAAGCGCTCCACACCGCAGAACATCGTGATCGGCGGCGCCGCCGGGGCCGTGCCGCCGCTGGTGGCGTGGGCCGCCGTGACGGGCGGGCTGGCCGGAACGCCGCTCTACCTGTTCGCGATCATCTTCTTCTGGACCCCGCCCCACTTCTGGGCGCTCTCGCTGCTGATGAAGGACGAGTACGCCCGCGCCGGCGTGCCGATGCTCCCGGTGGTACGAGGCGAGCGCGAGACCCGCCGCCAGATCCTGCTCTACACCGTGCTGCTCTACGCGGTGAGCCAGCTCCCCTTCTGCGCCGGCGCGTTCGGCGTTGACCTACCTCGTGGCATCGGTGCTGCTCGGAGCCGCATTCATCTACGGCTCATGGCACCTGATGCGCCACCCGGACAAGCGGTCCGCCCTGCGCCTCTACCTGTTCTCGCTCGGCTACCTCGCGGCGCTGTTCGCGGCGATGGTGGCCGACGTGCGGCTCTAGCGAACCCAGCCACAGCGGCGATAATCAACGCCGTGGCGGTTGCCGTCGCTCTCGAACGGGGGCGCGAGTCCTACAGACGCCAGGCGTGGAGCGACGCCTACGAGTCGCTGTCGGCCGCCGACCGCTCGGATGCACTCGGCGCCGAGGACCTGGACCTGCTGGCCACCTGCGCCTACATGATCGGCCGGGAGCAGGACTACTACGGCCTCTTGGAGCGGGCGCACCGTGCCCACCTGGACGCCGGCGAGGCGTTGGCCGCTGTGCGCTGCGCGTTCTGGATCGGCGCCAACCTCGCCCGCCGTGGCGACATGGGTCGTGCCGGCGGCTGGCTGGCACGGGCGCAGCGCCTGCTCGACGCCGAGCAGGGGGAGCGGGTCGAGCAGGGCTACATGCTGATTCCGCTCGCTTTCCAGCATCAGGCAAGCGGAGACCTGGACGCTGCGGCCGCAACCGCCGGCGAGGCAGCTGCAATCGGCGCGCACTTCGGCGACTCGGACCTGTTCGCGCTCGCTGCGCATGAGCAGGGCCACCTCTTGATTCAGAACGGCCGGGCTCACGAGGGCCTGCGGCTGCTGGACGAAGCGATGTTGACCGTGACCGCCGGGGAGCTCTCGCCGATCGTCTCCGGGATCGTCTACTGCGGGGTGATCCTCGCGTGCCAGGAGGCCTACGAGGTTCGGCGCGCACAGGAGTGGACCGCCGCGCTGACGCGCTGGTGCGAGCGCCAGCCGGACCTCGTGGCGTTCACAGGCCGCTGCCTCGTCCACCGGGCCGAGATCATGCAGCTGCACGGCAGCTGGACCGCAGCGCTCGACGAGGCGCGGCAGGCATGCGAGCGCTGCGTAAAGGCCGAGAACGTCGCAGGCGCCGGCGACGCGTGTTACCGGCAGGGCGAGATCCTCCGCCTGCTCGGCGACTTCGGCGCAGCCGAGGAGGCCTACCGGGAGGCGAGCGGCCACGGACGTGAACCGCAGCCCGGGCTCGCCCTGCTGAGGCTCGCGCAGGGCAGCGGAGACGCCGCGGCGTCGGCGATCCGCAGGGTGGTGGCCGAGAGCCCGGAGATCAGCACGCGCGCGGGCGTGCTCCCCGCCTATGTCGAGATCATGCTCGCCGAGGGCGACATCGCCGCCGCGCGCGAGGCCACCGCCCAGTTCGATTCGATCGCGGAGGGGCACGAGGGCGGCGCGCTCGGGGCGCTCGCCGCGCACGCGCGCGGTGCGGTCGAGCTGGTCTCCGGCAACGTCGCCGAGGCACTGGTTGCGCTCCGAGGCGCCGGGCGGGTCTGGCAGCAGCTAGGCGCGCCCTACGAGGCGGCCCGCGCGCGCGAGCTCATCGGAGTGGCCTGTCGGGAGCTCGGCGACGAGGAGGCGGCCGCGCTCGAGCTTGACGCCGCGCGAGTGGTCTTCGCGGAGCTGGGCGCCGCGCCCGACCTGAGCCGGCTCGACTCGCTCGTGTCGCGCACCGCGCCGGTGGGCACGCACGGCCTCACGGCGCGGGAGGTCGAGGTGCTGCGCCAGGTCTCGTCCGGTGCCACGAACAAGGCCATTGCCGCGGACCTGGTCCTCAGCGTTCGGACGGTCGACCGGCACGTGAGCAACATCTTCACCAAGCTGGGCGTGTCGTCGCGGTCGGCGGCCACCGCCTACGCACACGAGCACGGAATCGTCTGAGCCTCGCTGGGTGAAATCACCCACGGCGCCGTGGCGCCATTTGGGTGATTTGGCCGATGCGCGGGGTCAGCCGCGGTCATACGGTCACTCGCGATGGCTGTCGCGATGCTTCTCGACAACCCCCACGGTTCACAGGAGATCTACGAGCGGTTGCGCGCGCTGATCGAATTGAACCGACCCGCGGGCGGCATCTGTCACCTCGCCGGCCCGGGTCCGGACGGCGGCTGGCGGGTGGTCGATGTGTGGGAGTCCGAGGAGGACGCACACCGGTTCTTCGAGGAGCACGTGCTCCCGGCCGCCGAGGCCATCGGCGCCCCGCCACCTCCCGCCCCGCAGCTGTGGCGGATCCACAACCACATGGGCGTGAGGCCGTGAGCGAGTCACGCGCGCGACTCCTGGCCGGGCTACCCGTAGCCGAGCGGCGCGAGCTGCTCGCCGGCGCCGCCACAAGCATCCTCGAGGGGGGCGACGGACCGCCGCTGCTCCTGCTGCACGGCGGGATCGAGTGCGGCGGCGCGGTCTGGGGGCCGGTGGTCACGCAACTTGCGGCGTCGCACCGCATCATCATTCCCGACGTCCCCGGCCTCGGTGAGTCGGAGCCTCTCCCCCGTCTCGATCCTCCGACATTCGCTCGTTGGCTCACCGAGCTGATCGACCTGACGACAACCGAGCGACCGGTGCTCGTGGCGCACTCGCTGGTCGGCAGCCTCGCCGCCCGGTTCGCCGCGGATCACGGGGCTCAGCTGGAACGGCTCGTGATCTACGGCACACCTGGCATTGGCCCCTACCGGATGCCATTGGGACTGCGCGTGGTGGCGATCCGCTTCGCGATCCGTCCTTCCGAACGGAATGCGGAACGCTTCGAGCGCTGGGCGTTCTTCGACCTGGACGAGGCTCGCTCACACGCGACGGAATGGTTCAGCGCCTTCAGTGACTACACCCGCGCTCGAGCCGGCGTGCCCCACGTCAAGCGCACCATGCGCCAGCTGATCGGGAGCTGCACCAAGCGGATCGATGACTCCGAGCTGCGCCGCATACCGATCGCCACCGAGCTGCTCTGGGGCAGGCACGACCGCTTCGTCCCACTGGGCCTGGCCGAGTCGACGAGCGCCCGGCTCGGGTGGCCTCTGCGCGTGATCGAACGCGCCGGACACGTCCCCCATATCGAGCGGCCGGAGGCATTCCTCGCCGCGCTCTCAACCGCACCCGACAGGACGACCGTAAGGAGCGAGACATGAACTACCGCCTGGCCTACGCGATCGGGTTCCATCCATGGGAGGACCTGGCAGAGCATCCGCCGTTCGCCAAGACGCTCCTCGAACTCGTCGCCCGCGACGAGAACGGCGCCGGCCCCCCGTATGGCTCGGCCCTGGATCTCGGCACCGGCAGTGGCGTCTGGGGCGTCCAGCTGGCGAGGAGAGGGTGGACGGTCACGGGCGTGGACATGGTGGAGAAGGCACTACGCAGAGCCCGCGAGAGGGCCGACGAGGCGGACGTGGACTTGCGCCTGGTGGAAGGCGACGTGACGAACCTTCGGCAGTCCGAGGTGGGCTCCGACTTCCGGCTGGTCGTCGATACCGGCACGTTCCACGGCCTCGACGAGCCGCAGCGATTGGCGATGGGCCGTGAGGTGAGCGCCGTGGCGGCCCCCGACGCCACCCTGCTGCTCGACTGCTTCACGCCTCGACGCAGAGGCCCCCTGCCACGAGGTGCGAGCCGCGCGGAGGTGGAGCGCGCCTTCCCGGATTGGGAGGTGGTCGATGAGGTGGTCGCCGACACTGAGCCCGACCCGATCGCACGTCTCTTCAAGTTCGACGAGCGCTTCTACCGCCTGCGCCGGTCCTGATCACCAAGGACCGACCGGCCCGCCCATTAGCTTGCGGTCGTGCTCTCGGTGGCCCGCCGCCAGCCCTCGGCGTTCCTGCTCGCTGCGCAGCTCGGTGGCGTGCTCGTGTATCCGGCCATGGAGGGCAGCGAGGTCGGCAACGCGCTCTTCAGCCTGTTCGGGATCGCGATCCTGGGGCTCGTGGTGCTGTCCGTGCGCAGCTCGCCCGGCTTTACCTGGGTGGCGATCATGCTCGGCATCGCCCGCCACGATCCTGCTGCTGATTCAGGCGATCACCCGCGACGACGCGCTCCTCCCCTACTCCTCCGCGTTCGAGGCGGTCCTCTACTTCTATGCCGCCGGCGCTCTGATCCTGTACGTGCTCGAGGACCACGTGGTCACGCGTGACGAGCTGTTCGCGGTCGGAGCCACGTTCACGCTTGTGGCATGGGCGTTCGCCTACACCTTCGTCGTCTACCAGGCGATCGAGCCGAACAGCTTCACCGCTGCCGTCGACCCCAATGCGGCACGCACCTGGATCGAGCTCCTGTTCCTGAGCTTCACGACGCTGTCGAGCACCGGCCTCAGCGACGTGATCCCGATCAAGCCGTTCGCGCGCAGCCTCGTGATGATCGAGCAGCTCGCCGGCGTGGCGTACATCGCGATGGTCGTGTCGCGTCTCGTCGGCCTGCTCGTGGTGACCCGGAACGAGCCGAAGCAGCAGCGCTAGGCCTCGTAGGAGCGCTGGCGCGTGAGGTCCTGGCCCAGCGAGAGGCTGCCGATCTCGAGGCCCTGGTCGGCCCGGATCACGTGCATCACCGCGTTGATCAGCGCCAGGTGGGTGAAGGCCTGCGGGAAGTTGCCGAGGTGGCGGCCCGAGCGCGGGTCGATCTCCTCCGCGTAGAGGCCGAGCGGGCTGGCGTAGGAGAGCAGCTTGTCGCACAGGTCGCGCGCGCGGCGGGTCTCGCCGATCTCCACCAGCGCGGACACGAGCCAGAAGGAGCAGATGGCGAAGCTGCCCTCCTCTCCCTCGAGCCCGTCGTCGGTCTCGTCCGTGCGGTAGCGCAGGACCAGCCCGTCCTCGGTCAGCTCGTCGGCGATCGCGAGCACTGTTCGCACCACGCGCTCGTCGTCGGGCGGCAGGAAGCGTGTGAGCACGGTCAGGAGCACCGAGGCGTCGAGCGCCTCCGTGTCGTAGTGCTGGGTGAACACGCCGCGGTCATCGACGCCGTTCTCGAGGATGTCGGCCTTGATCTCGTCCGCGGACGACTGCCAGCGGGCCGCATACTCGAGCTCGCCGCGCATCTCAGCGAGGCGCGCGCCGCGGTCCGCCGCGACCCAGCACATCATCTTCGACGAGGTGAAGTGCTTCGGGTCGCCGCGGATCTCCCAGATGCCGCGGTCGGGCTCGTGCCACTTCTCGAGCGCCGTTTCGACCTGCTCCTTGACGATCGGCCAGATCCGGTCGGGCAGGTAGCTGCGCGACTTGGTGTGCAGGTAGATGGAGTCGAGCAGCGCGCCCCAGACGTCGTGCTGCTCCTGCTTGTAGGCGCCGTTCCCCACCCGGACCGGCCGCGCGCCCTCGTAGCCCGACAGGTGATCGAGCGTGAACTCGGGGATCTCGCCCTCGCCGTCGATCCGGTACATGATCTGGAGGTCGTCGTCCTCCTTCTCCGCGATGTCCGCGATGAAGTAGAAGAAGTCGTTGGCCTCCCAGTCGAAGCCGAGCGTGTAGAGGCCCCAGAGCATGAACGTGGAGTCGCGGATCCAGCTGAAGCGGTAGTCCCAGTTGCGCTCCCCGCCGGGGGTCTCCGGCAGCGAGGTGGTGGCGGCGGCCACGAGCGCTCCCGTGGGCGCGTACGACAGGCCCTTGAGCGTGAGCGCGGCGCGCTGGAGGTGCGTCCGCCAGGGGTGATCCGGGAAGTTGCCGTGGTCAAGCCAGTGCTGCCAGTGATGCGCGGTCCAGACGAGCCTGTCGTAGGCGTCCTCGTAGGTCGTCGGAGCGGGATGCTCGGACCACGAGAGCGCCACGAACAGCGTGTCTCCTTCCTTCACCAACGTCCGGCCCGTGGCCCGCGGTCCCTCGAAGCCCATGTTCATGTCCGAGGTCAGGCGCAGCTCCACGTCCGAGCCCTCGGCGCGACAGACGGCCTCGTGATAGCCCGGGCCGCTGAACTCCCACTCGCCGATCTTGCGGGCGTAGTCGAAGCGCGGGTCGCAATCCATCGTCACCTGGAGCTCGCCGTTCACGCAGCGGATCATCCGCAGCAGGACATGGTCGGCGTCGTAGTCGGTGGGCGCGCGTGTGTGCGTGTGCGAGCGCTCGCGCTCGTGGTGCCAGGGCCCGATCAGGAGGACGTCGCGCACGATGATCCAGCCGCCGCTTGTGCCCCAGCTCGTCTCGAGAACGTTCGTGCCGGGCAGGTAGCGGCGCGCGGCCGGCACCTCGATGTCCGCGGGCCCCAGCCGGAACATGCCCGCGTCGCGGTCGAGGATCGCGCCGAACACGCTCGGCGAGTCGAAGCGCGGGAGGCACAGCCACTCGACGTTCCCGTTCGGAGCCACGAGCGCGCAGGTCTCGCAGTCGGACAGGAAGCCGTACTCCGCGATCGGCGGGAAGGGGCTGGCCGTGACTCCGCGGTCCGGCGCCCACTCGGTCATAGCCGGGCCGCCGCTGCCGCGTCGAGCAGCGCGACGACCGGGCCCTCAACGAGCGACCCCGGGGCGCGCGGGTCGGGCGGTCCCCTGAACACCCGCTCGACCGCCTCCGCCTTGTCCTCTCCCGTCACGAGGAAGACGATCTGCGCGCTCGCGTTCACCACCGGAAGCGTAAGCGTGATCCGCGACACCAGGGGCGCCATGCCGGGAGTCTCGACGCCCACGGCGCGCCGCTCGCGCTCGCCGAGGGCGTCGTCGCCTGGAAACAGCGAGCAGGTGTGCGCGTCGGGGCCGAGGCCAAGCAGGATCAGGTCGAGCGCGTCGGGGCCGAACTCGTCGAGCTCGTTCTCGTACGCCGTCGCCCCGTCCCACGGTCCGAGCTCACCGCGCATGCGATGCACGGTCACACCCTCGACCTTCGCGAGCAGCGCCTGGTTCGCCATACGGAAGTTCGAGTGCTCGTGGGTCGGGGGCACGCAGCGGTCGTCGGTGAACCAGACGTCCACGCCGGACCAGTCCGGTCGCATGGTCGCCACCCGCTCGTAGGCAGCGCGCGGCGTCGAGCCGCCGGTGAGCGCCACGTGACCATGTGCGGCCGCCAGGATGTCGGCGGCCGCGCCGGCCGGGTCCTCCGATACGCGAATGTCGGCGTTCAGTGCAGCATCGCCTCCGCGGAGTCGAGGGCGCTGCGGTAGGCGGGGTCGCGCAACAGCGCCTGCCGGATGCCCTCTCCGAGGATGCCGCCCTCGCCGCGCGAGGCGCCCAGGATCGTCCACTCGCGTTCGCGCCCCTTGGGGTCACGGCGGCGGGCAAGCAGTCCGCCCGGGCCACGATCGAGCGATATCGACATGCCCGACGACGTGCCGATCTCGATCCCCGCGAGGCCGGGCGCGTCCTGGTGCTGGTCCGGCTCGAGCGTGAGCGTCACGTTCTGGCGGCGTGCGCTGGCGTGGCCGCGAACTGCGCCGTTGGCCGGCATGAGCGAGCCGGTGCCCCAGCCCAGCCGCGAGGCGAGCCAGCCGAAGAACAGGATCCCCGCCGCACCGGAATCCGGACGGTGGCGAACCTTGACCGAGTCGATGTGCCAGAGCTCGTCCCGCCAGCGTGACGGGTCGAACGTGGATGCCACCCGCTCGCGCCACGGTGTCGTCCGCAGCCAGGCGAGGTCGACGACGTACGCATCGGCGCTCAGCTCCTCCGCGCGCCCCAGCGCGCTCGCGGGGTCGGGCTCGCCCACGGAGTCGATCAGCGCCACCTGCGAGATGTGAAGGAGCGCATCCAGAGCCTCGGGATGCCCGTGCGGCGCCCAGACGACCGTGGGGAGGTCGGTCACGACGAGCGGGTCGACGATCGTGTCGAGCTTCGGCAGATGCTTGGTCCCGACCTCGATGATCACGCGCTCGCGCGTGAGCACCGGGGACTCCGGACGGCGCTCACCCTCGACCGTCAGGACCACCGAGGCGTCGATGGTGGTGCGGCCCGGCTCCACGTCGCAGAGGATCGTACGAGAGGCGTGGTAGCGGCCCACCTGCTCGAGCCGGTTCATGATCTCGCCGCGCCACTCGCGGTCCACGACCACGACCAGGTTGAGCACACGGGCGGGCGCGTGTCCCTGGTTGCGCGCGTACTGCTTCGTCAGCAGGTCCCGCAGCGCCTCCTCGATCGCACCCGGCGTCGTGTCCTGCGCGGACCAGACGGCGCCCTCGTCGGGGACCTCCGGCACGACCTTCGGTGCCATCGCTAGATGGCCCGCCAGCGATGGCCGGGAGCGAGGATCTCGTCCGCCTCCTGCGGGCCGGGCGAGCCGGCGGGGTAGGTGGCGAGCGGCTCGTCGCCCGTCTCCCACGACTCCAGGATCGGATCGATGATCCGCCACTGCGCCTCGACCTCGTCGTTGCGTGTGAAGAGCGTCGCGTCGCCGCGCATCGCGTCGAGGATCAGCCGCTCGTATGCCTCGGGCGACTGCGACAGGAACGACGTCCCGTAGAGGAACTCCATGTTCACCGGCCGGATGCGCATGCGGCTCCCGGGGATCTTCGCGCCGAGCGAGATCGAGACGCCCTCGTTCGGCTGCATCGCCAGGATGATCTGGTTCGGCTGGACTCCCACTGAGCCGTGCGCCTCGAACGCGAGGTGCGGCACCGGCTTCAGCGTCACCGCGATCTCCGTGATCTTGCGGGCGAGCCGCTTGCCGGTGCGCAGGTAGATCGGCACGCCTGCCCAGCGCCAGTTGTCCACCTCGAGGCGGAGGGCCACGTAGGTCTCCGTGTGGGAGTCCGGCGGGACGTCCTGCTCCTCCATATAGCCGACGGCGTCCTTGCCCTCCGCCATGCCAGACGTGTACTGCGCGCGCACCACCGCGTCCGGCGCCGGCGGCTCCACGGCGTGCAGGACCTTCACCTTCTCGTCGCGCACCTCGTCGGCGTCGAACGTGACCGGCGGCTCCATGCAGAGCAGGCTCAGCAGCTGGAGCATGTGGTTCTGGACCAAGTCGCGCAGCGCACCCGCCTCGTCGTAGTATCCGGCGCGCCTCCCGATGCCGAGGTCCTCCGCCGCCGTGATCTGCACGTAGTCGATGAAGTTGCGGTTCCAGATCGGCTCGAACATGCCGTTCGCGAAGCGAAAGGCGAGCATGTTCTGGACCGTCTCCTTGCCCAGGTAGTGGTCGATCCGGAAGATCTGCGACTCGTGTAGGACCGAGAGCAGCTCGCGGTTCAGATCGAGCGCCTCCGTGAGGCGCGTTCCGAACGGCTTCTCGATCACCACACGGACCTCGGCCTCGGGGTGCTTGTGCAGCTCGTGCTCGCCGAGCTTCTTCACGATCAGGGCGAAGAAGCTCGGGGCGGTCGAGAGGTAGAAGATGCGGTTGAACGCGATCCCCGCCTCCTCGTCGAACTGGCCGAGCTCGTCCTTCAGCCGCTCGAACACGTCGTCCACGTCGAACGTCCCCGCCACGTAGCGCACATGCTCGAGCAGCTTCTCGAGCACCTGCTCGTCCGGCGGGCGCCGCGAGTGCTCCTGGATCGACTCGGCGCGCCATCTTGCGGTACTCGTCGTCCGACATCTCCGACCTCGAGACCGCGATCAGGTTGAACCCCTCCGGAAGCGCACCCTCGTGCGCGAGGTTGTAGATCGCGGGCAGGAGCTTGCGGTGGGCCAGGTCCCCGGTGCCGCCGAAGATCACGAGCGTCGTCGGATGGACCGGCAGGCGCTCGAGTCCCTCGACGAGCGGGTTCTCCTCGGTGACCGCCATCCCCTACTCCGCGTGCGGCTGCTGCTGCGCCGCCCCGTCGGCGGCGACCACCGCGTGGCCGCCGAACTGGTTGCGAAGCGCGGCGTTCACCTTCGCCGCGAACGCGTTCTGGCCGCGTGACGAGAAGCGCTCGTAGAGCGACGCCGTGATCACGGGCGTCGGAATGCGGCGCTCGATCGCGTCCTCGATCGTCCAGCGGCCCTCGCCCGAGTCCTCGACGTAGGGAGCGATGTCCGCGAGCTCGTTGCCCTCCTGCTCGAAGGCGCGCGCCGCCAGCTCGCACAGCCACGAGCGCACCACCGAGCCCTGCATCCAGAGGTGGGCGACCTTCGCGTTGTCGAGCTCGTACTCGCAGCCGTCGAAGAGCGCGAAGCCCTCGGCGTAGGCCTGCATCATCCCGTACTCGACCCCGTTGTGGACCATCTTCACGTAGTGGCCGGCGCCGGTCGGCCCGAAGTGGCCCCAGCCCGGTCCGTGCTCCTCGGTGGAGGGCGGAGCGAGCACGTCGAGGATCGGGCTCAGCCGCTCCACCGCCTCGTCGTCGCCGCCGACCATCATGCAGTAGCCCACGCTGATCCCCCAGACGCCGCCGCTCGTGCCGACGTCCACGTAGTGGATCCCGCTCGGCCGGAGCTGCTCCTGGCGGAGCTTGTCGTCGGTCCAGCGCGAGTTGCCGCCGTCGACGATGGTGTCGCCCTCGTCGAGCAGCTCGCCGAGCTCGATCCACCGTGCTCTGGGTGGGCTCGCCGGCCGGGACCATGATCCAGACCGTGCGCGGCGCGCTCGAGCTTCGAGACCAGCTCCTCCAGCGACGATGCCCCGCTCGCGCCATGGCCCTCGGCGGTGTCGATGGCCTCCTGATGGTGGTCGAACACCACGCACTCGTGCTCCGAGTCGCGCTGGATCCGATGCACCATGTTGGCGCCCATCTTTCCGAGGCCCACGAACCCGAGCTGCATCAGACCAACCTCCTCACGGCCTCCGGGCCATCGATTTCGATTCTGGCCACGCCCAGCCCGTGGGACCGGAGCGTCTGCATGTCACCCAGCGCCTGCGCGTTCTTCAGGTGCTCGAACGAGTAGCCGGCCTCCGGAATCTCGATGTCCTCACCGGCGGGCTGGTACAGCTGGATGAACAGGCCGTTCGGCGGGCCGCCCTTGTGGTACTGGCCCGTGGAGTGCAGGTACCTGGGGCCGTACCCGAACGTGGTCGTGCACTTCGTGCGCTCGCGCAGCGCCACCCGCAGCTCCGTCACGGCGGCGTCCATCTCCTCAGACGGTGGAGCGAACGCGGTGATCGCGATGTAGTTGGGCGGCGCCGCTCCCGAGAGCAGCTCCTCGAGCGATCCCGGGTCCACGTCGGGCAACCCCTCCTCGAGGATCCGCGCCGTGTTGTCCTTCGCCTCCTGCACGTTCGGCTGGTCGAACGGGTTGATCCCCAGCGCCCAGCCGGCGACCGCGACGGCGAACTCGGTCACGAAAAAGATCCGCCCGAGGTCCGCCGCTCCGCCTACCACGCGCCCGGTGGTGGTCGGGTGGCCGGCACGGCCGAGTGCCTCGACGGCGGCGTCCATCTCCTCGTCCGGCTCGTCCTCGTTGCGCAGGTAGGCGAAGACGCGGTCGTCGCCGTAGACCTCCGGTGGTCCGAGCGGCTCGTCGGCCACGGGCAGGATGCCCTTGCCGTGCTTCCCGGTGGACTCGGCGATCAGCTGCTCGACCCACAGGCCAAAGCTCGATACCGGCTCTGAGACCAGGTACGTGAGCTTGTCGCGGCCGTGCTGCGCGAGCTCGCCCATCACGCAGCCGAGCCAGAGGCCGGAGTTCGACTCGGCTGAGTCGAACTGCGCGCAGTTCTGCTCGGCCACCTGCGCCTGGTGGAGCATGGCCTCGATGTTCACGCCGGCGAGCGCCGCCGGCACGAGGCCGAAGTAGGAGAGCACCGAGTAGCGGCCGCCGATGTTGGGGTCGTTCTCGAACACGCGCCGGAAACCGTGCTCGCGGGCCAGCTCCACGAGCGGGCTGCCCGGGTCGGTGACCGCGCAGAAGCGCGATCCGTCGCCGCCCGTCCGCTCGAAGAAGTAGCGCATGTGGGAGAGCGTCTCGACGGTCCCGCCCGACTTCGAGGAGACGATGAACAGCGTCTTGTCGAGGTCCACCGCCTGCTCGGTGTCGCGCACCGCGCCGGGGTCGGTCGAGTCGAGCACGTGCAGCCGCATGCCGTCGGGCACGTCGCCGTACGAGCGCCGGATCACCTCGGGGCCGAGGCTCGACCCGCCCATCCCGAGGAGCACGGCGTGCTCGAGGCCGTCCGCCCTGGCGGCATCCGCGAACTCGCGAAGGTCGGAAGCGTGCTCGAGCATCTTCTCGCTGATCGCGAGCCAGCCGAGCCTGTTGCCGATCTCTGGCACGCCCGGACCGCCCCAGAGCGACTCGTCGTGCGCCCAGATCCGCTTCGCCACGTTCTCGCGCTCCGCCGCCTGCACCCGCTCGATCACCGGCGGCTCGAGGTCGTCGGGGAGGGCGGACTTGATCGTCTTCGGCCTCCCCGTCACGATCCCCTCGCGCGCCAGCTCGATACCGCCGATCAGCGCGTCGAAGGGGTCCACGAACTTCTCGATGCCCTCGCGCAGCAGCGTCTTCGTCACGTCGCCCATGTCGATGCCCGCGGCCTCGAGGCGCTCGAGGTCCGCCGTCGGGTCCTGGTCCGCCGTCGCGCCGCTCACCTCGAGCTCCTCGGCGCAGGCGTTCAGGGTCGGCATCGGCATCGTGTTCACCGTGTCCGGCGCCACCAGGGAGTCGACGTACTTGGTCTCCGGATAGTGCGGGTCCTTCACGCCGGTGGACGCCCACAGCGGCCGCTGCACCATCGCACCGGCGTCGCGGAGCGCGGCGAACGGCTCGCCGCGGAACAGCTCCTTGAAGCGCTGGTAGGCGGCCCGGGCGTTCGCCACCGCCGCGATCCCGCGCAGCTCCTCCTGGCCGGACTCGGCGAGGCGCTTGTCCACCTCGGTGTCCACGCGCGAGACGAAGAAGCTCGCCACCGAGTGCACGTCGAGCGACTCGCCGGCCTCGCGGCGGCGCTCCATGCCGCGGATGAATGCCTCGGCGATCGCCGTGTACGACTCGACCGAGAACAGCAGCGTCACGTTCACGTTGATCCCGGCGGCGATCGCCTCCTCGATGGCGGGCACGCCCGCCTCCGTGCCGGGGATCTTGATCATGAGATTCGGGCGCTCCACGCGCTCCCAGTACTCGTGCGCCTGCTTGAGGGTGGCGTCCGTGTCGTGCGCGAAGGCCGGCTCGACCTCGAGCGAGACGAAGCCGTCCGCGTGGTCCGCCTCGTCCCAGACCGGGCGCAGGACGTCACAGGCGAGCTGCACGTCCAGCACCGCGATCTCGTCGTAGATCTCGCGCGCGGACAGCCCCTGTGGCGCCAGCTCGGCGATCTGCTCGTCGTAGTCGGTCGAGCCGAGGATCGCCTTCTCGAAGATGGCCGGGTTCGAGGTCACGCCGCGCAGGGACAGCTCGCGCTCGAGACGCTCGAGCTCGCCGGAGGTGATCAGGCTGCGGCGGATCTGGTCGAGCCAGACGCTCGTGCCGGCGGCCGTGAGCGCCGCGAGCCTCTCATTCACTCCTGCGCCGACGCTCATAGCTGCTCCTTTCAGGTGCGGGCCGAAGTCCGTTCCACCACGCCGCGCGCCCGCTCGCGCGACCTTCTCGGGGGTGAAGCCGAAGTGCTCGTACAGGTCGGGCTGCGGCGCCGACGAGCCGAAGGTGGTCATGCCAATCGCCTCGCCATCCTCTCCGATCCAGGTGCTCCAGCCAAGGGGCGTTGCCGCCTCCACCGATACACGTGCCCGCACCGCCCGCGGCAGCACGCTCTCGCGGTAGTCCTCGTCCTGCTCGGCGAAGCGGTCCAGGCAGGGCGCGGACACCACGCGCGTGCCGATCCGTCCTGCTCGAGCAGGTCCGCGGCCTCGACGCAGATGTGCACCTCGGAGCCGCGTGCCGATCAGGATCAGATCGGGCTCGTCCTTCGACGACTCGCGCAGCACGTACGCGCCGCGGTCGATGGCGTCGTCGGGGATCTCGTCCGGATTCCAGATCGGCAGGCCCTGGCGGCTCAGCACGAGCGCCGTGGGCGTCTCCGTCTGCCCGATCGCGAACTGCCACGCGAGCGCGGTCTCGTTCGCGTCCGCCGGGCCGCACGCAGTACATGTTCGGCTGCGCGCGCAGGATCGCGAGCTGCTCGACCGGCTGGTGGGTCGGTCCGTCCTCGCCCAGTCCGATCGAGTCGTGCGTGTACACGAAGATCGACGGGATCTCCATCAGCGACGCCAGCCGCACGGCGGGCTTCATGTAGTCGAGGAAGTTGAAGAACGTCGAGCCGAACGCGCGCCACCCGTGCAGCACGAGCCCGTTCACGATCGCGCCCATGGCGTGCTCGCGCACGCCGTAGTGCACGTTGCGGCCGCTGAAGTCACCGCGCTCCACGGAGCCGCCGTCGTCGATCACCGTGAGCGTCGAGGGCTCGAGGTCCGCCGAGCCGCTGATCGAGGTTCGGCACCTTGCTTGCCGGCCCACTGGATCACCTGCTGCGACGCCTTGCGGGTGGCCACCGTCGCCGTCGTCCGGGCTGAACGTCGGCACGTCGCTCGTCCCAGCCGTCGGGCAGCCGGGCGCGTCCATGATCAGGTCGAGCTCGGCGGCGGCGTCGGGCTCCGCGTCGCGGAACGCGGCGAGCCGCCTGCTCCCACTCCGACACGGCTCCGCGCCGCGCTCGCCCGCCTCCTCGAACGGCTTGCGCGCGTCGTCGGGCACGTAGAAGGTCTTGTCGGCCGGCCAGCCGTAGACCTCCTTCGTCGCGCTTCACCTCGTCCTCGCCGAGCGGCGAGCCGTGCGCCTGGTAGGTGTCCTGCTTGTTCGGTGAGCCGTAGCCGATGTGGGAGCGCACGATCACGAGCGAGGGCCGGTCGCTCGACGCCCTTCGCCTCCTCGGTGGCGCGCTCGAGCGTCTCGACGGAGAGGTCCTCCCCCACGTCCTGCACGTGCCAGCCGTAGGCCTCGTAGCGCTTGCCCACGTCCTCGCTGAATCGACATCGATGTCTCGCCGGCGAGCTGGATGTGGTTGTTGTCGTAGAAGACGATCAGCTTGCCGAGGCCGAGGTGGCCGGCGAGCGAGGACGCCTCGGAGCCCACGCCCTCCTGGATGTCGCCGTCGCTCGCGATCACGTAGGTGTGGTGGTCGATCAGCTCCGTGGTCGCCGCGGTTGAAGCGCGCCGCGAGCATCGCCTCGGCCAGCGCGAGCCCGACCGACATCGAGAGTCCCTGGCCGAGCGGGCCGGTGGTGGCCTCGATTCCGGGGGCTCCTCGTCCGTACTCGGGATGCCCGGCGGTCGGGCTGCCGAGCTGGCGGAAGTTCTTCAGGTCGTCGAGCGTGAGCCGTAGCCCGAGAGGTAGAGCGTCGAGTAGAGCAGCATCGACGCGTGCCCGGCCGAGAGGATGAAGCGGTCACGGTCGAACCAGTCCGGGTTGCTCCGGGCTGTGCTTCATCACCCGCGTGTAGAGCGTGAAGGCCAGCGGGGCGAGCGCCATCGGGCGCGCCCGGGTGGCCCGACTTCGCCTTCTCCACCGCGTCCATCGACAGCGTCCGGATCGTGTTGATGGAGAGCTCGACGAGCCCGTTGGTGCTGGTGGTCATTCGATTCCCTCGGTTGTGGTGACGTGCGACTTCTCAGTATCCCGATCGTCAGCGATCTCAACGGCCGCGAGAACGCCCGCGCCGATCACGCCGGCGTCCGCGCCGCCCTCGGCGAGTGCGATGGTCACGCGCTTCCAGAGCGCAGGGAGTGCCCGGGACCCCGCCTCTCGAACCGCGCGGTCGAGAAACAGGTGTGACGCGCGCGAGAGCCCGCCGCCGATCGCGAGGCGATCGGGCTCGAAGACGTTCACGTAGGTGGCGATGCCCGACGCCGAGCATGCGCGCGAAGTTCTCCATCAGGAGCAGCGCGTCGGGGTCACCCGCCTCGGCGGCTGAGACGAGCTCGCGCCCGGACACCTTGCCGTCGGGGCCGAGCCGTGCTGCGAGCGGGCTGTCGGGCTTGTCGCTGGCCAGCTCGGTGGCGTCGCGCTCGAGCGCCTGCCCGGAGCAGTAGGCCTCGAGGCAGCCACGATTCGGGCAGTTGCCGGGACACGGCGGGCCGTCCGGGTTGATCGTCATGTGCCCGAGCTCGGCGCCGAGGCCGTGCGCTCCGCGGAACGTCAGGCCGTCGATCACGATGCCCCCGCCCACGCCCGTGCCGAGCGTGAGCATCACGAGATGGCGCGCGCCGACGATGTGCGCCTCAGCGAGCGCGGCGCAGTTGGCGTCGTTGTCGACGAACACCGGCACGCCGAAGCGGCGGCCCAGCTCCTCGCGCAGCGGCACTCCCGTGAGCGGGATGTTCACGCTGCTCTCGACGGTGCCTGTCTCGTACTCGATCTGCGACGGCACGCCCACGCCGATCGCCTCCGGCTCGCCGGCGGCCTTGATCACGTCGCGCACGGCGTGCTCCAGTCCGTCGAGCAGCGCGTCCGTGCTGACGACGACGGTCGGGTGCTCCACCGCGTGCGCTGGCGGTCACACCGTCGACCGCCGCGACGGCGATCTTCGTACCTCCTACGTCCACTCCCAAGACCACGCGGGTTTCCTATCTCCGGGAACGCGGCCCTGCAAGCTTCGCGGATCAGGCTGCTGCGCGGTATCTCTGGAGCAGCGAGGACCAGCCGCCGTCGGACCCGACGGACTCGCGCATCCCCGGACCGGCCTCGCCGTGCACCTCGAATCCGCGGTGCTGGAGCGTCACCCGGGTCTGGTCCTCCTCGGCAGTGAAGAGCACCTCGACCTCCGTGGCCTTTGCGGGATCCGGATCGAACTTCCATTCCGGGGTCAGGTGCCAGGCGAGCAGGATGCGTTCGGGCCGATCGATTTCGCGCACGAATCCCCAGTCGCACTCGCTGCCGTCCTCGGCGCGCTCGTACCAGCGGCCGCTCACGCGCGGCTCGAGGATCGCCTCGGCGGCAGGCGTGTCCAGGATGTGGTGGCTGTCCTTCGGCCACCAGTCGCCGAAACGGTCGGTGAAGAGCTCGAATGCCTCGTCCGGTTTCAGCGGTACGAGCACTGAATGGGTGACTGCTTCGGTCGTCTGCGTCATTTCTTCTCCTCAGTGCGGGCCGCTTTGTGGAACGCGGCGAGGGCATCGCTCCAGAAGCGGTCCAGGTACTCGCGCATCCCGTCCACCCCCTCGGGGTCGACCCGGTAGAGGCGCCGGCTGCCCTGCCTGCTGTCCGTCACGAGGCCCGCGTCCCGGAGCACCTTGAGGTGCTGGGACACGGCGGGTCGCGACACGGGCAGCCCCTCGGCGAGCTCACCAACCGGGCTGGGCCGGCGGGCGAGCCGCTCGAAGATCGCCCGGCGAGTGGGGTCGGCGAGGGCGCTGAAGCCGTTCTGGTAAGTGGTCACTTACGGTAAGTGTACCCTTACGGCGGGGAGACGGGGTCAGACGACGGGGTCAGACCCATAGGAATGTCCCAGTCAGCGATGCCGCTGCCTGGGGTCTGACCCCATACCGCTCGTGGGGTCTGACCCCGTACCGCGAAGTGCTGCGTGCCTGCGGTCCGTCACGAGGCCCGCGTCTCGGAGCACCTTGAGGTGCTGGGACACGGCGGGTCGCGACACAGGCAGCCCCTCGGCGAGCTCTCCAACCGGGCTGGGCCGGCGGGCGAGCCGCTCGAAGATCGCACGGCGAGTGGGATCGGCGAGGGCGCTGAAGCCATTCTGGTAAGTGGTCACTTACGGTAAGTGTACACTTACGGCCGGGCGGGCAGGCTCAACACATTCCGTCCCATAGTGGGACGCTCCGTGTCGAGCCTCGGCCGGGAGGCGTTTGCCGACCTTGGCGGCCGTCATGCCGAACTGCCCGCCCCGGAGCCGCGCTGTGCGACCCACGACCCGATCGCCGGCGCGGCGTATCTCTTACATCTACCGAGACTAGGCCCACCCAGCACGGGGTCGACGATCTCTCGGCGCCTGCCCTCCCCCCTACGATGGGCGCGAGCGATGAGTGACGCTGGCCCAGCTGAGCTGCTCCTCGAGCGAGACCGCGAGGTCGAGTCGCTCCGGTCCGCGCTCGCTGAAACGGTGAGCGGCGGTGGCCGGCTCGCGCTCGTGGAGGGTCCGGCCGGGATCGGGAAGAGCCGGCTGCTAGCGGAGCTGCGGGTCGCGGCGCAGGAGGACGACATGCGCGTCCTCACCGCGCGTGGCAGCGAGCTCGAGCGCGAGTTTCCGTTCGGCATCGTGCGCCAGCTGTTCGAGCCGCCGCTCGCGGACGGCGAGGCTCGCGAGCGCTGGCTGTCCGGCGCGGCGGCGCCGGCACGCGCGATCTTCGAGGCCGCGGACGCGCAGGGCAACGGGCTGACCTCGGATGCGACCTTCGCGGCGTTGCACGGTCTCTACTGGCTGACAGCGAACGTGGCGGCCGACGGGCCGCTCCTGCTGTCCGTGGACGACCTGCACTGGTGCGACCGCCCCTCGCTGCGCTTCCTCGCCTACCTCGTCCGGCGGCTCGAGGACATGCCCGCGCTGATCGGCGCGACGCTGCGGAGCACGGACCCGGGCACCGATCCCGCGCTGATCGCTGAGATCGAGCACGACCCGGCCACATACGCCGTCCATCCCGGGCCCCTGAGCGGCACGGCGGTCACCGAGCTCGTGCGGGCTCGGCTCGGCGCCGAGGCGGACGAGCGCTTCTGCGCGGCGTGCGCGCGTGTGACCGGGGGGAACCCTCTGCTGCTGCGCCAGCTCCTGAGCTCGCTCGAGGCGGACGGCGTGAAGCCGGACGCCGCGCACGTTGACGTGGTGGCGGACATCGGGCCGCGCGCCGTGTCGCGCACAGTGCTGCTGCGGCTCGCGCGCCTGCCGGACGAGGCGGTGGGCGTGGCCCGGGCGGTGGCCGTGCTCGGTGAGAGCGCCGACCTGCCCGCCGTTGCCGAGCTGGCCGAGCTGACCGAGCAGCAGGTGGCCGACGCGAGCGGGAGCCTCGCGCGGGCGGAGATCCTGGGTCCCGGATCGCCCCTTGGATTCGTGCATCCGCTGGTGCGGGAGGCCGTCTACCAGGAGCTGTCGGCAGGGCAGCGCGAGCTCATGCACGCGCGTGCCGCCACGGTGCTGCGCGACGCCGGCGCCCAGCCCGATCAGGTGGCCTCGCACCTCCTCTCGATGGCGCGGCGCTCGCAGGAATGGGTTGTGGACCTGCTCGTGGAGGCGGCTGGGTCCGCCGTGCGGCGGAGCGCGCCCGACAGCGCCGTGGCCTATCTCACCCGCGCGCTCGAGGAGCCACCGGAGCCGGAGCGGCGGGGACAGATCCTGCTCGATCTCGGCATCTCCGGCACGAACACCTACGCCCCGCTGGCGCTCGAGCACCTGCGCGAGGCCTACGAGCTGCTCGGGGATCACCGCCAACGAGCCATCGCAGCATGGCTGCTCTCACGCACGCTGATCTTCGCCGGCAGCCCCGAGGACGCGGCGGCGTTCGCCCAGCGGGCGCTCGCCGAGCTTCCGCCAGAGCTGCACGACGAACGCAACGCGCTGGAGGCCGTGCAGCTGATCTCGGTCTACTTCGGCGCCGAGGTGGAGGGAGCCATCGAGCGGTCGCAGCAGCTGCGCCATGAGCCATTCGGCGACGGGCCCGGAGCGAAGATGCTGCAGGCGACGGTGGCGTTCGGGTGGATGATCGACGCCGGCGACGCGGACGCCGCATCCGAGCTGGCCCTGGACGCCATGAAGGGCGGCACGCTGCTCGAGGCGGACAACGGCCTCTTCTGGATGGGCGCGATGCTCACGCTGGTGGTGGCCGACCGCCCGGAGACCTATCCCCTGTGGGACCAGACGATGGCCCAGGCCCACCGCAACGGCTCGCTGTTCTCGCGGCTGTCGGTGACCCTGTGGGACGGATGCCTGAAGCTCGTCCGGGGTGAGCTGGGCGAGGCGGAGGAATCGCTCCTCGCCAACCTCGCGATGATCAATTCGTACGGGATCAACGTCCCGCAGGCCAGCTCCTACTCGTACGGGTTCCTTGGCGGCGTGTATCTCGAGATGGGCGACATCGAGGCGGCGCGGCGCGCCCTCGAAGGCGTGCCGATCCCGGAGGGCGATTACTCGCACGGCACGAACTTCGCTCGCCGCTCGCTGATCGGCCTGCACATGGCCGACGGCAACGGCGAGCTGGCGCTCCGGGCGGCGGAGGACCTCGAACGCCATTCGACCCGAACCCGCAACCCGCGCTGGATGCCCTGGCGATCCCTGAAGGCGCAGGCCCTTGCACTGCTCGGACGGCGCGAGGAGGCGATCGCGCTGGTCGAGGATGAGGTCGCGATCGCGCGCGAATGGGGCACCCCGAGCGGGCTCGGGCACTCACTCCGGGTGCTGGGCGAGCTGAAGGGCCCCGAAGGCCTCGAGGAGCTCGAGGAGGCGGCGACGCTGCTGGAGCGCTCGAATCAGCGCATCGAGCGCGCACGGGCCTTCGGGGCGCTTGGTGCTGAGCTGCGGCGCGCACGTCGTCCAACGGACGCCAGGGAGCCGCTCCGGCGCGCGCTCGAGCTTGCCGAGCAGTCCGGCGCGCGCACACTTGCCGAGAACGTGCGCTCCGAGCTCTACGCCACCGGGGCGCGACCCCGCACCACGGCGCTCGACGGCATCGAGTCCCTCACCGAGCGCGAGCTGCGCGTGGCGACCCTCGCGGCAGACGGTCAGACGAATCGCGACATCGCCCAGGCGCTCTACGTGACGCCGAAAACGGTCGAGGTTCACCTCACCAACGCATACCGGAAGCTGAACATCGGCTCCCGGCGCGAGCTGACCGCGGCTCTCACCCCCGCGTAGGGGTCAGCCCCGAAAAGTTAGGGGGTAGGTGTAGGGGTCGCCTCGATGCGAGCGGGTTCCTGAGGGTCGATGCTGCTCTCAATGCAGCGCAGGCAACTGAACCTGAGCCTCGACCTGGAGGTCCTCGACGGGGAACTCCACGGCCGTTGCCACGACGGAAACGGCGGCGATCACCGCTTTTCCGGCTGGCTCGGCCTCCTCGGGGCCCTTGACTCGCTCGTTTCAGACGACGGAAGGAACCACATGCTGATTTCCCAGAGCAGCCGCTTCGCCGAGCTCCAGTCCCGCATCGAAGGCCAGGTCCTGGTGGCCGGCGACGATGCGTGGGACGCGTCGCGCCAGACCTTCAACCTGACCCACGACCAGCAGCCTGCAGCCGTGGTGCGCGTCGCGAGCGCCGCGGACGTAGTCGAGGCGGTCCGCTACGCGGCCATGCACGGCCTGCGGATCGCGCCCCAGTCCACGGGCCACAACGCAGGGCCGATCGAGGGTCTCGCGGATGCCCTGCTCGTCCGGACCGACGACCTCCAGGAGGTCAGCATCGACGTCGCCGCGCGCCGCGCCCGCGTGGGCTCGGGCGTGCGCTGGGCCACCGTGGCCGACGCCGCCTCCGCCGCCGGCCTGGCGCCCCTCTCCGGCTCCTCGCGTGACGTGGGGATCACCGGCTACTCGCTCGGCGGCGGCATGGGCTGGCTCGCGCGCAAGCACGGCCTTCAGAGCAACGCCCTCACCGCTGTCGAGCTCGTGACCGCTGACGGCGAGCTGCGCCGCATCGACCACGACAACGAGGCCGACCTGTTCTGGGCCGTGCGCGGCGGCGGCGGCAACTACGGCGTCGTCACGGCGCTCGAGTTCGAGCTGTTCCCCGCACCGGAGCTGTACGCGGGCTCGCTGTTCTTCCCGTTCGAGCGCGCGTCGGAGGTCATGCACGCCTGGCACGACTTCGTGGCGGCCGGGCTGCCCGACGAGATCACGACGGTCGGCCGGATCATGCAGTTCCCGCCGATCGAGGAGGTCCCGGAGATGGTCCGCGGGAAGTCGTTCGCGATCCTCCAGGCGGTCTACCTCGGCAGCGAGGCGGACGGCGCCGAGCTGCTGCGTCCGCTCACGGACCTCGGCCCCGCGATGAACACGTTCGCCATGGTCGAGCCGAACACCCTCGGCTACCTCGCCATGGACCCCGACCAGCCGATGCCGTACGTGGGCTCCTCGCGGCTCGTCTCCGATGTGAGCAGCGACGGGATCGACGCGCTCATCGCCGCCGCGGGCCCCGGTTCCGGCTCAGGTCTCGCCAACGTGGAGCTGCGCTCCCTCGGCGGCGCCCTCGGACGCAGGACCCCCGGGCACGGCGCGCGGGCGACGCTCGACGGCGACTACCTGCTGTTCGCCGTCGGCGGCGTGTTCACGCCGGACGGGTACGGCGAGGTCGAGCGCCAGGCCGAGGCCGTCTCGCAGGCCATGGCGCCCTGGGACGCCGGCACGAGCTACCTCAACTTCGAGGAGGGCGAGGTCGACGCGCAGGTGTTCTTCGACGCCGACAGCTGGCGGCTCCTGCGCGCCCTGCGGACCCACTGGGACCCGAAGGGCCTGTTCCTCGCCAACCACGAGATCAAGGAGTCGTAGGCAGCGTGAACCGACTGGCTCCCTGCAGCCCCTCGCTCTCGGTCGCCGCGGCGCTAACGCCCGGCGGCCAGGGGGCATAGGTCCCGGCGAAGGCGAGCGTGCCGTCCAGGCGGGCGGCGCGCCACCGCGGCCTATGCCGAGCGGTTCCTGAAGTCCAGCGGCGCTTCGCCGCGCTGGCGCTTGAAGGCGTGGCTGAAGGCGAACTGGTCGTTGAAGCCGAGGCGTGCGGCGATCTCCTTCACCGACAGGTCGCTGAAGCGCAGCAGGCGCGCGGCCTCGAGCAGCACGCGCTCCAGGATCAGCTGCTTGGTGGTGCGACCGGTGAGCCGGGTGAGTGTCCGCGACAGCGTGCCGGTCGTGACCCCGAGCTCCGCGGCGTAGTGGCGGGCCTCGTGATTCGAGGTGAAGTCGCGTTCGAGCGCCTCGATGAAGCTCCTGTGCAGCTGGACGTCCGTGCTCGACGCGCCGCCCCCCTCGAGCTGAGCCTCGCGCCAGCGCTGCGCCCACAGCAGCGCGGCCGAGAGGAGGTTGCGGCGCAGCTCCGCGGACTCCGGCCCGGGCTCACGCTCCACCTCCACGCGCAGCAGGTCGAGTAGCGCATCGAAGCGGGGCGCGCCCTCCTCCGGCACCGTCAGCGGAGTGCAGTCCTGCCCCGAGAACAGCCAGCGCCGCGAGCCGGACAGCCACTCGTCGTCGAAGCGCACGACGTAGCCGCGGACGCCCTCGGCACGCTCGAACTGGTGCACCTGCCCCTTCGCGATCACCATCAGCGTGTGGGGCCCGAACTCCACCGGCGCCCCGTCGATCAGGTGCCGGCCGGAGCCCTCGCGCACCCAGATCAGCTCGTGGTAGGCGTGCCGGTGCGGCTCGCGAACGTCGTCACTCTCGATGCGATCGAGCTCGAGCGAACGCACCTCCAGCGCGTCGGCTTCGGCGGGCAGATCGTCGACCGTGGGCTCAGCCATCTCGCACATTGTCGAGAATCGGCGCATGAACCTCGATGTCTTCCCTCGCGAGCCCCTGCTTTTCGGCCCGTCGCCGGTGCATCCGCTGGACCGCTTGACCGCTCATCTGGGCGGCGCGCGCCTGTGGGCGAAGCGCGACGACTGCAACAGCGGCCTCGCCTACGGAGGCAACAAGACGCGCAAGCTCGAGTATCTGGTGGCCGACGCGCTCGCGACTGGGTGCGACACGCTCGTGTCGATCGGCGGCATCCAGTCGAACCACACGCGGCAGGTGGCGGCGGTGGCCGCGCACCTCGGGCTCGGCTGCGTGCTCGTGCAGGAGAGCTGGGTTGACTGGCCGGACGTGATCTACGACCGCGTGGGCAACATCCAGCTCTCGCGCATCATGGGCGCCGATGTCCGGCTCGTGGAGGCCGGCTTCGGGATCGGGTTCAAGGAGAGCTGGGAGCAGGCGCTCGCGGACGTCGAGGCCGCGGGCGGCAAGCCGTACGCCATCCCCGCGGGCGCCTCGGACCACGAGCTCGGCGGCCTCGGCTTCGCGCGCTGGGCCCAGGAGCTGGCCGAGCAAGAGCGCGAGCTCGAGGTGTTCTTCGACACGGTTGTGGTCTGCTCGGTCACCGGCAGCACGCAGGCCGGGATGATCGCCGGCTTCGCCGCGGAGGAGACCGAGCGGCGCGTGATCGGGATCGACGGCTCGGCGCGGCCGGCCGAGACGCGCGAGCAGGTGGCGCGGATCGCGCGGCGCACGGCCGAGCTGATCGACCTCGGCCGGGACCTGCGGGAGGACGAGATCGTGCTGGATGACCGCTACCACGCGGGCACCTACGGCATCCCCGACGACCAGACGCTCGAGGCGATCCGGACCGCGGGGCGGCTCGAGGGCATGATCACCGACCCCGTGTACGAGGGGAAGTCGATGGCGGGCATGATCGACCTTGTGAGTCGCGGCGAGATCGAGTCTGGGTCGAACGTCCTGTACGCGCACCTCGGCGGGCAGCCCGCGCTGAGCGCCTACGCGGGCCTGTTCCGCTGATGGCCGAGCAGCTGGTGCGGCGGGCCGTGGAGGCATTCATGGCCCGCGACCTCGACGGGATACTCGCCGTCGCGGACCCCGAGATAGAGCTGCGCTCGCTGCTCACCGAGCCCGAGCGGGCGCTCTACTACGGCCACGACGGTGTGAGGGAATGGTTCGACGCGGTCTTTGGCGTCTTTCCCGACTGGCGCCCCCAGCCACGGGCCGCATCCCACGACGAGGGCGATGCCGTCGTAATCCCCCTCGACGTGACCGCCACGGGCGCCGGGAGTGGTGTTCCGATCGACCAGACCTATTGGCTGGGGGACGAGTACAAGCTGACAAGATCATCTTCTTCGGCTTCTTCCGAACCGAGGCGGACGCCATGGACGCGGTCACATGATTCCCCCGGGCACATCGATCGGCAAGGTTCGCCTGCGGGTGGCGGACCTCGACGGCCTCGCCACCTTCTACGAGCGCGTGGTCGGCCTCGACGAGGTGGGACGCGAAGAGGGCGGCCTCGCGCGCCTCGGCGCAGCGGGCGGCGAGGCGGTGATCGAGCTCGTGAGCGCGCCCGACGCGCCGCGTGCGCCGAGCTTCAGCACCGGCCTCTTCCACCTCGCGATCCTGGTGCCGGATCGTGCCGAGCTGGCTCGCTCGCTCCAGCGGCTGACCGGTGCCGGCTGGCGCCTCACCGGCGCCTCGGACCACCTCGTGAGCGAGGCGCTCTACCTCCGGGACCCGGAGGGAAACGGGATCGAGATCTACCGCGACCGGCCGCGCGAGGAGTGGCGCCGTGACGGCGACGAGATTGCGATGGCCACGCTGCCGCTCGACCTCGAGAGCGTCATGGGCGAGCTTGAGCAGGGCGAGCAGCCGGGCAACGGGATGCCGGCCGGGACCACCATGGGGCACGTTCACCTCCAGGCGGCGGACCTCCCGCCGGTCGAGGCGTTCTACAACGGCGCGCTCGGGCTCGACGTGATGGTGCGCTCCTATCCGGGGGCGCTCTTCCTGGCGGCCGGCGGCTACCACCATCACCTGGGGCTCAACACCTGGCAGAGCCAGGGTGCGCCGCCACCGCCGGAGGGCGCACTCGGGCTGGACCACTACGAGCTCGTGCTGCCGAGCGCGGCGGAGCGCGACAGCGCCGCCGACCGCCTGGCGCAGGCCGGCGCCGATCCGCAGCACACGGACGAGGGCGTGCTCGCCGCGGACCCGTCCGGCAACCGCGTGCTGCTCACCGCCCGGGACTCGTAGCGACCTAGCGCGAGGCGAGCAGGAAGTCCACCAGCGTGTCGAGCTCGCGTTCGCTCATGCGGGTGGCGAAGTCGCTGGGCATCGCACTGACGCCGCCGTCTGCGGCGGGCGCCGTGATCTGCGCGATCAGCGTTGCGCGGGTGTGATGCTCGAGCGCGCTGTCCAGGTCCGGCCCCATCTGACCGGTCGATCCGGTGGCCGCCAGCGTGTGACAGCTGCCGCAGCCCATGCGCGTGAAGATCGCGCGGCCCGAATCGCTGCTCGGGCCGCGCAGCGCTGGCTGTCGGCTCGTCGCTGTCGTCCTGGATGCCCACGCCGAGGGCGACCACGGCGAACGCCAGAGCGGCCGCCGCGAGCCCCGCGCCGAGGGCGTCCCTCATCCCTCCGCCGGCTTCGCCTGGCCGCGGCGTCGCATCGCTGTGGTGAGGAGTGCCGCGAGGAGCCCGGCTCCAAGGGCGATTCCGAGCGCGCCCGTCAGGGTCACGCCACCACCCGAGTCCGCCGGTGCGCCCGAGTCCGCCGGCGGTGCTGCAACGGTGGCCTCGTCGCCCCCGGCTCCGATCCGCACCGCGCCCAGCTCGTGGACCTGCGAGAAGTCGTCGTCCACGGCGTAGGTCCAGCGGCCGGCCGCGGGGAACACCACACGCGCTCGGTACACGCCCGCCCGCTCGGTGGGCTTCGCCACGAAGGCCTTCTCCGCCTCGCCGTCGCCCCGGATCAGCACCCGTGGCTGGACGCCCTCGAGCGGCGTGACGCCGTGCTGCAGCACGGTTAGGTCGACCGACCAAGGCTCCCCCGGTTGCGCTCCGTCAGGCAGGGAGCTGAGGCCGACGGTGGCCCAACCGCCACCGAGGCTCGTGGACGGCGCCAGCAGGGCAACCGCGAGCGCCATTGCGGTGACCAGCGTGAATCGGTTCATGTCCTCTCTACACGCCTCATCGAGCTTCGGTTCCCGGCGCGCACCGGACCTGGGGGCGCGGCGGGGTCGTAGTCGGGACGGATGCTGCTCGCCACACACATCGCGCTCGGCCTCGCCATGGCGGCCTCGGGCCTTCAGGTGCACTGGCATGAGTCGACCGCGCTTGGAACCCACACCGCCGGCCGGCTCGACCACGGCGTGCGCCTTCCCGCCGAGGGCCGGACCTTCTTCACCTGGGATCCCGTGCTGCGGCGCTCCCCGAACCGGGCCTGGCGGCGCTGGGGCACCGATCGACTCGTGCGCGTGGTGCTGCTGGTGGCGCAGCGCTACCACGCCGCCCATCCGCGCGCAGCTCGATTGGCGATCGGCGACATCAGCCGGCCGCGCGGCGGCGACTTCGGCCCGCAGTACGGATACATCGGCCACGCGAGCCACCAGAACGGCCTCGACGTGGACATCTACTACCCGCGCGCGGACGGGCGCGAGCTCGCGCCCCGTGATGCGAGCGAGATCGACCGGGGCCGCTCGCAGGAGCTCGTGGACCGCTTCCTCGCGGCGGGCGCACAGGTGATCTTCGTAGGGCCGAACACCGGCCTCCGCGGGCCGTCGGGGCGCGTGCAGCCGCTCGCGCACCACGACAACCACCTGCACGTGCGGCTCTAGTCGCGCAGGTGCCGCTCGAGTTCCGGTCCCGGCTCGAACGGTCGCCGCCGCTCGAGCAGGAAGAAGCCCACACGGAAGCGCGCTAGGTATGCCTTCCCGAGCAGCAGCTCGTCGGAGCCCGGCTCCACCCGCACGACGTAGTCCCGCAGGACGCTCGCCGGCGGGCGGTTGTCCCCACGCGAGTAATCCAACAACAGCGCGTTCGGATGGCCACCGCCGGCCGCGGCAGCCTCCAGGCTGTAGAACGCGAAGCGCTTGGGATTGGCTTCGTCTGGCTTCGCCGCCCAGGCGGATTCGATCCCGGACTGCCTGACCGGCGTGTTGAACCCGAACGCCTGGCCGCGCGCGGGGAAAAAGCCCTTGACGAACTTCCGGATTCCGAGCAGTCCCATCATGGCGGGATGGTTAAAGCCGCAGTACTCGTATCCGACCATCGCCGCGATCTCGGGCGTGGCGCCGCCCCTATGCAGTTCCTCCAGTTCGCGGCGCGACCTCTCGGCGAGCCGGCGGAATGTTTGGGAGACCTCCGTCATCGGCTCAGATCCCGTACCGCTCGCTGAGCGCGAGCCGCGCCGCGCCCGGCAGCCCGCTGGCATACGAGTCGATCTTCTGCAGGTCCCGGCGCGCCCCGCCCAGCCCTCTGTTCACACAGCGATCCTAGCCGCGTGCGAGCCGCGGCCGCGGAGGCTGCGAGAACAGCCGCCAGAGCCCCGCTTCCGGGATTCGCTCCACGGCGAGGCCGGCGGCCAGGCAGTCCGCCTCGAGCATCGAGACGAGCCGCGGCTCCGGCGGGAAGCGGTTCATGGCCACGACGGAGCGCACCCGCACGGCCACCGGCCGCTCCTCGATCCACAGCACCACGAGTGGCGGCACGAGCACGGGCTCGCCTGTGCGCGGGTCGCTCGTCTGGGGAGCCGTGCGCAGCTCCACCTCGAGCGAACCACGGCTCAGGGGCCTTGCCTGCAGGAATGCCTGCACTGCCCGACGTTCGCCGATCAAGCTCTCCCCCACTCCCGTTCGCGTGGCCTCCGTGCCGCCCTCCCGGCGAGCGGTCAGGCCAGTCGAAGGTATGCGCGATCGCGGAGTGCCGCCACCCGCCAATGTGTCCATGGACGTCGTCCGCGGGACGTAGGGTGCCGTCCATGACCCCGCATGGGATCAGGGCTTTCGCGCCTGGACGCGTGAACCTGATCGGCGAGCACACCGATTACAACGACGGACTTTGCCTGCCGTTTGCGATCGAGCTTGGCGTGACCGTGACAGCGGAGTTGCACGACGGCGGCGAGGTCTCGGCACCGGACATCGAGGACGGCGACCGCTTCCTCGAGGGCACGCTCGCCGAGCTGCGCCGGGCAGGCGTGGAGCTCCCCGGCGTGAGGCTCGCCATCGGCGGCGACCTGCCACAGCGGGCGGGTCTCTCCTCCTCCGCGGCCCTGTGCGTGGCGCTCGCGCTGGCCCTGTACGGCGCCGCCGGCGTCGAGCCACCCCGACCCGTGAGGCTCGCGCGGCTGTGCTCACGGGTGGAGAGCGAGTGGGCCGGCCAGGACACTGGCCTGCTCGACCAGCTCGCGTCGCTACTCGGCGAGGAGGGGTGCGCGCTGCGGCTGGACATGCGCACGCTCGAGGCGCGCACCGTCCAGGTCGACCTCCACGGGCACGTGCTCGCCACGCTCGACTCCGGCGCGTCGCGCAGTCTCGCGTCCTCGGGCTACAACGAGCGCCGCCAGGAGTGCCGCCGCGCGCTGGAGCTGCTCGGCCTCGAGTCGCTGCGCGACGCCGACGACGCCTCGGGCCTCCCCGCCCCGCTGGACAGGCGCCTGCGCCACGTGATCAGCGAGAACGAGCGCGTGGACGCAGCTGTGGCGGCGCTCGAGAGCGGTGAGCTGGCCGAGCTCGGCACGCTCCTGAGCGCCTCGCACGCGAGCCTGCGCGACGACTACGAGGTGTCGGTTCCCGAGGTCGAGAGCGCCGTGGCTGCGTGCATGGACGCGGGAGCGCTCGGGGCGCGCATCATGGGCGGCGGCTTCGGCGGCTCCGTGCTCGCCCTGTTCCCACCGGACGTTCGGTTGCCGGACGGCGCTATCGGTGTTCGGCCTGGTCCGGGCGCCCGGCTTCTCTGACCCTTCTGCTAAAACCACCAACCGTGGACCGACGGCTCGCCTACAAGAACCTGCGCACCGGCCTGATCGCGGGCGCGATCGCGATCATCGTGTTCGCGCTCAGCTGGGTCGTGGGGCTGGTCTACTGATGGCAGACGAGGTACGGGTCTCGGACCCGCCCGCCGAGGAGGCCGGCGAGGCGATCCACCTCCCCGGTCCGTCCTACCTCCCCGTGGCCACCGCCTTCGGCCTGACGATTGCGGTCGTCGGCATCGTGCTCTCCTGGGTCATCGTCGGAATCGGCCTCGTGATCGCGCTCATCGCGATCTGGCGCTGGATCGGCGAGACGCGGCGGGAGACGTCCGAGCTGCCGCTCGAGCACTAGGGGGCTCAAGCGCTCACAGCAGCGGTGAAGGGGTGTGCGTTTTAACGACCGTCCTGGATTAGGGACCGTATAGGTACTCCAGGCAGGACAGTCGATCTCCTCAGTGCCCTACGCCTCGCTGCCCGCGGCGTCACGGGGCAATGACGAGGTCGCGCCGTCCGCCACCCAGCAGCGGACGATGTCGCGCATGGAGAGCACGCCGACCATCTCGCCGCCGTCCACGACCACGAGGTGGCGGAAGCCGCCTCGGACCATCGCCTCGGCGGCCCGCTCGAGCGACCACTCGGGCGAGGCGAAGGTGATCTTCGGCGAGAGGTGGTCGCACACCCGCTCGGTGTTCGGGTCCTGGCCCTGACCGACGGACTGGAGCACGTCGCGCTCGGTGATGATCCCGGGGCCGGGCTGCTCGGGGTCGAGTACGACCGCCGCGCCCACCTTGCGCTCCGACATGGCCCGAGCCGCATCGTGAAGGGTGAGACCGGGGCTCACGGTCACGACCATGGTGCTCATCCCTGCCGACACCTGCATGCAGACTTCCTCCTGCGCTCGTGACAATCGGCTCAATTCAGCGTACCCGATGATCCGAAATCGGACCTCTGCCGTATTCCATCCCAGTGAGGCCATCAACCGTGCAACGACGAGGTGACCTCTACAGGGACGCGCGCGCGGTGATCGCGCGCCGGTACGGCGACGAGGATCTCTCGCTGGCGAGCGTGGCGCACGAGATCGCGACGTCGCGCCGGCAGCTGCAGCGGGCGTTCGCAGAGGCCGGCGGCACCAGCTTCAGCCGCGAGCTCCAGCGAATACGGATGGCGCGCGCCGCCCAGCTGCTGCTCGACGGCTCGCTTGCGGTCCAGGACGTGGCGGCCGCGGTGGGCTACCGCCAGGCGGCGCAGTTCGCCAAGGTGTTCCGGCGCTACCACGGCGACCCGCCGTCGAGCTTTCGCCGCTCGGCAAGTCGCCTCGCCGCGTAACCCCCCGGTGCGCGACAGCGCGCCGTGGGGCAAGCGCCGGGCGTTGCCCGGCGCGCAGCAATGCCCTTGTCTTGACTAGCCAATAAACTCGCGCGCCGTGACGGATAGGGAGCGTGTTCAGACCGACGAGGCCAAAGGCCCGCCGGAGACCGATCCGAGGATCGAGGGGGAAAAGCACCCGGTCGCTCGCATGATCGGGATCGGCGTGTTCGCCTCGCTGATCGGCATCGCGATCACGCTCTGGATCGACTGGTT
This sequence comes from uncultured Thermoleophilaceae bacterium, assembly GCA_963774755.1. Taxonomy (GTDB): domain Bacteria; phylum Actinomycetota; class Thermoleophilia; order Solirubrobacterales; family Thermoleophilaceae; genus JACVRW01. The sequence continues at coordinate 301,602 of CAVZGG010000005.1, read as the reverse complement.
CCCCGAGGACGCCGCCACCTCCGCGCCCAAGATCGACGACCTCTACGACGTCCTCCTGATCTGCTCGGTGCCCGTATTCGTGCTGGTCATGACGATCGCGATCTACTCGGTGGTCCGCTTTCGGGCGAAGCCGGGCGACATGGGCGACGGCGCCCCGATCCACGGCAACACCCGCCTGGAGATCATCTGGGTGACGATCCCGTTCATCATGGTCACGGCGCTGGCGATCTACGGCTGGATCATCCTCGACGACCTCGAGGCCAAGCAGAAGGACGAGATGGTGGTGAAGGTCACCGGCCAGCAGTTCACCTGGACGTTCGAATACCCGTCGGAGAAGGTGAACAGCCCCGAGCTCGTCCTCCCGGTGGACCGCCCCGTCGAGTTCAAGATCCAGACGAAGGACGTGATCCACTCCTTCTGGGTGCCGCAGTTCCGGCTGAAGTCGGACGCGGTGCCCGGCCTGACGACGGCCATCCGCGTCACGCCCAACAAGACCGGACGCTACGAGGTCGTCTGCGCCGAGCTGTGCGGGCTCGGCCACGCAACGATGCGCCAGTTCGTGCGCGTGCTGCCCGCCTCCGAGTTCGACAGCTGGGTGAGCAAGCAGCGCGAGGCCGCGGGCGGCGGGGGCGAAGCCGAAGGCGGTGGCGGTGGCGGTGGCGGCGAGGAGGCCGCCGGGGCGAACGGCGAGGAGATCTTCACCTCCGCCGGCTGCGCCGGCTGCCACACGCTCAAGGCCGCGGGCTCGACAGCCAAGGTTGGCCCTGACCTGGGCAAGCTGGAGAACGCCGATGCTGCCTTCATACGAGAGTCGATCGTCGATCCGAGCGCTGAGGTGGAGAAGGGCTTCCAGGACGGCGTGATGCCGCAGGACTTCGGCGACACGCTCTCCGAGGAGGAGCTCGACGCACTCGTGAAGTACCTTCTGGAGTCTCAGGAATGACGCTCACGCAGAGGCTTGTCGCACCCGGCTGGTATCGCGCGGCCCTTGGCACCGTCCTGGGGTTCGGCCTTGGCATGGGCATCGTCGTCGCCGTGCGAGCGCTCTACGGCTGGGACCCGGTCGTGGACTGGGACGCGATCGTCACGGTCGGCGCCCTGATCGCCGCCCCGTTCGGCTACCTGATCGGGATCGGCTGCTTCGATTACTGGTTCCGCTGGGCCTCGGGCGCCCCCACCATCCCCGAGGACCACTCCGGCCACGGCGCCACCGGCTGGCGCGACTACTTCCGCGTGAACACCGATCACAAGGTGATCGGCATCCAGTACATCTGCACCACCTTCTTCTTCTTCGTGGCCGGCGGACTGATGGCGATGCTGATGCGCGCCGAGCTCGCGCAGCCGGGCACGCAGTTCGTGGACCCGAACACGTTCAACGGGCTCTTCTCGGTCCACGCCTCGCTGATGATCTTCCTGTTCATCATCCCGGTCTTCGCAGGGATCGCGAACTTCGTGATCCCGCTGATGATCGGCGCGCCGGACATGGCGTTCCCACGCCTGAACGCCCTCTCGTTCTGGATGCTGCCGGTGGCCGGCGTGATGATGCTGGCGTCCTATTTCGCCGAGGGCGGCGCCTTCGCAACCGGCTGGACCGCCTACGCGCCGCTCTCCACCGAGACGCCGATGGGCCAGCAGTTCTTCACGGTGGGCGTGCAGTTCGCGGGCGCGTCGTCGATCGCCACCGCGCTCAACTTCCTGGTCACGATCATCACGATGCGCGCGCCGGGGCTGACGTTCTGGCGCCTGCCACTGCTCGTGTGGGCGAACTTCACGACCTCGCTGCTCGTGGTGATCGCCACCCCGTTCATCGCCGGCTCGCAGTTCTTCGTGCTGCTCGACCGCACGATCGGCACAAAATTCTTCGATCCGAGCGCAGGCGGGGACGTGCTGATGTACCAGCACGTCTTCTGGTTCTACTCACACCCGGCGGTCTACATCATGATGCTGCCGGGCTTCGGGATCATCAGCGAGGTCATCTCGACCCACGCCCGCAAACCGGTGTTCGGCTACCGGATGATGGCGTTCTCGCTGGTGGCGATCGTGATCCTCGGGTTCACGGTCTGGGCGCACCACATGTTCGTGTCCGGCATGCAGAGCTGGATCCGCGTCCCGATGATGATCACGACGATGCTGATCGCCGTCCCGACAGGCATCAAGATCTTCTCCTGGCTGGCCACGCTCTGGAGAGGCGTGATCCACCTGCGAACGCCGATGCTCTTCGCGCTCGGCTTCATCACGATGTTCACGCTGGGCGGGATCAGCGGCATCATGCTCGCGGTCGTGCCGTTCGACATCTACGTGTCGGACACGTACTTCATCGTGGCCCACATCCACTACGTGCTGTTCGGCGGCTCCGTCTTCACGATCTTCGCGGGCATCTACCACTGGTACCCGAAGATGACGGGCAAGATGTACGACGAGTCGCTCGGGAAGCTCCACTTCTGGCTCTCGTTCATCTTCTTCAACCTGACCTTCGGCCCGATGCACCTCGTTGGCATCGACGGCATGCCCAGGCGGGTGGCCGACTACGCCGAGCAGTACGCCACCTGGAACGTGATCATCTCGATCTCGGCGTTCATCTTCGGCGCCTCGTTCCTGATCTTCCTCTACAACATGATCGCCTCGTGGCGGCACGGCCCGGCCGCCGAGGGCAATCCGTGGCGTGCGCACTCGATCGAGTGGCAGGTCTCCTCCCCGCCGCCGATCTTCAACTTCGACGAGATCCCGACCGTGGTCGGCGGCCCCTACGAGTACGGCGTGCCCGGCGCGGTGCACGCCGTCTTCAAGGAGAAGCAGCCGGCGGCCGTGCCCGCTCCGGCAGGCGGAGGCGGGGCTCCCCCGCCCACTGACCCATGAAGCGCATCCTCGTAGTGGCAAACGAGACCGTGGCCGGCAGGCCGCTGATCGACGCGGTGAAGCGGCACGCGGAGGGGGATCAGGTCCAGGTTCACGTGATCAGCCCGCAGAACCAGCCGAAGCACGGCTACGTGGTCTACGACGAGCACACACGCGACGCGGCCCAGAACCGCCTCGAGATCACGCTCGCCCTCCTGCGCGAGGAGGGCATCGAGGCCGACGGCGAGGTGATGGACCCCGATCCGTACGCCGCGGTGATGGACGCGCTCGGCGAGGAGGACTACGACGAGATCATCCTCTCGACCCACCCCGAGACGCGCTCGGGCTGGCTGCGCCAGGGCCTCATGGACCGGCTCCAGCGGGCCACGCGGCGACCGGTGGAGCACGTGGTGGTGGATCTCGACGCCGAGCGGGACGACGTGAAGCGGACGCTCGTGGTCGCCAACGAGACGGTGGACTCGGCGCCGCTGCTCGACGCCCTCAAGCGCAAGGCCGCCGAGGAGCCGCGACGCTTCATCGTGATCGCTCCGCAGTCCGGAGGGGGCAACGGCGACGGCGACAACGACCCGCACGAGCGCCTCGCCCACACGCTCAAGGAGCTCGAGGACGCCGGGCTCCAGGCCATCGGCCAGGTGGCCGACCCGGACCCGTTCACGGCGATCCAGAACGCGCTGCAGTTCTACGCGCCCGACGACATCGTGATCTCGACGTTCCCCGAGACACGCTCGGGCTGGCTGCGGGCGGACCTGGTGGGCCGGGTCCAGGCCTCCACAGGCAAGCCGGTAGAGCACGTCGTGGCCGAGGAGGAGTCCGCCTGATGGAATCCGCCTCGATAGCCGCCGGGCACGCCGCGCACGACGACCACCACGGGCCGCCCGACGCGAACGTCTCGTCGCGCGTCGAGGCGCAGTTCCTCGGGATGCTGCTTTTCATCATCTCGGAGGTGATGCTCTTCGGAGCGTTCTTCACGGCCTACTTCTTCATCCGGGTCGTGGCTGGACGACGAGTGGTTCCCGATCGACGGCGTGGACCTGCCGAAGGCGATCGCCGGCGTGAACACCGCCATCCTGATCTCGTCGAGCTTCACGATGCACTGGGCGCTCGAGGGCGCCCGCAACGAGAACCGCAACGCGCTGAGGGTCGGCCTGCTCACCACGGCCCTGCTCGGATTCACCTTCCTCACGATCCAGGTGAACGAGTACGTCCACATCGGCTTCGCGCCGTCCGACAACGCGCAGAGCACCATCTTCTACGGCCTGACCGGCCTGCACGGAGCCCACGTGTTCGTGGGACTCACGCTGCTCACGTTCGCGACCATCCGCGCCTTCCGCGGCCACTTCACAGCCAAGGAGCACCGCGGAGTGGAGGTGCCCGGGATCTACTGGCACTTCGTCGACGTGATGTGGATCGTCGTGTACTCGTCGGTCTACCTCCTCTAGCTCGATGCTGAATCCGCTCCGGTCCGAGCAGGAGGCGTTTCGCTTCCTGCTCTACGTCGTGGTGGTCGCAGCCGTGGTGGTGGGCGTCGTCTTCGCCGTGCGCGCGATCACGTGAGCTCGGACCTCGAGCTGGCGGAGCGGGCCGCGCGGGCCGCCGGAGAGGTGCTGATGACCTACTACGGCCGGGCACCGGAGGGGCTGGAGTCGAAGACATCGGCCACCGACCCGGTGTCGGATGCCGACCGGGAGGCCGAGCGGGTGATTCGCGAGCTGCTGTCCACCGAGCGGCCCGACGACGGCCTGGTCGGTGAGGAGGGCTCCCACATCGAGGGCGAGCACCGCCGCCGCTGGATCGTCGATCCGCTGGATGGGACCGTCAACTTCCTCTACGGGCTGCGCGCCTGGGGCGTGAGCATCGCGCTGGAGGACGAGGAGGGCCTGGCCGTGGGTGTGGTCTTCAACCCCGTGAGCCGGGAGTGCTTCGCTGCCGAGCGCGGTAAGGGCGCGACGATGAGCGGCCAGCCGATCCACGTGACCGACCGCCGCTCGCTCGAAGGCGCGATGGTCGCCACAGGCTTCTCGTACGAGTCCTCCCGGCGCGCCGAGCAGGCCTCGCTGCTCGTGGAGCTGCTCCCGCGCATCCGCGACATACGGCGGGCCGGCGGAGCGTCCCTGGACCTCGCGTACGTCGCCGCCGGCAGGGTTGATGGGTACTACGAGCGCGGCGTGCAGATCTGGGACGTGGCCGCCGGCCTCCTGATCGTGCGCGAGGCGGGCGGCGTGACCGCCGACATGGACGGCGAGCCCTGGGGCGTGATGGCGGCGGCGACGCCGGAGCTGCTCGAGGAGCTCCGCCCGTTCGTGGCCTAGCCGCCGCCGCTCTGCAGCAGGTAGTCGACCAGCGTCTGGATCTGCTCGTCCGTGAGGCGGCCCTCGAATGAGGGCATCGCGTTGCCGAAGCCCGGTGCGAGGAAGGCCTCGGGCTTCGTGAGCGACTCGCGGACGTAGTCCTCGGCCGACTTGCCCGGCTCGCGGTCTCCGGCAGCCGCGGCGAGCTCGTCGAGGTTCGGGCCGATGGTGCCGTTCGAGCCCGCCGGCGCGAATGTGTGGCACCCGGCGCAGCCGGCCGCCGTGAAGATCTGCTCGCCGGTCTTGGCCTGTGCCAGCCCGGCCGTCGCGAGCGCGCCGGAGTCGTCCCCGGACTTGGCGGCCGCGTAGCCCACGTAGGCCGCCACGTCCTTTGCGTCCTCGCCCTTCACGAGGCCCGCCGGCATGATGCTGTTCCGGCGCGGATGCAGGATCTGCTTGTGGACGATGCCCTCGACCGTGTCGCGGTCGATGCCGTCGGCCAGGGCCGTCTGGAAGGCCTTGTCGAGGCTCGGTCCCTGCGTGCCGGCCGTGCCGGCGCGGCCGAGCTCGTGGCAGGAGCCGCACTTCTCCACGAACTGGGCCTTGCCATTCGACAGGTCAGGCTCGTCGCGCCCGCACGCCGCGAGGGGCAGCGTGACCGCGACGGCGCACAGCGCCGCCGCGAGGGTGTTCCGGGTGAGGCTCACGGGGCGGGAACACTACCCACTGGAGGGGCTGGACGCGGCCTCGATCACGCCCTCCGCAACGCTCTCCCAGGAGTACTGGCGAGCGGCATCCGCGGCCAGCGCGTCGCGCGCGTCCTCGCGTCCCTCGGGGTCGAGCGTGAGCCACGTGATGAGCTTCTCCGCGATCTCCCGGACCGCTCCCGGGCCCACCTCGAAGGACATCAGCGGCCGCAGCTCCGGCGGCAGCGCGGGCGCCAGCGTGGCCGTGACCTCCGCCATTCCGGAGTGGTTCGCCGAGAGCGGCAGCGCCCCGCAGGCCGCCGCCTCCGCAGCGACCATCCCGAACGACTCCGGGAACGTCGAGGGCATCACCTGCGCCTCGACCGCCGGCAGCAGGTCGGGCAGGTCGTCGTGCTCGAGGCGGCCCGTGAAGTGGATCCGCTCCGCCGCGGCGGGCGCCGCGCGCAGCCAGTCCTCGTCCACCGTGTCGAGGAAGGCACTCAGATACCTCAGCTCGCCGGGCGGCCCCCCTTCCAGCTCGCGCCCGCGCGCCGCGATCTCCCTCAGCGCGTCGACGTCGGCCGCCCGCAGCGCCTCGACGAAGCTCCCGAGCGCCTCGCGATAGGTCCCGAACCCGATCACGAGCAGTCGCGCGTCGGGCACCCGGTCCACGACCAGCGGCCAGGCCGCGAAGAGCAGGTCCACTCCCTTCGACACGATCAGCTTGCCCACGAAGCTCACGATCCGATCGCGGGAGAGGTCGAGTGTGCGGAGCACATCGGCAGTGCCCTGCTCGCCGCCCCAGCCGGCGGCGGGGCGAGCGGCAATCCGTTCCAGGTTCGGCTCTCGGCGGCGGAAGGTGTGCACGTCCACGCCCGGAGGGCCGAGCCGCGTGCGCGCGCGCAGCGACGGCTCGTCCGCGAGCACCTCGAAGAGCGACTCGCCGGTGTGGTGCGAGCCCACCAGCACCCCGTTCGCGCCGCGGATCCCCTCGAGCGCGTACGGAAGGAAGCGCTCGGGGTGCGGGCGCACCGTGTACTCGAGCGCGCTGCCGTGGATCTTCACGGCGTAGGGCACCCTCCCCCCGAGCGCGCGGGCGAGGATCACGGGGCCCATCACGAGATGGTTCGCGAGCGCCAGGTCCGGGGTCGGCACCGCCCGCACCGCCTCGACGTTCGCCTCGATGTAGTGCTCGAGCTCCGCGTCCGTGAGCTGCTCGAAGGGCTTGGCATCGAAGCCCTCGTACTCGTCGGCCACGTACACGGGCAGCACGCGCCCGATGTCCGGGAGGTGCACCGTGACGCCCTCAGGCGGCTCGTAGTCCCGGTCCTGGCAGAGCAGATGCACCTCGTGCCCGAGCGCCGCGAGCGTCCGCACCAGGTTGGCGTTGTAGATGTTGCTGCCGGTGCCGCGCAGCAGGTAGCCGTGGAAGATCAGGATCCGCATGTTCCGCCGCTATTCTTCCGCGCCGATGCCCGCCCGCCAGAAGTACCGACTCCGAGCCCGCTCAGACCGCGAGATCGTGCGTGAGGTCGAGCCGGGCGTGACCTATGTGGATCACGAGAGTGGCGAGGAGTTCCAGGTGGTGGGAGCCCTGCTCCCGCTCGCCCCCTCGCCCAGCGACCTTCCCTACTCGGTCGAGAACCTGAGGCTATGCGGGTGCTCCCTCGAGCAGCTCGTCCAGAACGACCTGAACGACTGCCCACACTGCGGCCGGCGCCTGCCGGCCGTCGAGCGCTGAGGGTCCGGGCCCGGCTGCTTCCGCTGCTGCTGGTGGCGGCGCTGGCCGGCTGCGGCGGCGACGACGAGCCGGCCGAGACCACCCGCGACCTGCCGGATCTCGCGGCCCCGAGCACCGAGGTGGCTCCACCGCCGGAGCAGACCGACACGCAGTCCACGACGGTCGACCCGGCCACCGAGACGCTGCCCGAGGAGGGTCCTCCGCCCTCGGACACCGCCCCCGCGGACACGCCCGAGAGCGACACCGCGCCGCCATCGAACACTCCGGCCGAGCGCTTCGAGGAGTACTGCAACGAGAATCCGGGCGCCTGCGGCTGACTCAGGCGAGTCCGCCGAGCGCCTTCTCGCGTGAGTCGAAAATCGTGAGGTGGCCGACCAGGCCGGTGACCTCGAAGGGCCGCATCACGCGCGCCGTGGGGCACACGAGCACCATCTGCGTGTGACGGGTCGCGAAATGCCGCAGGGCGTTCAGCAGCACGCCGATTCCGGTGGAATCCATGAAGGTCACCTCGGAGAGGTCCACAACGACCCCTCGCTTGCCCTCGTCGGCCAATCCGAAGAGACGGCTCCCCAGCCTGGGCGCCGTCATCGCATCGATCTCCCCCCGGAGCGACACGACGTGGGTTGTGTCGTCGACGGCCTCGTCGACCAACCCGAAGTCGATCACGGGCCGCAACCTATCAGGAGCCGTGGCGCCCCGCTTCAGTTCCGACGAGCGGGCACCGGCGAGCTGGGCCGCCTCACGCGCGCGGGCGCCGGCACCAGCGGCTCATGGTCGCGGCGGCGCTCCACACCGGGCCGGCGCGAGTGGTCGCGCACCCTGCCGCGGCCGAGCTTCCAGGAGCCGAGCGGCAGCTTGATGCCGCCGCCGCCGGGCCCGTCGCGACCCGGACGGGGGCCCGGACCCTCGCCGCCACCGCCGTCGTCGCCGCGCGAATCGTCGTCGTCGTCTCGCAGCCGGAAGAACCAGATCAGCCACACGACGAGCAGGCCGACGTCGAAGACGCGGAAGCCGACCATGAAGATCCACCCCTCGGTGGTCATCGGTTCGATGCTACCGCGCTGACGCGGCCGGTTGAAGGGGAAGTTTCTAGCCGGCGGGCTGGTTCGTCACGTGGTTGCTCGGTATGTACGTGACGCTGTACAGCAGGCGGGCGCCGTGATACGTGCAGCCGAACCGGGCCACCTCGCGCAGATCCTCGAGCGCGAACTGGCGCAGGCTCTTCGGCGGCTCGCAGCTGTCCTTCGGCCGCGAGGAGCGCCACCAGTTCGTACGCGCCAGGTTCGTGGCCAGCAGCGGCGCCCAGGTGGGCACGGTGAGCGCGATCCAGTTGCCCTTCTTGACCGGAATCGGCCGGTCGAACACGAACGTCGGCTTGGACCCGAAGTAGGAGTCCAGCCCGAAGCGGTCCGACTGGGTGATCAGGCGGTGGTCAAGCCGGGTCTTGCGGGTGGTGCCCCGGCGCATCACCGAGATGCGCGCGGTCGACGGCGTGCCGAAGTTGTCGTTGAAGAAGTCGATCTCCTCGGCCGTCGGCTTCGCCAGCTGGACCGTAAAGGCCACCAGGAAGCCGTCGCGGCGGATGTAGAACGGGTTCTTGGGCCCGCCCGAGGAGCGGCCCTGGTAGCCCGTCATCCGGACCGCGGCCACGCACGGCGCCTCGGTCGTGCCCGGGCAGTTGAGCGCGGCGGCATCGGCGGTGCCGCCCAGCTCGACGATGCGGGCGGATGCGCTCGACGGCAGCGCAAGCGCCGCAGCCAGGACGAATGTCAGCAGGAGGATTCGCTTCATGACCGGGGTACAAACACAGCCTTCGGCCTGAGTGTTGCGGAGGGCGGCGGGCCTCACTTGTACCGGTAGGTGATTCGCCCACGGTCCAGGTCGTACGGCGACAGCTCGATCTTGACCCTGTCGCCAGGCAGGATGCGGATGTAGTGACGCCGCATCTTGCCTGAAATATGGCCCAGGACCTCGTGCCCGTTGTCGAGCTGGACCTTGAACATGGTGTTCGGGAGGGCCTCGAGGATCTCGCCCTCCATCTCAATCTTCTCTTCCTTTGGCACAGGCGTGTCGGGCGCCTAGATGGCGCGGACGTTCACCGCCTTGGGACCCTTGTCGCCGTCCTCTTCCTCGTACTCGACCTTCGAGTTCTCGGCCAGCGACTTGAAGCCCTGTCCGTCGATCCCCGTGTAGTGGACGAAGAGGTCGCGATCGCCTTCATCCGGCGTTATGAAGCCGTAGCCCTTTTCGTCGTTGAACCACTTGACGGTTCCGGTAGGCACGTGGATTGCCCCTTCCTGCGTGTGCCCGGCCGGTCTTGCGGCTGCGAATCCGTCCACGGCACCTGCATGTTCAACTACGTCGGCCTGCGCCGACCCTGACGCACCACGCTACCAGCCGTGAGCGGCGGAACGCCATGCGAAAGGCCTAGGAGCCCTCGAAGGTCGCCTTGCCCGGACCCTCGGCGAGGAACGTCTCGACGGCCTGCCGCAGGTCGCTCGTCTCGAACAGCGGCGCGCCGATTGCGGCCGTCACGTCGTCCGCGCCGCGCACGCCGTCCTCGAGGAACGCCCGCACCACGCGCTTCGTGGCGTGGTGGGCGCGCGTGGGCCCCGCGGCGAGCCGCTGGGCGAACCGCAGCGACTTCTCGGCGAGCTCCGCGTCCGGCAGCACGCGGTTCACCACGTTCCAGCGCTCCAGCGTGGCGGCGTCGTAGAGGCCGCCGCTCATCACGAGCTCGCGCGCCCGGGCGGGCCCCGCGCGCTCCGCCACCCGCTGCGTGCCGCCCATCAGCGGCGTGAGCCCGATCACCGCCTCCACGAGGCCGAACTGCGCCGACTCCGCGGCCCAGATCATGTCGCAGGCCAGCGACAGCTCCAGGCCCGCCGTGAGGCACAGGCCCTGCACGGAGGCGAGCGTCGGGAAGGGCAGCTCCTCCATGCGATGCGTGATCGCGAGCAGGTCGGCCGTGAGCTGCGTGGCGTCGGACTCGGACAGGCCCTTGAAGACCTTCACGTCCACGCCGCCGGTGAAGTAGTTCCCCTCCGCGCGCACGAGCAGGGCGCGGCAGCCGCCGGTCTGGTCGAGCGCGGCCAGGATGTCGCTCACCATCTCAGCGTCGAACAGGTTCAGCGGCTGGTTGTCGATGACGAGGACGCCCAGGTCCCCGTCCCGATCGAGGCGGGCGCGCTCAGCCACCGCGTAGCTCTGACGCGACCTGCGCCAGCTCACCCTCGGCGGGCTGGAGCGGCTGGCCGGGCAGGCGGAGCGGGTCGTCGTCGTAGCGCGGGATCACGTGCAGGTGCAGGTGGAAGACGGTCTGCCATGCCGCCGGCTCGCACGAGTTGAGCAGGTTGATCCCGTCGCAGTCGAGCACGTCGCGCATGCGGATGGCGAGCCGCTTTGCCGCGGCGACCGAGTGCGCGAGGTCCTCCTCCGGCGCCTCGTAGAGGTTCCTGGAGTGGTTGCGCGGGATCACGAGCGCGTGCCCTCGCGTCCACGGGTTGATGTCCATGAAGGCGATCGTGTGCTCGTCCTCCTGGACCACCTCGGCCGGCAGCTCGCCCGCCACGATCTTGCAGAAGATGCAGTCGTCGGTTCTTGGCATGGCCGGGCAGCCTACAGCCAGCCGGCGCGCTTGAAGCGGTAGAAGAGAAAGCTGCAGATCGACAGCATCAAGAGAAGGGCGCCGGGGTAGCCGACCTCCCATTTCAGCTCCGGCATGTGGTCGAAGTTCATGCCGTAGATGCCGGCGATGGCCGTCGGCACCGCGACGATCGCGACCCAGGCGGATATGCGCCGGACGTCGTCGTTCTGGCGCACGGACACCTGGGCCAGGTTGGCCTGAAGCGAGCTGCCGAGGAGGTCGCGCATCGCGTCAAGCTGGTCGCGCGCGCGCATCAGGTGATCGTTGACGTCGCGGAAGTAGTCGTGGATCTCCGGGTGGATCATCGCGTACTTCCCCGCCGCCAGCCGAGCGACCGGCTCCACCAGCGGCGCGGTGGCCTTGCGGAAGCCCAACACCTCGCGCTGCAGGCGGTAGATGCGCTCCGCCGGGTTGCTGCGCCCGGCTGAGAAGAGCTCCTCCTCCACCTCGTCGATGTCCGTCTCGAGGCCCTCGATCGCGGGCTGGTAGTCGTCGACCACGCGGTCGAGGATCGCGTGGAGCACCGCGCCCGGCCCGCGCCGGAGGTGCTTGGGATCGTTCTCGAGCTCCTCGCGCACGGGCTTCAGCGAGCTGGCCTCGCCATGGCGCACCGTGATGATGAAGTCGTCGCCGAGGAAAACGAGCAGCTCGCCGAGTTCGATGACCTCGTTCGGGTCCACGTAGCGGGCCGTCTTCAGCACGATGAAGAGCAGGTCCCGGTAGACCTCCAGCTTCGGCCGCTGGTGGGCATGAATCGCGTCCTCCACGGCGAGCGGGTGGAGGTTGAACTCGCGTTGGAGGGAGGCGAACTCCTCCTCGGTCGGCTCGTACAGGCCGATCCAGACGAACTTCCCGGGCTGGTGGCGCTCGTCGTACGCGTGCTCGAGGTCCACGTGGCCGTCGCGCCGCTTTCCCTCCTCGTAAATGGCGCAGTCGACGATCATCGCTCGGGATTGTGGCGCAGGGTCCGGGCGAGATCGATCGCCTGCTGCCTGTCGGTCGCCTCGCCGGCGTATGCGGCCTCCGACAGCTGGGCAAGGAGGCGCCCCAGCTCGGGCCCTGGCTCGATGCCGAGCTCCTCCGCCAGCTCGTCGCCGCGCACCGGCACGGGAGGCGGCCCCCTGCGCCGCCACTCGAGCGCGGCGGGCATCAGCTCCTCTGCCAGCTCGAGGTGCGCGTCGATCGCCCGCTCGGCGTTCTTGCCACGGGTGGCAAGCCTGTCGGCCACCGACAGCAGCGTGACCTCCACCTCCACGGGCGACGTTCGCTCGAGGTAGCGGTAGAAGGCGCGCCGGTCGAGCGGGCGCTCGTGCACCAGGAAGCCGAGCACGAGGTGGTGGCGGGTCACTGCCTCGAGGAAACGGCAGAGGCGCTGGCTCGTCCTGAGCCGGCGGCAGATCGCGCGCACCATCTCCTGGCCGAGCCGGTCGTGCCCCATGAAGGTCACGCGGCCGTCCTCGCGCACGTGGTGGGTGGCGGGCTTGCCGATGTCGTGGAGAAGCGCGCCGAGTCGGAGCGCCTCGCCGCGCGTTAGCTCGTCCGCGAGCGGCTCGTCCAGCACCTCGCGCAGCTCGCCGGAGGCGTCGCGTTCGAGCTCGACCAGCCGCTCCAACACCTCGAGCGTGTGCCCGTAGACATCGAGGTGGTGGTAGTGGCTCTGCTCCACGTCATGGAGGTCGGCGAGCTCCGGAAGAACCGCTCGCACCAGGCCGAGCCGGTCCGCGAGTCCGAGCCCCTCCACCGCTCCTGGAGCCGCCAGGAGGCGGCGCAGCTCCGCGAACACCCGCTCGCCGGAGGCCTCGCGCACCCGGGGCGCCGCCGTCGGCGGTGAGGCGCTCGGTCTCGGAATCGGGCGTGAAGCCGAGCTCGGCGGCGAAGCGCGCAAGGCGCAGCGGTCGCAGCGGATCGTTCTCGTACGCCGCCGGGCCGAGCACGCGCAGCGTGCGGGCCTCGAGGTCGGCCCGGCCGCCCAGCGGATCGATGAGCTCGCCGCCTCCCCTCGGCCGCGCCATCGCGTTCACGGTGAAGTCGCGCTTGGTCAGGTCCTCCTCGATCGTCTCCCCCTGGAGCCGGGCGAAGTCGTACACGCGGCCGCCGCGCCTGTCGACCACCCTCCAGGCGCCGAAGGCCTCCGAGAGCTGGAACACCGGCGCACGCAGCTCGGCCGCCAGCTCACGTGCCGCGTCCTCCGGATTGCCCTCGACCGCGATGTCGATGTCCGTGACCTCGCGGCCCAGCAGCTCGTCGCGCAGCGCGCCGCCGACTATCCAGGACTCGCTCACCGGACGGGCTCGCGGCGGATCCTCGGCAGGAGGCCGGTCGTGACCTCGTAGTTGATCGTGTCCCATCCGCCGCGCCACCTCCTCGGCAAGTATCCGCTCACCGCCCTGTGAGCCGATCAGGACCACCTCGTCGCCCACGTCCGCGGACGGCTCCGCACCGAGCTCCACCGTCACATTGTCCATGCTGATCGTGCCCACGAGCGGGTACCTGCGGCCGCGGATGAGGACGTCGCAATCGTTGGTGAGCGCGCGCCGCCAGCCGTCGCCGTAGCCCACCGGCACGGTGGCCACCCAGGTCGGCTCCTTCGCGCGCCAGCGCCGCCCGTAGCCCACGCTCTGCCCCGGCTCGATCCGCCGCAGCGCCGCGACCCAGGAGTGCAGCGAGAGCGCCGGCTCGAGGCCATGCGCGTCCGGATCCGCCCTGAAACGGATCCAGCCCGTAGATCGCGACGCCGCAGCGCACCATGTCGAAATGCGAGGCCGGCTCGCGCAGCGCCGCCGCGCTGTTCGCCGCGTGCACGAGCAGGTCGTCGCGGCCCACCTCGTCGACGAAGCGCCGGAACTCTTCCAACTGCGCGGGAAAGAGGTCGTCGTCCAGTTCGTCGGCGGTTGCGAAGTGCGTCATCAGGCCGACGGTGTTGGGGCCGGCGGCGAGCCGCAGCGCCAGCTCGTGGTCGCGCGTCCCGAGCCGCCCCATGCCGGTGTCGAGCTTCACGTGCACGCGCGGCGCTGCCTCGGCCACCTCCTCCGACCACGCCACCACGTCCGCGCCGACGTCGATTGCCAGCTCTAGCTCCTCGCGCGTGAGCGCCCCCATCACCAGGACGGGCACGTCGGTGGCGAGCCGGCGGAGCTCCGCGGCCTCGGCTGCCGTGGCCACCGCGAGCCACGTTGCGCCGCCCGCCAGGGCGGCCTCCGTCACGGGGCCCGACGCCATGTCCGTACGCGTCGGCCTTCACCACCGCGCAGAGCGGCTTCGGGAGCCTCGTGCAGTTGCGCTCGACTGCGCCTACGTCGATGCGAGCGACTGCACGCTCGGTCACGCGGCCAGGGCGCCGAGCACGTCCAGGCGCGTGACCACTCCCACGAGGCGGCCGTCCTCGACCACCGGCAGGCGGTTGTGGCCACTCTCGTGGATCAGCCGAGCGGCCTCGCGCACGCTCGTGTCCGGGCCGACCGTGTCGGGGTCGCGGGTCATCATGTCCTCGGCGCTTGAGGCGAAAGCCTTGCGCAGGCGGCCCTCGTACCGGTGGAGCGACTCGAGGAACACCGTGCCGCCGAACAGGTTGATGTAGTGCGGGATGTGGAGATCGCCCTGGTCGTCCGGGAGCACCATGTCGGCCTCGGTCACGATCCCGACCAGCTGCCCGTCGCCGTCCACCACCGGGAGCCCGGGCAGCTCGTGCTCGCGAAGCGCGGCCACGACGTCCTCGACGGAGGCGTCGGGCCCCACGGTCACGGGGTCGGGGTCCATGATTTCGCTGATCGTGTCGGGCACGGGCGCGAGCTTATCGGAGCTTCGGGCGTTTACTGCAGCGGTGAAGGGCTGGTTTTCTTTCGACTGTCCTGCTTTGGGCGTATGGTCGTCTATGAACGGTCGCCTCCTTCAGTGCAGTCGTTCGCTCGTTCAGCGGAGGGTCAGGCCGTGGGGCAGGGCCTCGATCACGTCGCCGGCCATCACGTGGTCCGGGCCCAGGCGGTCGGCGGCCGCTCGGGCTGCCAGCACGTGGGCGAGCACACCGAGCGCGGCCGCCTCGAAGGCGTCCATGCCCTTCGCGAGCAGGGCGCCGATCAGGCCGGACAGCACGTCGCCGGTGCCGGCCGTTGCGAGCGCCGGCGTCCCTCCCGGGCTGATCGCCACCAGCCCGTCAGGGCGCGCCACGATCGTGTCGTCTCCCTTCAGCAGCACGACCGCGCCGCTCAGCTCCGCCGCCTCGCGGGCGTGCTCCAAGCGATGGGCCGCCACCTCCTCAGTGCCGACGTCCAGGAGGCGCCCCATTTCGGCCTCGTGCGGCGTGAGCACGGTTGAACCGTCCTCGCGATCACGGAACAGCTCGAGCCGCCCCGCATGGGCGTTCAGGCCGTCGGCATCCACCAGCAGCGGTGCCTCCACGGCCCGGGACACGCCGCGGGCGAACTCCTGAGCGCCCTCGGCACGGCCGATCCCGGGGCCGAGCACCACGGCGCCGGCGCGCTCGGCCATCTCCTCCACGTCGGCCACCCCGGCCGGGGTGTGGAAGCCGTCGTCGTCCGGCAGCCCGCGGCTCATCTGCTCGAGCAGACGCAGGTCGACCGCCTGCTGCACCGAGGCCGGGACGGCCACCTGGACATAGCCCAGCTCCTGCGCGCGCTGCCGATCGCGCGGCCATCGTCGGTGCTCCGGTGAGCCCCATCGAGCCCCCGACGACCACCACGACGCCCGACTCGAACTTCGAGCCGCTCGGCGTCCGGCGCGGGTACAGGTCGAGCACGCGCTCCGAGATCAGGCCTGCCCTCGCTGCCCCGGGAGCTCCGCGCGGTATCCCAATCTCGATCACCTCCACGCGTCCCGCGTGCTCCTTGCCGGGGTTCACGTGCAGGCCGAGCTTCGACCCGTGGAAGGTCGCGGTCACGAGCGCCGACACGGCCTCGCCCTCCACCTCGCCGGTCGAGGCGTTCACACCGGAGGGCACGTCGCAGGCCACCACGGGGCGTCCTGCTGGTTGATCGCCCAGATCGCGGACGCCACCGGCTCGCGAGGCGAGCCCTCGAACCCGGTCCCGAGCAGGGCGTCCACGACCACGCCTGAACCCGCGAGCCGCTCGCGCTCGAACGGCTCGGTGCCGTCGAGCACGTCCACCTCGTGGCCGTCCTCGCGCAGGAGCCGCGCGGCCACCAGGCCGTCGCCGCCGTTGTTGCCCTTGCCCACCACGATCCGCACCGGACCGGCGCCGGCCACCGCGGCGGTCACGCGCGCGAGTCCGAGCCCGGCGCGCTCCATCAGGTCCGCCTCGGGCACGCCCTGCTCCTCGATTGCCCACGCGTCCGCCGCGCGCATCTCGGCCGCCTCGTAGAGCGGATCGGTCCAGGCCGGGAGCGCCGTCACCGCAGGACCGCGACGGCGCCCGCCATGTCGTGGGTGTGCGTGAGCGAGATCGCCAGCTCGCCGCCGAGCTCCGCGGCCCGGGCGGCCGCGCTCCCGCTCAGCCGCAGCTCGGGCGCGGCATCGGTGGCCACCACCTCCACGTCGCGGAAGCTCCAGGCGGTGAGGCCGAGCGCCTTCGCCACGGCCTCCTTGGCGCAGAAGCGAGCCGCCAGGTGCATCACCGGCCGCGCGCGCCCCGCCGCGTACTCGCGCTCCGCGTCGGTGAACAGCCGCTCAGCCAGCCTCGGCCGCCGTTCGAGCGCGCGCTCGAAGCGCGCGACGTCGAGAAGGTCGATGCCCACGCCGCCCATCGGCGCGTGAACATACGCCATACCGGCGCAGCCGGCCAAGCCGGCTGCTTGGCCAACTACTCCACGGTTACGGTCTTGGCGAGGTTGCGCGGCTGGTCCACGTTCAGACCGCGTGCGCGGGCGATGTAGTACGCCAGCAGCTGCAGCGGGATCACGGCCAGGAGCGGCTGCAGGAGCCAGTCGGTGCGCGGCACCTCCACAACCTCCTCGGCGTACTCGGCCACCTGTCCGCTGCCCTCGGTGGCCACCGCGATCACGTGCGCGCCGCGCGCCCGCACCTCGGCCATGTTCGACAGGATCTTGTCGAGCACCGGAGAGTCGGTGGCCACGCACACCACCGGCGTCCGCTCGTCGAGGAGCGCGATCGGCCCGTGCTTCATCTCGCCGGCCGCGTAGGCGTCGGTGGGGATGTACGAGACCTCCTTGAGCTTGAGCGCGCCCTCCAGGCAGATCGGCAGGCCCACGTGGCGGCCGAGGTAGAGGAAGAAGCCCGCGTCCTTCCAGTGCTCGGCGATCGCCTTGATGCGGTCGTCGACGCTCTCCACCGTCGTCGCGATCGCATGCGGCATGGCGCGCAGCTCAGAGCTCAGGTTGTCGACCACGTCCTGCTCGAGCGTCCCGCGAAGCTGCGCCAGCTTCAGGGCGAACAGGTACATCGCCGCCACCTGCGCAACGAACGTCTTGGTGGCGGCCACGCCGATCTCGAGGCCCGCGCGCGTGAACAGCACGCCGTCCGAGTCGCGCGTGGCCTGGCTGCCCTGGATGTTCGTGATCGCGAGCACCGTCGCGCCTCGCTCGCGCGCGAGCCGCATGGCCGCGAGGGTGTCCGCGGTCTCGCCCGACTGGGAGATGCCGATCACGAGGTCGTGCTCGTCGAGCACCGGGTTGCGGTAGCGGAACTCCGACGCGATGTCCATCTCCACG
This sequence comes from uncultured Thermoleophilaceae bacterium, assembly GCA_963774755.1. Lineage (GTDB taxonomy): Bacteria > Actinomycetota > Thermoleophilia > Solirubrobacterales > Thermoleophilaceae > JACVRW01. Next base: position 283,744 of record CAVZGG010000005.1, on the reverse strand, counting down.
GGGAGTCGCGACCACCACTCGATCGCGTAGCGGCCCACGAGCCCGGCGTGGTACGAGGTGCCGCACGCCACGATCACGACGCGGCGCATGTTCTTCAGGAACTCGTCGGAGATGCCGATCTCCGGCAGCTCGACCCCCGCCTCGCCGAGGCGGCCGGCCACGGTCTCCGCGACGGCGTCCGCCTGCTCGTGGATCTCCTTGAGCATGAAGGTCTCGTAGCCGCCCTTCTCGGCCTGTTCCTCGCTCCAGTCGACCCGGTCGACGTCGCGCTCGATCTCCGTCCCGTCCGGGGAGAGGAAGCGCGAGCCCTGTGGCGTTACGGCCACGATCTCGCCGTCGTGCACCAGCTGGACGTTGCGCGTCTCGGACATGAACGCCGGGATCGCCGACGCGATGAAGCTCTCGCCCTCGCCGAGGCCGACCACCAGCGGGCACTCCTTGCGGGCGCCCACGAGCACGTCCGGCTGGTCGGCCGACATCGCGACGAACGCGTAGTGGCCGCGCAGCTCGTTGTAGGCGAGGCGGACGGCCTCGACCAGGTCGCCATCGAAGTGGGAGGCGATCAGGTGCGCCACCACCTCGGCGTCGGTCTCGGATGTGAACTCCGCGCCCTCCGAGATCAGACGCGCCCGCAGCTCACTCCAGTTCTCGACGATCCCGTTCAGGACGATGTGGAAGCGCTCCGAGGTGTCCCAGTGCGGGTGCGCGTTCGCCTGGGTCACGCGGCCGTGGGTGGCCCAGCGCGTGTGGCCGATCCCGGTCGAGCCCTTCAGGTGCCCGTTCGACGCGGCGACGGCATCGCGCAGGTGCTGGAGGTTGCCGACCGCGTGCACGCTGCCAATGGACCCGTTCGTGACGAGCGAAAGCCCGGCCGAGTCATAGCCGCGGTACTCGAGGCGCTGCAGGCCCTCGAGCAGGAGGTCGCGGCACTCGCGCGACCCCACGTATCCAATTATCCCGCACATAAGAAGATTTTCAGCCTAGCTCTGATTCCACGAGTTTCGCCAATCGATCAACGATTCCCTGGCACTCATCCTCGCGCGGCGCCTCAACCATCACCCGGACGAGCGGCTCTGTGCCGGAAGCGCGCACCAGGACCCGCCCGCGCCCCTCGAGCGCCTCGGACTCACGCTCGACGGCGGCCCACACCGTGTCGGCGCCCTCGAGCGCCCCGCGGTCGCGCACGCGCACGTTCACGAGCCGCTGGGGCAGCTTCTCCATCGCGTGGCGGTCGGCGAGGTCGGCGCCCTGGAGTGCCTCCAGCGCAAGCAGCGCGGCTGCCGTTCCGTCACCGGACGGCACGAAGCCCGTGTCGATGATGTGCCCCGACTGCTCGCCGCCGAGCGCCCAGCCGCGGCGCACGAGCTCGGCGAGCACGTGGCGGTCGCCCACGTCCGTCGTGGCCACCTCGATGCCCGCGTCGGCCATCGCGCGGTGAAAGCCGTAGTTGGTCATCACGGTCACGGCGACGCCGTCGCCGGCGAGCCGGCCGCTGCCGCGAAGGTGGAGCGCGGCGAGCGCCATCAGCTCGTCCCCGTCCACCACGGTCCCGTTCCGATCCATGGCGAGCACTCGGTCGCCGTCGCCATCGAAGGCGAACCCCACGTCGTGGCGGTCCATGTGCTGTGCCAGCGCCTCGATATGCGTCGAGCCGACCTCATGGTTGATGTTGCGGCCGTCCGGCTCCACGGCGATCGCATCCACCTCGGCGCCCATGCGCCGGAAGATCTCCGGCGCCACGCGGTGGGTGGCCCCGTTGGCGCAGTCGAGCAGCACTCGCACGCCGCTGAGGTCGAGGGCCGAGAAGCGCAGCTGGAGCTCGCGCAGGTAGTCCCCGCCCGCGCCGTGAAGCTCGCGCAGGCGGCCGATGTGCGCGCTCGGCTCCTCGAGCCGACGCTCGATCTCGGCCTCCCGGTCGTCGCCGATCTTCATGCCCTCCGGGCCGAAGAACTTGATCCCGTTGTCGGGATACGGGTTGTGCGACGCCGACACCACGGCCGCCATGTCGAAGCCGTAGCGCCTGACGAGCACGGAGGCCCCCGGGGTCGGCAGCACCCCGGCCAGCAGCGCGTGGCCTCCGCCCGCGGCGATGCCGGCGGCGAGGGCGGCCTCGAGCATCTCCCCCGACTCGCGCGTGTCGCGCACGATCAGGATCTGCGGATGGTCCACCGGCGAGGTGAGGGCCGCCGCCCGGCCGAGCTTCAGGGCGAGGTCGGCAGTCAGAAACTCTCCCGCGACCCCGCGGACCCCGTCCGTCCCGAACAACCGCATGAGGCGAACTAGCGCTTCGAGAACTGCGGCCGCTTGCGGGCCTTCTTGAGCCCAGCCTTCTTGCGTTCCTTCTCGCGCGGGTCGCGAGTGAGGTAGCCGCGGCGCTTCATCTCGGTGCGCAGTGCTGGGTCCGCCTCCACGAGTGCACGCGCGATGCCGTGGCGCAGCGCATTCGCCTGGGCGGACACGCCGCCCCCGTGGATACGAGCCACCACGTCCATGCGCGTGTGGTAGCCGGCCGCCTCGAGCGGCTGGCTCGCCATCCGCTGCAGGCGGACGCGCGGGAAGTACTCGTCGAGGTGGCGACCGTTGATGGTGTAGGTCCCCTCGCCCGGCTTCAGGATCACGCGGGCGATCGCGGTCTTGCGCTTCCCGGTGGCGTTGTAGCGGGCGTCGGCCGCGAGCTCGAGCGGCGTGTGGGCCACGGGCGCGGCCTCGGCGCCCTCCTCGCCCGGCTCGCCGTCCTCGGCTCCGGCAGCGTCGGGATCGGCGTACTCGCCGTACTCGTCGTACTCGCCGCCCTCCGAGCGCTGCTCTTCGAGCACGAGATCGGGCTCGAGGTGCGCGCCGGGGATGACCTCCTCGCCGCCGGCGTCCTTCTGCTTGCGGGCGCTCGGGCGCTCGGGGGCAGCCTCGTCGGGCGCGGCCTCCTCAGCGGCCGGCTCCTCGCCGCCCTCGCTGGTGGACGCCTGGTCGAGCTCCTCGAGCCCCTCGATCTCGGGGCCTGGGGCCTCCGGGTCGGTCGGCTCCTCGTCGGGAGCGTCGACAGCCGGCGCGTCCGGCTCGCCCTCGGACGGGGTGGCCTCGCCCGGCTCGCCCGGAACGCCCTCGGCGGTCTCGTCGTCGGGCGCCTCGCCCTCGGGCTGATTGGGCTCTTCGGTCATCAGGCGCTTACCTCCATCTGCTCGGGCTTCTGCGCGGCGTGGGGGTGGTCGGGCCCGGCGTAGATCTTGAGCTTGCGGAGCTGCGCGCGGCCCAGCTTCGTGCGAGGCAGCATGCCCTTCACGGCCAGGCGCATGACCTCCTCGGGCCGGCGCTCGAGCATCTCGTCGAGCGTGCGGCTGCGGAGTCCGCCCGGGTAGCCGGAATGGCGGTAGTAGCGCTTCTCTGCACGCTTGTTGCCGGTCACCGAGATCTTCTCGGCATTCACGACGACCACGAAGTCGCCCACGTCGATATGCGGCGTGTACTCGGGCTTGCGCTTACCGCGCAGGGCATCCGCGATCTGCGTCGCGAGCCTGCCCAGCGTTTTGCCGGAGGCGTCGACCACGAGCCAGTTGCGCTCGCGGGTAGCCGGTGTCGCCACGTAAGTCTTCATCACAAAGGAGCCGCCAAGAGGCGGCCGGGCTCGTAGTGTAGCCATGTAGAGACCGTCTGGCCCGCGGGTATACTGCCCGCCAAGTAAGTGCCTGCCGAATCTCCGGACCTGCCGTGGTCCGGGGAACGGGGGAACCGTTCGAGAGGCGTCGAAGCAGTCTCTCGAGGGGGCGAATCACCGGATTATCCCTGTGTAGCGCTGCTCTTCAGGCGCGAGCCCGTCAGCTAACCCCGTAGGCCGAAAACAGAAGAGAGGCCGTAGGAGTTTGCGAGACACCCGTCTTCCCGCGAAGCGTGGCGCCTGTGCACTTTTTCTGTGCGCATTGGTGGCGGCACCCGCGGCAGCGGCTCAGTCCTCGGGCGGCGGCACGGTCTACGTGGCCACGCCGAAGGTCTCGAAGGTCACCTGCCTGCGCACGTGCGCCTCGAAGGGGCGCGCCCGCGGCGGCTCGGTGCTGAAGGTCACCGGCACGGCCCTCGCGAGCGTCAACCAGGTCACCTACCTCGGCAGCTACGGCAGCGGCGACGACGTAACCGTGAAGGTTCGCGCGGGCAGCGACCACCGCATCAACGCGCGCGTGCCGCTCGGCGCCGTGACCGGCCCCATGTCGCTCTCCACCGCGGCCGGCGGGCGCTCGGCCGCGACCAAGCCGGTGCTCATCCTCCCGCCGCTGCCGCCGGAGCCGAACGCCGAGCTGTCGCCCGTGCCCGGTCCGCGCGTGAACGGGGCGCCCCGGCTCGAGACCGGCACCAGCCGCACCAAGGCATTCGTGGACGCCCGGCCGGGCGTGACCTTCTCGTTCCGGCTCTCCGGCGCCTCCGCCGCGGCGCTCAAGGTCGAGCTCGTGAGCGCCAGCGACGGCACGGCGGTGAAGACCTGGACCCCGCAGGAGGTCGCGCCGGACCAGGTCCAGAGCATCTCCTGGAACGGCCGCCTTGGCCGGGCGGGCGCAAAGCCCGGCCGCTACTCGTTCCGCCTCACGGCCGCGAGCGCCGACGGGTCCGAGGCGCACAGCGCGCAGTCGGGCGACATCGACCGTGACTCGTTCGACCTCTACGACAACATCTTCCCGGTCCGGGGCCGCCACGACTTCGGTGGCGCCGGGGCCGACTTCGGCTCCGGCCGCGCGGGCCACAGCCATCAGGGGCACGACGTCTTCGCCAAGTGCGGCACGCGCATGGTGGCCGCCCGCGGCGGGCGCATCAAGTTCAAGCAGTACCACGCCGCGGCGGGCCACTACATCGTGATCGACGGCGACGGCACCGACGTCGACTACGTCTACATGCACCTCGACCAGCCCTCCCCGTTCGGCGAGGGCGATCGCGTGTACACGGGGCAGACGATCGGCGCGGTCGGCGACAGCGGCAACGCCCGGGGCTGCCACCTGCACTTCGAGCTCTGGAGCGCCCCGGGCTGGTACGACGGCGGAAAGCCGTTCGATCCGTTGCCGTCCTTGCAAGCTTGGGATAGCTGGTCGTAGGCTGGCCGGCATGGCCGGCTACACGATCAGAACCCTTGAAGAGATTCCGGACGTCCTCGGCGACTATCCCGGTGAGATGCGGATGAGCGCCGCGAGCGACCTCGGCACCGAGCAGGTGGGCTTCACGTGGCGCCGGATGCCGCCGCTGACCGGAGGCAAGGGGAGCTACGGGCACCGCCACAAGACGCAGGAAGAGGTCTACTTCGTGGCGTCCGGGACCCTCCAGTTCAAGCTCGAGGACGAGGTGATCGACGTGCCCGAGGGCACGGTCGTGCGAGTGTCGCCCGAGGTGGTCCGCTCGGTGTGGAACAAGGGCCCGGACGACGCGGTCGTGATCGTGGTCTCCACCAAGTCGGAGGATCCGCGTTCGGACACCGAGAGCGTCGAGGACTTCTGGCCGGAGGGTGACGACGCCAGCTAGGGCTTCAAAGGCGGAGCGCTTCCTCGAGTGGATTGCTCCGCCCGAGGGAATCGAGGCGCTGGCGGCAGGCACGAAGCCGGAGTTGCTCGAGGGCGTCGCGGACGCCCATTGGACCACCGACGAGGACGTCGAGCGCGCGCAGGAAACCGTCGCCCGCCTCGAGCGCGGCGAGCGCCTCACCGCCGAGGACTCGTTCATCGCGGAGGCGATCATCCTCCCGAACGAGCGGCCGGTGGTGGACGTGGTGAATGGGACCTACGCCACGCCCCCGGCACCGTTCGAGCACCTCGGGAAGAAGGCCGCGCGCACCAGGATCCAGGCGGCGCTGCCGGCGATCGGCCGCATCGAGTTGCCCGACCATCCCTCCCTCCCCTACGGCGGCACCGGCTTCGTTGTGGGTGACGGCCTGCTGATGACGAACAGGCATGTGGCCGAGCTGTTTGCGAAGGGGCTCGGGCGCGAGGCCCTGTCGTTCATCCAGGGCCAGAGCGCCGCGGTCGACTTCCTGCGCGAGCGCGATCGCCCGGACTCGCTCCTGTTCGGTATCCGCAAGGTGGTGATGGTGCATCCGTACTGGGACATGGCACTGCTGGAGGTCGAGGGCCTGAAGTCCGTGACTCCCCTGAGCCTCTCCACGGCGCCGCCCGGCGACCTCGACAGACGCGACGTCGTGGTGGTGGGCTATCCCGCGCTCGACCCGCGCAACGCGGTCGATGTGCAGAACACGATCTTCGCCGGCGTCTTCAACGTGAAGCGCCTCCAACCGGGGCAGCTCAGGGACGTGGAGAGCATCAACAGCTTCGGCCACCCCGTGGCGGCCGTGACCCACGACAGCTCGACGCTCGGCGGGAACTCCGGCTCCGCCGTGGTGGACGTGAAGACCGGCGAGGTGGTGGGCGTCCACTTCGCCGGCGTGTACCTCGGGGCGAACTACGCGGTGCCCACGCATGAGCTGGCGCTCGACCGGCGCGTGGTGGACGCCGGTGTGAACTTCGACGGCGAGATCGCAGGCGACGCCGCCACGCCCTGGGAGTCGTTCTGGGCCGAGGCGGACCCCGAGACTCCCGCCGGCGCGACCGCCACCGCAACCGTGGACAGGTCGATCGCCGGCTCGCTTCCGATCGAGATCACGATCCAGATCCGCAGCGCGGCCGAGGCGCGCGTGGAGGGACTGGTGGAGCCGTTCCATGAGGAGGACCTCTCGAACCGCAAGGGCTACGACGAGCGATTCCTCGGTGTGCGGGTTCCGATGCCGAAGGTCATCGACAGGAAGATCGTGTCGAAGCTCGACAGCGGCGCGTACCGGCTGCCCTATGAGCACTTCTCGGTGGTGATGCACAGGACGCGCCGGCTCGCGCTGTTCACGGCGTCGAACGTCGACGCCGACCCGGCCAAGAAGAAGCCCGAGCCTGGGCGCGACTACAGCAGGGCGGCCCTGACCGGACTGGTTCACAGCGACGACCGGGAGAAGTGGTTCACCGATCCCCGCATCCCCGCGACCCATCAGCTGCCGAACTCCTTCTTCGACGCGGACAGAGCTTCCTTCGACAAGGGTCACATCGTGAGGCGCGAGGACGTCGCGTGGGGCAAGAGCTACGACGAGCTGCGGCGCGCGAACGGCGACACCTACCATGTGACCAACTGCTCGCCTCAGATCGAGAGCTTCAACCGCGCGGGCTCCGACGGCCTCTGGGGAGAGCTCGAGAACCTCGTTCTCAAGCAGGCGAAGACCGAGAAGTACGCACTCTTCGCGGGGCCGGTCTTCCGCAAGAACGACCGCCTCTTTGTGGGTGTGGACGACGTCGGGCCGACCAAGGTGCCCATTCCTCGGCAGTTCTGGAAGATCGTCGTGGCGAGAACCGAGGGCGAGCTTCAGACGTTCGCGTTCATCCTCGACCAGGATCTCTCCGACACGAAGTTCGAGTCGGTCGGGGGGCTCGAATTCGCGGTGGACACGCCCTGGCGCAAGCGGATGATCGCCGTGAAGAAGCTGGACAAGCTGATCCCGGAGCTCGAGTTCCCCAAGCAGCTGCTGGACTCGGATCAGATCAACGCCGACCCCGGCGAGGCGGTGCGGGCGAGCGGCGGCGGCATGGAGACCTTCCAGGCCTGATCGCAGAGCTGCCTCCCGGCCCGCGCGCCCCAGCCGCCTGGCAGACGGTCGGGTGGACGGTGCGGCCGGCTGCCTTCCTGCGGCGCGTGCACGAGCGCTTCGGCGATCCGGTCACGATCCGCACGCTCTGGACCGACGAGCCGATGGTGCTGTTCTCGGGCCCGGACGCGGTGCGGGAGGTGTTCCGGCTCGACCCGGCAATCGCCCCGGCCGGGCAGAGCTGGGAGTTCGTGCGGCCCTTCGCCGGGTCTCACTCGATCCTGGTGCTCGACGGAGAGGAGCACCTGCGCGAGCGCCGCCTGATCCAGGGGCCCTTCCACGGCGAGCGCATGCGCGCCTTCCAGCCGATGGTGGCCGAGCTCGCCGAGCGGGAGCTCGGCTCGTGGAGCGGGCGGGTGACCACGCTCGAGCGGATGAAGCAGCTCACGCTCGAGACCATCCTGCGGGTGGTGTTCGGCGCTCGCGACGACGAGGCGGCCGGGCTCCGCGACGCCGTGCACGGCACGCTCGACATCGTGCGCTCGATGCCGCGCATGATCGCCATGTCGCTCGTGCAGCGCGACCTCGGGCCGCGCAGCCCATGGGGCCAGTTTCGGCTGGCGGTGGAGCACTTCGACGACCTGCTCCTCGACCTGGTGGCTCGCCGCCGCGCGGAGCCTCCCGGCGACTCGGTGCTCGCCCTCCTGCTCGAGCAGCGCGACGCGGACGGCAATCCGCCAAGTGACCGTCACCTGCGCGACCAGCTGGTCGCGCTGCTCGCCGCCGGGCACGACACCTCGGCGGCCTCGCTTGCCTGGGCGTTTGAGCGGCTTGCCCGCCACCCGGCGGTGCAGGCGCGCCTGCGCGAGGGCGATCCGGACTATCTCGACGCCGTGGTCAAGGAGGTCCTGCGCGCACGGCCGGCGCTCACGATCGCGCCCCGACGGCTGCTCGAGCCGGTCGAGATCGGCGGGCGCACGCTGCCCGCCGGAGTCCATGTGGCGGCCTGCATCTGGCTCGCGCTGCGCCGCGAGGACCTCTGGCCCCAGGCCGGCGCGTTCCGACCGGAGCGCTGGCTCGAGGGCGCGCCGCCGACCAACCCGATGTCGTGGATCCCGTTCGGAGGAGGCGTGCGGCGCTGCGCCGGAGCGCCGTTCGCGGAGATGGAGATGCGCGAGGTGCTGCGCGCCGCGGGAGCGCTCACGATCCAGCCCGGCCGGCCCGAGCCCGAGCGCGCCCGCCGCAGCGCCCTCGTGGTCACGCCGCACCGCGGCGGCGAGGTGATCGTCGAACGGGCCTAAGCGCGATCATCGGGGCATGAGCACCCCAACTGAGCTGCTGCGACGTCATCGGCCCTTCCTGAAGTACGACTCGCAAGAGACCTACTTCGCGGACTCGGCCGCAGAGTGGACCGACAACCCGGGCAACCGCCTGTTGAACGGGGACGGAGACGAGCTTGCCGCGGCCGGCCGCGGCCTGTCGCTCGCGTTTCTCGGCGACCGCTACCCCGATGGGAGCGCCGCCGCGAAGACGCACTGCATCAGCGACCCCTCGAAGCGGTACGCCGACCAGGCACGCGCCCTGCACGCGAAGAAGCGTTACGCCAACCGCGTCTACGGCCACGCGGTGAGCGACGGGGCGGACGTGTGGCTGCAGTACTGGTTCTTCTACTTCTTCAACGACTTCAACCTGATCGGGCCGTTCATCCGCGCCGGGCTGCACGAGGGGGACTGGGAGATGATCCAGATCCACCTGAGAAACGAGCAGCCCGACCACGCGATCTACGCCCAGCACAGCGTCGCCGAGGGGCGCGACTGGCGGCAGGTGGACGTCCTGCCAGGGTCGAAGCGGCCGATCGTCTACGTCGCACGTGGCTCGCACGCGTCCTACTTCGAGCCGGGCACGCAGTGGACCGGCCACTGGTTCGACCACGCCGACGGCAAGCGCCGCAGCCCGGAGCTGAAGCTCGAGGTGACCGACGAGTCAGATCCGAAGTTCCGCTGGCTGCGCTGGCCCGGGCGCTGGGGCGACACGAAGGCGGGCAGCAGCCCACTCGACTCGAACAGCCCGACCGGGCCCGGGGTGCGCCCGCACTGGGACGACCCGCTGAGGCTTGACGGCAAGGCACGCGCCGAGGCACGCGAGCAGGCGGGGCCGGAGGGACCGCCGCCGATCCCGCCGTCGCCGCCACGCGTCAGCGCTGAATGGCACGGAGATGCGATCCGGCTGCGCTACCAGCTGTTCACCACGGACAAGGAGCGCTGGCCCGACGGCCTGGTGGTGACGGTGAACTCGCCCGACGAGCGCGAGCCGCCGACGACCGAACGGTTCCCGATCAAGAAGCACAGGGGAGCCATCGAGCTCAACACACCCGTCGATCCGGACCACAGGTACGACCTGTTCGCGAGCGTCGCGACGCCCGACGGGCTCGCCTCAGAGAGCGTGCGGTTGGACCTCGACCCCGCGGCCGGCTAGCACGACCGAGGTCTCGATCTGGCGTTCAGGAATCGTCCAATACCGCATCAGCAGCTCGGCCGACCGCGCTCGTGACTGCAGCACGAAGCCGTGGCGAAGATAGAACGCAATCGCCCAATCCGCCGCGGCCCAGGTGCCAACGAGGATCGGCCGGGTGGCGGAGTCCGTCACGTGCTCGAGCAGCGCTCCGCCGATGCCGCGCCGCTGGCTGGCGGGCGCGACGTAGGCATGGCGGATGAGATCCACGTCGTCGACAGGCTGGATGCCGATCACCCCGACAAGCTCGCCGTCGTCCTCATAGCCCCAGAACTCGACGCCGGCCGCGATCTCTCCCGCAAGCTCCTCGGAGGACATGTAGGGCTCGTGCCAGCGATCGGCTGGGATCACACCGCGGTACGCCTCGGCGGCGGCGTTGACGATCGCGAGGATCGCTGGGGGCTCGTCATCACGGCAGAGACGGATGGTCACCACGCCGAATCGTGACGTACGCTGGCGCCGTGAGCGCGAGGGCCTGGGTCCACGCCGCGCAGGACGCCGTATGCGACGTGGTCGAGCCCTGGGCGCACGGCACGGTCGTCCGAGCGACTCGCTACCCGACCTACTGGGACTTCAACGTGGTCAGGGTCGAGGAGGAATCGGAGCTGAGCGCCGAGGCCCTGGCGGCGTTCTCCGACGAGGCGCTGTCGGGTTTGGGGCATCGCCGGGTCGACCTGGAGCTTGCGGCGGCGGCCGAGCCGCTTCGAGCGGACTTCAGGGCCCTCGGCTGGCTGACCGAGCGCCTGGTGTGGATGCGCCACCAGGGTCCGGTGCCTCCGGCACCGGCGATTGCGGTCGAGCGAGTGCCCTACGAGGCTGCGAACGACCTCCGGGTCACTTGGCATGGCGAGGATTTCCCGGACCATCCGCTCGGTGACCATCTCGTCCATGCTCGCGAGGTGGCCCTCCTTCGCGACACCGAGGTCCTCGCCGTGCTCGAGGACGACGCTCCGGTGGCGTACGCCCAGCTGAGCTCCGACGGCCGGTCCACCGAAGTCGACCAGGTCTACGTCAGCCCCGATCACCGCGGTAGGGGGCTCGGCACGGCGCTGACCAGCGCCGCGATCAGCGCCGCGGGGGACGTCGACGACCTATGGATCGTCGCCGACGACGAGGGGCGACCCAAGCAGCTCTACGCCCGCCTCGGCTTTCGCCCGGTGTGGAAGGCGATCCAAGCCCTGCGGCTCCCCTAGAGATGCAGTACGGAGCCCACCTTCCCCTGATCGAGTTCGACGGCGCACGCCGGACGCTCGCCGACCTTCGCGAATACGCGCAGCGCGCCAGCGACCTCGGGTACCGGTATCTGTGCGCCAACGATCACCTGCTCTTCGGCCGGCCCTGGATCGACGGCCCCACCGCCCTCGCCGCCACGATCGACGCGTCGGGCGCGATGACCCTCGCCACGACCGTCTGTCTCCCCGTCATCCGCGGCCCGGTCCAGAGCGCGAAGATGCTCTCCGCGATCGACATCCTCTCGGATGGGCGACTCGTGGCCGGCGTGGGCCCAGGGTCATCGCCTCGGGACTACGCCGCGGTCGGCCTGGTGTTCGAGGAGCGCTGGCGGCGCTTCGACGAGGCGATCTGCGCGCTGCGCTCCCTACTGGACGAGCAGGCCGAGAGCTTCACCGGAGAGTTCTACTCGACCGATGGCCTCTCGCTCGAGCCGCGGCCCCGAAGCGCGACGGGACCGCCGATATGGATCGCCAGCTGGGGCTCGCCCGCCGGTCTGCGGCGCGTGGCTCGTCTCGGCAGCGGCTGGCTCGCGTCGGGCTACAACACGACCCCGGCCCGATTCCGGGAGAGTCTCGCCAGCCTGAACGCAAGGCTTGGCGCTGCGGGCGTGAACCGAGGCGAGTTCCCGAACGGCATCGCGACGATGTGGCTGTACGTGACCGAGTCGCGCTCGGACGCCGAGCGAATGCTCCGGGACGTCCTGGCTCCGATGCTGAACCGCCCGGTCGACGAGCTGCGCGATCTCGCGCTCCCGATTGGATCTGCCGACCAGTGCGCCGAACGGATCAGCGACTACCAGGACGCCGGTGCCGAACGCATCTTCGTCTGGCCGCTTGCGGACGAGCTCGATCAGCTCGAGCGCTTTCGCAACGATGTTGTGCCGCTCGTTCCCGCGGGCCAGCCCGGCTAGGGAGAGACGGCCGTGCCGAGTGAATCGGCGCCCACGAACTTCGGAGTGCCGTCCTCGTAGAAGACGTCGAGTTCGGTGATCGTGAAGCCGGCCGCCGTCAACAGGTCCACGACCTGCCGGGTGAGGTGGCAGCCGCCGAAGATCCTCTTCTCCATGGGCTCGAGACGATGTTGCCAGCGGCGCACGCGCTCGTCCGGGGCCAGGCCGTGCTCGAGGAAGTGCAGCGTGCCGCCCGGCTTGAGCACGCGCCTCACCTCGGACAGGGCCGTGGCCACGTCCGGGATTGTGCACAGCGTCCAGGTGGACAGCGCGGAGTCGAAGCTGTCGCTCGCGAAGGGCAACGACTGGCCATCCAGGCCACTCCGCTCGACAGGGACGGTCGTGGCCCTCAGACGTTTCTCGGCAAGCCTCCAGCCCACATCGGCCGGCTCGATCGCGGCAACCCGGGACACGGCCTCCGGGTAGAAGGGCACGTTGTGGCCCGACCCAAAGCCGATCTCGACGACGTTCCCCTCGAGTCCCTCGCAGACGCGGCGCCGCAGAGGCGCGGCATTCTTCATCCCGCATGCGACGTTGATCACTCGCGGGAGAACGTGCTCGCCATAGAAGCCCATGACGCGACCCAGCCCTACTCCCACTCGATCGTGCCGGGTGGCTTGGACGTGATGTCCAGCGTCACCCGGTTCACCTGCGCGATCTCGTTGATCATCCGCGAGGCGACCTTCTCGAGCAGGTCGTACGGGAGGCGGGCCCAGTCGGCCGTCATCGCGTCGTCGCTCGTGACCGCTCGGATCACGACGACGTAGCCGTAGGTTCGTTCGTCGCCCTGGACGCCCACGCTTCGCAGGTCCGCCGGCAGCACGCAGAAGGACTGCCACAGCTCGCGGTACAGCCCGGCGGTGCGGATCTCGTCCTGGAGGATCGAGTCGGCGTCGCGCAGGATCTCGAGGCGCTCCTTCGTGACCTCGCCGCTCACCACGCGGATCGCCAGGCCGGGTCCGGGGAAGGGCTGGCGCCAGACGAGCTTGTCCGGCATTCCGAGCTCCGCTCCCACCTGGCGGACCTCGTCCTTGAACAGCATCCGCAGCGGCTCCACCAGCTCGAACTCGAGGTCGTCGGGCAACCCGCCCACGTTGTGGTGCGACTTGATCGTGGCCGCTCCGGTACCGCCGCCGGACTCGATCACGTCCGAGTAGAGCGTGCCCTGCACGAGGTAGCCGGGGTCGCCGAGCTTCTCCGCCTGCTCCTCGAAGACGCGGATGAACTCCTCGCCGATGATCTTGCGCTTCGTCTCCGGATCCGACACACCGGCCAGCCGGTCGAGGAAGCGCGCCTCGGCATCAACGGCGATCAGCGGGACCTTGAACTGGTCGCGGAACGCGGCCACCACCTGGTTGCCCTCGTTCTTGCGCATCAGCCCGTGGTCGACGAAGACGCAGGTGAGCTGGTCGCCTATCGCCTTGTACGTGAGCAGCGCAGCGACCGATGAGTCGACCCCTCCGGAGAGCCCGCAGATGACCTTGCCGTCACCCACCTGCTCGCGGATGCGCGCCACCTGCTCTTCGATCACAGAGGCGGCGCTCCAGCCCATGTCGCAGCCGGCGATGTCGCGCAGGAAGGTCTCGAGGATCGTGGTGCCGTAGGGCGTGTGCACGACCTCGGGGTGGAACTGGATGCCGTAGAGGCCGCGCTCGACGTTCTCGATCGCCGCCACGGGCGACTCCGTGGAGGAGGCGAGCGCGGCAAAGCCGGCCGGCGCCTCGTAGACCGTGTCGCGGTGGCTCATCCAGCAGGACTGCTCCACGGGCGTCTCGGCCAGCAGCCGCCCGTGCTCCGCCACGGTGAGCTGCGAGCGCCCGAATTCGCCCACCTCGGCGCCCTCCACGCGGCCGCCGAGCTCGAGCACCATCGCCTGCATGCCGTAACAGATGCCGAGCACCGGGATGCCGAGCTCGAGGAGCTCTGGGCGCAGCTTGGGAGCGCCGTCGGCGTACACGGACGCCGGGCCGCCCGAGAGGATGAGCGCCCGCGGGCGCCTGCGCTCCACGTCCTCGAGCGGGACGTGGTGCGGCAGCAGCTCGGCGAACACGCCGCACTCGCGCACGCGTCGCGCGATCAGCTGCGAGTACTGGCCTCCGAAGTCAAGGACGAGCACCTCGTCCGTGGCCGCCGGGCGCGACTCGGCGGCCGCCTCTCGGGTGGCCGCCTCCGTGCTCACTCGACGAGGGCCGGGTCCCCGGCCGTCACGCCGTTCGACTCGGGATGCGGCACCGCGGCTGCGGTGGCTCCCATGCCGATCCCCTGCTCCTGCTGGAGCTGCTTGCCCTCCGACTGGAGCGCCGGGGCCACCATCACCTCGGCCTTGTGGAACGCCGCGATGTCCTCGTAGCCACACGTGGCCATCGAGGTGCGCAGGCTGCCCATGAGGTTGAACGTGCCGTCGTTCTCGTGGGCCGGGCCGAGCAGGATCTGCTCGAGCGTGCCGTTCTGGGTGGTCTTCACGCGCGCGCCGCGCGGCAGCGACGGGTGGAAGGTGGCCATGCCCCAGTGGTAGCCGCGGCCGGGCGCCTCGTAGGCCCGCGCAAGCGGTGAGCCGATCATCACGGCATCCGCTCCGCAGGCGAACGCCTTCGAGACGTCGCCGCCGTTGCGCATCCCGCCGTCGGCGATCACCTTCACGTACTCACCGGTCTCGAGCATGTGCTGGGAGCGAGCGGCCGCAACGTCGGCGATCGCTGTGGCCTGCGGCACGCCGATCCCGAGCACGCCACGCGTGGTGCAGGCGGCGCCTGGGCCCACGCCCACCAGCACGGCCTCGGCCCCGGTCCGCATCAGGTGCAGGCCGGTGGCGTAGGAGGCGCAACCGCCGACGATCACCGGAACCGGGACCTCGCGGATGAACTCCTTCAGGTTGAGCGGCTCGGTGTTCGCCGACACGTGCTCCGCGGACACGACGGTGCCCTGGATCACGAGAATGTCGAGGCCCGCATCCAGCGCGCTCTCGTAGTACTTGCGCACCCGCTGTGGCGTGAGCGACGCCGCGGCGACCACGCCATGCTCCTTGATCTCCTGGATCCGCTGGGCGATCAGGTGGTCCTTGATCGGCTCCGCGTAGATGCGCTGCATCTCCGTTGTGGCGAGCTCCTTGGGCTGCTCGGAGATCCGCTCGAGCTCCGCGTCCGGATCCTCGTAGCGGGTCCAGATGCCCTCGAGATTGAGGACGCCGAGGCCGCCTAGCTTGCCGAGGATCCCGGCGGTCTCGGGCGAGACGACGCCGTCCATGGCCGAGGCGAGCAGGGGCAGCTCGAGCCTGTAGGGACCGACCATCGACGTGATGTCGATGTCGTCCGGATCGCGCGTGCGCCGTGAGGGCACGATCGCGATGTCATCGAAGCCATATGCGCGGCGGCCCTTCTTGCCGCGCCCAATCTCAACTTCCATTCACGGATCCTAGGTTCGACGGCGGACGAACAGCGAGCCTACCAACGTCAGCCAACCGTCAATGCGGGCGTCTCCAGCCGCTCCACCCGCACGTCCGGAGCGAGGCGCTCCACCTCGCGCTGCTCCACGACGCCCGCGCCGAAATGCTGGGTCGACTCGGCCCCGCAGGCCACGGCGAAGCGCAGGCATTCCTCCACGTCGCGCCCGGCGTAGCGCGCCGCCACGAAGCCCGCCAGGAACGCGTCCCCGGAGCCCACCGACGAGACCGGCTCGAGAGGTTCGAGCGTGGCTCTGTAGAGGCTGCGCTCGCCACCGTCGTTCAGCATCGCCATGCAGCCGTCGGGCATCGTCATGATCGCCTCGCGCGCGCCCAGCGCGACCATCTCGCCCACAGCGGTGCGGCGGTCCTCCTCGTCGGAGAACTCGTGGCCCACGAGGCCCTCGGCCTCGAGCTCGTTCGGGCTCACGATGGCCGGTCCCTTGCGCGTGCCGATGCTCATCGGCTCGCCCTCGGAGTCGAGCACGGTGACCACGTCGAGGCGCTTCATCTCCTCGATCAGCCGGCCGTAGAGATCGGAGCCCACCCCGCGCGGCAGGCTGCCCGACACAACGCACACCGCGGCGCCCTTCGCGAGGTAGAGCAGCTTGTCCACGAACAGCTCGAGCTCGCCGTCGGTCACGTGCGGGCCGTGCTCGTTGATCTCGGTCTGCTCACCGTTCGTGGGGTCCACGACGGCCGTCGAGGTGCGCGACTCCTCCCGGATGCGCACGAAGTCGTTGAGGATGCCCTCCTCGGTGAGGTGCTCGACGATGCGGGTGCCCGTCGGCCCGCCCGCCACGCCGGTGGCGATCACCGGCTGGCCGAGCGCGCGCAGCGCACGGGCCACGTTCACTCCCTTGCCGCCCGCCATCGCGGTCTGCTCGACGGCACGGTGCCGGTGGCCGAGCCGGAAGTTCGGCACCGCGAGGGTCTTGTCGATGGCGGCGTTGAGGGTGACGGTGATGATCATCGGACGATCCGTATACGGAAGGGCAGCCTGAGGAATGCAACCACGGCGGCGACGACGATGGCGACGAGAAGAAGCAAGGTCAAGGGGATCCCCAGCCACGATAGGAGCACCCGCAATGTCCCCGCTTCGGGGACCTTCTCGGCCGTGACAAGCGCCACGCGCCGCACCGGCCTCCCATCGATCAGCACTGTCACGGTACCGACTCGGGCGCCAGCCGTCAGTGGCCCCTTCACCTCGTCGGGCGCGTTCGCCCGCCGCCGGACGCGCTGGCCGTCGCGAATGGTGACGACCGCGCCGCGCCGTGGAACGAGGCGGGCGCTCCCGTCGTAGTACTCGATGTCCGCCTGGGCGACCATCCGGCGGGGGTCGAGCACGCGCACGCGGTGGAAGCGGCCGAGTCCCCAGCGCAGCAGGGCGAGCGTCTCGGAGTTGCGTGCCGTCTCGGTCGGCTCGCCGAGCACAACGCTGATCACGCGCGCGCCGCCGGGCCCCTTGGCGGAGCCCACGAGCACGTTGCCGGCGTCGGCCGTGTAGCCCGTCTTCACGCCGCTCACCCAGGGATAGGCCGAGATCAGGTCGTTGCGGTTGTCCACCACCCGCGGCCGCGCGCCCGATTCGAGCTCCGCCTCCGGCATGTCCACGATCCTGGCGAAGCGCGGACGCTGCAGCAGCGCGCGGGCGAGCTTGGCCAGGTCACTTGCCGAGGAGTAGTTGCCTGCCTCGTCCAGCCCGATCGGGTTCGCGTAGCTCGTGTGCTCGAGCCCGAGCTCGTCGGCGCGTGCGTTCATCTCCTCGACGAACGCCTCGCGCGAGCCGGAGATCCCCACCGCGAGCGTCTCCGCGGCGTCGTTGGCGCTCTCCAGGAGCAGCGCCTCGAGCAGGTCGTGCACGGTCATGCGCTCGCCCTCGCGCAGGTTGATGCGCGACTCCGCGGGCAGCGCGTGGTAGGCCGGAGCGGTGAAGACGTCGCCCGGCTTGGCCCGTTCCAGGGCGAGCAGGGCGGTCATCAGCTTGGTGGTGCTCGCGATCGCGCGCTCGGCGTCGGGGTGCTTGGCGAACATCACCGTGCCGTCGCGGGCGTCGACCACGATGGCCGCGCGGGCACCCGGAACCGCGGGCGGGCGCTCCGCCGCGCCTGCGGGGGCCGCGGCCGCCGCGATGATCACGGCGACCAGGGCGAACGTGCTGCGCCCGAGCTTCACTCGCGCAGCTTGATCTTCTGGCCTGCGACCAGTGCCTCGGCGTCGAGCTCTGGATTCAGCTCCTGGAGTCGCTCAACCGTCGTCCCGGTCTCGGCGGCGATGCCGCTGAGCGTGTCGTTCACCCTGATCGTGTAGGTGGCACGGCGACGTTGCTGGCGCCCGGCGGTGGTGGTTCGCTCGGTCGCCGTTGGCAGGTCGCTGGTGCTGGCGCTCTTGTCGCCGTCGTCATCACCGATGACGCCCGATCCGAGCACGATGACGGCCACGACCACCGCGACGGCAATCAGTGCCAGAGGCGCCAGGAGGCGAGCAAAGCGTGGTCTTCCGTGATCGTGCATCTGGGCCGTACCCCTCACGCGGCACTGATGAGGATAGGAGGGAAAGCGGCCTCTCGGGGCAGATTGGGCGGATTTGCCCGCGCGCGACGGTGCCCAGGCGGGCGCTTCAGAGCTCCCACGCGGCCGCGCGCAGCTCCTCCGCGGCCTCGGCGGCCGCGGTCGCGGGGTCGCCCCCACGCTCCGAGTGAGCGCCCACGATCGAGCGCGAGGCCGTGACGAGGCCGGCCGCAGGATGTGGGGCGAAGGCGGGCCCGAGGTCCTCGACCCTGCCGCCCTGGGCTCCGACTCCGGGCAGCAGGAAGACGGCGTGCGGCATCAGCTCGCGAAGCCGGACGAGGTGCTCCGGCCGCGTGGCACCGGTGACCGCGCCGACCGCCGAGAGCCCGCAGTCGCCGAGCCGCTCGCGCCCCAGGTCGTCCACGAGCCGCGCCAGGCGCTCGTGCAGCGGTGGGTCGCCCTCGTCCTGGATCTCGGCCGCACCGGGGTTCGAGGTGCGGACGAGCACGAAGCAGCCCGCGCCGGCATCGGCCGCGGCCTCGACGAGCGGCTCGAGCGCGTCGCGCCCGAGGAGCGGGTTCGCGGTGAAGGCGTCGGCTCCGAGGCCCTGGACGGGTCCGAACGGGCCGGGCGTCTCGCCGACGAGCGCCTGCGCGTAGGCCCGCGCGGTCACGGGCACGTCACCGCGCTTGCCGTCGGCCAGGACGAGCAGCCCGTGGTCGCGCGCGATCGCGACCACCTGCTCCAGCGCCTCCCACCCGGGAGCGCCCAGCCGCTCGAAGCAGGCCAGCTGCGGCTTCACCGCCACACAGGCGGGGCCGGCCGCGACCATCGCGGCGCGGCAGTGCTCCATGACGGCCTCTGCCGTGAGCACCCGCGCGAGGTGCGGAGAACCCGGGTCGCCCCCGACCCGCTCCACGGCCTCTGGCCACAGAGCTGACGGGTCGGGGTCGAGCCCGAGGACGACGCGACTGCGGCGCTCTTCCACGAGCGCCGCAAGCCGGTCGGCGAAATGCGGCGTCGAGCCCCCGGCAGTCAAGGACTCACCCGCCGGCGGCAGGCTCTACGCGCCGCTCTTTACCGCGCTCTTCAGCTGGGACCCTGCGCTGAAGCGCGGCACCCTGCTGGCAGCGATCTGGATCTTCTCTCCGGTCTGCGGGTTTACGCCCTGACGGGCGCTGCGGTCTGCCACGGTGAACTTCCCGAAACCGGTGAAGTTGACCTCTCCGCCACGGGACAGCACTTCTTGAAGCGACTCCAGAACGGCGTCCACGGCCTTCGCCGCCTCGCCCTTCCCAAGCCCGCTCCGCTCTGAGACTCGATCGACGAACTCGTTCTTCGTCATGACTTTCTCCTTGCCGGGGGCAACAACCGGGCGCAACGTAACAATGCACTCGGACGAAAGCAGCCGAAATTCCGCTCCTGGAGCGGAAATGGCCGCTTCTTCCGAGCCTTTCCAGTCCTCAGGAGCCTGAAACGGCCATTTCTCTGACCAGTATCGGAGCGGCCTTCACACTGCCCCCAAAGGGCACCCAGCGCGTCTGGGAGCCCACCGAGCCCACCGCCTTCAGCATCGAAACGAGGTCGCTGGCGATGGTCAGCTCGCGCACGGGGGTCCCCACCTCACCCCCCTCGATGAGCCGTCCGGTGGCTCCCACGGAGAAGGTTCCGGACACCGGGTTGACGCCTGAGTGGAGGCCCGCCACGTCCGTCACGTAGAGCCCGTCGCCCGCGAGCCGTGCCAGACCGGCGAGGTCCTCCTCGCCCGGTTCGATCACCAGGTTGGTGGTCCCGACCGACGGCGGCGAGCGGTACGAGCCGCGGCTGGCGCTGCCGGTGCTCGACCGTCCAGCCTTGCGCGCGGTGCGCGAGTCGTAGAGAAAGCCGAGCAGCCGGCCGTCCTCGATCAGCCCGGTCCGGCGGGTGCTCACGCCCTCCCCGTCGAAGGGGGCGCTGGCCGGTCCCTCGCCGTCCGTGCCGTCGTCGGCGAGGCGCAGCGCGGGGTCGGCCACGACCTCGCCCTCGTGGTCGGCGAACAGCGAGCGGCCGCGCTGGACGGCGTCGGCGGACAGCATCGAGCCGATGAAGCCGATGAACGAGGCCGCCACGAAGGCGTCCAGGACGACCGGGCAGCGGCGGCTCTCGGGCTGGCGCGCGCCCACGAGCGCGAGCGCCCGATCCGCCGCCTCGGCCCCGATGGCCTCGGGGTCGAGCTCACCGGGGGAGCGGCCCATGTCCACGCCGAGCCCGGTCATCAGGTCGGCGCCCTCGCCTGCGAACGCGGAGGCGTAGGCCCACGCCTGGGTGGCCCTGTACGAGGCGGCGAACCCGCGTGAGTTGGCGAGCGCCACCGAGCCGTCCCCGTCCGAGTACACGGCGTTCTCGACCTGCGTGACTCCCTCGCGTGCCCGGGCCGCGCGCTCCACCTCGAGCGCCAGCTCCACGATCCGCTCGGTGGACCAGTCGGCCAGCTCGGGCGAGGCCAGGCCGTCCACGTCGGAGCTGCCGACCTCGTCCGGGAGCCCCTCGAACTCGTCCTCGTCCGCCACCTCGGCGGCCTCACGGGCAGCGCGGGCGACCTCCGCCACGCCGTTCTCGGAGAGGTCGGTCCCGTACGCGTAGTCCGGCGCGGGTGCCCGAGAAGGCGCGCACCCCCACCCCGCGACCGCCGGCATCGCTCAGGCTCTCGACCTCGCCGGCGTAGACGCGCACGCGCCGGCTCGTGGACTCCTCCGCCCACGCCTCGGCGTCGCTCGCCCCGGCAGACAGGGCCGCCTCGACGGCACGCCCGGCCGCATCGCCCAGGTTCACGCGGCCGTCCCGCCCACGGTCAGCTCGCGGATGCGCACGTGCGGCTGGCCCACGCCCGCTGGGACGGTCTGGCCGCCCTTCCCGCAGTAGCCGGTGGCGATCTCGAGGTCGTCCGCGATGCCGTCGATCGCCCGCAGTGCCTCGACCCCGTTGCCCACCAGGGTCGCGCCGCGCACCGGAGCCGTGACCTTCCCGCCCTCGATCAGGTAGCCCTCGGACACGCCGAACACGAAGTCGCCCGTGGCCGGCTCCACCTGCCCGCCGCCGAACGACACCGCGTAGAGCCCGCGCTCGACTCCCGCTATCAGGTCGTCCGGGCTGGCCTCGCCGGGGGCGAAGAAGGTGTTCGTCATGCGCGGGATCGGCAGGTGGCGGAAGGACTCGCGGCGCCCGTTGCCCGTCGATTCCACGCCGTCCTTGCGCGCCCGCAGCAGGTCGTAGAGGTATGAGGTGAGGCGCCCGTCCTCGATCACCGTCGTCCGGCGCGTGGGCGTGCCCTCGTCGTCGATGCCCTCGCTGCCCCACGCGTTGCGGCGGCTGCCGTCGTCGTAGGCGGTCACGAAGCCCTCCGCGAGCTGGTCGCCGAGCCGGCCCGCGTACACGCTCGCGTCCTTCTGGACGGCGTCGGCCTCGAGCCCGTGGCCCACCGCCTCGTGCAGGAGCACTCCGCCGAAGCCGTTCCCCACCACCACGGGCAGGCGGCCGGTGGGCGCGTCCACGGCGTCGAGCAGCGTGAGGGCGCGGCGCGCGGCCCTGTCCGCCACCGCCTCGGGATCGTCCTCGAGCAGCTCCCAGCCGGCGTGGCCGCCGCGCGTGTCGCTGCCGGTCTCCACGCGGCCGTTCCGACGCGCCACCACCTGGGCGCTGAGGCGCACGCGGGTGCGGTCGTCCGCCGCGGCAAGGCCGTCGGATCCGAAGACCTCGACCTGGCGGCGCGACTCTGCGTATCCGATGCGCGCCTGCGTGACCTCGGCGCCGGCGCCGCGCGCCCGCTCGTTGCAGGCACGCAGGAGGTCCGCCTTGCGCGCGGCCTCCACGTCGTCGGGGCGGGTGGCCACGGGGTGCTGAGGCACCGGCCCGGCCGCGGTGAGCGCCGCGGGGTGGCGGGCGTCGCCGCGCACGGCCTCGGAGACCGATCCGGCCACGCGCAGCAGGTCCTGCTCGGCCAGGCCGTCCACGTACCCGTAGTAGGTCGAGTCGCCCTGCACGACCCGCACGCAGGCGCCGCGCTCGCGGCCGCCCTGTGGGCGCTCGACACGTCCGTCGTCGAGCGAGAGCGCGAATCCCTGCCGCGCCTCGGCGTAGAGCTCGGCCATGTCCCCGCCGCGCCCCAGCGCGCGATCGAGGACGCGGGCGGCCAGCTCGGGATCGACCAGAGTCAACTCTCGCGTTCCTCCACGCGGGCCACCATCTGCTCGGCGATCTCCATGATCCGCTCGTGCCCGCGCGCCTCGGGCTGAACCAGCCGCGCGTAGCCGGTGGGGTCGTACGCGAGCACGCGCGGCTCGCGCTCTCGCTGCATGCGCCGCACGGTCGCCGCCACGCCCTCGGCGAGCCCGGCCGCGCGCGAGATCGGCCCCTTGCGCTTCTCCTTCACTCGCCCAGCTCCGGCATCGGAAGCTCCTCCGCGGTGAACTCCTCCGGCGCCGGGCCCGCGGTCCCCTCGTCAGCGGGGCGCGAGCGCCGGATCGGCGGGCCGCCCTCAAGCTCGCCGAGCACCGCCTTCAGGTCGAAGAGCATCAGCGACGAGAGCGCCGCTCGCTTCGCCACCGCCGCGAGGGTCCAGCGCGGCGTGCGCGACGCGAACACCGTGCCGCCGGGCACCTGGACCTCCACCTGCTCGGGCGGCTCGGTGTCCCAGTCGCGCGTGGCGCGGTCGACCTCCTCGAAGAGCTGGCGAGCGAGCTCGCCGAGCGCACGTGCGTCGTCGCCCACGTCCCCGCCGGCGCCGGCGAGCGACCCCGCCGCATCGAGCAGAACCGCCGCTCGGACGTCGGCCGACAGCTCGCAGAGACTGTCCGCGGCGCCCTCCGGGGTGAGCGTGTCGGCCATCGTCGTCAGAATAGACGCGTGCCCCTCGCGCGAATCTCCTGGCTGGCCACAGTCGGCATCTGCCTGATTGCCGCCCTGCTGCTGCTCCTGAACGGCTACTACGGCTACGCGGGCGTGCTGCTGGCCGTCGGCGCCGTCGGCCGCGGTGAACCTGCTCTAGCGGCAGGCCTACGTCGCCCCGGCCCCCATCGGCTCCGTGTGCACGATGACGTCGGCCAGGCCCGGGCAGCGCTCCCGCACCGCCTCCTCGATCGCCCCGGCGTGCTCGTGGGCCGAGGGCAGCGGCTGCTCGCCCGGGAGGCTCACCGTCACGAGCGCCACGCGGCCCTGCTCGCCGTCCCGGAAAGTCACCGCGATCGGCGACGACCCGGTGAAGCGCCGAACCGCCGACTCGATGGCCTCGCGCTCCACGGCGGTCTCGCCGGTGTCCGGGGAGCGCGCCCAATCGGTGCGCGCTAGCGGCTCGATGTGCGTGTGGACGTAGCTCACCTCCGGCATCTCGTCGCGCACCCGCTGCTCCAGCCGCTCGACCGCGTCATGGGCCTGCTCGAGCGACAGGTCGCGCGGCAGCTTCACGTGCAGAGACAGCTCGTAGGCGCCGGGAAGCCGCATCACGCGCACGTTGTGAACCTCGCGCACCTCCGGGATCGCGCTCGCGGCCGCGGTCGCGCGCTCGCGGACGTCGCCCTCGGCGTCCGAGGGCTCCACGTGCACGACCACGTCGGCGCCTCCGAGTGCGCGCTCCACCCGCTCCTCGATGTCGTCCGCGATGGCGTGGCCCTGGCTCACGCCGGTGTCGAGCGGCACGCCCACCACGATGTCGACGAAGTGGCGACCCGCCGCGTGGCGCACGCGCACCCGCCGCACCTCCACCCGCTCGTCCAGCCCGGCGAGCGCCTCACTGATTTGCTCGTCGGCGTCCGGTCCGCTGCGGTCCATGAGCACGTCCACCGACTGCCTGGCGAGCCGCAGCGCCGCCATCACCACCAGCACCGCCACGAACAGCGCGGCGACGGAGTCCGCCCAGTGCTCGCCGGCCGACACCAGCACGAGGCCGATGAGCACGGCGAACGTGCCCGCGAGGTCGGACGCGAAGTGCAGCGCGTTCGCCGCCAGAGCCGGTGAGTGGTAGCGCCGCGACGCGCGGTAGCTGATGCTTGCCCGCGAGGCGTCCACGGCGATCACGACGGCGAGCACCGCGAACGCCCACCAGGTCACCTCGATTTCGTGGCCGCCGCCGTCGATCAGCCGCTGCACCGAGGCGAACGCGATGAACAGCGACACCAGCATCAGGAACGCGCTCTCCCCGAGCGCGGCGAGCTGCTCGGCCTTGCCGTGCCCGAACTGGTGGTCCCGGTCTGGCGGGCGCACCGCCACCTGGACCGCGAACAGCGTGAGCAGCGCGGCCACCAGGTCCGTGCCGGAGTGGACCGCCTCGGCCACGAATGCGAGCGACCCGGTCACGAGCCCCGTGACGAGCTTCACCGCGACCAGGAAGATCGCCGCGGCGACGCTCACCATTGCGGTGCGGCGGCGCGCCTGGGCGTCGGCCAGCTCTTCGGCCTCTCGCTCCGGGACGACGCTCACCGCGGACCCTCCCGGCCGCGGCGCTCGCCCAGGCCACCGAGGAGCGAGCGCAACGAGCTGGCCGGCCGCTCGGCCTCCTCCGCCTTCAGCAGCCGCAGAACCAGGGCACGCGCCGCGCGGCCGCGATGGCTGATCGCGTCCTTCTCCTCCGGGTTCAGCTCGGCCATGGTCCGCTCGTCGCCGGGGAAGTCGTCCGGCACGAAGGCGGGGTCGTAGCCGAAGCCGCCCTCGCCGCGGGGCTCGAGCGCCAGCTGCCCCTCGCAGCGCCCGTGCACGATCTCCTCGCTACCGCCCGGCTCCACGTAGGCCAGCGCGCACACGTACGCCACTCGGCGATCGCCGTCCGCCGGGACCTCGCTGAGCAGCTTCGCCAAGTTCTCCTCATCGCTGGCGCCCTCCCCCGCGTAGCGCGCGGACCATACCCCCGGCGCGCCTCGCAGCGCGGCCGCCTCGATGCCGGAGTCGTCCGCCACCGCGGCGCGTCCCGTGGCGGCGGCGGCGGCGCGGGCCTTGCCGAGCGCGTTGTCGGCGAACGTGGTGCCGGTCTCGGGCGGGAGTGTCACGTCGTCGGGCAGGGGATCGAGCTCGTACGGGCGCATGAGCTCCGAGAGCTCTCGCAGCTTGTGGTCGTTGCGGGTGGCGAGGACGAGCCGCACGGCTCAGCCGGCCGCTGCCGCCGCCACGGCCTGCTCCTGTGCGGCGCGCAGCTCCGCGATGCCGTCGGCCGCCAGGGCGAGCAGGTCGTCAAGCGAGGCCCGCGAGAGCGGCGTGCGCTCCGCGGTGGCCTGCACCTCGACGAGCCCGCCGTCGCCGGTCATCACCACGTTGGCGTCGACCTCGGCCGTGGAGTCCTCCGAGTAGTCCAGGTCGAGCAGCGCGCGGCCGTCGACCATTCCCGCGGACACCGCGGCCACCGACTGGCTGAGCGGCAGCTCGGTGAGCTTGCCCTCCGCCATCACCCTGCGCAGCGCCAGCTCGAGCGCCACGTAGCCGCCCGTGATCGACAGGCAGCGCGTGCCGCCATCGGCCTCGAGCACGTCGCAGTCCACCCAGACGGTGCGCTCGCCGAGCGCCTTGAAGTCGACGATCCCGCGCAGCGAGCGGCCGATCAGGCGCTGGATCTCGACCGTGCGACCGTCGGGACGCCCCTTCGAGACGTCGCGCTGCTTGCGCTCGCCGGTCGAGGCGGGCAGCATCGAGTACTCGGCGGTCACCCAGCCGCGGCCCTTGCCCGCCATCCAGCGCGGCACGGACTCGTCCACGCTCGCCGTGCAGATCACGCGCGTGCCGCCGGCCTCGATCAGGGCCGAGCCGGTGGCGCTGCGAACGAAGCCGGGTGTGATCACGACCTCGCGCAGGTCGGCCGGCGAGCGGCCGTCGTTGCGTGCGTCGGTCATGCGGCGCTCTTCTCGGCCAGCCCCACGTCCACCTGCTCCACGTCGGCGATGGGCAACTGAAGAAAGCGAGTGCCGAGACGCCGGAACTGCTCGGGGTCGCCGGTCGCAAGGAAGCGGTAATGGCCGCGCCGCTCCTCGTCCTGTGCCACGCCGGCCTGCCGCAATTTCAACTCCACCTCGTCCGCGATCGCCTCGCCGGAGCTCACGATCTTGACTCCGCGGCCGAGCGCGCGCTGGAGCACGGGCCGAACGAGCGGATAGTGCGTGCAGCCGAGGATCACGGTGTCGGTGCCCGCCTGCCTGAGCGGGCGGCAGAGACCCTCGACGCAGCTGACCACGCGCGCATCGACCTCGCCGCCCTCCTGGATCAGGGGCGCCAGCTCGGCGGACGCGACCGCATGAAGCTCCGCGCCGGGCGCCGCCTCGGCGAGCGCGCGGGCATAGGCGCCGCTCGCGACGGTGGCCGGAGTGGCGATCAGGCCCACGCGCCCGTTGACGGTGGCCGCCGCGGCCAGCCGCGACTCGGGCGTGACCACGCCCACCACCGGCACGCGGCCGTCGAGCTCCTCGCGCAGCGCGGGCAGCGCCGCCGCCGTGGCCGAGTTGCAGGCCACCACGAGCAGCTTCGCGCCGCGCTCGAGCAGGATGCCCGCGAGCTCGCGGGCGAAGCCGAGCAGCTCGTCCGCGCTGCGGTCGCCATACGGGAAGCGAGCGGTGTCGCCGAGATAGAGAAAGTCCTCGTGCGGAAGCGACACGAGGCACTCGTGCAGCACGGTGAGCCCGCCGACTCCGGAGTCGAAGACGGCGACTGGAAGCGAGCGGTCAGGGGCCGCCATGGGCGCCTATGGTGGCACGCGAGGCGGGCAGCGCCCGCCGCCGGCGCCCACCCGCGCCCCGGCCCGGCGCCAGCTCGTCGCGCCTCGTGACGCAACGTGTTGAGCCTCCGCCCGGCGCGGCTAGCTCTGGCCCTTGGCGAGCTGTTCGAAGTTCTCGAACAGCTCCGGGACGCCGGCCTTCTCGCGTGCGGCGCGCGCCGCGGGGCCGACGCGGTCCCATGAGCCGGCCACCCAGAGCCAGTCGTAGACGAGGTCGCGGTCCAGGAGCTTGTTCTTGACGAGTGTCCCGATCGTCTCGTGCCATACGAGCGTCGTCTGGACCTCGTCGTCGAGCGCGTCGGCGGCGCCCGGGTCGAAGTCGTCGGAGTAGATCTTCCGGCTCGCGTCCGTGAGTCCGATCATCGCCCCCCACTTCGCCAGCTCGACGATGAGGGTTGCGTCCTCGCGAGTGCCTGCCATGCCGCCACCCTCCCAGCGGGGGGTCGGCGCTGTCAAGGCTCAGAACTGCACCTTGCGCACCGCCTCCTTGATCTTGCCGATGATGATGTCGCCGAGCTCCTTGCCCTCGTCGGTCTTGAAGCCCTTCATGGCCGCCACCACTCCGGCCATGACGAGCGCGACGAGCAGGATCAGCGCGACGTACTCGACGGTTCCCTGCCCGCGGGCGCTGAGAAGCGCGGCGTGGATGCGTCCGAAGAGGCGGTGCATGTGGTCCTCCCTGGTTGGTTGGACGGCATGCTCCGGCGGCGCGGCGCACGGCTCCAGACGCGACCGTCACAACGCCCTGACATCATCAGCGCCGCTGTGCGGGATCGGAGCAATCCTCGATCCGGCCGGCACGTCGGGCCAGCACGCGGCGGAGCGGATGGTCGAGGCGCTGCGCCACCGCGGTCCGGATGGCGAGGCGCTGAGGCGCATCGGGCCGCTCGCGCTGGCCCACACCCGGCTGGCCATCATCGACGTCGCGGGCGGCGACCAGCCGCTCGACTCCGAGGACGGCCGCGTGACCGCGATCGTCAACGGCGAGATCTACAACCACCGCGAGCTGCGCGCCGAGCTCGAGGCGCGCGGGCCATCGCTGGGCCACGAACTCGGACAGCGAGGTGATCGTGCACGCCTACGAGGAGCACGGCCTCGACTGCGTGCGCCACCTCAACGGCATCTTCGCGTTCGCGCTCTGGGACGACCGCGAGCAGCGGCTCGTCGCGGCGCGCGACGCCTTCGGCGTGAAGCCGCTCTACTGGTGGACGCGACGGCCGGCGCGTGGCGCGTCGCCTCCGAGATCGGCGCGCTGCTCGCGGCCGGGCTCGTCGCAGCCGCGCGGTCGACCGCGTCGCGCTCGACCACTACCTCGCCTGCCGCTTCGTGCCCGCGCCGCGCACGCTGTTCGAGGGCGTCAGCAAGCTGCCGCCGGCGTCGCTGCTCGTGGTCGAGGAGGACGGCAGCCCGCGCGTGACGAGCTGGCGCGAGGCCGCCCGGCGCGCCGCTCGACGCGCGACGACGACGAGCTCGCCGCCCAGCTCGCCGAGCGCTTCACCGACGCGGTCGAGCGCCAGATGATGTCCGACGTCCCCTACGGCGCCTTCCTCTCCGGCGGCGTCGACAGCGCCGGCGTCGTGGCGGCCATGAAGCTGCGCGCGGCGACGCCGCCCACCACCTTCACGATCGGCTTCCCCGGCCACGGCGACGTGCTCGACGAGCGCGGGCTCGCGGCCGAGATCGGCGCGCATCGATCGGCACCGACCACCACGACACCGCGATGCGCGAGACCGACTTCCTCACCGAGCTGGCGCGCTGCGATGCCGCGCCTCGAGGAGCCCTGCGGCATCCCGAGCGCGCCCGGCGCTGCTCCAGCTCTCGCGCTTCGCCGCGCGAGCACGTGAAGGTCGTGCTCGCCGGCCAGGGCGCCGACGAGCCCCACGGCGGCTACGGCCGCCACCAGGCCGCCGCGCTGCTGCGGCCGCTGCGGCTCGTGCCCGCCGCGGCCGCCGCCCCCGCCGCCGCGGCTCGCCCGCGCGCTGCCGCGCGCGGCGAGCGCGCGCCGGCGTCGCGCACGCTGCTCGGCGGCCGCGGCGACGCCGAGCGGCTGCTGCGGCTCGTGGAGATCACCGACGCCGACGCTGCGCACCGCGCTCGTGGCCGGCGGCCGGGCGGCGCGGCGAGGCCGAGCACGAGCGCCTCGCCACCGCGCGCGAGATCCTCGGCGACGTGGCCGACCGCGGCCTGCTCGAGCAGGCGCTCTACCTCGACACGCACATGTTCCTGCCCGACGGGATCCTGCTCTGCAACGACAAGATGTCGATGGCCGCCGGCCTCGAGCTGCGCGTGCCGTTCCTCGACCTCGAGCTGATGCGCTTCGTGGAGCGCATCCCCGCGCGCGCCGCGCGTGCGCCCGCGCGCAGCCGAAGCGCCTCCACCGGCGGGCGATGGCGCGGCTGCTCCCGCCCGAGATCGTCGAACCGCCCGAAGCACGGCTTCTCCACCCCCTACGACGACTGGCTGCGCGCGTCGCTCGGCCGCGAGGTCGAGCGCCGCTACGCGCCCGGCTCCGCGCTCGCCGAGCTGATCGACCCGGCGGCCGCGGCCCGCCTGGTGGACGAGCACCGCCGCGGCCGCGCCGACCACAAGGCGATCCTCTACTGCCTGCTCGAGCTGTCCGAGTGGCACGCGCGCGTTCGTCGAGGCGCGGGAGCCGCGTGGCCGCGTGAAGCAGCGCCTCCTCTACGTGCACAGCCGCAAGGCGAGCTTCGTCGCGATCGACCGCGAGATCCTCGCCGAGCGCTACGAGGTCGAGGACCTCTACCAGCCCGGCCGCGTGGCCGAACCCGCTGCAGCGTCATCGCGCGGCGTGCTGCGCGCCGACCTCGTCTTCGGCTGGTTCGCCTCGTGGCACACGTTCTTCCCGATCACGCTCGCGTGGCTGCTGCGCAAGCCCTCGGTGCTGATCATCGGCGGCTTCGACACGGCGAACATGCCGGACATCGGCTACGGCTACCAGCAGGGCGGCCTCCGGCGCTGCGCGAGCCGCTGGATCATGCGCCGCGCGACGCCGGCTCGTCACGAACTCGGAGTACAGCCGCAGCGAGATCGAGCGCAACACGCCGATCCCGCCGGCGCGCGTGCGCGTCATCCACCACGGCGTGCCCGACCCGTTCGGCGAGCCGCCCGCCGAGCCAAGGAGCGCGAGGCGCTGACCGTCGGCGCGATCGACCGCACGACGCTCGTGCAGAAGGGCCAGCTGCCGTTCGTCGAGGCCGCGAAGCGACTGCCCGACGTGCGCTTCACGTTCGCCGGGCAAGTGGCTCGACGACTCGGTCGAGCAGCTGCGCGCCCGCGCCGGCGACGAACGTGGAGTTCACCGGCTGGCTCTCCGACGAGGACCTGCACGCGGCTCTACCGGCGCGCGCGCCGTCTACGTGCAGGCATCGCGCCACGAGGGCTTCGGGCTCGCGGTGGCCGAGGCGATGCTCGCCGGCTGCGTGCCGGTCGTGATGAACGTGACCGCGATGCCCGAGGTGGTGGGCGACGCCGGCGTCCTGATCGAGTCGCAGGAGCCGGAGGAGGTGGCCGACGGGGTGCGCCGCGCGCTCGACCTCGGGCCCGACGCGGCGCGCCGCGCGCGCGAGCGGATCCTCACCGCGTTCCCGATGGAGCGGCGCCGGGAGGGCATCCTGCAGGTGGTGGAAGATGCGCTCGATGGCTGACGTCCGCACGTGGCGCGACCTGCGCCGGCAGCGGCGCGAGCGCGAGGCGATGCTGCTCGACCTCGGCGCGCTCGTCTACGAGCTGCACCGCCCGGACGGCGGGCGCCCGAGCTGCTCCAGGAGAAGGCGGTCGAGCTCGGCAAGGTGGACCGGGAGGTGCGGGCGCTCGAGGACGCGCTCGAGCGGCCGGTGACCGAGGCGCAGCTGCCCGCACTGCGGGGAGCCGGTCGAGCCGCCGCCAGCTCGTGTGCCTCAACTGCGGCGGCGCGCGTGGCGCTCCGCGGAGCGCGTCCCCCTGGGCACGCGAGCCGGTGACGCGCGCTGGCCGCGGTGCTCGTGGCGGTGATCGTGATCGGCGCCGGGCTGTTCGGCTTCGCGATCTCGGAGCTGACGAGCGACGACGGCGACGCGCCGGCACGCAGGCGCAGCGCGGCAACCGCCGGAGGCCGGCGCCCGATGCGCCGGCCGTGGTGTCCGGCGACGAGCAGCCCGCGCGCACGGCGGAGGAGCAGCAACCCTCAAGGGGGTCTGACCCCCTGAGCGCCCGGGCGCCGACCGCGTTCCCGGCTGGCCGAAGGGCCTCAGCGCGCACACGGTCGTGCTCGTGACCTCGAGCGACCGCGCCGGCCGCCCTCAACGTGGCGAAGCAGGCCCGCGCCAGTGGGCTCGAGGCCGGCCTGATCCGCTCAGAGCCGTACGACCTCGGCACCGGCCTCTGGATCGTCTACTCGGGCCAGTTCACCACGCCCGAGGGCGCGCAGCGCGCAGGCAGCCCAGCTCGCCGGATCGCTACCCCGGCGCCTACCCGCAGCGCGTTCAGAGGTCCCAGTAGCGCCCGAGCACGCTCGGCGGCGTCGTCCGCCAGCGGGTGGCGCGCCACCTCGGGCTGCAGCGGCCCGCCGGTCCAGCGCCGCCATCGTCTCCGCCACCGAGTCGGCCAGCGCGGACAGGTCGTAGCCGCCCTCGAGCACCGCGCCCACGGGCGCGCCGAGCTCCTCGCCCAGCGCGCGCATGCGGTTCGACATGCTCGCGAACGACGAGGTGTCGAGCATGAGCCCGCCGAGCGGGTCGTCGCGGTGGGCGTCGTAGCCCGCCGAGATCAGGATCAGGTCGGGCCGGTACTGGCGCGCGACCGGCATCACGATGTGCTCGATCAGTGAGAGGAAGGCCGCCTCGCCGGTGCCGCCCGGCACGGGCAGGTTGATCGAGTAGCCCTCCCCCTCGCCCTCGCCCGACGTCGTCGAGCGGCCCGGTCCCGGGCCAGAACGGGAACTGGTGGATGCTCACGAACAGCACGTCGCGGGAGTCGTGGAAGATCGCGTTCGTCCCGTTGCCGTGGTGCACGTCCCAGTCGAGCACCAGCACCCGCTCCGCACCGAGCGAGTCGAGCGCGTGGCGCGCTGCCACGGCCACGTTCGCGAACAGGCAGAAGCCGATCGCCCTCGCCCACTCGGCGTGGTGCCCCGGCGGGCGGAGCGCCGAGAAGCCGGTGCGCTCGCCGCCGCCGAGCAGCGCCTCGGCGAGCGCGCACGCCCCGCCGGCGGCCCGCAGGGCGGCCTCGTAGCTGCCCGGGCTCGTGGGCGTGTCCATGTCGAACGCCTCGCCGCGCGCGCTCATGTCGCGCACGCGCGCCACGTACTCGGCCGGATGCACGCGCAGCAGCTGCTCCTCGCTCGCCGCGGGCGCCTCGCGCGGCTCCCAGCCGAGCCACTCGCGGCTCTCGAGCTCGGCCTCGATCGCGCGGATCCGGTCGGCCCGCTCGGGGTGGCCGTGGCCGGTGTCGTGCTCGAGCGAGGCCGGGTGGCGGAAGAACGGCGGCATCGCGCGCCGGTACGGTACCTGCGCGCCGTGAACGAGCCTCTACGCACCGACGTCGCAGTTGTTGGCGCCGGCGCCGCCGGCCTGTACGCGGCGCTCGTGGCCGCGGACCAGGGGGCGAGCGTCGCGCTCGTCAGCCGCTCGCCGCTCGCGCAGACCGCGAGCTACTGGGCGCAGGGCGGGATCGCCGCGGCGCTGGCGCCGGACGACTCTCCCGCGCAGCACGCCGCCGACACGCTCGCCGCCGGCCGCGAGGCCGCTCGGGAGAGCGCGGTGCGGGTGCTCTGCGAGGAGTCGCCCGACCGCGTGCGCCACCTTCAGGAGCTCGGCGTCCAGTTCGACGCCGACCGCGGCGGCAACCTCGCGCTCGGGCTCGAGGGCGGCCACTCGCGAGCGCAGGATCGTCCACGCCGGCGGCGCCGCCACCGGCCGGCGCATCACGCGCGCGCTCTCGGCGCTCGCGGCCACGCACGAGCGCGTGCAGGTGCTCGAGCCGCTCGCGGCGACCGCAATCGCCACGGACGACGGCCGCTGCCACCGGCCTCGCCGCTGCGCTCGCGCGACGGCGCGCCGCTCACCGTCTCGCGCGCGCGCGGTGATCCTCGCCACCGGCGGGATGGCCGCGCTCTGGCAGCGCACCACGAACCCGCGCGGCGCGGTGGGCTCCGGGCTCAGCCTCGCCAGCGCGGCCGGCGCCGCGCTGGCCGACCTCGAGTTCATGCAGTTCCACCCCACGGCGCTGCGGCTCGACGGGCCGCGCGACGGCTTCCTCGTCACCGAGGCGGTGCGCGGCGAGGGCGCGCTCCTCTTCGACACCCAGGGCGAGCGCTTCGTGGACGAGCTGGCGCCGCGCGACGAGGTGGCGCTCGCCATCCACACGGAGCTCGAGCGCACCGGCGAGCCCGCGGTCTGGCTCGACATGCGAGCCGTGGACGTGGAGCGCTTCCCCAACATCGCGGCCGCGCTCGCCGAGGTGGGGCTCGACCCGAGGCGCCACCTGCTCCCCGTGGCGCCCGCCGCGCACTACACGATGGGCGGCATCGCCACCGACCTCGAGGGGCGCTCGTCGCTGGCCGGCCTGTACGCGGTCGGCGAGTGCGCGTGCACGGGCCTGCACGGCGCGAACCGGCTCGCCTCGAACTCGCTCGCCGAATGCCTCGTGTTCGGGCGCCGCGCGGCGCTGGCCGCGCCCGACGAGCCGGCCTCGGGCGCCGCGGCGAGCCCGTGGAGCCCGAGGCGCGCCCCGAGGCCCGAGCGAGGACACCCGCGCCGCGCTCTGGCGCCATGCCGGGCCTGCGCCGCGACGCCGCAGGACTTGCGCGAGCTGCTCGGGACCCCTACCCGCTCGCGAGGATGATCGGCGCCGCCTGCCTCGCCCGCGAGGAGAGCCGCGGCGCGCACCAGCGCAGCGACCACCCCGACACCGACAGCTCGCTCGACCTGATGCATACGCTGGTGGAGGACGACGCCGCACCGAGGTTCGAGCGATGGCAGTGAGCACCCACACCCTCTTCCGCGAGGCCATGACCCACCTGGCCTCCGGCGTCGCCGTGATCACGGCGCGCCGGTCGGACGGGGCGCCGTGCGGCATCGCCGCCACCTCGCTCACCTCCTACAGCGCCCACCCGCCGTCGCTGCTCGTCTCGGTGTGGCACGAGTCGCGCTGCCACGACGCCCTCGCCGCCAGCGAGCGCTTCGGAGTGCACCTGCTGAAGAGCGACGAGGTCGCGCTCGCGCAGCGATTCGCCAACCGCGAGCTCGAGGACAAGTTCGAGGGGCTCGACTGGCACTGGGACGACGACGTTCCGGAGCTGGCCGGAACGCTCGCCTACCTCCGCTGCGAGCGCGCGGAGAACTTCGTGAAGTACGACCACACCATCCTGATCGGCGACCTCGACGGCGGCCGCCTCGAGGAGGGTGAGCCGCTCGTCTACGCGCGCCGGCGGATGGACTGGCTCATGCAGCCGATCCGCCGGAGCCAGCGCTATCCCGATCACCTTGAGACGCCGGGTGAGCGCGCTGTACGCGAACTCGGCCTGCTCCTGCGCGGTGTAGCCGAAGAACTCGTAGTCGTCGCCGAGCTCGTATCCCTTCGGCACGAGCACTCCGGCGGCGAGCGGCAGCAGCTCGTTGAGCGTCTCCTGCACGCGCGTCCGGTAGCGCTCCTCGGCGCATTTCTGCTGGAGGAACCAGGTGCCGTAGGCCACGTGCCGGTGCTCGTCGCGGGCGATGTTCGCGAAGCCCTCGGCGAACCCGGGCAGCAGGTCGTTCTTCTCGTAGTAGTCGAGCATGAAGTGCTGGCCCGTGAGCGCCAGCGTCCCCTCGATGACCATGTGGTAGTTGGTGATGAAGTCGACCTTCGCGTCCATGTCGCTCGGATCGGCGATCAGCCGCTCGCCCATCTGCACCAGCCGCTCGTCGAACAGCTCGACGAAGGCGTCGGTCACGTCGGCGCGCGACGCGGCGAGCCGCTCCTTGATGCCGCCCTCGACGCCCGGCCACCTCGCGGAACCAGCGGTCGAAGAACTGCATGTGGCGCGCCTCGTCCACCTGCTGGGTCGTGAGGAACGCCTCCTCCTGCTCGTCCTCGTAGGCCATCACGAGCCCGGAGAACTGGGTGGTCACGCGCTCCTCGCCGACGAAGAACGAGCTCAGCCCCCAGAGGTGCTCCTCCCTGTCCTCGTCGCTGAGCTCGGCCCACTGCTCCTTGTCGCGCTCGAGGTCGATCGCCTGCGACTGCCACTGCTGCCGCTCCCACAGCTCGTAGAGCTGCTGCGGGTCCATGAGCTGGAGCGTGCGGTTGAGGTACGCGTCGTCCGTGATCGTCGCGACGTCGCCCTGGCTGGTCAGGTCGAGGAGGGAGGCCATGTGCTGATCGTAACTCCGGGTTTGCGCGGCTTCCCAGCGGGGGAAAGGCAGTTAGCTGACCGAGTGTTCAGCGGCTTAACACCAAGTTAATATAACGCACGTTGCGGGGTTGAGGGATTTTTCCAGTGCGGCACGGCCGCTTGCACAGGGGGTAATAAGGAGGATGTACCAGTTCAGTCGCTCGATCTTTCGAGAGCTGGCGCCCGAGGTAGTTCCCTGCCGGGGTGAGGACGTGTGCGAGACACGCATGCGCTTTCTTCGCGCCTGCGAGTCCTCGATGGAGCGGCTCGCCATCGACCGGCACTACTTCGCGAAGCCGGTGCGCACGCTGTTCAACGACGTGCGGCACTTCTTCCCGATCGGGGAGCAGCTGCGCGTCTACCGGGTCTGCGAGCGCCACATGACGCTCGCCACCGAGTTCGTCGACAGCCAGCTGCGCACGGGCATGACGTTCGACGGCAGCCCGGTGTGCTGCCACGCCAGCACGCGCCGGGGCACGGCGTGCGCGCGCGTGCCGCTGCCGGGCAGCAAGTACTGCCCGTCGCACAAGCACCTCGACGAAGAGTTCGAGGTCGCCGCCGCCGCGCTAGACCGCGCCTGAGCGCCGTAGCGTCCACCCCGTGATCCTCGGGGTGGACGTCGGCGGCACCTTCACCGACGCCGCGCTGCTCACCGGCGACCGGCTGGTCACCGGCAAGGCGCCCACCACGCCCGCCGACCAGTCGCGAGGGCGTGATGGCCGCGGTCGAGCGAGGCGCTCGACGCGCGCCGGCGCCGCGCCCGGCGACGTCGAGCGCTTCGTGCACGGGATGACCGTGGGCACGAACGCGCTGCTCGAGGGGCGCGTGGCGCGCACCGCGCTGCTCGCGACCGAGGGCTTCACCGACCTCGAGGAGCTCGGCCGCCAGGCCCGCGCGGAGCTGTACCGGCTGTGCGCCGGCCACCCGCCGCCGCTCGTGCCGGCCGAGCTGCGCGTGGCGGTGCCCGAGCGCACCGGGCCCGGAGGGGGTGCTGCGGCCGCTCGACGAGGACGGCCTGCGCGCGGCGCTCGAGGGCCTCGACGTGGAGGCGGCCGCCGTGTGCCTGCTGTGGGGCTTTCGGCATCCCGAGCACGAGCGGCGCGCGGCCGAGCTGCTCGAGGAGGCGCTGCCGGGCGTGCACGTGTCGACCTCGCACGAGACCGCCGGGGTGTTCCGCGAGTACGAGCGCTGCGCCACGACGGTCGTCGACGCCGCCCTCTCGCCGCTCCTGCGCGGCTACCTCGAGCGGCTGACCGAGCGCGCGCGCGACGCCGGCCTGCCCGAGCCCGAGGTGATGCTCTCGAGCGGCGGCGTGGCGAGCGCCGGCACCGCCGCGCGCCACGGGTCGTGGACCGTGCTGTCGGGCCCGGCCGGCGGAGCGGTGGGCGCGGCGCGCATGGCCGGCGCGCCGGCGCCGGCGGCGCGGTGGGCCTCGACATGGGCGGCACCTCGTGCGACGTGTCGCTGATCGTGGACGGCGGCGCGGCCGTGGGCACGCGGGCGCGAGGTGGGCGGCCGCGCGCTCGCGCTGCCGATGGTGGACGTGCACACGGTCGGCGCCGGCGGCGGCTCGATCGCGTGGCGCGACGCGGGCGGCGCGCTGCGCGTGGGGCCCGCGCTCGGCGGGCGCCGATCCGGGCCCCGCGTGCTACGGCCGCGGCGGCGAGCGACCGACCGTGACCGACGCCAACCTGCTGCTCGGCCACCTGGACGAGGCTCGCCGCTGGCGGGCGGCGTGCGGCTCGACCGCGACGCGGCCGAGCGCGCGGTGGGCGAGCTGGCGGAGCGAGCTCGGCCTCGGCGCTCGAGGAGACCGCCGCGGGGATCGTGCGCGTGGCGAGCGCGGAGATGGCCCAGGCCGTGCGGGTGATGACCGTCGAGCGCGGCATCGACCCGCGCGAGCTCGCGCTCGTGCCGTTCGGCGGCGCCGGCCCGCTGCACGCCGCGCAGATCGCCGACGAGCTCGGCATGCGGCGCGTGCTGGTGCCGCGGGCGTGCGGGCGTGCTGTCGGCGCTCGGGCTCGTGGTGTCGGAGCGCCGGCGCGACCTCGTGGAGAGCGTGCTGCTCTCGGGCGACGAGCTGACGGCCGAGCGCGGCGCGAGTCGTCGAGCGGCTCGCGCGCGCGCGGCCGCGAGGAGCTCGGGCGGCGCCGGGACGCAGGAGCTGCGCGCGAGCTACGACCTGCGCTACGCGGGCCAGGCCTTCGAGCTCACGGTGCCGGGCGACGCCGCGCCCGACCCGGAGGAGCTGCGCGCGGCGTTCGACCGCGCGCACGAGGAGCGCTACGGCTACGCGGACCCGACGCGCGGCCTCGAGCTCGTGACCGTGCGCGTGGCGGTGGCGCGCCGGGCGCCGAGCCGCGCCCGGCTGCGGGGACGGCCTCGCCGGCGGCGCGGCGACGGCGCCCGCTGGTTCGCCGGCGAGGCTCGACGCTCGGGTGCTCGGGCGGGGCCGGGGAGGTCGACGGCCCGGCCGTCTGCGAGCTGGCCGAGCGCCACGCTCGTGGTCCCGCCCGGCTGGCGCGGCCGAAGCCGGACGACGACGCAGTCGTGCTGGAGCGCGGCGTGACGCTCGACCCGGTCACGCTGCAGGTGATGCTCGGCAGCCTGCGCGCCGCGTGCGACGAGATGGGCGCGGTGCTCGTGCGCTCCGCGCACTCGGCCAACATCAAGGAGCGCCGCGACGCCTCCACCGCGCTGTTCGACGCCGCGGTCAGATGGTGATGCAGGCGGAGCACATCCCGGTGCACCTCGGCGCGATGCCGAGCGCCGTGGCGGCCGTGCTCGACGAGGAGCACCGGCCCGGGCGACGCGTGGATCCTCAACGACCCCTACCGCGGCGGCACGCACCTGCCCGACATCACGGTGATCACGCCGGTGTTCCTCGCGGGCGAGCTCGCCGGGCTTCGCGGCCAGCCGCGCCCACCACGCGGACGTGGGCGCGCGCGTAGCCCGGCAGCATGCCGGCGCGACTCGCGCACGCTCGACGACGAGGGCGTGGTGATCCCGCCGACCCGCCTCACCGACGAGGTGCTGCCGCGAGCTGGCCGGCGCGGATGCGCAACCCGCGCCAGCGCGAGGCCGACCTGCGCGCGCAGCTGGCGGCCGGCCGGGCGGGCGGCGAGCGCGTGGCGGCGCTGATCGAGCGCTTCGGGCTCGACACCGTGCGCGCGGGCATGCACGAGACGCTGGACTACGCCGAGCGGCGCACGCGCGCGCGCATCGCGGAGCTGCGAGGACGGCGTGCGCGAGGCGCGCGACGTGCTCGAGGCGGCGGACGGCGACCTCGAGCTGCGGCTGCGAGCGACGCGTGGCGGGCGACGAGCTGACGCTCGACTTCTCCGGCTCCGCCGCGCAGCACGACGGCAACCTCAACTGCCCGCTCGCCGTGACGCTGTCCGCCTGCTACTTCGCGCTGCGGGTGCTGACCGACCCGGACGTGCCGCCGTGCGCGGGCGCCTACCGGCCGCTCACGGTGATCGCGCCCGAGGGCTCGCTGCTGAACGCCCGCCCGCCCGCGGCCGTCGCGGCCGGGAACGTGGAGACCTCCTCGCGCGTGGCCGACCTCGTGCTGGCGCGCGTTCGGCCGCGCGCTCGGCCAGGGCACGATGAACAACCTCACGCTCGGCAACGACGACTTCACCTACTACGAGACGCTCGGCGGCGGCCAGGGCGCCTGCCCGGACGCCGACGGGCCGAGCGCCGTGCACGTGGCCATGTCCAACACGCTCAACACGCCCGATCGAGGCGCTCGAGCTCGAGTTCCCGCTGCGCGCGGTCGAGTACTCGATGCGGCGCGGCTCGGGCGGCGCGGGCCGCCACCGCGGCGGCGACGGCGTGGTGCGCGAGATCGAGGCGCTGGAGCGAGATGCGCTCTCGCTCATCACCGAGCGCCGCCGGCACGCGCCGCCGGGCGCGGAGGGCGGCGAGCCGGGCGCGCCCGGTCGGAACCTGCTGAACGGCGAGGAGCTGCCGCCGAAGGCGTCGGGCACGCTGCAGCCCGGAGACCGGCTGCGAATCGAGACCCCCGGAGGTGGCGGACATGGCGAGACAGCTGAGCGGGGACCCGTCGCCTTCTGCGGCCTCGGGATCATGGGCGGGCCGATGGCGGCGAACCTGGCGCGCGCGGGCTTCGAGCTGTCCGTCTGGACGCGCACGGCGCGAGAAGGCGGAGCGCTTCGCCGCGGAGCACGGCGCCCGTGCGGCCGCCACGCCCGCGCGAGGCCGCCGAGGGCGCGGCGGTGGTGATCACGATGGTCCCCGACGCGCCCGAGGTCGAGGAGGTGCTGTTCGGCGAGCAGGGCGCGGCGCACGGGCTCGACGAGGGCGCGCCTGGCCATCGACATGTCCACGATCGCGCCCACCGCCGCCCGCGCGATCGGCGAGCGCCTCGCGGACGACGGCATCGCCTTCCTGGAGGCGCCGGTCTCCGGCTCGAGGCCCGAAGGCCGAGGACGGCACGCTCACGATCATGGTCGGCGGCGACGCCGGCGACTTCGAGCGCGCCCGGCCGCTGTTCGAGGCGATGGGCGAGCGGATCGTGCACGTGGGCCCGCAGGGCCACGCCCAGCTGGCCAAGCTGCTCACCAACACGATGGGCGCCGTGCACGCGGTGGCGCTCGCCGAGGCGGTGCTCGCGGCGGAGCGCGCGGGCGTCGACCCCGACGCCTTCCTCGAGGTGGCGGCCGGCAGCGCGGGCAACTCGACCGTGCTCGGCCTGAAGGGCCGCCCGATGTTCGACCGCGACTTCGAGCCGCTCTTCAAGCTCGAGCACATGCTCAAGGACGTGCGCCACTGCCTCGACGAGGCCAGGGCGCTCGGCGTGGAGCTGCGCCTGGGATCGCTTGTGGAGCCGCTCTACGCGACGGCGCCGAGGAGAAGGCCACGGGGAAGAGGACTTCGCCGCCGTGATCCGGGCATTGGAGTAACGCGACCCCGACGAATTTCCCTTGAAACCTGGGCGCTCGTTCGTAACAATGGCCGCCCGCGTCCCGCCCCACGTCGTTGCAGATACCTCGACGCGGCGTTTTGGAGGTTTCTCTCGTCTATGCCAGTTGCTTTCAAGGAATGGGCCGTAACCGTGCGCGCGCTCGCCGAGGGCGAGCAGCTCCTCACCCTCCGCAAGGGCGGAATCCGTGAGGAGAACAAGCACTTCGAGATCGAGCACGACCGCTTCTTCCTCTACCCCACGTTCGATCACCAGCGGAACGACCTGATCCGCCAGTCCCACCTGCCCGAGCTCGAGCGCGCGCTCGAGGAGGGCGTCTGGCCCGACGACGAGCCGCCCGCGAAGGCGCTGCTCCAGGACGGCGGCATCCCGCAGCCCGAGCGGGTGCGCATCCGCGCCTGGGCCGAGGTCTCCGCCAGCTACCTGATCACCGATCCGCGCGCGATCGACGCGCTGTCGCCGTACTACATCTGGACGACCGACTACGCCGAGAAGCGCCTGCACTGGAAGCGGCGCCACCCGCTGCACGTGATGGTGCTGCGCACCTACCGCATCCCGCGGCCGGTGACCGTGAAGGTCCGGCACGAGTACCACGGCTGCCGCTCGTGGCTCGAGCTCTACCGCGACCTCCCCTTCGAGGGCACCCCGGTGCTCTCGGACGAGGAGTTCGAGCGCGCCTCCGAGGAGATCGAGGCGATCGCCTCGGACGCCGTGCCCGTGCTGGCCTAGCGCGCCTCCCGGCGAACCGGCGCACGCGCGCGGGCGCGTATTTTGCTGCGCCATGCGGCGCCTTGGGAGGCAGGGCATGCTGGCGCTCGCCGCGGCTGCGCAATCGCGATTGGTGCCGCCGGCAGTGCTGCGGCGCAGCTGCCGGGTTGCCTCAGCTGCCGGGACTGCCGGGGACTCCCCGCGGACACGCCCGTCCAGCCGTACGGCCTGAACGACGGCGGCGGCTTCTGGAACATCCTGCCCCCGGGCCAGAACGGCCACGCGAACGCAGCCGACATCGCCGCCTTCCTCGCGGCGTGCCCGCCGCCGAAGACGAACTGCCCGAACGCGCCGCGGCCGAAGCACTCCTCCGAGGAGCTGAGATGTACGGCGACCTCGTCTACGCCTCCCCGGCCTGAGCGCCGCCGACATCCCGAAGTACTTCAAGGACGCCACCTTCGGCGTCAAGGAGAACGAGGCCGAGCGCATCTACTCGCCCCCGGCCGCGACGACGTGACGATCGTGCGCGACAGCAACTTCGGCGTCCCGCACATCTACGGCAGACCGCCGCCGGCACGATGTTCGGGCCGGCTACGTCGGCGCCGAGGACCGCCTCTTCGCGATGGACGTGCTGCGCAACGCCGGGCGCGGCGAGCTGTCCGCCTTCGCCGGCGGCGCCGCGGGCAACCGCGCGAGGACCACACGCAGTGGGAGCTCGCGCCCTACACCGAGGACGACCTCCAGCGCCAGTTCGACCTCGGCGACGACGTCTACGGCGCCGCGGGCGCGGCCCTCCAGGACGACGTGACCAACTACGTGGCGGGGATCAACCGCTACATCACCGAGGCGCGCGTGAACCCGCTGAAGATGCCGGGCGAATACGCGGCGATCGGCAAGCCGCGGGCCGGAGGACTGGAAGGTCACCGACGTGATCGCCACCGCGAGCCTGTCGGCGGGATCTTCGGCAAGGGCGGCGGCGGCGAGCTCGACTCGGCGCTGATGCTCCAGGGCGCCCGCACGCTTCGGCCGCAGGCGCGGCAAGCGCGTATGGGCCGACTTCCGCACGGCCGAGGACCCCGAGGCGCCCGTGACCGTGAACGGCAAGCGCTTCCCCTACCCGCGGCGCCCCCAAGCTGCGGAGCGGCGGCGTGGCGCTGCCGGACCGCGGATCGTGCGCCGCTCGACGTGTAAGGGCAACGCCGCGGCGAGTACGAGCGGCCGCGAGGACACCGGCCTCGGCGGCCTGCTGGCCTTCCCGCGCCGTCAACGCGCTGCTCGTGTCCGGGCGCGAGTCGAAGTCGGGCACGCCGATCGCGGTGATGGGCCCGCAGACGGCCTACTTCGCCCCTCAGCTCCTGATGGACGTGGACGTGCACGGACCGGGGGTGGACGCGACGGGCGCCACGTTCGCCGGGATCAGCCTCTACGTGCTGCTCGGCCGCGGGCGCGACTATGCGTGGAGCGCCACATCGGCGGGCCAGGACATCATCGACACCTTCGCGATCCCGCTCTGCGAGCCGGACGGCTCCGCGCCCACGATCGACTCGATGCACTACCGCTTCCGCGGCCAGTGTCGGCCGATCGAGGTGCTCGAGAAGACGAACAACTGGACTCCGAGCCCCGCGGACGACACGCCGCCCGGCTCCGAGACGCTCCACGCGGAGCGCACGCAGCTCGGCCTGGTCACCGCGCGCGCCACGCGGAAGGGCAAGCCGGTGGCGTTCACGAAGCTGCGCTCGACCTACTTCCACGAGGCGGACTCGGCGCTCGGCTTCGTGGAGCTGAACGATCCGAGCAAGATCCGCAGCCCGCGCGACTTCCAGCGCGCGGCGTCCAAGATCGGCTTCACGTTCAACTGGTTCTACGTGGACCACGAGCACATCGGGTACTTCAACTCGGGGAACAACCCGGTGCGCGCGCCGCGCACGAGCTCGCACTTCCCCGTGAGCTCGGCCTTTGCATGGAAGGGCTGGAACACCGACCTGTGGACCGCGAAGTACGGGTCGCGCGCGTCGCACCCGCAGATGATCGACCAGCCGTTCCTCGCCAACTGGAACAACAAGCAGGCGCGCGGAACCCGCGCGGCTGACGACAACTTCGGCTACGGCTCGATCTACCGCTCGCAGTCGCTCTCGGACCGCATCCGGAGGGGGACGCGCGGCAGCCGCAAGATGTCCCTGGTCAGCTGATCGATGCCATGGAGAGCGCGGGCACGGTCGACCTGCGGGCGACCAAGGTGCTGCCCTGGGGGCTGAAGCTGCTGGGCACGCCGCGGGACCCGAAGCTGAGGCACGCGGTGTCGGTCCTGCGCGCGTGGGTGCGCTCGGGAGGGCACCGGCTCGACCGCGACCGCAACGGCGTGTACGAGAGCACCGAGGCGATCTCGATCCTCGACCGCTGGTGGCCGAGGTGGATGCGCGCACAGTTCAGGCCGACGCTCGGCGCCGGCACCTACAAGCGGCTGCTCTCCATGATCGCCCAGGACGACGACCCGAACCTCGACGGCGAGCACCACGGCTCGGCCTACCAGACCGGCTGGTACGGCTACGCGCAGAAGGACCTTCGCCGGCTGCTCGGCCGCAGGGTGCGGGGCAAGCTATCGCGCGTCTACTGCGGCGGTGGAAGGGGCAGGCAGGGCAACCTGCGCAAGTGCCGCGCGCGGCTGCGCGCCTCGCTCAAGCGGGCGCTGAACTCGGATCCCGGG
Source organism: uncultured Thermoleophilaceae bacterium (assembly GCA_963774755.1). Lineage (GTDB taxonomy): Bacteria > Actinomycetota > Thermoleophilia > Solirubrobacterales > Thermoleophilaceae > JACVRW01. Next base: position 240,067 of record CAVZGG010000005.1, on the reverse strand, counting down.
GTCTTCTACAAGGACGAGATCTGCGAGGCCTACGAGAAGCCGTCGGACCAGTGGTGCTTCGACGCGGTGCGCCAGCGCCCGGTCGGAGCGATCAACCAGCCGCTGATCCACTGGATCAACCGCCCGACGTTCCAGCAGGTGATCGAAATCAAGAAGCGCGTGCCGCGCTGAAGCGGCGTGGGTCGAACGGCGTCGGGTCGAGCGCGGGCGGCTCGCCGCAGATCATCTGAGCCAGCAGGCGTCCCGAGATCGGCCCGTGGCAGACGCCCGCGCCCTCGTGGCCGGTGCTGGTCCAGATGCCGTCGGCGTCGAGCGGGCCGATCGCCGGGAGGCCGTCGGGGAGCCAGGGCCGGAAGCCGCACCAGCTGCGGGTCACGCGCAGCTCGCGCAGCCTGGGGACGAAGCGGGCCGCGCGCTCCAGCATCGCCCGGGTGACCTCGTCCTGAACCGTCGGCTCGAACCCCACGCGCTCGCGGCTCGAGCCCACCAGCACCTCGTCGCCGTCGAGCGTCTGCTCCACCACGACGGCCAGCGCCAGCCGCTCGTCGCTGTCCGCCACGGCGTCCATGTACGCGGCCTCGATCAGCTTGTGGCGAATCAGCCCGGACGGCGCGGCGAGGGCCACCAGCTGTCCCTTGCGCGGCTCCACCGGCAGGCCGCTGAGCTCCGCCGCCCACGGGCCCGTTGCCAGCACGACGTGCTCGCAGGACAGCCGCTCGCCGTTCTCGAGCGTCACCGCTCCCCGCTCCACCGACCTCACCGCTGCGCCCTCTCGCACCGGCAACTCCGCCGCCAGCGCACGCGTGAATCCGACCGGATCCACCTGAAGATCGTCTGGCTCGCGCAGCACCTGAACGCCGGGGGCGAGCTCCGGCTCGAGCTCCGGCGCCGGCGCGCCGTCCGGGTGATCGAGCAGCAGCGCGCCCTTGCGCGTGACGCGCGCGGCCGGGAAGCGCTCGCCCAGCTCGAGCCAGAGGTCGCGGCCCACCAGGGCGAGCTCTCGTTCTGGGCCGGGGGGCTTGTCGCAGACGAGGACGTTGCCCTCGCCCACTCCGGTGGTGCCCCCGGAGACGGCGCCGCGGTCCAGCAGCAGCACCTCCATGCCTCGCTCCTGGAGGAAGAACGCGGCGGCCGCCCCGCAGATCCCGGCGCCTACGACAATGGCGTCAGCCGACACGGAAGCCGTGCGGGAACGGATCCTCGGGATCGAGCAGGTACTGCCCCATGCCGGTGATCCAGGCGCGTCCGGTGATCTCCGGTACCGCCGCGGGCCGGCCGCCCACGGTCGTCTCCTCGAGCAGGCGGCCGGTGAAGCGGGTGCCGATGATGCCCTCGTTCACGAACGGCGCGCCTAGCGCCAGCTCGCCTCGAGACCAGAGCTGCGCCATGCGGGCGCTCGTGCCGGTGCCGCACGGCGAGCGGTCCACCCAGCCCGGGTGAATGGCGGTGGCCGAGCGACTGTCGGCGCCGTTCGCGCCAGGCGCAGTCCAGACCACGTGGCGGCAGCCGCGGATGTCCGGGTCCTCGGGGTGCACCGGCTCCTCGACGGCTGCCATCAGCGCGAGTCCGGCCTCCACCAGCTCCTCCGCCTGCTCGGGCCTCACCTCGAGCCCGGCTGAGGCGGCGTCGGCGATCGCATAGAAGTTGCCGCCGTAGGCCATGTCGTAGCGAACGCCCGCGGCCTCCCCGTCCGTGGCGTGGAGGAAGGACGGGACGTTGCGCAGGCTGACGGACTTCGCGCGGCCGTCCTCCACCTGCACGCGCGCCTCGACCAGGCCGGCGGGCACGTCGAGGCGGACCACCGTCTCCGGCTCGCGGACCTCGACCATGCCGGTCTCCACGAGCACCGTGGCCACACCGATCGTTCCGTGGCCGCACATCGGCAGACAGCCGCTCACCTCGATGTAGACGACCCCCCAGTCGGCGTCGTCGCGGCACGGTGGCTGGAGGATCGCGCCTGACATCGCGCCGTGGCCGCGAGGCTCGTGCATCAGGAGCGTGCGGATCCAGTCGCGCTCGCGCTCGAAGCGCAGCTTGCGCTCGAGCATCGTGTCCCCGGGAAGCACGCCGACGCCGCCGGTGATCACCCGCGTGGGCATTCCTTCGGTGTGCGAGTCGACGGCGTGGAAGACGCGGCTCGCGCGCATCAGCGCTGGATCGCCACGGGCTCCAGGGCGGCGACCGCGGCGCGAACCGTCTCCTGCTCGGCCTCTGTGAGCGGCAGGCGGGGCGGCCGCGTGGGGCCGCCGTGGCTGCCGGTGAGGTCGAGCGCAGCCTTGAAGTACTGGACCAGCTTTGGCGTCATGTCGAGCCGGCCGAGTGGCAGCAGGCGCGTGTGGCAGGCCCGGGCCGCGTCGAGATCGCCATCCGCCACCAGCGACTCGAGCTCGACGCAGAGCTCCGCAGCCACGTTCGCCACGCCGGAGACCCAGCCGACCGCGCCCGCGGCATAGCCCTCGAGCGCCCAGTCGTCGCCTCCCACGAGCACCTCCAGGCGATCGCCGGCCAGCTCGACGAGGTGCGCGATCCGGCGGGCGTCCCCTGAGCACTCCTTCACGGCGACGATGTGCTCATGGCGCTCGGCGAGCCGGACGATCGTCTCGGGGGACAGGTCCTGGCGAGAGGCCTCCGGGTTGTTGTAGAGCATCACCGGAAGGTCGGTGGCGGAGGTCACGGCCGCGAAGTGCGCATCGAGCTCCCGCTCGTCCGCGACGTAGGTCGTGGGCGGCAGGCACATCACGCCGATCGCGCCGAGAGCCGCGGCGGCCTCGGCGCGGCGTGCGGCGCTGGAGCCGTCCGGTGAGGAGATCCCGACCGTGACCCGGGCGCCGCTCGCGACCGCCGTTTCGATGACCGTCTGGCGCTCGTCGTCGGACAGCGCCCCGGCCTCGCCCATCGTCCCGCACACCACCACGTCCCGGATGCCGCGCTCGACGAGTCCGCGCGCGTTCGCCGCGAGCCGCTCGGGCGCCAGCGACAGGTCGTCCTGGAACGGCGTGAGAAGTGCGGGGATGACCGAACGGAACGTCATTGGGGGCTCGGCGGCGAGACTAACGCGCTAGCCCGGGCAGCACCAGCCGGCCAGCCGCGGGAAGCCGCCCGCGGCGCCCAGCTCGGCGCTCACGCCGTGCAACGCCCTGCGCACGCGACCGTTCGGCCCAAGCAGCAGCCACTGGTCGGCGTCACGCCATGCGAGCAGCAGGCCACGGCCGTCGCGCGACCATGCGAGGCCGTCCACGTCGCCCTGGAAGAGCTGCCTCGGCGTGCCGGCGCCGAGCGGCACCTCGAGCACGCGTGTGCCGCCCGCGCCCGCCACCACGACGGCCGCCCGCCTGCCCGACGGGTGCAGCGCGAACTCGCGGGCCCGGGCCGGGAGCGCGACCGTGCGAAGCACGCGACCGTCGGCGCCCAGCACGGTCACCTCGCGCGGCGAGAGCGCCGCCAACCGCCGGCCGTCCCGTGACCAGGCGAGCTGGCGGGTACGCGCCAGCGCCGCCTGCCCGCCCGTACGCCAGAGCGTGAGCCCGCTGTCCAAATCCACGGCCTCGAGCCCGCCACGCTCACGCGCGTAGACGAGCACATGGCCGGCGTGCGGGCGCCAGGCCGGAGTGACACGCGCTGCGCGTGGGCGAAGCGCCGCGTCGCCGGCGCCGTCGCCTCCGACGCTCCGGAGCACGTGGCCGTCGAGATACGCAACGAAGAAGCCGTCGCCCGTGCTCCAGGCGGGGTTGTGAACCCGCCCTGGGCGCGTGACCGACCATTTCTGCATTCCCGCCCTGTCCACCGCGACGACCCGGCGACCATCCACTCCCACCACGTGCAGCCCGCGCGGGGACCAGCCGGCCTCGGAGAACGAGCCAAGCCGGCGCGAGGCCTCGGGACGCACGGCCCAGGCGCCCGAGCGCGAGATCGCGAGTACCGACGCGCCCGGCGGCAGGGCCGCGAAGGCGGGTTTCGCGGGGTCGGCGCGGTCGGCGAAGCGGTCGCCAATCCAGTCGCTGACCTGGGCGCCGGCGGGAGTCAGCGCCGCCACCAGGCCCACGCACAGGGCCGCCGTCACGAGCGCGAGCCTGAGCGCCAGCCGCCGTGGGCGTCGCGCCTTCGGTGTGGGCACCTGCGCGGCCAGAGCCGCCTCGACCACGGGCCAGCTGCGCGCTGCCGCCTCGGCCTCACCGGGCAGCGGCTGCTCGCGGATGCGCTCACGCACGGTCACTGCTCCAGCACCTCACCGAGCCGGTCGAGCGCGCGCCGCAGGCGCGAGTTGACCGTTCCGCGCGGCATGTCCAGCGCACGGGCGATCTCCCCCGGCGTGTAGTCGAACAGGAAGCGCAGCGCGACGACGGCGCGGTGCTCGGGACTCAGCTCCCGCAGCGCGGCCACCACGTCGTCGGACAGAGGCGCCGCGGGCGGATCCGGCGCCGCCTCGGCGGAGTCCGCGGCGGCCGCGTCCACCTCGCGGCGAAGTGTCCTCGAGCGCGTGACGTCGATGGCGCGATTCACCACGATCCGGTGCATCCACGGGCCGAACGGGCGGCGCCGGTCAAAGCGGTCGATCGCCCGGATCGCGGCGAGGAAGGCCTCCTGGGCGATGTCCTCGGCGGCAGCCGCATCGTGGACCACGAGGTACGCGGCGCGGTACGCGCGCGGCCACTCGCGCCGAAACAGCTCCTCGAGCGCGGCGGCCGAGCCGCGCTGAATGTCGCGCACGAGCCGTCGCTCGCGCAGCCGCTCGATCGCGTCGCCGCCGGCGGTGCGCGCGAGCAGGGACGAACGCCCCGCAGCCGCGGGCACGAGGGCCGCTGGCCGGTCGCCGGTCATGGCTGCAGCAGAGCTTCTCACGCGAGGCACCCGTCTCAATACGGCGCGCAACCCTCGCAAAGGTCCCAACCCTCAAGGGGGTCTGACCCCCTTAAGGGTTTGACCCCTCATGGTCCGCCCGTGCCCTGGGAGGAGTCGCATTCGCCGACGTTCTCGGCTCGCCATGACTCGTCGCAGCGCGCCGAGGCGGCTGCCGTGCTTCAGTCGCTCGAGGCGTTCCGGGAGGAGGTGGCGGGGCTCTTCGAGCACGTGCCGCGCGACATCGCCGTGGTGCTCCACCCGCGCGTGGCCGCGCTCACGCTCGCCCATCCATGGCTCCCGCTCGCACGCAGCGTCGCCGCGCCCGCAAGCCGCCGCTACTTCGCGGGCTGGTTCACGGAGACGGACATTCACGTGCTCTCCTCCCCCGCGCTCGAGCGGCGCGCCTCGAAGGTCCCGGGCTCGCGGGAGGCCCTGCTCCTGTCGCCGCTTCACGAGTACTCGCACCTCGTGATCGGCGCCAACAACCCGGACCTGCCGCCGCCGTTCTCGCCCGCCGCGTTCAGGCGCTACGTCCGCTGGGCCTGGCTGTGCGAGGGCGGCGCCGTGTGGCTGTCCGGTCAGACGCCCTACCTGCGGGCGGCGATCATGCGCCGGCTCCGCGAGGGCGGCCGGCCCGAGTTCCCGCCCTCGGCGCGTGACGCCATGCTGCTGGGCGGCACCATCTTCAGCATGCTCGAGCACGAGGGCGGGCCGGCCGCCGCCGTGGCGCTCGCCATGAGCCCGCTGGACGAGCGCGGAGCCCGCGCCGTGCTGGTGGACGTCTTCGGGCGCCCGCTGGCGAGCGTGGAGCGCGACTGGCGGGCCGAGCTCGACTCGCTGTCAGCCGCTGCCTGAGCCTGCGCCCCCGGGGGCGGCGGCGGGCAGCGAGGACGCCTGCACCGCGCTGCCGCGCAGGCCCGAATGCTTTCCGTGGAGAAGCGCGCGGTCCGCACGGGCGATCAGCTCAGACGGCGAGTCCCCGGTCTGCCACTCGGCCACCCCGGCCGTGGCCGCCGTGGCCTCCCCGGCGGACCCGAGCGTGCCAAGCGCGCGGCCGATCGCCTCGACCGCGCGCCGCGCGACCTCCGCGGCCGTGGCCTCGTCGGCGTCCATCGCGATGACCGCGAACTCGTCGCCGCCGTAGCGCGCCACGAGGTCGTAGGCCCGCACGCTCTCCCGCAGCGACTCGCCGACCCGCCTCAGCACCTCGTCGCCCGCAAGGTGGCCGTGTCGCTCATTCACCTGCTTGAACTCGTCGAGATCGACGATCACGAGCGAGAGAGCGTGGCCCTTGCGCCGGCAGCGCTCGACCTCGCGGCCCAGCGCGTCGTGCATCGCGGAGTGGTTGAGGCAGCCGGTGAGGGCGTCCGTGCGAGCCGCCAGCGCAAGCCCCGCGTGCGCTCTCGCGTTCCGGCAGGCGGCGGCCGCCAGCTCGCTGAACGCCTCGAGCAGCTCCAGCTCCTCCCGCGACACGGCCCGTTCGCGTCCGAAGCCCACGGCGAGCGCACCGCGCAGCCGGCCGTCCCAGCGAAGCGGAACGGCGGCCGCGCCGCCCTCGAGCATCGACTCGTCGCGCTGCACCACCTCACCGACAAGTCCCTCTCCCGGCCTCACGGGCTCGCCAATGCGCTCGGCGGCGCCCGCCGTAGGTGGCCTCGGTTCGCATCCCGTTGTCAGCGCTCGCGAGGAACACGCTCGCGTGATCCGCGTCGAGCAGCCGGGCGGCCTCCTCGCAGACCCGCAGCGATACCTGACTGGGGTCGAGGGTCTGGTTCAGGCGGCGCACGGCATTCAGGAGGCGCGCGGCGCTCTCCGCCACGGCTAGAGCCCGAGCGTCTTCGCGATGATGTTCTTCTGGATCTCGGAGGTGCCGCCGTAGATGGTGGTGACCACCGCGGTGCGCAGGTGTCGCTCCATCGGGTACTCCGTCGCGTATCCGTAGCCGCCCATGATCTGAACTCCCTCGAGCGCGACGCGCTTGGCGAGCTCCGTGGCCGCCAGCTTCGCCATCGACGCCTCCTGGGGGAGCATCCGGCTCGGGTCGTCGTCGGTCAGGGACGCCACCCAGCGCACGAGCAGCCGCACCTGCGCGATCTCCGTCGCCATCTCGGCGAACTTGTGCGACAGCGCCTGGAACGAGCCGACCGGCCGGCCGAACTGGCGGCGCTCCTTCGCGTACGCGAGCGCGTCGTCGAACGCGCGCTGCGCAAGCCCGAGCGAGGTCGCGGCCAGGATCGTGCGCTCGTAGTTGAGCCCCGCCATCAGCTGAGTCCACCCGCCGCCCTCGCTTCCGAGCAGCGCCTCCTCGGGCACGCGCACGCCGTCGAGGTGGATCTCGTTCGTCTCCTCGCCGCCGAGCGTCGGGATCGGCGTGATGGTCATGCCGGGCGCGTCGCGCGGCACGAGGATCATCGACATGTCCTCGTGGCGCTCGCCGTCGCCGGTGCGGCAGACGATCAGGATGTGGCTCGCCTTGTGGGCGTACGAGCACCACATCTTCGCGCCGTTCAGCACCCACTCTCCATCCTCGAGGCGCGCCCGCGTCTTCAGCGCCGCCACGTCCGAGCCGGCGTCCGGCTCCGACATCGCGATGGCGAGCGTCCCGCCCTTGACGACGCGTCCGAACAGGTCCCGTTTCTGCTCCTCGGTGCCGAAGCGGTTCAGCGCCCCGACCACGATCAGCGTGACCCCGTAGCCCGCCACCGGGATCTGGCCGCGGGTGAACTCCTCGAGGAACAGCGTGGCGTCCAGGAACGAACCGCCGGAGCCGCCGTACTCCTCGGGGATCTGAAGGCCGTACCAGCCGAGCTCGCCCATCCGGGCGGCGACCTCGTCCGAGTGGCCGTCCTCCTCGGGCCGGTCGAACTTCTCGCGCGCGGCGAAGTCGCGGATCGCCTCGACGAACGCGCGCTGCTCCTCGGAGAGACCGCGGTCGGCTGTGGCGGTGAGCGTGGCGCCGGTGGTGCTCAATGCCTCGACCGGCTCCCGCGGCTTGAAGCGGTTCAGCTCGCGCAGCGCGATCACCATCTTGTGCACCTCGTCCGGCCCGTCCGCGATGCGCAGCCAGCGGCCCTGGCGCCAGGCCGCCGCGAGCGGCGTGTCGTCCGACATCCCGAGCGCGCCGTGCACCTGCATCGCGCGGTCGAGCACGCGCTGGTGCATCTGCGCGGCGATCACCTTGATCATCGAGATGTCCTGGCGCGCGGCTCGCTTGCCCTCCGTGTCCATCCGCCAGGCGGCGTGCAGCACCATCAGTCGCGCCGAGTCGATCTCCATGCGCGACTTCGCGATGAAGTCCTGGACGAACTGCTTCTCCGCGAGTGGCCCGCCGAAGGCCTGGCGCTCGTGGGCGCGCCGGCACATCAGCTCGAAGGCCCGCTCCGCCGACCCGATCGCGCGCATGCAGTGGTGGATGCGCCCCGGGCCGAGCCGGTCCTGAGCGATCGCAAAGCCGCCGCCACGCTCGCCGAGCAGGTTCTGTGCCGGCACGCGGCAGTCCTCGTAGCGGACCTCCCAGTGGCCCGGGCCCTCGTCGTGGCCCATCACGGGCACCGGCCGCACGCCCTCGAAGCCGGGCGTGTCCACCGGCACCAGGATCATGCTCGCCCGCTTGTGAGGCGGCGCGTCGGGATCTGTCACGACCATGGCGATCGCGAGCGCGGCTCCGTTGTAGCCCGACGTGAACCACTTGTGGCCGTTGATCACCCACTCGCCGCCGTCGAGCTCCGCGCGAGAGATCAGGCCGGTCGGGTCGGAGCCCGCCGTCTCCGGCTCGGTCATCGAGAAGCAGGAGCGAATCTCGCCGTCGAGCAGCGGCTGGAGCCAGCGCTCCTGCTGCTCGTCCGTGCCGTGCTCGGCGAGGATCTCCGCGTTGCCGGTGTCAGGAGCGGAGCAGTTGAAGACCATCGGCGCGACACCGCTCCGGCCCATCAGCTCGCAGAGCATCCCGTACTCCCAGTTGGTGAGCCCGGGGCCGAAGCGGTCGTCCGGCAGGAACAGGTTCCAGAGGCCCTCGGCCTTGGCGCGCTCGCGCAGGTCAACCAGGATCTCGGGGTACGGGACGCCCGGGCGGACCTCCTTGTCGAGCGCCTCGACCGCCTCCCGCTCCACGGGATCGACGTGCTCCTCCATGAACTCGCGGATGCGATCCAGGAGCTCGGCGACTCGGTCCGACGGTGCGAAATCCATGGCCGAAGAGCCTACAGTTCGTTTCCGCTCAGGCGCCCTGGAAGGCCAGGTAGGCCAGCAGCGCTGTGGCGGCGCCGCCGAGCGCTATCGCCGCCGCGAGCACGAGCGGTCGCGGACCGCGGCTCTCGCCGGTGGTGGGCGCCATGTCGGCCTCGAGCAGCACCTCGCGCGCCGTCTCGGCGCCCGCGGAGGGCACCAGCACGTCGCGCGGCCCTGCGGCTAGGAAGTCCGGCACGTCGAACCCGGCCGACGCGGCGCAGGATGCTCGGCACCCCCCACTCGAGCAGCAGCCCCTGGATCAGCTCGGCCTCGGCCTGGTTGCGCCCACCGGCCACGCGCACGAGATCGCCCTCGGTGAACGCCGGGTCGATCTTGCGCGCGCGTCCGTGCGCGTCGCTCAGCGGCGCGTCGAGCTGCTCGGCGCCCGAGCGCACGAGCGGCATCCCGCAGCTCGGGCAGAAGCTCGCGCCGGAGGCGTCCACGCGGCCGCAGCCGGGGCAGGCGAGCGACTCGTCAGTCGACGACATCGAGCTCCTCCTCCTCGACGCGGCCGTCGGCGATCCGCCACACCCGCACCACGGGCTCGTTCTCGAGCGAGATGATCAGGTAGCGCCAGTGCGGGTAGGTGGCCAGGTTGATGTCGGTCTGCGACGGCTCGGCCGGGCTGCGCGGATGCGAGTGGTAGATCCCGACCTCGAAGCCCTCGTCGTCCAGCTCGTTCGCGGCGAACAGGCTCTTGTGGTCGAGCTCGTAGCCATAGGGCGACTTGCGCGGGTTCTCCGCCCGGAAGACGGCCTCCACCACGCCGTCCTTCGCGCTCAGGTAACCGCAGCACTCGTTCGGCGCATCCTCGCGCGCGTGCGCGATCAGCTCGTCCCAGTGCGCCTGCGAGATCCTCACCGGGTGAAGGCTAGTCTGCGGCCGATGGCGCCTTTCCTCACGCGCCGCGAGGCGCTCGGTGGCGCCACCGCAGCCCTCCTCCTCGCCTCGTGCGGCGGGGGAGATCCGCCCCCGTCCACGGGCCCGCGGCCCGGCTCGGGAGCGGCCCTGCTCGGCTCGCTGCTCGCGCTCGAGCACGCGGTGGTGGCGGCGTACGCGGCCTGCGAGGAGGTGCTGAGCGGCGACGCGCTGCGCAACACGCGCGCCATCGCGGAGCAGGAGCGCGAGCACGTGACCCGGCTCCAGGAGCTGATCCGCGACCTCGGCGGCGATCCGCCCTCCGGACGCAGCGCGGAGGAGTACGCGCGCACGTTCCCGCGGCTCCGGGAGCCCGGCGACGCGCTGGCCTTTGCCGAGGACCTGGAGCAGCGTCAGGTGCGCGCCTATCTCGAGGCGCTCAGCGAGCTGCCCGACCTGCGCCTGCGGAGCGCGGCGGCGGAGATCGGCGCCGACGAGGGCGCGCAGCTGGCGGCCGTGCGCGTCCTCCAGGGGCTGCCCGCCGCTCAGGGCCCGTTCGTGACGGGGGCGCTCTGATGGCAGGGCGCTCCGACGTGGACGTGCTCGAGGACCTGCTCGCGCTCGAGAACCGGCTGATCTCCGCCTACGAGGCGGCGCTGCGCCGCGACGCGATCGACGTCGCGCTGGGCGAGACGCTGCGCGACCACGAGCAGGAGCACGCGCGCGCCATCGAGGAGGCGCTTCGCCACGCGGGGCGGCGCTCGCCGCGCGCGAGCGTGCCGGCGCCCGAGCTGACCGCGGCCCTGCGCAGCCATGAGTCATTCGCCCGCTACGCGCTCGACCTCGAGGCGGAGGCGCTCGGCGCCTACAGCGAGGCGGCCGCCGCGATCCGCAACCCGCGCCTGCGCCAGCCGCTCGGTTCGATCATGGCGTGCGAGGCCGCCCACGCGGTCGCGCTGCGCGAGGCGTTAGGTGAGCGCTCCCTCGTGGACTAACCTGGACAGGGATGGGGTTCCTCTCCGCACCCGGCCCGCTCGAGCTGATGGTGATCCTGGTGATCGCGCTGATCGTGCTGGGCCCGCAGAAGCTGCCGGAGGCGGCGCGCTCGGTCGGCAGGGGCATGCGTGAGCTGAAGGAGTCGCTCACCGCCGACGACGACGACGTCTACGACGACGACCCGCCGCCGAAGGCCTGAGCTACCAGAACGAGCCGCGCTCGAGGACGCCGTCTTCCTCGAGCTGCTCGACCGTCTTCGTATAGACGCCCGAGCTCAGGTACTTCCAGCCGTCGTCCGGTGACACGAAGACCACGTTGCCCTCGTCGAGCTCGCTCGCCACACGCACGCAGATCGAGGCGATCGCCCCGGTGGAGACGCCCGCGAAGATGCCCTCCTCGTCGAGCAGCTTCTTGGTCCAGATCACGGCGTCGCGGTTCGAGACGAAGATCTTCCGGTCCAGCAGCGAGAGGTCGATGATCGGCGGGATGTAGCCGTCCTCGAGCGAGCGCAGGCCCTGGACGAGCTCCCCCTGGAGCGGCTCCGCCGCCACGATCTGCGTGTCGGGGTCCTCCTCCTTGAAGCGCCGCGCGTTGCCCATCAGCGTGCCGCCCGTGCCGAGGCCGGCCACGAACGCCGCCACGCCGTCCAGCTCCTCGAGGATCTCCGGCGCGGTGCCGTGGTAGTGGGCGTCCGGGTTCGCCTGGTTCCCGTACTGGTAGGGCATGTAGTAGCTCGAGTCGGCCGCGGCCAGCTCGAGCGCCATCGCAACGGCGCCGTTCGAGCCCTGCTCGCCGGGCGAGTAGACGATCTCGGCGCCGTACATCTGAAGCAGCTGGGTGCGCTCGGCGGTCACGTTGTCCGGCATCACGACCTTGAGCGGATAGCCCTTGCGCCGGCAGATCATCGCGAGCGAGATGCCGGTGTTGCCGGAGGTGGGCTCGAGGATCGTCTGGCCGGGCGCGATCAGGCCCTCCTCCTCGGCTCGCTCGATCATCGAGCGCGCCACGCGGTCCTTCACGGAGCCGGTCGGGTTGTAGCCCTCCAGCTTGGCGTAGATGCGTACGCCGGGCTTCGGGCTGAGGCGCCGTAGCTCGACGAGCGGCGTGTTGCCGATCGCCTGGACGATGTCGCCGTACTTCCCCCCGCACGGCCTGGTGTCAAGGCCTGGATCCAGCACTTCAGAAAGTGTAGTACCCGGCCTGGCCCGCTAGTCCAGGCCCACGGCTTTCAGTGCCTCGTGCCGATCGGAATAGGCCTCCAGGCGGCAGACGAGGCCGCCCTTCAGCGTGCAGATCTGTGCCCAGTCCATCTGGACGGGGACATGGCCGCCCGGTCCAAGGCCGCGCTGCCAGCAGATCACGAGCACCCGTCCGTCACCCGCGTCGAGGTACTCCTCGGCCCCGGCCTCATAGTGGTCCCAGCTCGAAAGCCACTCCTCGAAGAAGCGCCGTATGCCCTCATGGCCGTGGTACACCTCGTCCTCCGGCCAGCCCAAAAGGTGCGTCGTATGCCACTCGGCTGCTGGATCGAACAGCTCGAGCACGGCGTCGAGGTCGCCCTCGGCCCACGCCTCCCAGCCGCGTCTCACAATCTCCACGTTCCCCTGAGAGACCAGAACCGTGTCCTCGTGCGAGTACGGCGGAGAGCAGCAGCAGAGCAGCTTCAGGGGTTCCTGGCCCGTGTTCCAGAGCTTGTGCCGGGTGCCGGGTGGGATGACCACGGTGTCGCCGACCGTCACCTCGCTCTCCTCATCGCCGAGCCGCAGCCGTCCGCTGCCGTGCGTGAAGAGGTAGATCTCCTCGGAGACGCGGTGGTGGTGCTCCTCGGTCTCGCCGCCCGGCGGAACGGTCGCCTCGGCCAGGCTCTGGTTCTCCGAGTTGCCGGTCGGGACGCCGGCGAGCTCCCTGATCTCGGAGCCGTCCTTGGTCACGAACGCCTCCGCCCGCCCCAGGTTCTCGATGCGCATGGTCAGAGGCTACGGCGGAAGCGGACCTCGAGCAGGTGCGCCCAGGCGTCCTCGGTCTTCTCGGCGCCATCGCGCGCGAAACCGGCGCGCTCGTAGAAGGCGTTGGCGCGGTCGTTGGCCGCGAAGGACCAGACCGTGGCCTCGGAGCAGCCGCGCTCTCGCAGCGACTCGAGCGCCGCGGCCATCAGCGCGCGTCCCACGCCCTGGCGCCAGCGGCCGGCGGCCACGAAGAAGCTGCGGACCTCGCCCACGGAGGGGTCGGCATCGTCGTCGCGGCTCTCGCCCGAGGTGCTGAAGCCGAGCAGCTCGCCGTCCTCCTCCGCAAGCAGCATCGAGACACCCGGGTCCTCGAGCAGGGAGTACCAGCGCTCTGCGTCCGGCTCGGGGAACTCATGCCCGGGCGGCAGCAGCTCCGTGAACGCCGCGCGCGCCGACTCGTCCCAGACGCGCGCGCAGACCTCCTGGTCGCGCCGCTCCGCCTGGCGGATGATCAGCGACTGCCGCCGGCCATGGCCGGCAGGATCACGATCGTGTCGCTGTCCGAGACGCTCGTGTCGAGGCCCTGGAGCACCCGCACGTCCTCGTCGTTCAGGTAGACGTTCACGTAGCGGTTCAGCTCGCCGTCCTCGGAGAAGAGCTGGGACTCGGTGGCGGGGTGCTGAGAGGCGAGCGCGCGCAGCACCTCTCTGACGTTCTCGCCGGAGGCCTCGACCTGCTTCTCGCCGCCGACACTGCCCCGCAGGACGGGTGGGATCTTGATGACGCTCACTGGGTCCGGCAGCCTAGCCCGCGCCCGCGCAGAACGCCTCGTAGTCCGGGAACACGCCCATCTCCTCGTCGGAGATCGCGTCCGGCTCGCGCGAGCAGATCGGGCAGTCCGGATCGCGGCGGACCTTCAGCTCGGTGAAGGTCGTGCCGAGCGCGTCGTAGAGCAGCAGGCGGCCGGCCATCGTGTCGCCGGCGCCGGTGACCAGCTTGATCACCTCGACCGACTGGAGCAGCCCCATCACGCCGGGCAGCACGCCGAGCACGCCGGCGGCGCCGCACGACGGCGCCAGCTCGGCCGGCGGGGGTGTCGGGTAGAGGCAGCGGTAGCACGGGCCCTCGTAGGGATGGAACACCGACAGCTGACCCTCGAAGCCGAGGATCGAAGCGGACACGACCGGGGTCTGCGTGCGCACGCTCGCGTCGTTCAGGAGGTAGCGGGTGGGGAAGTTGTCGAGGCCGTCGACGATCACGTCGTAGCCGTCGATGATCTCCATGATGTTGTCGGCGCCGAGGCGGACGGGGTACTTGACGACGTTCACGTCCGGGTTGATCTCGTGGATCGCGATCTCGGCGGAGTCCACCTTCGGCACGCCGATGCGATCGTTCGAGTGCGCCACCTGGCGCTGGAGGTTGGAGAGGTCGACCACGTCGTTGTCGACGATGCCGAGCGTTCCCACGCCCGCGGCGGCCAGGTACAGCGCGGCCGGTGAGCCGAGACCACCGGCACCGAGCAGAAGGACCTTCGCGTCGAGCAGCTTCAGCTGCCCCTCGAGCCCGACCTCAGGGACCAGCAGGTGGCGCGAGTAGCGCTCGCGCTGCTCGGGGGTGAGCGAGCGCGGGACCTCGACGTCGTAGCCGCGGTCCTTCCAGAGCGTGATGCCGCCGCGCATCGACGCCACGTCCTCGTAGCCGAGGAGCTCCTGAAGCGTGTGGGCGGCGAGGGCCGAGCGGTTTCCGGAGGCGCAGTAGAGGATCACGCGCTTGGAGCGGTCGGAGACGGCGCCCTCGATGCGCGACTCGAGATGCCCGCGGGGAACGTGGACGGCACCGGGGACGTGGGCCTCCTCGAACTCGTGCTGCTCGCGCACGTCGACGATCACCGCGCCGTTCCCGTTCTGGGACAGGGCGTGGACGTCCTTCGGATCGATTTCCTCGATCTGCTCCTTGACCTTGCGAATCAGCTCTGCGCCGGACGCCATTCCAAATACCTCGAAAGCCAGTCGGGTTTCAATACTTCAGAAAGTGTAGCGCCCCACAACGGCAACCGGGGCGCCCTTTCGGACGCCCCGGCAGAAGACCCAGACCTAGATTATGCGGAAGCCCCTGGCAGTAACACCTGCCTTAAGCCTCACCAAGAGTTTCGTCTTTCGGGCCCCGTGCCGATATGGGGTGGAGACCCCATTTGTCCCGGCGGGGCCTGTTCCGATCCATGAAGAGACCCTCTATGACGCGACGCGACGACTCCCTGATCGGCCAGATCGTGGCCGCCAACGTTGTTCTCGTCGCCCTGACACTCCTGGCGGCGAGCCTCGCTGCCGGCCTCGACCTGAACGTAGACGACCAGCGCTGGTCGTTTCTCATCCTCGCCCTGGCGATCGTTCTCACGCTGTGCGTGAACCTCTGGATGCTCCAGCGCCGCTTCGCACCGCTCGAGCGCCTGATCAAGCGAATCGAGAACATCGACCCCGCCGAGCCCACCACCCACCAGCTGATGGACTCCGATCCGGTCGAGGAGATCGACAAGCTCTCGACCTCCTTCAACCGCCTGCTCGAGCGCATCGAGGACGAGCGCCGCCGCTCCGGCACGCTCGTGATGCGCGCGCAGGAGGAGGAGCGCCGCCGGCTGGCGCGCGACCTCCACGACGAGGTGAACCAGTCGCTCACCGCCATCCTGCTGCGCCTCGAGGCTCTCTCCCAGGACAGCCCGCCCGACCGCATCGAGGAGGTGGCCGAGCTCAAGCGCCTCGTGAACCAGGCGATGGAGGAGCTACTGAACCTGGCCCGCCAGCTGCGCCCGACCGCACTCGACGACCACGGCCTGATGCCGGCCATCGAGACGCAGCTCAAGCGCTTCTCGGCACGCACCGGGGTCGAGGTCCGCGTGTCCAACGAGGGCGAGCCGGAGACGCTGCCCGAGGACGTTCAGACCGCGGTCTACCGGATCCTTCAGGAGACGCTCGCGAACATCGGCCGGCACGCCGGCGCGACCGCCGTGTCCGTGGAGATGGAGGTCGACGAAGAGCGCGTGGAGCTGCGCGTGCGCGACGACGGTGCAGGGTTCGATCCCGCCTCCGTCATCCGCGGTGCGAGCAACGGCGGCGGCGCCGGACTCGGCCTCAGCGGCATGGTCGAGCGCGCACGTCTGGCCGGCGGCGAGCTCGACATCCGCTCGGCGCCCGGAGGCGGCACCACCGTGACGCTTCGGATCGGGCGGCTCGTGAGGGCGCCTGCGTGATCCGAGTCCTGATCGCCGACGACCACGGCATCGTGCGCTCCGGCCTGCGCATGCTGATCGACCGGCAGACCGACATGGAGGTCGTGGCGGAGGCCGAGGACGGCGTGGCCGCACTCGAGTCGGCCCAGCAGCACCACCCCAACGTTGCCGTGCTCGACGTGTCGATGCCGCGCATGACCGGGCTCCAGGCCGCGCGCGAGATCCGCGCGCACGCGCCCGACACGCGCGTGGTGATGCTGTCCATGCACGACGACGAGCGCTACTTCCTCGAGGGCCTCGAGGCCGGCGCGGCGGGCTACGTCCTGAAGCGCGCCGCCGACACCGACCTGATCGACGCCGTTCGCACCGTGGCGGACGGCCGCACCTTCCTCTCCGACGACGCCCAGCGCACGCTCATGGACGAGTGGCTCGGGGGCGCCACCGAGGTCGAGGAGCCGCTCACCCCGCGCGAGCTCGAGGTCGTGAAGCTGATCGCCGAGGCCTTCACGAACAAGCAGATCGCCGAGACGCTGAAGCTCTCCGAGAAGACGGTCGAGTCGCACCGCACCAACGTCTTCGGGAAGCTCGGCATGCGTGACCGCGTGGAGATCGTGCGCTATGCGATCCGGCGCGGGCTCGTCGAGCCGTAGGCCTCTGCATCCGCGCGGTCCTGGTCCTGGGCCGAGCGGAAGAAGAAGAAGGCGACGGCGAACAGCATGATCGCCACGTCGACGGTCAGCATCAGCCCGCCCGCGATCTGCTGGTCGGTCAACGGCTTCAGGCCGTGCTCGGAGGTCCGCCCCACGTACCAGTCGTAGGCGGGCGAGCGCATGGCGATGAAGGCCATGCCGAGGAACATCCCCACCAGCCGCGCGCCGAGGATGTGACCCGCCTTCCAGAGCTCGCCGCGCAGGCGCTGGCGGGTCGGCTCGAGCGCGGGGATCCAAACGAGGATGGCGATGAAGAAGAAGGACTGATGCTGCAGGGCGTGCACGAGCGGGTTCTCGAGCGCCGCCTCGAAGGCAGGTGCGAAGTGCCAGCCATAGAGGACGAGGGCGTAGACGGCGATCGCGCCGAGCGGAGTCGTGAGCTTGCGCATCACCCTGCGGAGCGTCTTGCGGCGCGCGAGCGCGACCAGCGCGGGCCGCGGCAGGAAGAAGAAGATCACCGGCGCCCGCAGGCCCACGAGTATCAGCGGAGCGCCGAGCTCGGCGAGCAGCAGATGCTGCGCCATGTGTGCCGAGAGCAGGTCCTCGGCGAGGTCGTCGAGCGGCGAGATCATTGCGACCGCCCAGAGCGCCACGCCTGCCGTAGAAGGCGACCTGCTGGAAGCGGGTCACCTCGAGACCGCGCCCGCGCGCTACCCCCACGGCGCGGACGTAGAGGGCCACGCCGATGCCGAGGAAGGCGAGCACTCCCGGGTCGAGGGTGATCGACACGCCCTCGATTGTGACGCTCGGCGATGCTTTCGCCCCATGGACGTCTCGATTCGAAGCGGGAACTCAGCCGAGGACGTGAACGAGCTCGTGCGTATGCACGGCGAGGTGTACGAGTCCGAGTTCGGCCTCGACCCGAGCTTTGCCGCCGACGTGGCCACCCAGATGGCCGAGCTGCGCCGCCGCGGCTGGCCGGGCCCGGGCGAGGGCCTCTGGCTCGCGGAGCGCGGCGACCAGGTGGTCGGCTCGATCACGCTCTACGAGGTCGGCGGCGGCACCGGCCGGCTCGGCCACCTGGTCCTGACGCCCGAGGCGCGCGGGTCGGGAGCGGGCCGCCGGCTGGTCGAGAAGGTGCTGGAGGCCGCGCGGGCGGCGGGCTACGAGCGCCTGGAGCTGGCCACGTTCAGCGACCTGACGCGCCGCGGGCGGCCTCTACCGCAGCGTCGGCTTCGAGAAGGTGAGCGGCGAGCGCACGGTGCGCTGGGGCCGCGAGATGGAGTGGCAGGTCTACGAGCTGGAGCTCTGAAGGTGCGCACGGGGTGTCTAGCCTCCGCGCGGTGAACCCGCGGATCGTGGTAGCGCTGTTTCTTGTGGGCGTCTTCGCCCTCGGTGCTGTCGTTCTCGCGGCCGGCGATAGCAGCGACGACGAGGCACCGCCCAACACCTTCGAGGGCTCGCTCATGCCGGAGGGCACGCCCGCGCCGAACTTCCGGCTGCGCAACCAGGACGGCGAGACCGTGTCGATGCGCTCGCTGCGCGGCCAGCCGGTCGTGGTCACGTTCCTCTACACGACCTGCGAGGACAGCTGCCCGATCCAGGCGCAGACCGTGCGCGGCGCCCTCGACGAGCTCGGCCACGACGTGCCCGCCCTCGCGATCGCCGTCGACCCGCCGCGTGACACGCCCGGCCGCGCGCAGGCGTTCCTCGCAAAGCAGCGAGCCACCGGGCGGATCGACTTCGTGCTCGGCTCGCGTGCCGAGCTGCGGCCGGTCTGGGACGGCTTCTTCATCCGCCCGCAGTCGGTCACCGAGGAGCACCAGGCGCGCTTCACGCTCGTCGACTCGCGCGGCTACCAGCGCATCGGCTATCCCGGAGCCGAGGCGACGCCCGAGCGGCTGGCGCACGACCTGCGCCTGCTCGAGCGCGAGGCTTCTCCGACTAGCTAGGTAGGATTTAGCCGATGATGTTCTCGACCAAAGCCGAGTACGGCGTTCGCGTGATGGCCCATCTCGCCAAGCACGACGGTGAGCGGCCGATCTCGCTTGCCACGATCGCCGACGCGGAGGGCCTCCCGCTCGCGTACCTGGAGCACCTGGTGCAGCGGCTGCGCAAGGCGGGGCTCGTGGAGTCGCGCCGCGGCGCCCACGGTGGCTACACCCTTGCTCGCGAGGCCGAGGAGATCACGATGGCCGAGGTCGTGCGCGCGCTCGAGGGCGAGATCGCCCCGATCGAGTGCATCACCGCTGACCCCGACGGCGGGCTCGTCTGCGTCCGTGAGGGCGAGATGGGCCACGACCCGTGCCCGACCAAGCTGCTGTGGACCCGCGTACAGGGGTCCATCGTCCGAACTCTGAATGACATGACGCTGGCCGACCTCGCAAGGCCGGCCCGCACCCGACCCGAGAAGGCAACCACCGTATGACCCTTGAAGTCCAGAACCTGCACGTGCGCACCGAGGATCGGGAGATCCTGCATGGCGTCGACCTCGTCGTGAAGAAGGGCGAGACCCACGCGCTGATGGGCCCGAACGGATCGGGCAAGTCGACGCTCGCCAACACGCTGATGGGCAACCCCAACTACGAGGTCACCGAGGGTCGCATCCTCCTGAACGGCGAGGACCTCACCGAGGCGGACCCGGACGAGCGCGCCCGCGCCGGCCTCTTCATGGCCTTCCAGTACCCGGCCACGATCCCGGGCGTCTCGGTCGCGAACTTCCTGCGCATGGCGATGAACGCCGGGCGCGAGGAGCCGATCAAGGTCAAGGAGTTCGGCGCCCTCCTCAAGAAGAACATGGAGCTCCTCAGGATCGAGCGCGCCTTCACGAGCCGCTACCTGAACGAGGGCTTCTCGGGCGGCGAGAAGAAGCGCGCCGAGATCCTCCAGCTGGCGATGCTCCAGCCGGAGTTCGCGGTGCTCGACGAGACCGACTCGGGGCTCGACATCGACGCCCTTCGGATCGTCTCCGAGGGCGTGAACGCGATGCGCGGCGACGAGCGCGGCTTCCTCATCATCACGCACTACACGCGCATCCTGAACTACGTCAAGCCGGACTTCGTGCACATCCTGATCGACGGCCAGATCGTCCGCGAGGGCGGCTCGGAGCTCGCGGACGAGCTCGAGGAGAAGGGCTACGAGTTCGTGCGCGAGGAGGTGGCCGCGCGTGGCGCCTAACTTCGTCGAGGACCGCCGCCGCGCCGCGCTCGAGATCTACGAGGCGCAGGAGACGCCGACCTGGCGCCGCTCCGGCTTCTGGACAACCACGCTCCGCGGCCTCGACCTCGAAGCCCTCGAGCCGCGCCGCTACGAGCCCGGTCTCCCCCAGCTCGACCTCGGCGACGACGAGCACTCGGCCCTGATCGTGCAGCGCGGCGCGAGCGTCGTGCACTCGGACCTGAACGACGACCAGATCATCGTCATGCCGCTCGAGCAGGCGGTGGAGGAGCACCCCGAGCTGGTCGAGGAGCACTTCGGCGAGCGCCTCCCGTTCGACGACGACAAGTTCGCCGCCGGCACGGCCGCGTTCTGGACCGGCGGGGTGTTCATCCACGTGCCGAAGAACGTGCGCGTGGAGAAGCCGATCCAGGTGGTCTGGCTGATCGACGAGCCGGGCACGGCGCAGTGGGCCCACACGCTGGTCGTGGTGGGCGAGCACGCCGAGGTCCGCATCCGCGAGTTCTTCCTCGGCGGTGACTTCGAGGGCCAGGCGCTTCACGCCGGCGCGTTCGAGCTGTACGCAGACGCGGGCGCCCAGGTCGACCTCGCGCACTACCAGGACTGGGGCAGCGCAGACATCTACGACCTCTCCACCCGCAGGGTCGAGGTGGGCCGCGACGCGCGCGTGAAGTGGGTGCCGATCCACCTCGGCGGACACCTCACGAAGCAGACGCTCGACATCATCACCGCCGAGCCCGGCTCGGACATGCGCCACACCGGCATGTACTTCACCGAGCGCGACGAGCACCTCGACCTGTTCACGACCGACAGGCACGAGGCGGGCCACACCACCGGGGACACCGTGTGGAAGGGAGCGCTGACGGGCGAGTCGCGTGCCTCGTACGAGGGGCTGATCCACATCCTCCCGAAGGCGCCGGAGGTGGACACCTACCTCCAGACCCACCAGATGCTGCTCTCGCCGAAGGCGAAGGGCGACGCGATCCCGTCGCTGATCGTCGAGGTGGACAACGTGAAGGCGTCGCACGGCGGCACCGTCGGCGAGCTCGACCCCGAGCAGATCTTCTACATGATGACCCGCGGCATCCCGCGCGCCGAGGCGGTGCGGGTGCTCGTCGAGGGTTACTTCGAGGAGGTCGTCATGCGGCTCGACGATCCGGGCCTCGAGGACCTCGTGCGCCGGCGGATCAGCGAGAAGCTGGCCGAGGCGGAGGACCAGGTCAAGGAGTTCATCGGGGAGCGCGCGGAGGCCGGCTGATGGGCGCGGTCGCGGACAAGCCCCTGGTCGACGTTCGCGCCGACTTCCCCGTGCTGTCGCGCGAGTTCGCGGGCAAGCGGGTGGCGTACCTCGACTCGGCCGCCACCGCGCAGCGCCCCGAGCAGGTGATCGCCGCGATGGACCGCTTCCAGCGCGAGTCCTACGCGCCGATCCACCGCGGCGTGTACGAGCTGGCGCGCGAGTCCACGGACGCGTTCGAGTCGGCCCGCGTGCGCATCGCGGACTTCGTGGGCTGGGACCCGGCGTGCTCGATCTTCACGCGCAACGCCACCGAGGCGATCAACCTCGTGGCGTACTCGTGGGGCCGCGAGAACGTCGGCGAGGGCGACGAGGTGCTCATCACCGAGATGGAGCACCACTCGAACATCGTGCCCTGGCAGCTCCTCTGCGAGGCGACGGGCGCGAAGCTGCGCTACCTCACGCTCACGGACAGCGCCGAGCTGTCGCTCGACGAGCTCGACTCGGTGCTCGCCGAGGGCCGGGTGAAGCTCGTGGCCGTGGCGCACGTGTCGAACGTGCTCGGCACGATCAACCCGGTTGCGGAGATCGTGAGGCGCGCACGCGCAGCCGGCGCCGTGACCGTGATCGACGGCGCGCAGGCGGTGCCGCAGCTGCCGCTTGACCTGCGCGAGATCGACGCGGACTTCTACGCCTGGACCGGCCACAAGGCGCTCGGCCCCACGATCGGCCTGCTGCACGGGCGGCGCGAGCTGCTCGACGGCATGCGGCCGTTCCTCGGCGGGGGTCACATGATCTCGCGCGTGGAGCGCGAGCACTCCACCTGGAACGAGCTGCCCTTCAAGTTCGAGGCCGGCACCTCGGCGGCCACCGAGGCCGTCGGGCTGGGCGCGGCGGTCGAGTACCTCGACGCGATCGGCATGGAGCAGATCCGCGCCCACGAGCGCGACCTGACCGCGTACGCACTGGAGCGCCTGCCCGAGGTCGAGGGCATCCACCTGTACGGGCCTTCGGACCTCGACCGCCGCGGCGGCGTCGTGGCGTTCGCGATCGACGGAATCCACCCGCATGACATCGCCGAGCTGTGCGACCGCGAGGCGGTCTGCGTGCGCGCCGGCCACCACTGCGCGCAGCCGCTGATGCGCTGCCTCGGCGTGGGCGCCACCGCCCGCGCCTCCTTCCACGTCTACAACTCGCGTGACGAGGTGGACCGGCTGGCCGACGCGCTCGTCAAGGCACGAGAGGTGTTCGAGCTCTGATGGACGCTCTCTACCGCGACTTCATCCTCGAGCACTACAAGAGCCCGCGGAACTTCGGGGAGCTCGAGGAGCACGACCTGGAGTGGCACGACCACAATCCGCTCTGCGGCGACGAGCTGGGCGTGCACATCGTGGTCGAGGACGGTCGCGTCAAGGACCTGCGCTTCCACGGCCAGGGCTGCGCGATCTCGCAGGCGGCCGCGTCGATCTCCTCGGAGGAGCTGATCGGAATGCCGCTCGAGGAGATCGAGCGCCTCGGCGCCGACTGGGTGATCGAGCAGCTCGGCATCGACATCTCCCCCACGCGGCGCAAGTGCGCGCTGCTGTCGCTCAAGGTGATGCGCGGCGCGACGACCGGCGACGCGAGCTGGCCCGAGTAGCGGGCTACGACGCGTTCAGCTCAGCCGCAGAACGGACGAGGGCCTTGAAGGCCTCCTCGTCAATGCGGTCTCCCTCGTGGAGGTCGATGGCGCGCCTCGCCTTGCCCTCGAGGCTGGAGTTGAAGAGTCCGGCTGGATCCTCCAGGGAAGCTCCCTTGGCGAAGGTGAGCTTCACCTTGTCCGCGTAGGTCTCGCCGCTGAGAATGATCCCCTCGTGGGACCAGACCGGGACGCCGGCAGGGTTCGACGCCTTCCGCCATTTGATCTCTTCGATGACTTCGGGAACGGCCTGCTTCGTGAGCACGCGGATTCGAGAGAGCATCTCTTCGCGCCAATCGTCGACGGGCATGCTTGGACTCTTCCAGAAGTTGGCTCAGGGCGGCCCGTGGATGTCGTCCACCCAGCGTTGATCTGTCGGCGCGGCGGTGAGATGCTCTCCCCGCCGTGACCCCAACCAGCCGGATCGACGCCATTGCGCGCGGTCTGGCGGTGCGCTCGGCACCCAACGATCCCTTGGAGCGCATCGCGCGCGCAATGGCTACGCCGATATCGCGTCGCCGCGCCTTCCGACTGGCGGCGGCCGCGGGCACGTCCCTCTTCGTGATCCGGACCGATACGGCACAGGCATGCGCGACCTGCCCCCAGCCGCTCGACTCGCCGGACCGCACCAAGTTCTGCGGCTTTGCCCCCACGCCTGGTACCTGCCTGTTCGCGTGCTGCCCGCCGGATCGGATCTGCTGCAGGGCGCCGAAGGGCGTCATTTGCTGCAAGATGGAGGACGGCTACGAGTGCGGCCCGCCCATCGACGGCGACCTGCCCTGGTGCAAGTGCATACGGGACCTGTGTAACGGCCGCTGCTGCCGGGCGACCGAAGAGTGCATCCTCACCGACCTGGCGACCGGCCAGGAGGCCTGCGTTCCGTATTGCCGCGCCGGTGAGTTCCGGTGCTTCGGCCACCATCACTGTTGCAACTGGGACCAGCAGTGCTGCGGCAGAGGCTGCTGCCCCCACCCCACAACCTGCTGTGACAACTCCGACACGGACAGTCAGACGTGTTGTGGCCGGGGCTACACCTGCAGTTCAACCGAAGGGCTCGCCGACTGCCGGTGCGCCCTCGGCCTGGAGTGCGGCTGGACCGCTTCGGGGTTGGGCTCGACCGCCGGCATGTCGAGGTTCACGACCACGGCCTCCTGACCGCTGCGCACCACCACGCACGACAGTGAGTCGTCAGTGCTGGCGTTGATCTCTTGGTGCGGAACGAACGGCGGGACGTAGATGAAGTCACCGGGGCCGGCCTCCGCCGTGTACTCGAGCCGCTCGCCCCAGCGCATCCGCGCCCGGCCGCTCACGACGTAGATCACGCTCTCGAGCGCACCGTGGTGGTGCGGGCCCGTCTTGGCGTCGGGGTGGATCACGACCGTTCCGGCCCAGAGCTTCTCCGCGCCCGCGCGAGCGGCGTCGATCGCCGCTTCGCGGTGCATCCCGGGCGTCTGCGGCGTGTTCGGGTCGAGCTCGCCCGCACGCACGACCCGCACTCCGTCCACGCGCCAGTCGGTGGGCACATGACAAGTATCGCGCGATCAGCCGGCCGGGAGGGCGGACCGCAGAGGTGGGAAGTCGGCGAGCAGGTCAGCCGCGTCCGCCTGGAAGATCTCCACGGGCTCGGGCAGGCCGCGGAATCGCCAGGCGCCGAGACTCCTCAGGCTGACCCCGTCCGGGAGCGAGTCGAGGACAGCCGCGTGAACGGCCGAGGACATCACGGTCTGGCCGCCGTGCGCGGCGAAGCAGATGCGCGCCGCGGCGTGGACCGAGAGGCCGACGTAGCCCGTGTCCGTGAGCTCGGGACGCCCGCGGTGGAGCCCGACCCGCAACCGCACGTTGTTCCCGCCCGGCCAATGAGCGGCCTGCATCGCCCGGTGGATCGCCAGCGACGCCTCCAGCGCCGCGGGAGCGCGCTCGAACGCCGCGAAGACGTCGTCGCCGCGCGCGGAGACCACCTTGCCGCCGGCCTGCCGCACCGCGGCGCTCACCAGCCGGCGGACATCGGCGAGCAGGGGTGCGTATTCATCGTCGAGGCGAGCGAGTAGCTCGGTCGATCCCTCGATGTCGGTCAGCAGGAAGGTGATGTGGCCCGTCGGGAACTTGCGCTGCGGTTGCAGCTGCGAGCTGATGAAGCCGATCGGCATGATCCCGTGCTTCTTGGCCGCCCGGAGCAGCCGACTCCTCGCCCTGTCGCGTGCCTCCTCGTCCTCGAACGCAACCTGGCCGAACCGTGCGAGCGCATTCCGGACGTGCGCCGCGTCGTGGATCGGCAGGCGCCGTCGCCCATCCGAATCGATGTATGCAAAGGCGCTGTTGGGAAGCTGCGCGCGCTGCTTTGCGGTGAGCGGTGGCACGCGCGGGATGATCGCAAGCGTGCCCGTCAGTCGTAGTTGCGGATCATGCGTACGTTCAGCGCCAGCATCGCGGCACCGAGGACGGCGACCACCGCGAAGCCGGGCCAGATGTCGGCCCACACGAGGTCCTGGAGGATGAGCGAGCGGAGCGCCTCCATCACGTACGTGACCGGATTGAACGTGGCCGCGATCTCCATCGGCCTGCGTCAGCATGTCGCGGGGCACGAAGTTCGGGGTAAGGAACAGCAGCGGGAAGAAGATCAGGCCGCCAGAGTTCGTGGCCGCCGCGCTTCGTGTCTTCAGCGCGATCAGCTGCATGAAGCCGACGAAGACCACCGACCACAGAGCGGTCATGCCGACGAGCAGCACGAAGCCGAGCGGGCCGCTGGCGATCGAGATGCCGAAGATCAGGCCGAGCAGCACGATCGCTGCGGCGATGAGCACGCCCTTGACCGCCTCGGCGATCAGCCTGCCCATCACGATCGCGGTCCGCGACACGGGCGCCGCGCGCAGCTTGTCGAAGTAACCCCCCTCGATGTCCTCGACCAGGAAGAGCGCCGCGGTGCCGAACGACGCGGCAAGGAGCAGCGAGCTGGGCAGCTGGAACGCGCCGTAGCCCTGGCCGTACAGGAACTCCGTGGACGCCGACGGGAAGATCTCCGCCGCCTGCCCCACGTTCACGACCAGGAAGAAGAGCGGGATGAACAATGTGGGCAGCAGCGCCTCGGGCGTCCGCCAACCCTCGCGCAGCGCGCGCTGCCCGAGCACCCAAGCCTCGTTCATGCCGTCACCTCCTGCACCTCGCCGACGACGCGGCCGCGGGTGCGTCCGGTCGCGTCGAGGAACACGTCGTCCAGCGTCGGGTCGCTCGCCAGACCGCGGCGCTCGCGCAGGTCTGCCTTGAGCCGGGCGGGCGTCCCCTCGCGCACGATCCGGCCGTCGTCGATGATCGCCAGCCGGTCACAGAGCTGGTCCGCCTCCTCCAGATACTGAGTCGTGAGGAACACGGTCGTGCCGCGCTCGTTGATCCGGCGCATCTCGTCCCACACCGTGAGCCGGCTCGCGGGATCGAGCCCGGTCGTGGGCTCGTCGAGGAACAGCACCTCCGGCTCGTGCACAAGCGCCGACGCGAGATCGAGCCGGCGCTTCATCCCGCCGGAGTAGCCCTTGATCATCCGGTCGGCCGCGTCCTCGAGCTCGACCAGCTCGAGCAGCTCCTTCGCGCGCTCGGTGGCATCACGCGGTGGGAGCCCGAATAGCCGCCCCTGCAGCACGAGCAGCTCGCGTCCGGTCTGGCGGGGATCGAGCCCGGCCTCCTGGAGCGCAACTCCGATGCGGCGCCGCACTTCGTCGGGATCGCCGGCCACGTCCACACCGGCCACCTGCGCGGAACCCGAGGTGATCGACAGTAGCGTCGTGAGCATGCGGACGGTCGTCGACTTTCCGGCGCCGTTCGGTCCCAGGAATCCGAACACCTCTCCGGCCTCGACCCTCAGGTCAACGCCTCGAACCGCCTCGATGTCGCCGGTCTTGCTGGGGTAGTGCTTGACCAATCCCTCGGCCTGAACGGCAAGTGGCGTCGCAGTCACAAGGGAGTAGACCGTAGCGGCCGGCCAGACTCATCGCTGGCCGGCGCCACGGCGCGGAACTATGCCGCGACCGTCGCAGCGAGGACCGCAAGCGGATCGACCTCAGGCATCGAGCTCACCTCCCTCGAGCTGCAGCTTGAGCGCGGCGAGGCGCTCTCGCCACCAGGCCTTCATCCGCTCGGCCTCCTCCGCATCGGGAAGCCGACCGTGCTGGAGCGCGACGGTGCTCTTGTCCTCGCCCTTCGCCGTGAAGCCCACGTTGACTCGCGTGTCGCCGTCGCCCCAGTCGAAGCGCGCGGACTTCGGTCGCCTGGAGGTGCGCTCGCGCAGCGACCCGCCGGGTAGCCAGCGCTCGCGCAGCGCCTCGTCTGTGAACACGGCGTAGAGCCGCTCGACGGAGACCGCCACGGTCCTGGAGGCGGTGATCGCGAACCCGTCGGCTTGCTCGCCCACGGCACGCAGGCCGCGGGCGCGCTCGTAGGTGACGGTCACGGCCTGCGCCTCCCACACCAGCGGCTCGATCCCCAGCTGCTGCGGCGACCCAGCGCGCGATCTCGCGGTGCGGTCGCTCGGCGGCCCCCCAGTCGTCGAGCAGGTCGAACCACTGCTCCCATCCTCGTCCGGTTCTGCTGCCGGATCGCCTCGTCAGACGTCGCCAGCCACTGGGTCTCGGACGCCTTCGGGTCGTCCGCGGCGAGCAGCGAGGCACGCGCAGCCGTGTAGCTCTCCCCCGTCTTCTCCATACGCGCGCGAACGAGGCGCTTGAACGATCTCTGCCTGGTCATCTGGTGCTCCTCTCGTGGCGGCGCTCCGCGACTCACGCTCGCGAGGCCCCGCCGGAAAGGGCAGCTCAGACCGGCGTCCCGAGAGCACAGGCCCCCTTTGCCCCCGCTTCAGCCGGCGGCGTGAGCGCCGGAATCGAGGGTTAGGCGCGGAACAGCGCCTGCAAGAACACTATCTCCCGCTAAGACCGCGCGGCGCGCAGAAACTCATCGGTCGGGCGATGGTCACGCCGAGCGGCGCGGGCCGCCCGGGCCTGCGCCGCGTCCATCCACATCTCCCAGCGCCCGGACGCGGACTCGCGGTCGGAGAGGAAGCGGTACGGGCGGCGGCCGCCGAACTCTGTGTGGCGCATGTGCGAGACGCCGCCGAGCACGGACGCGATCCGGCGCCGCGGCCAGCCGATCGCATCCTCGATCTCGGGGAAGGGCCGCGGCCGGTCGGGCGCGTCGGCGAGCCCGTCGAGCAGCTCGCGCATGAGGTCGCTGCAGCGGTCGTGGAAGCGCGCGATCTCCCCGGCGTCGGTCATCGCGTTCTGCGGGGCGTGTTGGGTGGGCGAGGTCAATCGCCGAGGCTCGGTTGGTAGGCGTCCGCGACCGTCTGCAGGCAATCGGCCATCGCCGCGTTCGTGAGCTCGGGCTCGGCGTCCAGGTAGGCGCCGCGGGCGGCGCGCAGCTCGTCGTGGCGCTCGCGCAGCGACTCGACGGTCCCCTGGTCGGTGATCACGACCTTCCGGAACAGGCGCCCCTTGGTGGCCACGAGGCCGGCAGCCGAGGCCTCGGCGAAGCAGTGATTGCAGACGCTCCCCCACGGCGAGCGGTTGTCGAGGTCGAGCGCCCGCACCAGGGCGCGCAGGCCCCCGTCGGCCCGCTCGACGCTGCGGGAAGCGTTCAGCAGAGCGCCCTCGAGCCCGGGCAGTTTCGCGCTGCCGTCGAGCAGCCTGAAGCCCGCGAACGACTTGCCGCCGAGCACCCTCACGCGCTCCTTCTCGACCGGCCGCAGCTGCTCGAACTCCATCAGTCCCTGCCGGCGCAGATTCCACATGGCGATGTGGAGCAGGTTGCCCCCCGTGTCGATCGCGGTCGTCGATCCGCCCGGGACGGCAACGGTGTACGCCTTGGGGTCGCAGGGCAGCCAGCTCGTCGCGAACAGGTACCGGATCGTCGTCTCGGTCAGCGCGGGCGGCCCCACCGGGCCATCCTATGGCGCCAAGTAGGCCCCGCCGCCGTTTCGCGGGCGCAGGGCACGGAGAGATCCGACCCATGAAGAGACTTCTCGTTGTTTTCGTGGCGGTGCTGACTGCGGCCTCGGCGATCACGGCCGTGGCGCTCGCCGGCGGGGGCCCGGAACGGATCGCGCTACCCGACGGCTTCAGGCCTGAGGGAATCGCCGCGGGCAAGGGCCGGAGCGTCTACGTGGGGTCGATTCCGACCGGCCGGGTCCTCGAGATCGACACGAAGACCGGAACCCAGCGAGAGGCCGTGCCCGCCCGCGAGGGCCACGCGGCGATCGGCCTGAAGTACGACAGGCGCAGGAACCGGCTGTTCGTGAGCGGCGGCCCCACCGGCAAGGCATACGTCTACGACGCGAACGGCGGCGCCGAGCTTGCGGCGTTCCAGTTGACCGCGCCGGGGCTGCCCACGTTCATCAACGACGTCGTCCTCACCCGCAGAGCGGCGTACTTCACGGACTCGCGGCAGCCGGTGATCTACGCCGTGCGGCGCAACCTGTCCGGCGTCCGGCCGATCGCGCTGACCAACTTCCCGATGACAGCGGGTCAGAACAACCTGAACGGCATCGAGGCGGCGCGGAACGGGCGCGTCCTGCTCGCCGTCCAGAGCTCGGAGGGCGTGCTGTGGCGGATCAACCCGGCCACCGGCTCGCACTCGCCCGTCGACCTGCACGGGGCCGAGCTCACCGACGGCGACGGGCTGCTCCTCATCGGGGAGCGCACGCTGCTGGTGGTGCAGAACCGCTCGAACAAGATCGCCGTGGTGAAGCTGGACAGGCGCTTCCGGTCAGGGCGCGTCGTCCGCACGATCACGCACCCCGATTTCGATGTCCCGACAACGGTGGCGCGCAAGCGCGGGAGCCTGTACCTCCCGAACGCGCGCTTCACCACGCCACCGATGCCGGACACCGATTACTGGGTCACGCGGGTCGGTACGCGCTAGCGCAGCGAGATCGCAACCCGCTCGAGGCGGTCCATCGCCTCCTGCATGCCGTCCTCCATGCCGGAGTTGATGTGGCCGTCGCGGTGCTCCTTGCACGAGTGCTGCACGAGCATGGTCAGCAGCGTGCGCCCGCCCTCTTCGGTGAGCGTGAGCGTGTCGACCGCCTCGCCCTCGGGCATGCCCTCGTACACCTCGGTGTACACGAGCCGCTCGCTCGGGACGATCTCGCGGTAGTCGCCGTGGAAGGCGACCTCGAATCCCTCGTTCGCCTCCATCACGTAGCGCCACGTGCCACCCACGCGCAGGTCGATGTCGACGCTCGTGACCTTGCCGCGCTCGCCGCTCCACCAGCGGGCGACCAGCTCGGGCGTGGTCCACGCCTTGAAGACCAGCTCCCTCGGCGCGTCGAACTCGCGCGTGATGAGGATCTGATCGTCGCTCGGAAGGGTCACCTTTGCCGATCCGCTACTCGTCACTGCCATCTCCTTGCTCCTTCTGTTTGAGGTCTTCGAGGACGGCGTCCAGCTGCACGAACCGCTCCGACCACGAGCGCTCGTAGTTCTTCACCCAGTCATGGATGGGCTTGAGCGCGTGGCCGTTCAGCCGGTACAGCCGCTGCCGTCCCTCGTCGCGCACCTCCACCGCTCCGACCTCTCGGAGCACGCGCAGGTGCTTGGACACCTGTGGCTGAGCCATGCCGAGCGCGTGCACCAGGTCGTTCACCGGGCGCTCGCCGTCGGCGAGGGCGTCGAGGATCGCTCGCCGCCGCGGCTCCGCCACGGCGTTGAACGCATCCGCTGTCGTCGCTGCTCTTGCCACGCTCGGCATCATATATGCCTATATCGGCATATGTCAAGTGGACATGCCCGCGCGGCGTCGTTTACCGTCGGCGGTGCCAACCAAAGGAAGGGATTTCCACGTGACATCGACCAGCGCCGATACCGAGCTGAAGGCCCGCCATCGCAAGATGTGGGCGTCGGGCGACTACCCCTCGATGGTCGAGACGTTCCTGCTTCCGCTCGGCCCACGGCTCGTCGACGCGGCGGGGATCGGCGAGGGCATGCGCGTCCTCGACGTGGCGGCCGGAACCGGCAACGCCTCGATCGTGGCCGCCCAGCGCGGCGCGCAGGTGACGGCGAGCGACCTCACACCCGAGCTGTTCGACGCGGGCCGCGCCCGCGCGCAGTCGGAGGGAGTCGAGCTCGACTGGGTCGAGGCCGACGCCGAGAACCTGCCGTTCGACGACGGCTCCTACGACGTCGTGATGTCCTCGATCGGCGCGATGTTCGCGCCGCACCACCGGGACGTGGCCGACGAGCTCGTGCGCGTCTGCCGGCCCGGCGGCACGATCGCCCTGCTGAGCTGGACGCCCGAGGGGATGATCGGCGCGCTGTTCCGCACCATGGGCCCGTTCGCTCCGCCGCCCCCGCCCGGCGCACAGCCGCCGCCGCTGTGGGGCAGCGAGGACCACGTGCGCGACCTGTTCGGCGACCGCGTCGAGTGGGGCACGCTGGAGCGCGACAACCTCGAGATCACCGCCTTCGAGCATCCCCGCGACTATGCGGAGCACTTCAAGGGGCTCTACGGGCCGACGATCGTCGCCAGAAACAACGCGGTCAAGAACGGCAAGGAAGCGGAGTTCGACGAGGCGCTGAACAACTTCCCCGGCGAGTGGAATCTCGGCACGGAGGACGACGCGCGCTTCGAGCAGGAGTACCTGGTCGCGGTCGGCACCCGGGCCTGACGGCTCGGCTCAGACGCGGTCCGAGGCGGTCGCGGGGTTGTCCCGCGCCCACTTCGCGATCTTGTCTGACCCCGTGATGACCTCCTCCTCGTCGGTCACGAGGACCGGCACCATGTTCTGGCCGCTCACCCGGCGCACCTTGCGGCGCGTCGGGTTGAGGGCGTCGCCCAGGATTCCGAGGCCGTAGGCCTTCTCGACCTCGGGGTCCCAGCCGGCGTCCCTCAGCGCCTCGTGGGCGTTTCGGCACGGGTGGCCGCCTGGGCGCGGCGAGCGGAAGGTTCCCCAGCACACGTAGAGCTTCATGGGCGGCAGCCTATTCGGGCCGGGCGGGATCAGTCCACGAGCGCGGTCACGGCCGCCGGCGCCGGCCGCACGAACACGCTGTCGCCCACCTCGTGCAGCTCGAGCGAGGGCAGCTGCACCAGCAGCGTCTTGCCGCCCTCGTGGCGCAGCCTGTAGAGCACGTCGTGGCCGCGGAACTCGCGCGCGACCACCTCGGCGTTCGTGTTGCCGTCCGCACGCAGCTCCAGCTGCTCGGGGCGAACGGCCACGTGCACGGACCCGCTGGCCGGCGCGCGCAGGTCGAAGATGCCCAGCTCGGTCTCGACTCCGCCGCCGCGTGCGACCCCCGACAGCACGTTGACCTCGCCCACGAACTGGGCAGCCCAGCGCGTTGCGGGCTCGCCGTAGACCTCCACCGGAGGGCCGACCTGGACGATCTCGCCGTCGCGCATCACGGCCACGCGGTCGGCCAGGGAGAGGGCCTCCTCCTGGTCGTGCGTCACGAGCAGGGCGGTGGCCTCGGCGTCGCGCAGGATCAGCTCCACCTCGCGCCGCAGCCCGCCGCGCAGGCTCGCGTCGAGGCTCGAGAACGGCTCGTCCAGCAGCACCAGCTCGGGCTCGGGCGCCAGCGCCCTGGCGAGCGCCACGCGCTGGCGCTCGCCGCCCGAGAGCTCGTGCACATCGCAGCGCGTCTTGTGCTGGAGGCCGACCAGCTCGAGCGTCCGCCGCGTGAGCGCATCGCGCTCCTCGCGCGGCCGGTTCGTGAGCCCGAACGCCACGTTGCCCTCCACGCTCAGGTGTGGGAACAGCGCGTAGTCCTGGAAGACCATGCCCACGCGCCGCTTCTCGGGCGGGACGGTCCGGCCGGGTCCGGCCACGACCTCGTCCGAGACCACGACGCAGCCCGCATCGGGCTGCTCGAAGCCGGCGATCACCCGCAGCAGCGTCGTCTTGCCGCAGCCCGACGGCCCGAGCACCGCCATCAGCTCGCCGCGCTCGATCTCGAGGTTCAGCTCGCGGACGGCCTCGATCTCGCCGAACGACTTCGAGAGGCCGCGCACCCGGACGTGGCTCATGCCGGCGCCACCTCCGGCTCGTCGACCCAGGCGGAAGCGGCTGGCGACGCCTCAACCTCGCTGGCGCCGGCGCGCCCGGACATCCGGATCATCAGCGCCACCGGCAGCAGACCGACGAGCACGATCAGGAGCGCCGGCAGCGCGGCGGTCCTGAAGAGCGACTCGGTGGTGGCCTGCCAGACGGCGATGGCGAGCGTGTCGCCGCCGAGCGGCCGCAGGAGCAGCGTGGCGGGCAGCTCCTTCATCACCTCCACGAAGACGAGCAGCGCGGCCGTGACGAGGCCGGTGCGGAGCAGCGGCACGTGCACGCGCGCGAGCACGTCGAGGCGGTCGGCGCCGAGCCCGCGCGCGGCGTCGTCGAGCTGGCGCGGGATGCGCAGCAGGCTCGCCTCGATCGCGCCCCAGGCGAGGGCGAGGAAGCGAACGAGGTAGGCGTAGAAGAGTCCGATCACTGTGCCCGTGAGGAGTAGTCCCGTGCCCGCCACTCCATCGATGCGCTGCTCGAGCCAGCCGAGCGGCACGATCACCGCCACGGCCACAACGGAGCCCGGCAGGCCGTATCCGATCGTAGCGGTGCGCGACGCGACGGCGGCAACCCTGGAGCGGCTCGCACGCACCCCGTAAGCGAGCAGGAGCGCCACCACCGGCACCATCACCGCGCTCATTCCCGAGAGCAGCACGCTGTTGCGAGCGGAGGTGGCGAACTCGGGCGCGAGCAGGCCGTCCCGGATCGACTCCACCGACCACACGCCGAGCTGTGCGAGCGGGGCGCCCACAACCACTCCGACGAGCGCGAGCGGCAGGATCACGGCGGCCGCCGCCGAGAGCCCCCGCAGGCGCACCGGCCGCACCACGTCGCCGCGCGCCGCGAGCTGGGCGTGCCGCGCCCGGCCGCGGGCGAGGCGCTCGAGCACCAGCAGGGTGAGCGTGACCGTCACGAGCAGCGTGGCGAACTGCATGGCCGCGTCGCGGTCGAAGGCGTTGAACCAGACGCGGTAGATCGCGTCCGTGAACGTGCGCACCCCGAGCAGGTTGACCGTGCCGAAGTCGGCGAGCGCCTCCATCAGAGCGAGGGCAACGCCGCCGAGGATCGCCGGGCGGGCGAGCGGAAGACCCACGCGCAGGATCGCCCGGCGGCGCGAGAGCCCGAGCCCGCGCGCGGCCTCGAGCAGCGTGCGCGACTGGCTGAGGAACGCCGCCCGCGCGAGCAGATACACGTACGGGTACAGCACCAGCGTGAAGATGCAGACCGCCCCCAGCGTGGAGCGGATGCCGGGCACGTCGAGACCGAGCGCGAAGAGCGTGAACACGTAGCCCGGCATCGCGAGCGGCAGCACGAGCGCCCACTCGATCCAGCGCCGTCCGGGGAACTCGAAGAAGGAGACGAGCGCGGCGAGGGCGGTGCCGAGCAGGAACGTGCCCGTCCCCACGCCCACGAGGATGAGGGCCGTGGCCTCGATCGCCTCGGGCAGGAGGCCGGAGAAGCGAGACAGCCCACCGGGGGCGAAGATGAACGAGAGCGGTAGCCCGATGAGCGGCCCCGCCACGAGCAGCGCGCAGAGGACCGTGCCGATGGCGAAGCCATCGACGGATCGGCGCCTCAGTCCCAACCGACCTCGTCCATCAGGTTGAGTGCCTCCTTGAGGTGCGCGCCGGCGCCGTCAACGTCGATCGGGTCCTGCTTGAAGTCGCCGAACTGTGCGATCTCGGGCGACGGCCGCGCGCCCTCCACAACGGGGAACTCGTGGTTGTTCTGCGCGAACACCTCCTGCTGCTTCGGCTCGAGCAGGAACTCGATCAGCCTGCGCGCGTCCTCTGCCTGGTCGGTGCCTCGGACGACGCCGATCCCGGACAGGTTCACGTGCGTGCCGCGCCGCTCTTGGTCGGCCCACTCGAGCGTCACGGGGAAGTCGGGGTCCTCCTCGAGCTCGCGGCCGAGGTAGTAGGAGTTGGTGAGGCCCACGTCGCAGTCGCCGTCCGCGATCGCGTCCAGCACGTCCGTGTCCGAGCCGAGGATGTTCGGGTCGTTCGCCATCCAGCGGCGCAGCATGCGCTCGGTGACAACGCGGCCGTCCTTGGCGAGCCGGTCCGCGACGAACGACACGTTGTACTCGCTCGTCCCGGAGCGCAGGCAGAGGCGGCCCTTCCACTTCGGGTCGCCGAGACCCTCGTAGGTCGTGACCTCGCCGGGTGCCACGCGCTCCGTCGAGCGCATGATCGTGCGCGCGCGCAGCGTGAGGCCGTACCAGGTGCCGTCCGGATCGCTCACGTCGGGTGTCGCGTCGCCGATCCTGACCGGCTCGAGCAGGCCGGCCTCCTTCGCGCGCCAGAGGTTGGCGGCGTCGACCGTGATCAGCACGTCGGCGGGCGTGTTGTCGCCCTCGGTCGTGAGCCGCTCGTAGAGCTCCGACGCGTCTCCGCCGCGCAGGCGCAAATCGGTGCCCGTGTCCTTGGCGAAGCGCTCGAACGGCTCCTCCTCGCCGTAGTGGGAGCGCGCGGAGTAGATCACCAGCTCGTCGGAGGATGAGCCCGACGTGGCCATGATCACGCCCACGAAGGCGAGCAGCACCAGGGTGGTGCCGCCGATGAGGAGTGCGAGCAGCCTGCGGCGGGACACGGTCTACGGGGTGGTCTCTGTGCCGGTCGTCTCGGCCTCGGTCTCGCCGGTCGTCTCCGTGCCGGTGCCCGTGGCCTCGGTGCCGGTGCCGGTGGTTTCCGTGCCGGTACCGTTCTCGAACTGGACGTCGCCGCTGCGGTCCTCGCCGCAGGCCGCTACGCCAATCGCAGCGCCGGTTCCAAGGGCAGCGGAGATCACGACTGTGGCCGTCTTTCGCATCATGGGCATTAGGGTAGCCTAACTCCGACCCCTGGAGTCTGGAAAGCCTCCCCGCGCGCTATCCTCGGGGATGTATGGCAGCCACTGACAAGACCCGCGTCCAAAAGCCCAGCCCGATCAAGGAGAACGAGCAGGGACAGCTCGTCGCCAAGAAGGGGATCTCCCGCGACGTGATCGCGGAGCTCTCCAAGATCAAGGGCGAGCCGGAGTGGATGCGCGAGAAGCGGATCAAGTCCTACGAGATCTTCGAGCGCAAGCCGATCCCCACGTGGGGCGTCGACCTCTCGGACCTCGACCTGTCCGAGCTGGTGCTGTACTCACCGCCCGAGGCCGGCCGCTACGACAGCTGGGACGACGTTCCCGCCGAGCAGAAGGACACCTTCGAGAAGCTCGGCATCCCGCAGGCCGAGCGCGAGCACCTCGCCGGCGTCGTGGGCGTGTGGCGCCAGGAGCCCTTCTACGAGGGGCTCAAGCAGGAGTACGCGGACCAGGGAATCATCTTCTGCGCCATGGACACGGCCGTCACCGAGCACGAGGACCTCGTGCGCGAGTACTTCATGAACAAGTGCGTGCCGCCGCAGGACAACAAGTTCTCGGCGCTGCACGGCGCGGTCTGGTCAGGCGGCTCGTTCCTGTACGTGCCGAAGGACGTGAAGGTCGACCTCCCGCTTCAGGCCTACTTCCGCATGGAGGGCGCCAACGAGGGCACCTTCGAGCACACGCTGATCATCGCCGACTCGGGCTCCGAGGTGAACTACATCGAGGGCTGCACCGCGCAGACCTACTCGGTCAACTCGATGCACTCCGCGGTGGTCGAGATCTTCGTGAAGGAGGGCGCGAAGGCCCGCTACACGACCGTGCAGAACTGGTCGAAGGACGTGTTCAACCTGAACACGAAGCGGGCGATCGTCGAGGCCAACGGCACGGTTGAGTGGGTCGGCGGCTCCATGGGTGCCAAGAAGGTCATGCTCTACCCCGGCTCGTTCCTGATCGGCGAGGGCGCCCGCGCAGACCACCTCAACGTGGGCGTGGCGTCCGGCGACGTGTGGAAGGACACCGGTGCGAAGGTCGTGCACCTGGCGCCGAACACCACCTCCAACATCCTCGCCAAGTCGATCTCCAAGGACGGCGGGATCATGGGCTACCGCGGCCTCGTCCGCATGGGCCACAACTCGCAGGGCTCAAAGGCCCGCGTGCAGTGCGACGGCCTGATGATGGACGACCGCTCGCGCTCGGACACCTGGCCCGACATCCAGATCCAGAACCCGCACGTGACCGTGGCCCACGAGGCCGTGGTCGGCAAGATCTCCGACGAGCAGCTCTTCTACCTCCAGTCGCGTGGCCTCTCCGAGGAGGAGGCGGCCGCGATGATCGTGAACGGCTTCATCGAGCCGGTCACGAAGGAGCTGCCGATGGAGTACGCCGTCGAGCTGAACAGACTCATTCAGCTCGAGATGGTCGACTCCATCGGCTAACGCGACAGACGTTGACCTTGATCTGGGACTGCCGTACGGTGAGTCGCTAGAGCAGATCATGCTCAACAAGGCAAGGCGAAACGGAGGTGCATATGGCGGATCCTCCAGGCTGATTTCCACTGATCGTTCGGGGAGGCCAGGGAGTCGCTGCCACACATGACGGCGGCACCCTAACCGTCCGATTTCGCAGATCTCCGGTTGCGGCCGGTACCCCAGCGACGTATGGGCGTATGCCACTCGGTTCAGGGGCTTGGGTGGACCGTCCCTTGAACGACGCTGAACCGCTTGTCGTGCAGCAGCAGATGGACCAAGCGGACGCAGCAAGCGCTATTTCGGTGCTGCGCATCAAGGACCGATTCTGGAACTTCGTGTGTCGCAACACGAACACTGGTCACTTCGAGGTTCTTCGCTCTGAGCCCGCATTCATGCAGGTGAAAATCGATTAGGTAACAACCGGCCCAGCGAGGGTTGCCCTCAGGCGCGGGCGCGCCGTAGCGTCCGCTCATGAGAAAAACTCTCGTAGTGCTACTCGCCGCGTCCGCCGTGTTCGTGCCGGCGGCGTCGGCCCAGGCCGCCGAGCCGATCCTGTTCGTTCACGGGTGGAACTCGAGCGGCTCCGTGTGGAACACCATGATCAGCCGCTTCCAGGCTGACGGGTTCACCAACCTCAACAACTGGTCGTACAACACGGCGCAGTCGAACAGGACGACCGCCAGCCAGATCGCCACGAAGGTGAGCCAGATCCGCGCCGCCACGGGCGCCGCGAAGGTCGACATCATCACCCACTCCATGGGCGGGCTCTCGTCGCGCTGGTACGCGAAGTTCCTCGGCGGGACGAACTACGTCGACGAGTGGGTCTCGCTCGGCGGGCCGAACCACGGCACGAACCTCGCGAGCCTCTGCTTCTGGCAGACCTCGTGCATCGAGATGCGTGCCGGGTCGACGTTCCTCTCGCAGCTGAACAGCGGCGACGAGACGCCGGGCGACGTCCGCTACGGAACCTGGTGGTCGCCGTGCGACGAGGTGATCAACCCGGACTCGAGCATCCTGCTGAGCGGGGCCACGAACACGCAGACAGCGTGCATATTCCATTCGGGCTACCTCAGCAGCTCGACCGTCTACGGACAGGTGCGCAACTTCGTGCGCTGAGGCAGAACGGCGGGGAGCCTCAACCCCGGAGGCTCCCCTGCCGATTCCCCAGGGGATGAGCGTGAATGACCTCGTGCTCGTCCAGGGCATGCGCGACACCAAGCTCGCGCTGCGCCGCTGGAACGAGCAGCCCCTTTCCGTGCTCCGCCCCTGGGCCGTGCTCAGCACCCTGATCGCCGTGGGGCTGCTGATGGCGGTCTACGCGATCGCGGAGCTGACGCCCGCAGACGCCACGATCTACGAGATCCCCGGCGTGACCCGCGAGGCCACCGTCACGGACTACGGGCACGTGCTGTTCCGCAACTCGCTGGTGCTCGCCCTGCACGCGCTCGCGTGCGTGGCCGGCTTCATGGCGGGCAGCTCGCTCCCGCTGTCGGCGTCGCAGCGCAGCGGCGTGTCGAGGTGGGTCCACGAGAAGGCGGGCCCGCTTGCGATCGGGTTCGTGGTCTGCGCCACGCTCTTCTCGCTCGGCACGCAGGCGTTCATCATCGGCGGCACCGCCGCCTCGCTCGCCACCCAGCTCGACACCAGCCCCGCCCATCTGATCCTGGCGATCGCGCCTCATGCACTGCCGGAGCTGATCGCGCTGTTCCTCCCGCTCGCGGCCTGGATGATCGCGAGCCGGCGGGGCGACTGGCACGTGCTGCTCGCGGCCACGTTCGTGACCGTGGCGATCGCCGTGCCGACCCTGCTCGCCGCCGCGGCCGTCGAGACCTGGGTCACGCCGCAGCTGCTCCTCGACATCGGGTCCTGAACGCAAACGGGGCGGCCCGAAGGCCGCCCCGTTGGCTACTTCCGCAACTAAGCGGTTACTAGCACTTCGACTGCTTGGTCGCGGTGAACTTCTGTGGGGCCTGGCCGACCCTGGCCTCGGTGATGAATGTCGCACGCACCAGGCGCTTGCTGCCCTTGCATCCGACCTTCTCGTAGAAGCCGCGCTTCTGGCCCTTGACCTTCTTGGTCTTGAGCTTGATCAGGTTGTCCGAACGCCGGACCGAGTTGTCGATTCCGGACAGCGGGTGCTTCAGGTTCTGCGGAACGGTGAAGACGAAATCGCTCGACGTGACGCCGCCGATCTTCCGCTTCACGAACTTGCCGTTGATCGCGGTTGCGATCGGGAGTGCACAGCCCACCTCGTTTGACTCGAAGCTCGGCGGGATCGGCCTGCCGTCGCTGTCAAGGCGCAGCGTCATGCCGTCGCCGTCGTTGTAGAGCCGCAGCCGCAGGTTGCACGGCGAGCTGTCTGACAGCGCGCGCTCCCCGCCGGGACCGGGGTTGACCGGGCCGGCGGCGTTCTTCACGAGGCCAGCTCCGACCTGAGCCTTCTGGCAGCTGGTCGGGACGGTCGCGTCATCGAGCTGAGTGAAGTTGCACTTCGGGAAGTACTTGGGGTTCGCGACGAGCCCCTCGGACCCGATCGCGTACTCCTCGATGACCGTTCCACGCTTCGTCGAATCGCTGTCCTCGACCTTGAAGCCGAACTGGAGACCGGTGGGAATCGGCTTCGACTTCGAGCCCTTGCCCTTCACGGTCGTAGAACCGAGATGAACGTTGTAGACGTTGGTTGCGACAGCGACGCTAGTCACTGCCAGTACTGCTAGGACCGCCAGTACGGCGATCAAAAGCTTTCGCATTCCTCCTCCTAGAGGCTGAGACGGGGGACCAGCAACTTCGAAAAAGCCCATTGCAAGCCAGGCCGAACGGGCCGGGTTCAGCCTACAACAGCTTTAGGCGCCGAATGTTGCGGCATTCTTTTGGGCGTGCGTCCGCCCGAGGAAGCCGAGATCTACGCGCCCGAGTTCCGGAGCGAGCTCGAATGGCTGAATGTGGCCTTTCTGCGCATGAACACGCTCATGGGCAGAGGCGCGGTCCTGGTCGAGTTCTGGGACTTCGCGCGCATCAACTCGCTGCGCACGCTCCCCTACCTGCAGGAGTGGCACGCGCGCTATGCGGACGCCGGCCTGCGCGTGATCGGCGTGCACACACCGGGCTACTCGTTCGGGCGCGACCGCGACACCGTTGCGCGCGCGGTGGAGCGGCTCGAGATCTCGTACCCGGTGCTGCTCGATCCCGACTTCAAGACATGGCGGGAGTACGGAAACCGCGGCTGGCCGGGCCGCTACCTGTTCGACCGCACGGGCAAGTTGGCGCACATCCACTACGGAGAGGGCGAGTACGAGGACACCGAGCGCGCGATCGGGGAGTGCCTCGACATCGACGTGGAGCCGATGAAGCCGCTGCGCCCCGAGGACGTGCCCGGCGCGCTGCTCGAGCCGCAGACCGCCGACATTGCGCTACCGGCCGAGCGCGACCGTCTCGAGCTTGTGCGCGACTGGACCGATGGCGAGGACTGGATCGCCGCGGCGGACGCGGGTGCCGCCGCCCGCTTCGAGTTCAGCGCCGGCGAGGCCTACGCGGCGCTGTCGGGCGGCGAGATCGAGCCGGGGCTCTACGAAACGGACGGAACCGTCGAGGCGGAATTCCCCGGACTCCGCCTGCACGGAGTGCAGTTCACGCCCAAAGCGCCCTGACTCGCCGACTAGCGCGGACTTTTGCATGACATGTATGCAAAAGGTGGAGAGAGTGGATGGCTCAGGAGGCTTGGCCCGCCAGCGCGGTCCTGATGTCCTTCGGGAGCATGAAGCGCACGTCCTCCTGGACGACCTCGAACTCCGAGACGTCCGTGGTGCCGCGCTCCCGGAAGAAGGCGACCAGTCGCTGAACGAGCTCCTCGGGGGCGCTCGCGCCTGACGAGATGCCGACCACGCGCTTGCCCTCGAGCCACTCCTCCTTCACCTGGGTCTCGTTGTCGATCAGGTGCGACTCGGCGCCGTGGTCGCGGGCGACCTCGACGAGCCGGTTCGAGTTCGAGGAGTTGCTCGAGCCGATCACGAGGACCAGATCGCACTCGCGCGCCATCTGGCGGACCGCGAGCTGGCGGTTCGTCGTGGCGTAACAGATGTCGTCCGACTTCGGCCCGGTGATGTTCGGGAAGCGCTCGCGCAGCCGGCGGATGAGGCGGTCGGTCTCGTCGACGCTGAGCGTGGTCTGGGTCAGGTAGGCGACGCGGTCGGGGTCCTCGAGCACGAGGTTGTCCACGTCCTCCTCCGTCTCGACGAGGACGAAGTGGTCGGGGGCCTCGCCCATCGTCCCCTCGACCTCCTCGTGGCCCTCGTGGCCGATCAGGACGATCGTGTAGCCCTCGGCGGCGAACTTCTTCGCCTCCACGTGGACCTTGGTCACGAGCGGGCAGGTGGCGTCGATGGTCGTGAGGCGGCGCGTCTCCGCGTTCGCGTGCACGGCCGGGGAGACCCCGTGGGCGGAGAAGACGACCGTCTCGCCCTCCGGCACCTCGGTCTCCTCCTCGACGAACACGGCGCCGCGCTCGCGCAGCTGCTCCACCACGTGCTTGTTGTGCACGATCTCCTTGCGCACGTAGACCGGCGGTCCGTACAGCTCGAGCGCGCGCTCGACCGTCTGTACGGCGCGGTCCACGCCGGCGCA
Organism: uncultured Thermoleophilaceae bacterium; assembly: GCA_963774755.1. GTDB lineage: Bacteria > Actinomycetota > Thermoleophilia > Solirubrobacterales > Thermoleophilaceae > JACVRW01. The sequence goes on along the minus strand of CAVZGG010000005.1, from coordinate 198,270 downwards.
GTAGCCGCGCGGAGCGGCGAGCAGCAGCTTTTCGGGGACGGCGGGCATCCGTGGGGAGGCTAGCGAGCCAGCCTCAGAGTCCCTGCAGGAGCTCATTGATCGTTTCGCCGACCGCATCGACGCTGCGCTCGGAGACGACGGACATGTTGTCGCAGGTGCGGTGCCAGCACGGGAAGTCGAAGTCGATCAGGTCGATCGAGCGCACGCCCTGCTTCAGGAACGGGATGTGGTCGTCGAGCACGCCGCCCTGCGTCGTGGCGGGGAACACGGCGCCCGCGCCCACACGCTGCGCCGCCGCGCGCAAGCGCTTCCACAGCCGCACGTCCGAGTAGCCCTCACGCCTGATCGTGAGCTTCTTGTCGCCCACGAAGTCGAGCAGGATCATGGCGCGCGCATCACGGAAGGTCGGTGCGGCGACCTTGCTGCCCCGCAGCCCGTAGCGCTCGAACTCGCTGTCCGGGATGCCACGCGGCGCCTCCTCGCCGTCGAAGAACACGAACTGGATCGTGTGCCGGGGACGCCTCAGGGTGCGAGCGAGCTGCGCGACCACGGCTGTCCCGGAGGCGCCGTCGTTCGCCCCCACGAAGCCGGGGATGTCCTTCGTGTCGTAGTGGGCGCCGACCACGATGTAGCCGGGCTCGCGGCCGCGCACGGTCCCGATCACGTTGCGAAGGCCGTCCGGCACCTCCTGGTAGCGCCCGCGGGGGACGATTCGCCTCAGGAGGCGGGCGAGGCGGCGCGACTCGGCGGAGCCCGCTGGGCGCGGACCCATCTCCACCTGACGGCGCAGAAGGCGGAATGCCGCGGCGCCGTCGAAGCGGTCGACGCTCGCGGCGGGCGCGGCCTTTCCGTCGGCGGGGTCGTCGTCGACGAACGGGACGTTGTCGGTGGCCACGAGGACCACGAGGGTGAGACCGATCGCCACCTGTACCGCGAGCACGATGCCCAACAGCTTCACAGAGCCGATTGTGGCGGGTAGGCTGCTTGTCGTGGCGCAGCAGGGACACAAGGACCGCCTGAGCGCGATCGATGCGTCGTTTTTGCATCAGGAGAAGCAGTCATCGCACATGCACGTGGGTGCGCTGGCCATCTTCGAAGGCCCCCCGCCAGCACGCGAGGAGTTCTGCGACCACCTCGAGGCACGCCTCGGCCGCGTGCCGCGCTACCGCCAGAAGCTGGCGTTCCCGCCGCTCGAGACCGGCCGGCCGTTCTGGGTCGACGACCCGACGTTCAACCTCGATTACCACGTGCGCCACACGGCCCTGCCGAAGCCCGGCAGCGACGACCAGCTTCGCCAGCTCGTGGGGCGAATCTTCTCCCAGCGGCTCGACCGCTCGAAGCCGCTCTGGGAGATCTGGATCGTGCAGGGCCTCGAGGGCGGCCGCTTCGCGCTGATCTCGAAGACGCACCACGCGCTCGTGGACGGCGTCTCGGGCGTGGACATCGCAACCGTCCTCTTCGACCTGTCGCCGGTGCCGGCCGAGGTCGAGGTCGAGGCCCCCTGGGCGCCGGCCCCCGAGCCCTCCGACGTCGAGCTCGTGGCGGAGGGCGTGGCGGGCCTCGTCCGCACGCCGCTCAGCCTGGCCGGGCGCGCGCTCGGCGCGCTTCAGCGCCCCGGCGAGACGATCGATCGCGTACGGGAGGCCGCCGAGGGACTCGGCGAGGTCGTCTGGGCCGGGATGAATCCGGCGCCCGACGTGCCGCTGAACGTGCCGATCGGGCCGCACCGGCGCGTCCGCTGGCTGCAGAACCGCCTGTCCGACTTCAAGGAGATCAAGAACGCGCTCGGCGGGACCGTGAACGACGCGGTGCTCGCGGTCGTGGCCGGAGCGCTCCGCAGCTGGCTGCACGACCGCGGCGTGCGCACCGAGGGCACGGAGCTGCGCGCGCTCGTGCCCGTGTCGATCCGCTCCGACGACGAGCGTGGGTTGCTCGGCAACCGCATCGCCGCCATGCGCGGGCCGCTGCCGGTGTACGTGGAGGACCCGGTCGAGCGGCTGCGCGTGGTGCAGCGCGGAATGGGCGAGCTGAAGGAGTCGAAGCAGGCGCTCGGCGCCGAGGTGATCGCAGGCCTCACGGACTTCGCGCCGCCCACCCTGCTCGCCCAGGCCTCGCGGCTCAACTTCTCGACGCGGCTCTTCAACCTGATCGTCACGAACGTGCCGGGGCCGCAGTTCCCGCTCTACCTGCTCGGCCGGGAGATGCAGGAGATCGTCCCGATCGCCTTCCTGCCCGAGAACCACGCGCTCGCCATCGCGATCATGAGCTACAACGGCGGGGTCGACTTCGGGCTGCTCGGCGACTACGACGCCATGCCCGACCTCGACGCCTTCGCCGATCACCTCGAGGAGTCGCTCGCCGAGCTGCTGGCGGCGGCGCGCAAGGCGGGCAAGGCCAGCGCGCGCTCGAACGGGAACAAGAAGGACGGAACGCCCGGCACGGCGAGAAAGAAGACGCCGACCTCCTGATGCGCCACCGGCTCGCCGTTCCCCTGGCCCTCGCGGTCGCGGGTCTCATCGCGCCCGCCGCCGAGGCGGCGCCACCCAACCCGTTCGGCCACGTGTGCGCGCCCCAGTCCGGCGTCCTCTTCTGCCCGACGATGACCGACGCGGAGCGCGTGCCGAGCTTCGACGGCGTGCCCCTCGACGTTGACGTGACGCTGCCGGTGAGCGGCGACGGCCCGTTCCCGACGATCGTGATGCTGCACGGCTACGCCGGCGACAAGGGCTCATTCGAGAAGCCCACGTCGGCTGACCGCTACAACAACCGGTTCTTCGCGCAGCAGGGCTATGCCGTGGTGAACTACTCGGCGCGCGGCTTTGGCCGCTCATGCGGCAGGCCGGACTCGCGCACGAGCCCGAGCTGCGACGCTGGCTGGCTCCATCTTGCGGATCACCGCTACGAGGCCCGCGACACGCAGCACCTGCTGGGGCTGCTGGTGGACCAGGGCGTGGCCCAGGCCGACGCGCTCGGCGTGACGGGCGTCTCCTACGGCGGCATCCAGAGCCTGAACCTGGCTCGCCTGCGCAACCGCATCCGCCTGCCCGATGGCTCGTTCCAGCGCTGGACGAGCCCGAACGGGACGCCGCTCCAGATCGCCGCGGCGTATCCGCGCTGGGCCGCCTCGGACCTCACCTACGCGCTTCAGCCGAATGGCCGCTTCCTCGACTTCCGGACGCCGAAACCGAACCAGAGCATCAGACCGGGCGGGGTGATGAAGAAGAGCTACAACGACGGTCTCTACCTCCTGGGCGCCCTCAGCGGCTTCTACGCGCCGAAGGGCAGCGCGTTCAACGCGGACCTCACGACCTGGAAGGAGCGCGCTGATCGCGGCGAGCCCGCACGCGCCGACGCGCTTGCCGTCGGCAGGGAGCTGACCGGCTTTCACAGCTGGGCCGGCCTCAGTGGCCCAAGCGCGCCGCTCCTCGTGCAGAACGGCTGGACCGACGACCTCTTCCCCGCCCCCGAGGCACTGCGCGTGTACCGCACGTTCACCGCGGCGCCCGGCGCGCGCATCTCGCTTCAGCTCGGAGACCTGGGCCACCCGCGCGGTAGCAACCGCCTCGGCGTCGTCCGCTCCCTCCTCCGCGAGGGACGCAACTTCTTCGACGCGTACCTGAAGGGCGAGGGCAAGCCGCCCCCTCACGGCAGCGTGGTTGCGTACACGCAATCGTGCCCCGGCGTGGATGCGGGCCGTCAGCGCTTCGAGGCAGAGAACTGGGAGCGCCTGCGCGTCAGGACGGTGACGATGCGGCGCGCCGGTCTGCTGCGGATGAACTCCCGCGGCGGCAATCCTGCGACGGGGCGGGCGATCGACCAGATTGCGACCGGGGATCCCTGCATCACGGTCCCGGCCGAGCGGGCGAGGGGCACGGCGATCATCCAGCGGCGCTTCGGGCGCCCCTTCACGATGCTCGGCATGCCGATGGTCCAGTCGGAGATCAAGACTGACGGCCGCGGTGGCTTCATCGCCGCGCGGCTGTGGGACGTGCACCGCGGCAAGCAGCTGCTGGTTTCGCGCGGGGTCTACAGGCTGAAGGACAACCAGCGCGGCAAGCTGCTCTTCCAGCTCTTCGGGAACGGATGGCGCTTTGCTCGCGGCCACACCGCGAAGCTGGAGCTGCTCGGCAACGACCCGAACTTCCTGCGCCCCAGCAACTTCAAGTTCAATGTCAGGTTCTCGCGCACTCGGGTAGACCTACCGGGCCGATGACTGAAGAGCGCGCAAACGTCGGAGAGGTTGAGCTCGTCTACGAGACGATCGGCGATCCCGCCGATCCTGCCCTGCTGCTCGTGATGGGGCTCGGGATGCAGCTGATCCACTGGGAACTCGAGTTCTGCGAGGGGCTGGCCGAGCACGGCTTCCACGTGATCCGCTTCGACAACCGCGACGCGGGCCTGTCCACGAAGATCGACGGCCCGGTGCCGAACGTGATGAAGGCCATGGCCGGCCTCCCGATCAGGGCGCCCTACCTGCTGAAGGACATGGCGAACGACAGCTTCGGGCTCCTCGACCAGCTCGGGATCGAGCGCGCGCACGTGACCGGCGTGTCCATGGGCGGGATGATTGCCCAGACGATGGCCATCACCCGGCCGGAGCGGGTGCTGTCGCTCGGATCGATGCTGTCCACCACCGGCGACCGGCGTGTGGGCACGCCGAAGCTGCGCGTCTGGAGCGTGCTCATGCGGCGGGCTCCGGAGGAGCGCGATGCCTACATCGACTACTTCGTGCGCGTGTTCCGGATGATCGGCTCGCCCCGCTACCCCGTGGACGAAGCACGCATGCGCGAGCGGGCCGCCGAGACGTACGACCGCTGCCACCACCCCGCCGGCACTGCCCGCCAGCTCGCAGCGATCCTCGCGTCCGGTTCGCGCACGTCGGCGCTACGGAAGCTCGACGTCCCGACCGTGGTGGTGCACGGCAAGAACGACCCACTCGTGCCATTCCGCGCGGGTGCCGCTACGGCCAGGGCGATCCCCGGTGCCGAGCTGGTCGCGATCCCCGGGATGGGGCACGACCTCCCGCGCGAGCTCTGGCCGCTCATCACGGACTCGCTGGTGGCGAATGCCGAGCGGGCGGCGTCGCCTGCTCGCTGCTTCCTGACCAGGGCGTCGACGCGCTCAGTCCTGCACCCTGTGCTCCGGCGCGAGCTCGCGAGCGAGCGCCAGCGTGGCGTTCGTCGAGCTCCGCCTCGACCAGCTCGTAGTCGCGGGCGTACTCCGCGAGCACCGCCTCGCGCACCGCGTCCCAGCTCGTGCCCGGCTGTTCCGCCTCCACGGAGCCGGTGACCTCCGGCTCCCAGGCAAGGCCGAGCGCGTCGTACACGGGCCGCAGCACGTCGTTGATACGGCCCTCGCCACTCACGACCAGCACCACGCCGGTGTGTGACCCGCCGGCCACCACTCGCTGGCCGATCCCGGCGAGCTTCACCGCGCCGCGCGCGTTCACGCTGTAGCGGCCTGGGCAGTACTCGCCGGGCACCTCCCCCACGCGGGCGTCCACCCCGAGCCGGCCGAGAGCCCGCGCCAGGCGCCCGGCCGTGCGCTCGAAACGATCGTGTATGCCGGCGCGCGGCTCTTCGTCAGGCAGCGCGTGTCCGATCTCCATCGTCCCGTCGTGAAAGACCGCTGCGCGTCCGCCGGCCAGCCGCAGCGTCGCATCGAACCCGTGCGAGCGCGCCGCGCGCACGGCCTCCGCGTAGCCCTCGGCCACGGCATCGCGCTTCGCGAACGCGACGGTCGTGCCCGGCCGGGCGATTCGCAGGGTCTCAGGCACCTCGCCGGCCGCCACGCGGAACATGAGCGCGCGCGAGACCCCCGCATCGAGCGCAGGGTCGTCTTCAAAGGAGTCGTGGAGGACCCGGAGCGGCTGCACCCGGCGAACTATGCCGCGACGTCCGGAGCCCAGTCGAGCGCCGACAGCGCCCTGTCCTTGCCGGTGAGCTTTGCGCCGCGCAGGCAGAAGTCCGCCGCCGCGATCAGCTCGTCCACGGATTTCGCGTCATCCGGGTAGATCACCCACCCCACGCTGGCGGTGAGCGAGATGTCCTCGTACCCGAGGCCGCGCAGCGAGGCGAGCGTGCGATCGGCGACGGCGCGCATCGCCTCGGGCGTCGCCGCCGGAGCCAGGATGGCGAACTCGTCGCCGCCCAGCCGCGCAACCACGTCGTCCGGGCGCACGGAGAGGCGCAGGCGGGCGGCCGTGTTGCAGAGCACCGCGTCGCCCGCCGGGTAGCCGTGCGCGGTGTTCACATCCTTGAAGCCGTCGAGGTCCACCAGCATCAGCCCGGTGGGCGACTCGTGCTGAACCTCTCGCGGCGAGCCAATCGAGCATGGCGCGGCGGTTGGGGAGCTCCGTGAGCGGGTCGAGCTGCGCCAGCGCCTCCGCGTGCTCGCGGAGGCTCACGAGCAGCTCCTTGCCCTTGATGATCAGGAGGCCGAGGACGACGTAGGCGGGGCAGACGACGATCAGCTCCCCGATGTACCCCTCCTCGACGGCGCCGGTGTCATAGAAGAGCGGCAGGAGGGCCACCGGCACGCAGCTGAGCACGTACGGAAGAGCGTCGTGGCGCTGGTAGAAGTACGCCACGTAGACCATCAGGAAGAACAGATAGAAGCGCGCGGGCGAGTCCGCGCCGCCCGTGGAGGCCATCTCGCCGGCCACGAAGAAGATCGAGCCGACCGCCGGCACGTGCCAGAACCAGGCCCCGTGCTGCTCGGGCCGGGCCGACGTCACGCAGAAGAGGCCCCACGCGATACCCGCGGCAGCCAGGGCGATCACCCAGTCGCGATGGCCGTGCTCAACGCCGGGGACGAGCAGCAGAACCAGGGCGCTGACCCCGGCCGTGAGAAAGAGCACACCAGCCAGCCGTCCGGCGAGATCCCGCTCCTCCTCGACGTTGTGGGTCCGAGCCGCCAAGCTGTCCCGCCTCCAGTCCGCGTGCTGGAGGGTTTATCGGCACTTCAGAAGGGCGTCAGTAGCCCAGGGCGAACTTGGCCTCTTCGCTCATCATGTCCGGGGTCCACGCCGGCGTGAAGGTCATCTTCGAGTGAACGGCGGTCACGCCGTCGAGCTCGCTCACGAACTCCTCGATCTGCTCCGACACCTGGGGCCCGATCGGACAGCCGGGTGATGTGAGGGTGAAGCTCACGAACACTTCGCTGTCCTCGATCTCGACGGTGTAGATCAACCCGAGCTCCACGAAGTCGAGCCCGAGCTCCGGGTCGATCACGTTCGTGAGGGCCTCCTGAACATCGTCCACGGTCAAAGTTGACATGCCACGAGGATAGTAGGGTCAGGCGGTGCCTCTCTGGGCTCTGGCACTCCTCTTTCTGATCGTCCCGCTCGCGGAGCTGTACCTGATCCTCAAGGTCGGCGACACGATCGGAATCGGGTGGACAATCCTGCTCCTGGTGGCGGACTCGCTGCTGGGCTCGTGGCTGCTCCGATCTCAGGGCCGGGCGGTGTGGCGGCGCTTCAACGAGATCCTGGCGCAGGGCAGGGTTCCTCACCGCGAGGTGATCGACGGGGTGCTCGTGATCTTCGGCGGCGCCTTCCTGATCACGCCGGGCTTCCTGACCGACATCGTGGGCCTCTTGCTGCTGCTTCCGCCCACGCGCGCGATCGTGCGCCGCATGCTCGCGCGACGCATGGGTTGGGGCGTGGTGGCCGCCGCGCGCACGCGCACCGACTATGACGTCGAGGGCAGCGCCCGCGAGTACGACGACCAGCCCCGGCCGGGACTCGAGCGGTGAGCGCTCCGGCGCTTGCGCTGTCCTTCTTCGACGCGGCCCACGACATCCATGGGACCGCGCGATCGGGCGCGACGCTCCTGTTCGAGGGTCGCAAGCCGGAGGCGCTGCCCGAGGGGCCGGCGATCGAGCAGAGCGGCGAGGGCTGGCGCGCGGAGCTGCCCGGCAAGCTGGCGCTCGAGCTCGAGCCCGTGGCGGCGGAGGCGGACCTCGGGGACGTGCGAGCCCGGGTCGTGCGGGTGCGCGGCGAGGCGGCCGGCCGCCGCGTCGACGGCCTGGGCACGCTCTCGGAGACGCGCGTGCCACCGCGCTGGGAGGAGCTCGATGCACTGCGCAGCATCTCGGCGCTCGTGGACGAGCGGCACGCGCTGCTCGCGTTCGCGCGCCGCCCGCGCGATGCCGTCGGTCACGGAGACGAGGAGGTCACCGCAAGGCTGATCGAGGACGACGCCGTGCTGGCGGTGGACGATGCCCGCATCTCGACGGTCTACGACGGCGGCGGCCGGCAGCGCAGCGCGGGCCTCGAGCTGTGGGTTCCCGGCGAGGAGTACCCGCGCCGCGGCTCGGGTCAGGTGATAGCCGGCTCCTCGCTCGACCTGGAGGGCCTTCACGTGCACATCGCGGTGTTCCGCTGGCGGCTGGACGGTCGCGAGGGCATCGGGGCCTACGAGCTGATGCTGCGCACCGAGCCACCGGCTGCCGCGTGAGAAGCGTCCTGATCAGCGATTTCGGCGGCGTGCTGACCACGCCGCTGCAGGAGGGCTTCCTCGCCTACCAGGAGGAGTCCGGCGTCTCGCTCGAGGAGCTCGGCAAGGCGATGGGCCTCGCCGCGGAGGAGCACGGTGACCATCCGCTGTTCGTGCTCGAGCGCGGGGAGATCACGGAGACCGAGTTCCGCGACCGGATCGAGCGCCACCTGGAGGCCGGGTTCGACCTCGCGCGACTGCGCGCGCTCTACTTCGACCGCCTCGCCCCGAACCGGGAGATGATCGAGTTCATCCGCGATCTTCGCGGGCGCGGCCTGCGCGCTGCGCTGCTCACGAACAACGTGCGCGAGTGGGAGCCGCTCTGGCGCGAGAAGCTGCCGGAGGTGGACGAGCTCTTCGAGCTGGTCGTGGACTCCGCGTTCGTCGGCCTTCGGAAGCCGGACCCCGCGATCTACATGCTCACGCTCGAGCGGCTCGGAGGCGTCAGCCCCGAGGACTGCGTGTTCGTGGACGACCTGGACGTGAACTGCGACGCTGCGCGCGCCCTCGGCATGGCCGCGGTGCGATTCGTGAGCTCCGAGCAGGCGATCCCGGAGATCGAGTCAGCCCTGCGGGGCTAGGAGCGCCGTCAGCGTGGCGCGCATCGCCGCACGGGCGCGGTCCTCGCTCAGGCGCTGGTGCGCGCGCAGTCCCTCCCACGCCGTCCACGCGGACGCCGCCACGAGGGCGGCGAGCAACACACCCCGCTCCCCCTGCTCGACCGTCTCGAGCTCGGGGCGGAACACCCGCTCGACCTCCCGCGCCTTCTGCCTCCGCGTGTTCTGAAGCCAGGTGGAGACGACCTCTGACTCCGGCTCGAGCAGCAGGGCGGCGCGCCGCACCGGGGTGACGGTCTCGAGCAGGCGCGCACGCTGGGCCACGAACGCCTCGATCCGGTCGGGCAGAGGCAGAGACACATCGACCGGGTCGAGTGTCGGGACGATGCGCTCGTACTGCTGCACCGCCACGGCCTGGTAGAGCGCCTCGCGATCGGCGAAGTGCTGGAAGAGCGAGCGCTCGGAAACGCCGGCGCGCGCGGAGATCCGCTCCGCGGTGGGCTGCAGCTGCCCCTCGTAGAGGAGCGCGAGCAGGGCATCGACGAGCGCCTGGCGCGTGCGCTCGGCGCGGACCGTACGCCCGTCGCGCTGCCCCTTGGCCGCCGCATTCATGCACCTATACTGCCGCGCGTGACTCGCGCCCGCTTGACTCTGGTCGTCGTTGCCCTGTTCGGGGCGCTCGTGGCGGCCGCTCCGGCGTCCGCGCAGGATCCCTCCGGCAGCTGCAACCTGGCCGGGACACAGGGGACCAAGCAGACCTACGACTGCCGCTACGGGCCGATCACGGTCGCTCCCTTCCAGGTGCTGACCAAGGAGATCCAGCTCGACATGCCCAAGCCGGACGTGAACGGCTTCGTGACGAACATGGAGACGGACGTGGTCGAGGCGGATGGCACTCCGATCCCGATCAGCCGCCTGATGCTGCACCACATCGTGTTCTCGCACCTCGGCGTGCAGGACCGCACCTGCTCGAAGTTCCGGATGTGGGACTCGATGACGGAGATTCCCGCGGCCGCCGAGCGCTTCTATGCGGCCGGCGAGGAGCGCGCCAAGATGGCGCTCCCGGACGGCTACGGCTACCCGATCTCCAAGCAGGACCACTGGCTCGTGACCTACATGTTCATGAACCATCGCTCGAAGACGGACAGCGCCTACATCGGCTACCGGGTGACCGTCGAGACGAGAAACGACGTGACGCCCGTGGAGCCCTACTGGCTGGACGTGGAGAACTGCAACGTCGACCCCGTGTACGACGTGGCCGGTGGCAGGCCTCGCGGCAGCCGCAACGTCCAGCAGATGACCTGGACCGTCCCGAAGGGCGGCAGGCTGATCGCGGGCGGCGGGCACGTGCACGGCGGTGGCCAGGCGCTCGCGCTGACGCGGCCGGACTGCGGCACGAGCGGCGGGATCTACACCTCCAGGCCCACCTGGGGCGGCCCACGGCACCCGTTCTACAACGTGCGTCCCGTGCTGCACGAGCCCGGACCGATCCACATGAGCGGCTTCAGTTCGTCGAAGGGGATACCGCTCGCCGCCGGCGAGAAGGTGGTGCTGAAGGCCAACTACGACGCCGCCCAGCCGCACACGCGTGTGATGGGGATCATGGTCGTGTTCATGGCGCCCGACCCGGCCGTGACCGCCAGGTGCGGCGCACGCCCGGACGACATGGCGGAGCTGCCGGCGCCGTCCGGGCGCCGCTCACCGCCGCCGTTCCGCGTGCCGATCGTGGGTCGCCGCGGCGGCAAGGCCGTGAACATCGACGCGCCGCCCGGCAGGCGCGTGCGCCTCGGCAGGCGCGGGACGATCGACGTGGGCGACCTCTTCTTCCGCCGTCCCAACGTGACGGTGCCCGCGGGCGGGACGCTCACGTGGCGCTTCGAAGGCGACACGCTCCACAACATCACGCTCGCGAACGGGCCGCGCGGCTTCTCCTCGCCGAACCTCTCGAGGGGCCGCACCTACAGGAAGAAGCTGAGGGTGCCGGGCACCTACCAGCTCTTCTGTGGCCTGCATCCGGTGGACATGACGGCCACCGTGAAGGTCGTCCGGAAGCGCCGGAACTAGCCTTTTTTTCGCAACGAGCGCGGTCTTTTGGAGCGGGGGGTTGACGCCTTTCGAGCGCCGTGTTCTACTCCTCCGCAGAGACGCGGACCCAAGCGTAAAGAGCGAAGCCACGAGGTGTGAGGCTCGCCGCGCCGCTCCGGAGACTTCGGTCACCGGTAGCGCGCCCTCAAGCGCTAAGTTCGCGTCTCGTTTTTTTTGCCGTGCGCCAGAAGCGCAGCATCTTGGGGGCGTTCCTCCGGTAGAGCTCGAGCTTCGACGCCGGCGGCAACTCGAGCCCGCCCACCATCCGCTGCGGAACCAGGACCCAGCCGCCGTCCTCCTCCACGTAGGTCCCCGCGCACCTGGAAGTTCCGCTGCCACGAGAAGTCCGGAGCGTGGTCGTGGACCGTGACGCACGCGAGGCCGGGCTGGACCGGCACCCCGAGCACGTCGCCGCCGAGCCGGATGCGGCGCCCCGCCGGATCGACCGAGAGCGGTACGCGCACGGAGAACGGAAAGCCGTCCGGAGCCACGAGCGAGAGCACACCGCTCGGGTAGAGCTCGCCCAGCTCGTCCATCCGCTCGTCCCATACCGGCGCCGCACCCACGGCGGCTGCGTGCGGCGCGGGGGGCTCCTCGTCGTGGCCGGAGCGCACCTCCTCCATGCGAGCGTCGAAGAGCTGCGGCTCGCGCGTGGAGTCGCCGCCGGGCCAGGCGTAGACGCGCTCGGGGCGCACGTGGATGTACAGCCGCGTGAAGTAGAAGCTGAACAGCCGCTGGAGCGGCTTCGGCGGGAGCATGTCCTTCGAGCCGGGGAGCTTCTCGAGCGCCTCGCGGGTGTAGCGCTCGCGGTTCGCCTCGAGGTCTCGGGAGTCCACGTCGGCCGTGCCCTGCACAAGCACCTGCGGTGCGTCGTCCATCCCGCTCCCGGTGGAATCCGAGAACAGCAGCGAGACCTTCGGGTTGGCGCGCGCGTCCTCCGCCTTCTTCGGGTAGCCGAGGGCGGTCGTCACGTCGATACAGGGATCGCCGGGCTGGTAGTAGGGCGTGAGCGGCCAGCAGATCGGCCGGCCCCGCGAGTCCACGGTTGTGAACTCGGTCGTGAGGAAGCTGTCGAAGACCTGCTGGACCTCGAGCGGCAGCGACGCGGTCACAGCCGCGCAGGTTACTTGGACTTGGAGCTCGAGCGGTCGGGGAAGCGTGCGCGGCCCTTGCCGGCGTCCTCGCGCGCCCCCGCGGAGTACGCCACCCGATAGAGCGCGGCATCGCGCACGTATTGGGCGACGCTGATGCCCTGCGCGCGCGCCTCCTGCTCTAGTTGCTCCCAGAGGTCATTGGGGAATCGAATCGTGGTCGCGCGCATGGGTGCATCTATACCTCCCCGGGCGGAAGAAAGCGCGCCACCTCTGCCGCCAGCAGCTCAGGGCCGCTGGTGTTGGCGCCGTGTCCGTGCCCCTCGAGGATGCGGAGCTCGGCGTGCGGGAGGGCCTCGCTGTATGCCTCCGTGGAGCGACGCGCCCACTCGGGGCTCTCGCTGCCGAGCAGCATGAGCGTCGGCGTGGCGAGCATTGCGAGCGCATCCCGGTCGAGCCTGAACGCGAGCTCGGCACGCAGCTCTCGCGGAAGCGTCGGGAGCACCTGCTTGCGCCGCTCCCACACCGGCGAGAGCGCGAGCTCGTCGATCTGATCGTCGCTGTAGCCGGCCACCTCGCGGAAGAACTCGCGCAGCACGGCGTCGTCCCCTCCCTCCTGGATCAGCCGCTCCCAGCGGTCGATCAGCTCGGCGTCGGCGAGCACGGCGCCCATCGGCGGCTCGTAGAGCACGAGCCGCGGCAGGCCGTCGAGGCGCTGCGCCGCGCCGGCCGCGATCAGCGCCCCGTATGAGTGGCCGACCAGCAGCGCGCCCTGCCCGGCGTCGCGGACTACCGCCGCCACATCCTCAAACTCGCGCTCGACGTCATAGCCCTGGGCGTCTGAGGAGTCTCCGCGCCCGCGCCGGTCGATCGCGATCACGGTGAAGCGGCTCTCGAGCTGCGGGCGGACGAGGTCGAAGCTCCAGCGCGCCGACCCTGCGCCGTGCACGAGCACCACCGGCGGCCCCTCGCCGCTCACCTGGCAGGCGATGCGCACGCCCTCCGGGCTGGTCACATGCCGCAGCACGCGGGCGAGCCTAGCCGCTGCACCCCGGCCGGCCCCAGAGCCCCCGGCCGGCCTCGCGCGCACGGCGGGCAACCCGCACGAAGAGGTCCTCGTATTCCACATTGGGAGGGACCGTGAGCGGCGTCGCGTAGCCGCGCGCCACGAGCAGCCTGTTCAGGAAGCGGCCGTCCCGCAGCCACACGTAGGCGAGCGCGCGGCCGTAGCGGTCGCGCTCCTCGACCCCGAGCCGGTAGCGCACCTCGGTGCCCAGCGGCACGGTGCGCTCCACGAACGCCGACGCCTCGCGCCCGAAGCACTCGACCCCGCCATAGACCTCGGGCGTATCCATCCCGATCAGGCGGACCTTGCCGATGCGGGACAGCCACAGGGTGTCCCCATCGGTGTGCTTGGTGACCCGCTCGATCGTCCGCCGCCCCGGCTCCTGCGGGTCCGTGGCCGGTGCAGCGCAGCCGGCCAGCGCGAAGACGGTGAGGAGCGCGGTTAGTTGTCCGAGCCCAACCGGTCCCAGCAATACAGCTCAACTGCTTCGGCCGCGAGCTCCATCAAACGCTCGTGGGAGAGCCAGGGAAGCACCGTCGTGAGCGCCTCGTCCTCGCTCACGCCCGCCTCGAACGCGTCCTCTCCCTTGAAGCCCGCGGCGATCCGGAGCGCCTCGCGCCGGTGGTCGCCGAGGTGGGAGAACGCGCCGAGCAGGAACTCCTTGTTCGCGATTGGCTGGCCGACCTCGAGCGAGGCGTGCCATGCGGCGAGCATCGACAGGTCGTCGTCGTCGAGCTCCTCCACCGCCTTGGCGTAGTGCACCTGAAGCTCGTCCTCCGGGATCTCGTCGACCCACGCGCGCACGACCTCGCCAAGCAGCTGGCGGCGGGCCTCACGCCCAACGCTCTCCGCTACGACTCGGATCGCTTCCTGCGGCTCGATGAAACACAGTGGCATGGCCGCCACATTAGGACGGGGTCCCGACGGAAAGACGCAATGTGAGGTCCGATTCGTGCACGCAGAGCGCAGCCCGGCCCGGACAGTCCGCACATAGCGCGAAATGCGGTTCGGACGAGGGCTCGAAGCGGCCCTCGACCACGCCGTGCGCCAGGCTGAGGAGCTCGCGCTCGAGCGCCTCCATGTCCGCTGCCTCGTAATGCGCCACGGCCGGCTCGTCGGGTCGCTCCAGGTAGCAGTGCACTACCTCCACGCGCTCCGCCCCGGCCCGCAGCGCGGCGAGCGCGTAGATGATCCGCTGGGTCGCGTAGTGGTCCCGGGTGAGTTCCTCCGGTTCGACCTCGCCGAGGGCATCGCTCTTCCAGTCGACGACGAGCGTGCGCCCGGGCTCGTCGGCCAGGACGTCCACGACTCCGTTGATGAGCAGGCTGCGGTTGCCCACATCGAGCGTGAACGCGAAGGGCAGCTCCGTGCGCACGCGGCCGGCCGCAGCAATCCGGCTCGCCAGCTCCGCACCGGCCAGCCGCTCGACCATGTCGCGCACGTCGACAACGTCCGCGGGGAGCGCTTCGATCCCGTGCAGTTCGATCGCGGCAGCCACATCCTCCTCGCTCGGCACGGCGGGCCGGGCGAAGTCGAGCCGCTCGAGCAGGCCGTGCACAACCGTTCCGCGCAGGAGCGCGCTGATGCCCGGCTCCGCCGCCGGCGCGCCCGCCGGAGTCGCGACCGGCGCCAGACGCAGCGCCCGCTGGAGGTAGAAGCGGTACCCGCAGCGCCTGTACGCCTCGAGGCCGGAATAGCTCAGGCGGCTCACCGGAAGTGCTCGCGGCGCGGGCAACATGCCGAGCTCGAGCAGGGGCTGCTCGTAGGAGGGCGCCTCCTGGGTCTCCGGCGCACGCGGAGCGCGGTCGGCGGCCGGGAGGACCTCGTCGACGTTCGCGGGCGTGCACATGGTCCAGCGCACCGCCACCTCACGGCCCTCACGTTCGTCGACGTGGATGCCCTGGGTCCCCTCGGTCGGCAGCTCCGCGCAGAAGCCGCGCCAGATCCAGCGCATCGGCTCCTGGAGGTCCGCGGGGTCCTGGCGCTTTCCCAGATCGGTGGCGCCGCTCAGAACCAGATGCTCCTGCGCTCGCGTGGCCGCCACGTAGAAGATGCGGCGCTCCTCCTCCTCCGCCGCGACGCGACCCTCGGCCTTGATGCGCTCGAGCCGCGCGCTGTCGACGGCGCCGCCGCCCAGGCCGGCGAGCCGCAGCCCGACGCTGCCGTCCTCGGAGATCCGCAGCGAGCCGTCGTCGTCGCGGCCGTCCTTTCCGAGGTCTGCGAGGCAGACAACCGGGAACTCCAGGCCCTTCGCACGGTGCACGGTCATCATCCGCACGGCGTTGAGGTCCTCCGTCTCGAGCGGTGCCTCGCCCTCCCGGGTCTGGAGGGCATCGCGCTCCGCGAGCGCATCGATGAAACCGCGGAGGTTGCGGCCCTCGTCCGCCTCGTACTCCCGAGCCATGCGCATCAGCTTCCGGACGTTCGCCATCCGGCGCGTGCCGCCCGGGAGCGCGAGCAGGTGCCGGTCGTACCCGGTGAGCGTGACCGCACGGTCGATCAGCGTCTCGAGCGACACCTGCCCGGCGATCCTGCGCTCCGCCTCGAAGCGGTCCGCAAAGGCCCCAGGCGGCCGCGGTCGCCGGCGGGAAGCTGCTCGAGCAGCTCCGTATCGGGTTCGTCCCGCGTCGCGCCCGAGTGCCGCGCTGATCGCCCACCACGGGTCGCGGCCGGCGCCCCGAGCGCGAAGCCCGATCAGCGCCACTCCGTCCAGGGATAGCCCAGCGAGTGGCGAGGCGAGGACGGAGTAGACGGCGAGCCCGTCGAGCGGGTTGGCGAGCGCGGCGAGCCAGTGGCGCAGGTCCAGGACCTGCTGCTGGCCCCAGTAGCCGCGACCGCCGACCACGTGCACGGGAATCCCCCGCTCCTCGAGCGCGCGCTCGAACAGACCCATCGCCGTGGTGGCGCGGAACAGCATCACGACGTCGCGGTACGACCAGGGCCCCTCCC
Organism: uncultured Thermoleophilaceae bacterium; assembly: GCA_963774755.1. Classification (GTDB taxonomy): domain Bacteria; phylum Actinomycetota; class Thermoleophilia; order Solirubrobacterales; family Thermoleophilaceae; genus JACVRW01. The sequence goes on along the minus strand of CAVZGG010000005.1, from coordinate 182,024 downwards.
GCGTGAGCTCGTCCACGCGCTTCGCGAGCAGCCGCGCCTCGGCCGCTCTCCAGGCGGGCGCGCCGTGCATAGGCTCGCCGAACGCATCGGGCTCGCGCTCCAAGAGCTCCTCCCAGCATTTGCGGCCCCGGTCGACCACCAGCAGGTCCACGCACGGGGACGTGCGCGGCTCGATCTCGCGGGCCCCGGGCGCCTCGCGCAGCGGCTCGAAGCGCTCGCCCCAGATGCGCTCGAACGCCAGATCGATCGCGTCGAGCACCTCCCCGCGCGAGCGGAAGTTGACCGTGATGCTCTCGGCCCGCCCCTCGGCGTCGGCGCTCTCCCAGTGCCTGCGAAACACGCCCACGTCCGCGTGCCTGAAGCGGTAGATGGACTGGTTCTCGTCGCCGACCCGGAAGAGGTTGTCGCGGGCCAGCAGCTCGAGCAGCTCGTTCTGGAGCTCATTGGTGTCCTGGAACTCGTCGACGAGCACGTGCTCGAAGCGCGAGGAGTAGGCCTCTCGAAGTCCCTCGTGGGCCGAGAGCAGGTCGCGCGTGATCAGCTCCAGGTCCTCGAAGTCGAGTGCCGAGCGCTCGCGCTTGAGCCGCTCGTAGCGGTCCCCGTACAGCTCGAGCAGCGCGCGCAGCATCGTGTGATCACGGTGCTCGCGCTCGGCCACCTCGAAGGTCCGGTGCGCCTCGCACGCCTCCCTGTACTCCTGGCACGCGTCAGTGGCGAGCACCCTTGCGTTGCCGCCCTTGAGGGGTGCGCGAGCCTCGATGCAGTCGATCGCCTTGGCCACCGTGGCGGAGGTGTCCGCCAGGGCGAGCTCGGCCAGAGCCGTCCGGGCCGCATCCTCGAGCCGCTCGTGCTCACCCGCCGGGCGCGGCGGAAGCGTCTCGTCGAGACGCGGGTGGCGCTCCCCTCGGCTGCGCAGATGGGAGTAGGCGGTCCGCACCATGTCGCGCAGCGGATCCGGACGGTAGGCGGCCACCATCTCGATGCGGTCGGGCTCGGAGCCGTCGCCCATGAACTCCTCGAGCGCGCCGTCGAACGCGTCGGCGGCGAGCCGCTCCGACTCGAGCTCGTCGAGTACGCGGAAGTCGGGATCGATGCCGGCGCTGAGCGCGTGTCCGCGCAGCACGCGCGAGCAGAAGCCGTGGATGGTCGAGATCCACGCGCTCTCGGACGCACGCGCCTCCTCGCGGCGTCCCAGGTCGAGGAAGCGGCGCCGCACGCGCGTCCTCATCTCGGCGGCGGCCTTCTCGGTGAAGGTGATCGCGAGGATCGACTCGACGCCGACCTCGTCCTCCAACACGGCCAGCACGAAGCGCTCCACCAGCACGGTTGTCTTGCCGGTGCCCGCACCGGCCCGCACGAGCAGGGAGCCGTCCCGGCGCTCCACCGCGCGGCGCTGCTCCGGAGTCAGCTCCCTCATCGGTCGCTCCTGCATATCGACGGGTACTTGCAGCCGCCGTTCCAGTCACAGCTGTCCGGCTGGGAGCAGATCTCGCCGCTGCGCATGCGCGCGTCCGTCGCGCGGATTCGCTCGAGCGCCCAGTCGAGCTTCGCCCGGAACTCCTCGGCGTCGAGCCGGTCGTTGGCGTAGTAGCCGCTCCCCAGTTCGTCCACCTCGGACGCGACCATGCCGCGCGGCCGAAGGTCGTCGCTTGCGAGGGCCACGTACACGCCGCCCACTGGCTGCAGACCGAGCAGCCGCTCCACCACGAGCATGTAGAGCGCGGCCTGGAAGCGATTCTCCGGCTCCCAGCTCGCCACCTTGTAGCGGTCGACGCTGCGGCCGGTCTTGTAGTCGATCACGAGCGCCATGCCGTCCTTCACGTCCACACGGTCGATCCGCCCACGCAGGCGCAGGCCGCCCGCGACCTCGACGGGCTCGCTGCCCTCGTCGAGGCCGAAGGCGAGCTCCAGCTCGGCCGGTTCGAAGCGGCTGTCCGAGTCCGCCTCCGAGCGCAGGAAGCGCAGCAGGTCGAACTCCAGCCGGCGGGCTGCGGCGCGGACGCGCGTTTGCTTCGGCGACAGCCTGAACTCCGAGCGGCGCTCGCGCAGCTCCTCGAGGAGGATGCGCTCGGCGTCGGCGAGATTCGCATGCGTCACGCGCCGCTCGCCAGTCTCCTCGCGCAGCCGGCGATAGGTGTGCTGGAGCACGTCGTGCGCGTAGGAGCCGCGCACCATTGCCTCCGGGTCGGGCGCGAGCTCGTCCGGCCTCAGCAGATTCTCGACGAGCCACTTCACCGGGCAGTCGGCGAAGTGCTCGAGCGCTCCCGCGGAAACGGCCTCGCGGGAGGCGAGGTGGTCGAGGAGCGGCTCCGTCGTCAGCGGGCCGGGCGCGGGCTCGGGCCGTCGCGGCCCCGCGGCGGCGTGTGCGCGATCGAGCTCGGCCGCCGTGGGCGCATCGTCGGCGGTCCAGGTCACGTCGGAGAGAGAGCGGGTGCGCTCCTCGGCTCCCTCGCTCAAGAGCTCGCGCACGTCGTCGACGAAGTACGACTCCGCCTGCGGGTTGCCCTCCTCGTCGCTCGAGCGCGAGCTCACCACCAGCAGCCGCTCGGCACGCGATGCGCAGACATAGAAGAGGTAGCGCTCGCGGTCGAGGCGGTCCTCGCGCACCGGCAGCACGAGGCCACTCGCGGTGGCGATCGCGCGACGGTCCTCGTCGGACAGGAAGGGCTCCGGCGTGGCGCCCCGAGGGAACTCGCCCTCCTGGAGGCCGCACGCGAAGACGACCTCAAAACGACGTGCGCGGATCGCCTCCGGAGTGGCCACCTGGACGCGGTCGGGCTGCGGCCGCTCGCCCGCGTGAACCTCGAGCTGCTCGAGCACCCGCAGCACGCGGGCGGCGTCCGCGGGTTGGCGGCCCAGCACCGCGCGCAGCTCGCCGAGCGCCTTCTGCGCGGCGCTCAGCGCGCGCGCCTCGTCCAGCTCCGGCCCGCTCAGAACGCTGGCGCGGCGCTCGTATGGCGCGGCGAACAGCCACGCAAGCCGCCTTTCGAGCTCGGTCACGAACGCCCCCGTGTCGCGGGCCCCCGTGAGCCGATCGAGCTCCTCGAGCTTCCAGTTTTGGTCGCGCTCCCAGAGCGCCCGCGCCTGCTCGGCCCGGTACGCGCCCTCTTTGCGAACGTCGGCCTCGAGGCGGTCCGCCAGCCCCGGCACCCGCAGGAGCCCGGGAGTCCGGAGGTAGGCCAGCAGGTCGTCGGCCGCGCCGTCCGGCATCGAGCTGCGGATCAGTGCCAGCAGGCCACGTCCGAGGCCGGTGTGCCCGAAGGGCAGCTTGCGGTCGATCGAGTACGGGATCCCGTAGGCGCCAAAGACCTGCTCGAGCAGCGACGAGTAGCGCCCGGGATCCCTGAACACCACGGCCACGTTCCCGGGCTCGACACCGCTGCGCAGGAGCTGGAGGATCCGCGCGGCGGCCAGCTCGACCTCGGCCCGCTCCCCGCCCGCGGAGTGGAACGAGATCGCGCTTCCCGGCTCGGCGGTCGACGGCGGGTCGTCCTCGAACAGCAGCCGCTCGATGTGGTGCAGGGTGGCGCGCGACTCCGGGGCATAGTGATCGTCGACGGGCGCCAGCTCCAGCTCGGCGGCGCCGAGCGCGAGCAGCTCCTCGTGCAGGGTGGCCACCGCCTTGAACGCCCGGCGGCCCGACTCGAAGGGGAGCGAGACGGTCACGTCGGCGCCGGACCAGTTTGCGAGCGTGTCGAGCGCGTCGAGCTGGAGTCCGTTGAAATCGTCGAAGCCGTACACGAACACCGGCGTGTGCCCCCAGGCCTCGCGCTCGGCGCGGAGGGCGTCGAGCGCGCGCCAGGCGAACAGCTCCTCGTCCACGAGTCCGACCCTGTCGAGCCCGGCGCGATAGCCGCGGTATATGCCGGCCACCTCGTCCGCGTACGCGCGCCGCGGCCCCTCCCCCGCCCACCTCCGAAGCGCACTGGTGAATCTCGCGGGCTCCACCGGCGGGCGGATGCGCCCGAGCTCGGCCACGAAACGGGCCGCGGCTCGGGCGAACCCGGGCTGGGACGCTGACTCCGCGAGCACGCTCAGCTTCGTCCCCCGGACCGCCTCCTCCACGAGCAGCTCGCGCTGGAAGTCCGACGCCATCGCCTGGCCGTAGCCGGCTCGCGTGGCGATCTCCTCGAAGAGCCACGTGAAGCGCAGCACGCGTGCGCCGAACACGGCGCCGCGTTCGGCCAGCTCGCGCTGGGCGTGCTCGACGTCGCCGAGGGTCGGCACCACGAGGATCGGGTCGTCGGCCAGCCGGGCACGGAGTCCGCCCAGCACCTCTCCCGCCTTGGCGGCGTTCGCGGGGCCGGTTACGAGTTTGAGCGGCACACGGAGATAGTCGCTAGTCCACCGGATCTCCTGCCAGGACCCCGCTCGCGGCGGCGGCTTCGAGCGCGCCCACGAAGCGCTCCGCCGGCAGCAGCACCGGCGTCTCCTGCAACTCCCAGCCCCGGTTGGGACGCATGATCCAGCGCGCGATGCGGACCTGATCGTCGTCCAGGCGCTCGACCCTCAGCTCGTCGCGCAGCTCGCCGGAGCGCCCGGTGCTGGCGCCGTGGCAGCCCACCGCGGGCTCGCCCCGCCAGTCGGCGTCGGGTTCGGAGAGCAGGCCCTGCTCCACCGCCGAGCTCAGCAGCGCGGGAAGGTCGGAGAGCGCCAGCACCGGCGCGTCCTTCACGAGCTGCCCGGCGTGCCACGCGGCCAGTCTCAGCCCGCCGGGCACCTTCTCGAGGCGCACCTCGCGACCGCCCTCGTACGGGCCGGCCGAGGCGAATGGCCCGCGCGACACGCGCGTGGCTCCCGCGGCCTGGACCCGGCCCTTGGGGCTGGAGCGGCTGCCGGGACGCGCGTTCGGCCGCGGGCGCCGCTCGGCCTTGCGGTTGGGATCGAGCACCGTGCCCTTGGAGCAGATCGGGCACTCGGCGACGAAGCGGTTGTGGCGGCAGAACAACGACACGCGGGAACCTCTGAATCTAGCGGCCTGACACCATGCCTCGGATGCGGACTGCGGTTGTCTCCGACCTGCACCTCGGCGCCCTGGGCGGCGACGACGTGGCGCGCGAGGGCAAGGAGCTCGACGCACTGATCGAGGCGGTCAGGGGCGCCGACCGCCTGGTGTTGCTCGGCGACGTGATCGAGCTGCGCGAGCGCCCGCTCGCCGAGTCGCTCGAGGTGGCACGCCCGGTGTTCGAGGAGATCGGGCGAGCGCTCGCGGGCCGCCCGGTTGTGCTCGTGCCGGGAAACCACGACCACGCCTTCGCCGAGCCGTGGCTGGCGGGCCTGCGGCTGGATGCCCAGGCACTCGCGACCGAGGCCGAGTGGCCGGTGGGCCCGGACGACGGCGCCGCAGGCCGGATCGCAGGCTGGATGCCGGACGTGGAGCTCAGCATCGCCTACCCGGGCCTTCACCTGCGCGACGACGTGTACGCCACCCACGGGCACTACCTCGACCTTCATCTCACGATCCCGCGGCTGGAGTCGATCGCGGCATCGGCGATGGCGCGCGTGACGGGGCGCGGCAAGGCATCGCGCTCGGCCTCGGACTACGAGGCGATCATGGGCCCGCTCTATGCCTTCTACGCGGGGCTGGCGCAGGGCGCCTCGCCGGCGTCGCTGTCGCGCGGCGGCAGCGTCTCGCGCGACGTCTGGCGGCGGGCGAGCAGCAACGGGCGGCCCTCCATCGGGCGCTTCCTGCTCGGCCGCGTGACGATCCCCGGCGCGGTGGCCGCCCTGAACGGCCTCGGGCTCGGGCCGTTCCGCGCCACGCTCACCGGCGAGGAGCTGCGCCGCGCCGGCCTGCTGGCGATGGCGCGCGTGGCGGAGGTGCTCGCGCCGCGCGCCGAGCATGTCGTCTTCGGCCACACCCACCGCCCTGGCCCACTGCCCGGCGACGAGCAGGCGGAGTGGACCACGCTCTCCGGCACCCACCTCTGGAACACCGGCAGCTGGCTCTACGAGAGCGCGTTCTTGACCGGCGAGGGCGACAGCCCGTACTGGCCCGGCACGGTGCTGACGCTCGAGGAGTCGGGGCCGCCGCGGATCGAGAACGTGCTGCGGGCGGTCGACCAACTACAGCATTGAAGGCGGCCCCAGCCGAGGCTCAACACGTAGCGTCCCACTCTGGTCGGAACGTGTTGAGCTTGCCGCTAGGCCGCGGCCGGCAGCGCTTCGCGCTCCCGCACACCGAGCGTGTACGCCGCCACGTCGAAGTCGCGCGTGCGCTGGCGGAACGGCCACGTGTACGTGGGCCACAGCGCCGAGTTGTGGCCGTTGCGGTCGATGTAGTAGCTCGTGCAGTGGCCCGTGACCCACACCGTGCCCTCGGTCATCCGATCGAGCTCCGCGTTGTAGGCGGCCTGCGCCTCGGGTCGCACCTCGACCGTGCTCGCCCCGCGGGTCCGCAGCGTCCGGAGCGCGTCGAGCACGTAGTTGATCTGCGACTCGATCATGAAAACGATCGAGGTATGCCCCAGTCCCGTGTTGGGGCCCACGAGGAAGAACAGGTTGGGATAGCCACTGACCGTGGTGCCCTTGTACGCCTGCATGCTGCCCTCCCACACCTCCGCGAGCGTGCGGCCGTCGCGTCCGCTGATGCGGTCGGCCACCGGGATGTCGGTCACGTGGAAACCGGTGCCGTAGATGATCGTGTCGACCTCGCGCTCGCTGCCGTCGGCCGCCACCACTGAGTGCGGCCTGACTTCGGTGATCGCGTCCGTGATCACCTCGACGTTCGGCTTCACGAGCGCGGGATACCACTCGTTCGTGGGCAGGATCCGCTTGCAGCCGATGCTGTAGCGCGGCGTCAGCTTCTCGCGCAGCTCGGGGTCCTTCACCTGAGACCTCAGGTGGCTGAGGGGGATGCGCTCGAGCAGCCTGCCGATCGCCCGGCGCCGGAACTGGAGCACGAATGACTCGCGCGCCCAGTAGATGCCCGCCCGCATCGCGAGCTGGGCCGGCGGGAAGAGCCTGTAGAGCGCCCGCTCCACGCGCGTCATCGGCCGGTTGCGATGCGGGATGACCCAGGGAGCCGTGCGCTGGAAGACGTGCAGCTTGCCCACGCGCGGCTGGATCTCGGGCACGAACTGGATCGCGGATGCGCCGGTGCCGATCACGGCCACGCGCTCGCCGGTGAGGTCGTGGTCGTGGTCCCACTCAGCGGAGTGGAACGACTTGCCCTCGAAGCTGTCGATGCCCGGGACGTTCGGCAACGAGGGGTCACTGAGCGGACCCTGGGCAGCGATGAGCACGTCTGCCGTCATTGCCTCTTTCGAGGTCTCGATCCGCCACAGCTGCTCGTCCTCATCCCAGGCGGCCGACTCCAACTCCGTTTCGAAGCTCACGTGCGGCAGGACGCCGTACCGGTTCGCGGTGTCCTTCAGGTAGTCGAGGATCTCCTGCTGCGGTGAGAACGTGCTCGACCAGTTCGGGTTCGGGGCGAACGAGAACGAGTAGAGGTGCGAGGGCACGTCGCAGCGACAGCCCGGATAGGTGTTGTCGCGCCACGTGCCGCCGATGTCGCCGGCGCGCTCGAGCAGCACGAAGTCGTGCTCGCCCTCCTGCTTCAGCCTGATGGCCATGCCGAGCCCCGAGAAGCCGGTGCCGACGATCGCTATCCGATGGTGTGTCACGTGAACCTCCGTAGTCCTGGCAAAAGCAGCTCGACGGTCCAGTCCGCCAGCCGCTCGACGGGAACGTCCGGGTGGTCCCACATCCAGTGGGCAACACCCTCATAGGCCGAGTTGACGGCGTGCGCCGCCACCTCCAGCTCGCGCGGGTCCACACCTGCGGGCGCGATCTCCCTCATCAGCTCGAGGATCAGGGCGGCCTGGCGCCGGCGGACGCTCACAGCGGCGTCCGAGAAACGGCCTTCGTAGAGCAGCTCATACGCCACGCGGTTCTCAGAGGCGAAGCGCAGGAAGGCAAGGCCGCCGGCCCGAAGCCGCGCCTCGGGCTCAGTTTCGGCCCGGGCGGCGTCGGCGATCTGCTCCGCCAGCCGCAGCGCGAGGCCCTCAAGACAGGCTCTGAAGAGGCCATCCTTGGAACCGAACAGCTCATAGATGACCGGCTTCGTGACGCCAGCCCGCCGGGCCAGCTCATCCATCGAAGCCTTCGCAAACCCGCGCTCCGCAAACAGCTGCTCGCCGAGCTCGACGAGCTGCCGTTCGCGCACGGGCCTGGGCACACGACCGTGCCGAAAATCCTCTATCCGAGCGGCAGCCTCCACTTACCGACGGTAGGTTACCGCGAGTAACCCATCCCGTCAAGAGGGGTGTGCGTGGCGGACCGCCCTCAATGCTGCCGTTAAGCGGCCGGGGCCGCGGTCTCGGACTCGGCCGCCTCAGCGGCCTCGGCCGGCTCGGACGCCACGGCGTCCTCCGCCGGCTTCGCCGCCCCACCAGCCTCGCGCTCCGCGCGCTCCTCCTCGGACTCGCCCTTCGGCGGTTCCTTGGCCCACTCCTCGTCGAACTCGACGCGCCACTTGGCCTCGTCGGTCTGCTCCAACCGGAGCTTGGCGCGGAAGGTGCGCCCAGCACGCGACCGGAAACCCGTGACAGCCTTCTCGGTGCGTCCTACGCCTGGATCCTCGCCAGCCTCACGAGACGCCCGCAGGGACTCGATCAGCTCCTTTGCGACCGACACCGGCAGCGACTTGCCGGCCTTCTTCTTCCAGATCACGAAGCCACAGCCGGGATCCTCGCGCGACCAGCACGAATAGCCCTTGCGGTTCTCGGTGATCTCGCGGCCGCAGATCGGGCACGGCCCCAGCTTCGCGCGCTCGATCTGAACGCCCTTCAGCTTGTCGAGCTCCTGGACCGTCTCGGTGGTGAACTTCTTGATGTCCTCCATGAACGCCGGGCGCGTGTCCTCGGCCGCCTCGATCAGGCGCAGGCGCCGCTCCCAGCTTCCGGTGAGCTCAGGCGAGGTGAGCTTGTGGTCGCCGAGCAGGCGGATCACCTGGATCCCCTTCTCCGTGGCCACGAGGGCGCGGCCGTCGCGCTCGATGTAGCCCACGTCCACGAGTCGCTCGATGATCGACGCACGCGTGGCCGGCGTGCCGATGCCCGAGTCCTTCATCGCCTCGCGCAGCTCGGCGTCGTCGATCTCCTTGCCGGCCGTCTCCATGGCTCCGAGGAGCGACGCGTCGGAGAAGCGCCGCGGCGGCTGCGTCTCCTTGCGCATGAACTCGACCTCGCGCGTCTGAACGTCCTCACCCTGCTCCAAACGCGGGAGCAACTGATCGCCGCCGGAGTCATCGTCCGGCCGGTCCTGCTCTGAAAGCTCGCCGTAAACGCTCCGCCAACCGGCCTCGATCAAGAGCCGGCCACTCGTGCGGAACACGTTCTCGCGCACAGTGGTCTCCACACGCGTGCGCTCGAAAACTGCTTCCGGATGGAATACAGCGAGGAAACGCTTGGTGACGAGGTCGTAGATCTTGACCTCATCGGAGCCCATTTTTGCGAGATCGTGCTGCGAATTCGTCGGAATGATCGCGTGGTGGTCCTGCACCTTCGCGTCATTGACAACGCGACCCAGAGGCAGGGACTCGAGGTTGAGGACGAAACGGGCTGCGGGCTCGTACTGCGTGTTGCCCGCGACGTTTTCGGCCGTCGGCTTGATCTCCGGGATCATGTCGCCGGTCAAAAAGCGCGAGTTCGTACGCGGGTAGGTGAGCGCCTTGTGCTCCTCGTACAGGCGCTGCGCGGCCCCGAGCGTGCGGCGCGCGGAGAACCCGTACAGGCTGTTCGCATGGCGCTGGAGGCTCGTTAGGTCGTAGAGGAGCTGCGGCTGCTCGCGCTCCTCCTTCTTCTCGAGCTTCGTGATCTCGCCCGCCTGGCCCGTGACCGCCTCGACGATCGCCTTCGCCTCGTCCTCGCTCGGCAGTCGCTTGCCGCCGAGGTAGCGGCCGGTGTAGCGGCGCTCGCCCGAGGCCTCGAAGCGGCCCTCCACGAGCCAGTACGGCTCGGGCACGAAGTTGCGGATCTCCTCCTCGCGCCGGGCGACGAGGGCGAGCGTGGGCGTCTGCACGCGGCCCAGCGAGACAGCGCCGTCGAACGCGGCGCGCAGGCGGACCGAGGCGGCGCGCGTGGCGTTCATGCCCACGAGCCAGTCGGCCTCGGAGCGCGAGCGGGCGGCCTCCTCGAGCGACTTCATCTCCTCCCCCGGACGCAGATGCTCGAAGGCCTCGGAGATGGCGCTCTTCGTCATCGAGGAGAGCCACAGGCGCTGCACCGGCTTGTGCACGGGGGCGAGGTCGTAGAGGTACGCGAAGATCAGCTCGCCCTCGCGGCCGGCATCGCAGGCGTTCACGATGGTTTCCACATCGTCGTCCGCCATCAGCCGGTGGATCGCCCGCAGCTGCTTGGCCGAGCGCTCGTCGTTCGGCGTGAGCTTGAACACGTCCGGCAGGATCGGCAGGTCCGCGAAGCGCCATTTCTTCAGCTTCGGGTCGTACTCGTCCGGGGGCGCTAGGCCCACCAGATGCCCGACCGCCCAGGTCACGATGTACCCGCCCCCGTTGGAGGATCCGTCCTGCGTCTCCAGGTACGTCTTGTCCTTGGACTGCTTGAAGGATCCAGGCAGCGTGGACGCCAAATCGCGGGCGACCGAGGGCTTCTCAGCGACTACAAGGGTCTTTGCCATCACAGATCACGATAGCCGCCGTAAGTACCGCACCCCAGATCGGTTGGACGTACATGGGCAGCCCGATGCTCGATTTCGCAATGCCATTCCCCATATCGCAATGGCGCGGTACGGTGGACACCATGGCCGCCGACAAGGACGCCAGTGCGGACGAGGCGCGCCTGGCTCAGCGCGCTATTGCAGGTGATGGGAATGCCTTTGCGGAGCTGTACGGGCGCTATGAGAAGCGCGCGTACAACCTCTGTCTGCGAATTCTCGGCTCCGAGGACGAGGCCGCCGACGCCACCCAGGACGCATTCGTCAACGTGCTGCGGCGCCTGCCGAAGCTCGAGGGCCGCGAGCTCGCGTTCGGCTCCTACCTCTTCACCTCGGCGCGGCACGCCTGTTACGACCTGATCGAGCGGCGCCGGCGCGCCGAGCCGACAGAGGAGCCTCCGGAACCGACGAACGGCGAGCCGGGGGATCCGGAGGACGATCCGGAGCGCAACCTCCTGCTGGAGGCGAGCCAGGAGGAGATTCGCCGGGCCAACGCCGAGCTGCCGGAGCGCCAGCGCGAGGTGCTGGCGCTGCGCGAGCTCGAGGAGCTCTCGTACGACGAGATCGCCGAGATCATGGACATGAACCGCAACTCCGTGGCTCAGCTGATCTCGCGCGCCCGCATCAACCTCCGCGACGCGCTCCGCGGCACCGCCCTCGCCACGGTTGCGGCGGCGTCCCTGGACTGCGAACGCGCACTCGCCCTGCTCGCGGCTCGGCAGGACCTCGAGGAGGGGGTGGACGCGGACTGGCTCGATCTCCACCTCGCGGACTGCGACACCTGCCGCCTCAGCCGCGAAGCCATGGAGGAAGCCGGCCTGTCATACCGCTCCTGGGCGCCGGTGGCGGCCGCGCCGCTGCTGTTCCGCGAGACGATGGCTCAGGCCGCGGAGACCGTGGGCGCCGATTGGAGCGACGTGCAGCGTGACGGGGGGCCGTCAACTCGCCGGCACGTGGCCCGCGATGCCGTACTGATCGGCGTGCTCACGGTGGTGCTGCTGTTCGTGGCCCTGGCCGCGAAGACCCATGACACCGCCCCGGTGACCGACGCCGTCCCGGCGGCCGAGGACACGTCGGCGGCGACGGAGAAGGAGGTCGTCCGCAAGCAGAAGCAGCCGGACAAGAAGGCCCGCAGAGCAAAGAAGAGCGCCGCGCCGGCGCTGGTCGTGGACGAGAGCGGTGAGCTGATCACGCTCTCCAGCGGCGGCTCGGATGGCTCAGGCGCACCGGCACCGCAGGAGCGGTCGCGGACCATCAGGGTCGACCGCGGCTCGGAGAAGGGAGCTGGCCGCGAGCGGGTCGAGGTCGTGCCCCCGACCGTGACCGAGGAGACCCCGGTTCCCGAGCCTCAGCCAGTGCCTGAGCCGCAACCGCAGCCCGAGCCGCCACCGAGGCCGCCGCCCTGCGTCGTCCGGGTCTGCCAGCCGCCAGGCGGGCCCGACTAATAGGGCAGATTCGGGTTGAAGGTCCGCCCGCGGTCATGCCCGCGGCAGCCCTGCCGTGGGCGACCCGGCCGGTAGGGGAGGCGGACGATCGCCTGGGCCTCGTTGTTGTCCTCGTCCGACTCGAAGATGCCGTTCTCGGGATCCGCGATGTGCACGTATGCGAAGCAGCCGTGCAGCCCCGTCACGTCGATCCACTGCTCGGGGTAGGCCGGCGGATAGATGTCGGCCCAGCCCGGCGAGGTGCCGAGGGTCACGTGCTGGGCACGCGAGTTGGTGCTGCACGCCGGGTAGTGCGCGGACCGCGGTGAGCGCCGCACCTTCGGTCGCGTGTGCGTGAGGTCGCGCAGGCAGTACGCCACCTTGGGCCCGGTCCGGACCTTTCGCGTTCGCTTGCCCTCGCCGTCCACACGCCACAGCTCGAAGCGAGCGGCGTTGTAGAACTTCCACCAGTAGCGGCTCTGGTGGGCGAACTTGTACTGGAGCCGCGCGCCCGTGGCCACACCTATCCGGCCGCCGTCGCGCGTGTAGATGCGCTGGCGCCCGCGCATGAAGCGCGGCCCGATGCGGGTGCCGTAGAGCTCCGCCGGGCCCGCCCCCACGCTGTCGATCACGTTTCCGGCCCGCAGGACGGTGTGCCCCGCCTTGGTGAGGCGGTCGGTGTAGAGGCCGTACGGGCGGCGCATGACGAGGTCCGGACAGCGCAGCTGCCGAGCCTCGGGGCCGATGCAGGGATTCTCACCCACCGGCGGGGGTGGCTCCTGGGCACCGGCCGGCGCGACGAGCGCGGCGGCGGCGCAGCAAGCAACGATCACAAGGGCACCTCGCACGCCGGAAGTTGTAGCGATCAACGCGCGCAGGGCCCCGTGTCCACGGTCCCGCGAGCCCGCCGCAAGGCATCACGAACGATCGAGTCCGGAACGCCGTAACCGGTGCGCTGGCGGCTCGTGGCCGCGGCGAAGATCGTGGCGAGCACGCGCCCCGACCGGTCGACCGCCGGTCCGCCGGAGTTGCCCGGCCGGACCAGGCCGCGCAGCGACGTGATCGATCGCTCCACCGGCCCGCGCCCGTAAGCGTCCTGCGTGACGACCGTGGATGTCCCGCCGAGCCGGGCCGGCGCCACGGTGTACGGGCCGTTCTCAGGGAAGCCGAGCACGGCGGCAGCCGTGCCGGACTTGGCGTTCACGTTCATCGGTAGCGCCGGCAGCCCGGAGGCCCCGGGCACGCGCAGGATCGAGAGGTCGTTGCGTGGGTCGAACCAGATCGCCTCGGCATCGAGCCCCGAGCCCTCTCCCCCCACCTGCACCGTCGTGTCGTCCTGCCCCGCCACCACATGAGCGTTCGTCACGACGATTCCCCTGCGGGCCACCCACCCGCTTCCCTGGACGCCAAGGCCGCAGGCGGTGCCTAGCACGCGCACCACACTCCGGCGCGCCGCCGCGACGTCGGGGTCGCGTGCGATCTTCGGGTCCGGCGCGGGCACGTTCGCCGACGGCCCGGTGATCGACGGGAACGGGTCGAAGCGCGCCAGCGCCTGAAGGATCGGCCCCGACGGCGGCAGCACTGCGTTCAACTCCTTGAGGATCGCCGAGCGTTGGATCGGCTCGCGCAGGTCGCGCGCGCCGGGAGTCTGCAACGCCACCGCTCCACCGATCCACACGAGGAACAGCCCGAGGCAGGCCACGAGCAGCCCGCCCCCCACGCCGTCGAGCAGCCCGACGCGCTCGGGGAGCCGGCGCCGCAGGTGGAAGCCGACCAGCTCGAATCCGGAGGCGAACACCCCGCCGATCAGCACTGCGCCCAGCAGCGCGGACAGCGGCGCGTACGGCGAGTGCGACCCGTCCTCCAGGATCAGCGGCCCGAGCCGCGAGCCGATGAACGCACCGGCCGCGAACCCGACGAGCGAAAGGCCTCCGGCGATCAGCCCCTGCCCGTAGCCCCACACCGCCATGAGGATGGTGAACGCGACGATGATCCAGTCGAGGGTCGTCAAGGCGGATTCAGGCTATTGACCGCGGGGTACCATCGGGCGCGGTTCCCCCGACACGGCTCCCCCTCCCGTGAAGAGCATCCCCTCCGAGCGCCGACGGCGCCTCACCCATCGCGCTTTCCCTGCGCTAGCCGGACTCGCGGCCGTGTCGCTCGTGGCCGGTGGGATCGTCGGGTCGAGCACGCGGTCGCCCGCCGAGCGCGTCGCCGGCGACTTCGCCGAGGCCTGGGAGCGCGGCGACGTCCGCGCGATGCATGACCTGCTGAGCGAGGAGTCGAGCGCGCGCTTTCCGATCAAGCGCTTCCGGCGCGCTTACCGCCGCGCGGCCGCCACCGCCACGATGACCAAGCTCGAGGCAGGCGATCCAGAGGGGGTGGACGGGAGCGAGGTGACCGTGCCAGTGGTCCTCGAGACGCGCGTCTTCGGCAGCCTCCGGGGTGACCTGCGCGTCCCGGTGTCGGGCGATCGCGTGGACTGGTCCCCCCAGCTCGTGTTCCCCGAGCTGCGCGCCGGTGAGCGCCTGACTCGGCTGAGCGCGCCGGCCGTGCGCGCCACCCTGCGCTCGAACGACGGCAAGGTCCTGGCAGCGGGCCCGGCCGACGCGCGCACCTCGCCGCTGGTGGGAATTGCCGATTCGATCGCCGGGCGCATGGAGCCGCAGGAAACCGCCGAGGAGCGGAGAGCGCTGTACGCGCGCGGGTTCCCGGCCGATTGGCCCGTGGGCCAAAGTGGTCTCGAGGAGGCCTTCGAGGAGCGGCTGCGCGGGCGCCCGGGCGGCGAGCTCGTGGCGGGCGGCCGCGTCCTTGCGCGCGCACAGCCGCGCCCCGCGAAGCCGATCCGCACGACCATCCACACCGGGCTCCAGGAGGCCGCCGTCGTGGCGCTCGCGGGGAGGCTCGGCGGGGTCGCCGCGCTCGACCCGCGAAACGGCGAGATCCGCGCTCTTGCGGGCATCGCCTTCTCGGCCCCGCAACCCCCCGGGTCCACCTTCAAGCTCGTGACCACCGCGGCGGCGCTCGAACGCGGCCTGGTCAAGCCCTCCACGGAGTTCCCAATCGAGTCCCACGCGATCATCGACGGTGTCGAGCTCGAGAACGCGAACGGCGAGTTCTGCGGCGGCAGCTTCCGCAACTCCTTCGCTCACTCGTGCAACTCGGTGTTCGCCCCGCTCGGTCTGAAGGTCGGCGCCCCGGCGCTGGTGGAGGCGGCCGAGCGCTTCGGTTGGAATGCGCCGGCCACCATTCCAGGCGAGGTTCCGAGCACGCTCCCACCCGCTGCGCAGATCGACACGCCGCTCGAGGTCGCCTCCACCGCGATCGGCCAGTTCGAGACGCTCGCCACTCCGCTTCAGATGGCCTCGGTGGCGCAGACGATTGCCATGCGAGGCGTGCGCCACGAGCCGACGCTGAGGGCGGCCGAGCGCAGGGCGGGGCAGCGCGTGGTGCCGCGGCGCATAGCGCGCACGATCGGCTCGCTGATGGTGGACGTCGTGTCCTATGGCACCGGCACCGCGGCGGCGCTCCCCGGGATACGCGTTGCGGGCAAGACGGGCACCGCCGAGCTCGAGGACACGCGCGACCCAGAGACGGGCGAGACGCTCCCGCCCGATCCCACCAACACCGACGCCTGGTTCACCTCGTACGCGCCGGCGAAGCGACCTCAGATCGTGGTCGCAGTGATGCTCGTCCGGGCAGGTGCCGGCGGCGCCACGGCCGCGCCGGCCGCCAGGATCGTGCTCGACGCCGCGCTTGCCCTAGCTAGATGTCCAGCTCGAAGGTGAGGTGCTCGTCGCCCTCACCCTGGACCTCGAGCTCGAGCGGCCGGTACTCCGTGTTCTGGAGCGGCAGCCTGAACAGGAGCATCGAGCCCGACGTGGGGCCGAGCTGGGCCACGCTGCCAGGCTCGGGGATGCACTCGTTCGGCTCCAGGTCTCCCGCGTGGTACGCGAACGCGTTGTCCTCGGGGAGTTCCTCGGGCTCGAACTCGTTGCCCTGGGCGTCCTTGATCTTGAAGTCGGCCGCAGTCGGGTGCGTATCGCCAGAGCGGTTGCACACCTGAATGAACACGCCGTAGAGCGTCTCGCCCTTTGCGGCCTCGGGCCCGTCGAAGTAGGCCTTGTCCGGTGTGATCTTCGTGTTCAGCTGACGTGTGATGAAGACGTTGTAATCCACCCCACCCATCTCGATCGCGAGCCCCTCGCGGGCAGGCTCGTCGACTCCCTGCTCCTCGTCCTTGTTCCCGCAGGCGGTCAGCCCGCCGGCGAGGGCGGCGAGGCAGAGCAGCATCAGGAGGCGGCGGGGCATGCGCGCGGGCATATTAGCTCCGGCCCTCAGGGCTCCGGCTGGTGGGCCGGGTCCATGCCGGAACGCGCGCCGAACCTCGGAGCCTTGTTCGGTTCGTACCCCGCGATCGTCGCGCGCCTCAGCGGTTCCTTCCGCGGCTCCTCGAAGATCGTCCTGAGCCGGTCGAGCGACTTGCGCGTCTTGCGCCGGATCCACCCCGCGGCGCCGATCTGCCGGAAGCGATCGACCATCGTGGCCGGCTCGCTGTAGGTGGTGAGCTCCACGCGCGTGACTCCGGCCGACTCGCGCGTGAAGTCGTAGACCGCCACGGATCGGTTGCGGCCGCGGCGACCCACGCGGATCTCCTCGATGATCCGGCGCGGGCGGTCCGCTTCGGTGATCGTGAGCTCGGCGTACTCGTTCGACATGGGAGCGTTGAGCCGGAAGCGGGCGGCGGCTCCGACGCCGACCGCCTGCACGCGCGCCAGCCGGTAGTCGTCCATGAAGTGGTCGGTGAAGGCAGGCCGGCCGGCGAGGTCGCAGACGAAGTCGTACACGTCCTCGCGGGGGGCAGAGATGGTGGTCGAGACGGTGACCTCGCGCATGAGCGCGCCATCGTACCGGCCCGCAGGCGTGTCCAGATCGGGCGCGCTATGCGGCGCGGGGCACTACCGCGAGCCGGCGCTCGCTCGCGTGCACGCGCTCGCTGCGCACCGCACGCCGCCGGTCCTCGGGGAGCCTCGCGAAGCAGAGGTCGCAGAGCACGCGCCCTCCGTCCAGCTCGTGCATGCGCTCACCGGCGAGCGGTGTGCGACGGCAATCGCCACACGAGGCGTCCGCGTGGGCGAGCGTTCCGATGCTGCTTCGCACGAGCATGGCGGCGAGATCAGGCATGGGAATTTGTTCGGATCCTGGCGCAAAAGTCCTCCAATCGCGAAAAAAGCCCGCTATTAGCGATTTTTTCACTTGGCGAGTTTGTATCTCTCGATACCATCCATGACCCCCACCCCCCTGAGGAGAGAAACGAATGGAAGCCTTCAACGCCGGCACGCTCGCTGGTGCCGGATCCTTTCGATGTGACTCCTGCGGTTTCGGCATCGCACTGCAAGAACGTGATCAGGTCCCGTCGTGTCCTGAATGCGGGAACGAAAGTTTCCGCCGGTCGTCACTGTTTGGCGATTCGGTCCGGCGTCCGCTGCGCCACGAAATCGAGGGCGCGCCCGAGTGGCTCGACGAGGCCCGCGACGCACTCGTCCGGGAGGGGGACTACCTGGCCTTCGAGGACGACGAGCGCGTGCGCGTGTTCCCGCTCCAGGACGGCTGGACCCGCATCGGACGAAGCCTGTCGGCGCACGTCCGCTTCGACGACCCGACGGTGTCCCGCCGGCACGCGCTGCTCTACCGCGACGACAGCGGGGCCCGCATCCTCGACGACCGCAGCCTGAACGGCGTGTTCCGCAACGGTGACCGGGTCGAGCTCGCGGAGCTCGAGGATGGCGACGAGATCTCGATCGGCCGCTTCAGCCTCTTCTTCGTGAATCTCGTCGGCCAGACCGACGAGGCCACCGCGACGGCTACGGCCGGCTGAGCTCGGCCAGCCCTTCCTCGCGGGAGATGACGGGGCGGTAGCCGAGCTCGCGCTCTGCGCGGGAGATGTCGATGGTGCACTCCTGCGAGGAGACCCAGACCGCGAAGCGGGTGAGCGGTGGCGAGCCCGGGCGCTTGAGGAGCCGCCAGATCCGCTCGCTCGCGGCGGCCGCGGCTCGCGCCACCGCGGGCGGGACCGACTTGTCCGGGATCTTGATGCCCTGGGTGCCGAGCATCTCTGTGAGGAACTCGCGGAACACCACCGGCTCGCCGTCGGTCACGAAGTAGACACCGCCGGCCGGTCCCTTGGTGGCGGCCAGCCAGAGGCCCTCCACCGTGTTGTCGATGTGGGTCGTGGCACTCAGCTGGCGTCCGCCTCCCACCCAGCGGAAGCGGCCGGAGCGCACCATCTCGCTGAGCGCCGGCAGCAGGGTGGTGTCGCCGCGGCCCCAGACGAAGCGCGGGCGCACGACCACCGTCTCGAGCTCTCCGTTCGCGGCGCGCACCAGCTGCTCCGCCTTCGCCTTCGACGAGGAGTAGAGCGCCGCGGAGTCCGGCCGCAGCGGCGTGCTCTCGTCGACATTCATCAGCGGCTGCCCCGCCATGAGCGCCGCCTCGGTGCCCACGTGCACGAGCCGCCTCACCCCCGCCTCGCGGCACGCGTCGATCACGTTCTGCGTGCCACGCACGTTCAGCCGCTCGAAGTCGGCGGGGTCGCCCCAGTCCTCGACCTTTGCCGCCGCGTGGAAGGCCAGCTCGCAGCCCTCGGCGCCGGCCCGGAGCGCGGCGCGGTCATCGAGGTCGCCCATCGCCGGCTCGGCGCCGAGCTCGCGCACGCGCGCCGCCGCCCGCTCCGAGCGGGCGAGCGCGCGCACGTCCCAGCCCTCGCGTCGGAGGCGCTCTATGAGAGCGCCTCCGACGAAGCCTGACCCGCCTGTTACGAACGCCCGCGTCAGCGGTTCGGGAGATCCTCTCCGCACATCCTGGGGGTGCTGCAGGGGCTGTTCGAGACCTTGGTCACCTTCGCGTTCCCGTTGCTGTCGCGCGTGATTCGGACGCTCGTCCACGCCGTGTTGTTGGTCGTGTCCGTCTCCAGGAAGGTCCCATCGGGGTTCGCGATCGACACGAGGTAGTAGACGCCCGACTGCGCGCCGGTGAACTCGAGTTCCTGGCCCTCGAGCTGGTGGTGGTACTGGTCGCCCCAGCCGGCCGAGATGCCTTGCAGCGCTTCAGGGTTGCAGTCCCAGTACTTGCGCTCACCCGTCGGCGAGTTGCCCTCGAGCTTGACCCAGTCGATCAGGCAGAACGTCGTCTTGATCGACTGGTTCGCGTGGACCGCGCCGTAGTTGCCCCCAAAGCCGCTGTCCCGCGCGACGCGGAGCTCGAACAGCGCCACGTCCGTGATGTGCCAGTGGTTGTGGGCGGGGTGGAAGACGAACTCGCTGACCGGCTGGCTCGAGACCACGTTGCCGGCCGCGTCGAGGAGATCCTGCCAGCCGGTGGTGATCCCTGTGGTGATGTTGCTCTCCGGATGCAGGCGGAGGTCGCCCGCGCCGGTGTTGGCGATCAGGTTCGCGAAGCGCAGGTATTCGCGCTGCTGGTTGTTCTGCACCGTGAACTTGTGCGGGACCGCCGTCTGGAGGTCCGGGTAGAGCGCGGCCCCGGTGGGCGGGTTCTTCCCGCCGCTCGCCCCGGCGGCGAGCCAGAGCACCGGGATGAAGGCAGCGGTGAGTGCGATTGCGAGTCGGCCACGTGTGAGCATCTGCCGACCCTAACCGGGATGCCGCGTCCGCGCTAGCGCTCGTCGCGGGGGCCGGTCCAGAAGGCGTCGCCCACCGTAACCGTGCGCGCGATCTCCGCCTGGTGGCGAAGCGAATGCGGGTCGCCGTCCTCGTAGGCGAACATCGCCTCGGCCGAGATGCGCCGGACCTCGCCGGAGCCGCCCAGGTACTGGTCCACCACGCGAGCGCAGCGGCGACCCTCGGCGATGGCGGTCACCACGAGCGACTGGCCGGTGCGGGCGTCGCCGCACGCGAACACGCCCTCGACCTTGGTGCCGTAGACGGGCGCCTTCACGTTGCCGCGGCGGTCGAGGTCGAGGCCGAGCTCGGACACCGCGCCCTCGTGCTCGGGGTGGTCGAAGCCGATCGCCACAAGCACGAGGTCCGCGCGCTCCTCGAAGTCGCTGCCGGGGATCGCGTGCAGGTCGCGCGAGGAGCTTCCCTCCACGCGCCGGCCCATCACGCCGGTCACCCGTCCGTCCACGCCACGCAGAGCGGTGACCTGCGTGCCGAAGCGGCGGTCGCCGCCCTCGTCGAGCGCGTACGTCGTGGTGGTGCGCTTGGGCGGCAGCGGCCACGGCGTGCCGGGCGGGCGGCCGCTCGCCGGGAGCTGCGGGTAGACGTCCAGCAAGAGCACGTCCTCGGCGCCCTCGCGCAGGGCGTTCGAGATGCAGTCCATCCCGGTGTCGCCACCGCCCACCACCACCACGCGCTTGCTCTCCGCGCTGATCACGCGGCCCGGCGGCGTCTGGCGGAAGGGACGCCCCTCGGCAGCGGCCACCGCGCGGTTGCGCTGGTAGAGGTAGTCCATGGCGTTGTGCACGCCGGCCAGCTCGCGGCCGGGCACGTCGAGGTTGCGATGTACCCGAGAGCCGATCGCCACCACCACGGCGTCGTGGTCCCGTCGCAGCTCGTCGGCGCTCATGTCACGGCCGACGTCCACGTCGTAGCGGAACTCGATCCCCTCCTCCTCGAGCAGGTTCACGCGCCTGTCGATGATCCACTTCTCGAGCTTCGCGTCCGGCACGCCGAAGCGCAGCAGCCCGCCGGGGCCCTCGTCACGCTCGTAGACCGTGACGCTGTGCCCGAGCTTGTTCAGCTCGGCTGCCACCCCGAGTCCGGCCGGCCCGGAGCCGATGACGGCGACGGTCCGATCGGTGCGGACGTCGGGCGGGTCCGGAGCTATCCAGCCCTCCTCGAAGCCGCGCGTGACGATCGCGAGCTCGATCTGCTCGATCGTGACCGCATCGTCGTTGATGTCGAGGACGCAGGCCGACTCACACGGCGCCGGGCAGATCAGCCCGGTGAACTCCGGGAAGTTGTTGGTCGCGTGGAGCTTGGTGAGCGCGTCGCGCCAGTGGTCGCGGTAGACGAGGTCATTCCAGTCCGGGATCAGGTTGCCGAGCGGGCAGCCCTCGTGGCAGAACGGCACGCCGCAGTCCATGCAGCGGGCGCCCTGGTCGCGCAGCGTGCGGTCGTCAGGCAGGGAGAAGTACTGCCGGTAGTCGCCCACGCGCTCCGCGGGATCGCGCTTGTCGAAGCCCACCCGCTCGAGGCGGAGGAAGGCACCCAGCTCGCCCATTTCTAGATCGATCCTCCGGCTGCGTAGCCCGGCGTGGCGGCGGGGCCGGCCGCGGCCGCGGCCACCTCGGCCTCGCCCTCGGCGGCGAGCTGCTCGGCGAGCGCGCGCTTGTAGTCGTGCGGCATCACCTTGACCATCTTGTTGAGCGTGGTGTGCCAGTCGTCGAGCAGGCGCGCGGCCACCTGCGACCCGGTCCGCTCGCGGTGCTCGTCGACCCAGCTGCGCAGCTCGTCGCTCTCGTCCGGAGAGATGGCGTCGAAGCCGACCAGCTCGGTGTTGCAACGCTCGCGGAAGCCGCCGTCGGCGTCGTGCACGTAGGCGATGCCGCCGCTCATGCCGGCGGCGAAGTTGAGCCCGGTCGGGCCGAGCACGACCACGCGGCCGCCGGTCATGTACTCGCAGCCGTGGTCACCCACGCCCTCGACCACGGTGATGGCGCCCGAGTTGCGCACGGCGAAGCGCTCGCCCGCGAGGCCGCGGAAGAAGGCGCGACCCGAGGTCGCGCCGTAGAGGACGGTGTTACCGACGATCACGTTGTGCTCGGCCGCGAAGGTGGCGTCGGCGGGCGGGCGCACCACGATCGTGCCGCCCGAGAGGCCCTTGCCGCAGTAGTCGTTGGCGTCGCCGTCGAGCACCAGCTCCACGCCGCGTGCGAGCCATGCGCCGAAGCTCTGGCCGGCCGAGCCGGTGAGGCCCACCTCCACGCTGCCATCAGGCAGGCCGTTCTCACCGTGCACGCGTGCGATCTCGCCCGAGAGCAGGCCGCCCACCGCGCGGTTCTTGTTCTCGATCCGGCGCTCCAGGCGCACCGGCTGCCCCTGCTCGATCGCCGGCCGGCAGAGCTGGAGGAGGTCCACGTCGATCGAGTCGTAGAGCACGGGATCGGGGCGGCGAACGCAATATCGCGGCGTGTCGGCCCCCACGTTTTCCGGGACGGAGAGCAGGGCGCTCAGGTCGATCTCCTGCGCCTTCCAATGCTCCACCGCGTCCTCTGTGCTGAGCAGCTCGGTGCGCCCGATCAGCTCCAGGAAGTTGCGCACGCCGAGGCGGGCCATGATCCGGCGCGCCTCCTCGGCGACCATGAACAGGTAGTTCACGACATGCTCGGGCTGGCCCTCGAAGCGCGCACGCAGCTCGGGGTCCTGCGTGGCCACCCCCACCGGGCAGGTGTTGAGGTGGCAGACGCGCATCATCACGCAGCCGAGCGCGATCAGCGGGGCGGTCGAGAAGCCGAACTCGTCGGCGCCGAGGATTGCCGCCACGACCACGTCGCGGCCCGTGCGCATCTGGCCGTCTGCCTCGAGCAGGATGCGCGAGCGCAGGTCGTTGCGGAGCAGCGTCTGCTGGGTCTCGGCCAGGCCGATCTCCCAGGGGATGCCGGCGTGCTGGATGGACGCCTGGGGCGAGGCGCCCGTGCCGCCGTCGTGCCCGGCGATCACCACGTGGTCGGCGTTCGCCTTCGCCACGCCTGCGGCCACCGTGCCCACGCCCACCTCGGCCACGAGCTTCACGGACACACGCGCGCGCGGATTGGCGCAACGCAGGTCGTAGATCAGCTGCTTGAGGTCCTCGATCGAGTAGATGTCGTGGTGAGGGGGCGGCGAGATCAACCCCACGCCGGGCGTGGAGTGGCGCAGGCGCGCGATGTAGCGATCGACCTTGTGGCCGGGCAGCTGGCCGCCCTCGCCGGGCTTGGCCCCCTGGGCCACCTTGATCTGGAGCTCGTCGGCGTTCGCCAGGTAGTGCACCGTCACGCCGAAGCGGCCCGATGCCACCTGCTTGATCGACGAGCGGCGGTCGTCGCCGAAGCGCGCCGGGTCCTCCCCGCCCTCGCCGGTGTTCGACCTGCCACCGAGGCGGTTCATGCCCGTGGCGAGCGTCTCGTGCGCCTCAGGTGAGAGCGCGCCGAGGGACATCCCGCCCGACTTGAAGCGCTTCACGATCTCGGACGCGGCCTCGACCTCGTCGAGCGGCACCGGCTCCGGCGCCTCGTTGAAGCGGAGCAGGCCGCGCAGAGACGACTTGGGCACGGCCACCTCGTTCACATAGGTGGCGAAGCGCTCGTAGGCATCGGCGCCTCCCTCGTCGCGTGCGGCCTGCTGGAGCGTTGCGATCGTCTCGGGGTTCCAGCCGTGGAACTCGCCATCCCGCCGCCACGCGTAGATCCCGCCGGGCGGCAGCAGCTCCGAGCTGGCCGCGGGGTAGGCGCGCGCGTGGCGGTCGAGGGCCTCCCACGCAAGGACGTTCAGCCCAACGCCGCCGACCCTCGACGCCGTGCCCGTGAAGTGGCGGTCCACGAGCTGTTGCTCGAGCCCGATCGCCTCGAAGATCTGCGCGCCGGTATAGGAGCGCACGGTGGAGATCCCCATCTTGGAGAGGATCTTCAGGAGGCCCTTGCCGACGGCCTTGATGGTGCGGGTCACGGCCTCGTCCGGGGTCATGCCCTCCGGCAGGCGTCCCTCGCGATGGAGCGCGTAGAGCGACTCGAACATCACGTACGGGTTCACCGCTGAGGCGCCGTAGCCGATCAGGCAGGCCACGTGGTGGATCTCCTTGGCCTGGCCGGTCTCGACCACGAGGCCGATCTGGAGGCGCGTGCCCTCCCGGACGAGGTGATGGTGCACGGCGGCGGTGGCAAGCAGCGCCGGCATCGGAACGCGTTCGGCGCCGAGGTTGCGGTCGGACAGCACGATGATGTTCACGCCGCGCTCGACCAGTTGCGACGCCTCCGCGCAGATCTCCTCGACCCGGTCCTCCATCCCCTGCGCACCCGCCGAGGCCGGCCAGGTCATGTCGATCGTGCGCGCCTCGAAGACGGTGTGGTCCACCTGGCGCAGCTTCTCGAGCTCGGTGCTGCGCAGGAGCGGCTGGGGCATCACGAGCTGGTGGCAGTGGTCGGGCGTCTCTCCGAGCAGGTTGATTTCGGGGCCGATCACGGCCTCGAGGCTCATCACGATGGACTCGCGGATGGGGTCGATCGCCGGGTTGGTGACCTGGGCGAACAGCTGCTTGAAGTAGGAGAACAGCGCCGGGCGCATGTCGGAGAGGACCGCCAGCGCCGTGTCGTTGCCCATCGAGCCGGTGGGCTCGGTGGCGTCGCGCGCCATCGGCACGAGCGTCACGCGGAGGTCCTCCTCGCTCCAGCCGAAGGCGAGCTGCTTGGCGCGGAGCGGCTCCACGCGCGGGACGCGCGGGGTCTTCTCGGGCAGGTCCTCGATGCGCACCACGCGCTCGGCGAGCCAGCGGCCGTACGGGCGCCGCTGCGCGAGCTCGTGCTTGATCTCTGTGTCGGGCACCACGCGCTCGCTCTCGAGATCGACCAGGAAGAGCTTGCCGGGGAGGAGACGGCCCTTGGAGGCGATCTCCTCGGCGGGCACCTCGAGCACCCCGGCCTCCGAGGCGAACACCACCCAGCCGTCCCTCGTCACGAGCCAGCGGCCGGGGCGCAGGCCGTTGCGGTCGAGCGTCGCACCGATCACGCGACCGTCGCTGAAGGCCACGGCGGCGGGGCCGTCCCAAGGCTCCACGAGCGACGAGTGGTACGCGTAGAAGTCGCGCACCTCCTGCGACAGCTCTGGCCGTCCGCGGTGGGCCTCCGGGATCAGCATCGAGATCACGTGCTCGGGCGAACGGCCGCCGAGCACGAGCAGCTCCATCAGTCCGTCCAGCGAGGCCGAGTCCGAGATGTCGTCGCGAAGCAGCGGGTGGATCTTGTCGATGTCATCCCCGAACTCCGGCGACTCGAGCTGCAGCTCGCGCGCTCGCATCCAGTTGCGATTGCCGCGCAGCGTGTTGATCTCGCCGTTGTGGGCGAGCATCCGGTACGGGTGGGCCAGTTCCCAGCTCGGGAAGGTGTTCGTTGAGAAGCGCGAGTGCACGAGGGCGAGGCGGCTCACCACGCGCTCGTCGCGCAGGTCGGGGAAGTAGCGCGGGAGCTGCGGGGCGGTGAGCATCCCCTTGAGGACCATGGTCCGGCTGGAGAAGCTGGGGATGGCGAGGTCGTCGAGGTCCGCGTGCTCGACGCAGCGGCGGATCACGTAGAGCTTGCGCTCGAAGGCATCCTGGTCGGCGACGTCGTCCGCTGCGCCCACGAATAGCTGCGCGATCCGTGGGGCCACCGCACGCGAGGCCGCGCCGCACGCGCCCTCGTTGACGGGAACCTCGCGCCAGCCCAGCACGTGCTGCCCCTCGGCTTCCACGCAGTCCTCCAGAAGCCGCATCGCCTCAGTTGGGTTACCGGATGGCATGAAGCAAAGGGCGACCCCGTAGCGGCCCTGCTCCGGCAGCTCGAAGCCGGCCTCGGCTCGCAGGAAGGCGTCGGGGAGCTGGAACAGGATGCCGGCGCCGTCCCCGGTGTCGGGGTCGGCGCCCTCAGCTCCGCGGTGCTCGAGACGCTCGAGCGCGTGCAGCGCCCGGGCGACGACCTCGTGCGAAGCGGGCGCGCGCAGCCGTGCCACGAAGGCGACGCCGCAGGCGTCGTGCTCGTAGCTCGGGTCGTACAGGCCACGCGATGCCTGCAGTGGGTTACCTCCCTGTTCACGTGGCCTGCTCGGCTCAGGCGCACGACGCGGAAACGAACGCGAAACTATAGAGCTATGGCGATGCTCCCAACGGCACAAACGATCACCGTGCTCTCCCAAAAGGGCGGGACCGGGAAGACCACGGCGGTCCGCACTCTGGCGGACACCTTTCGGCGCCTCGGGCTCGAGGTGCTCGTGGCGGATTTGGACCCACAGGGAAACCTGTCCGACTACTACGACGTGCCGGCCGACGCATCGCCCACGGTCGCCGAGGTGCTCACCGGAACGGCCAAGGCGGCGGACGCGATCCACGACGGCGTCCTGCCCGCGAATCTCGGTCTGGCCGAGGCGGAGCTGGTGCTGGCGGGCAAGATGGGCCGCGAGCTGACGCTGAAGCGAGCGCTGCGCGACCTGCGCCGCCGCTACGACCTCATCCTGATCGACTGCCCGCCTGCCCTTGGCCTGCTCACGGTGAACTCGCTCGTGGCGGCGGACCACGCCCTGATCTCGACCGAGGCGGAGTACTTCTCATTGCAGGGGGTCGAGCAGGCGCTCGAGGTCATCGAGCTCGCAAAGGACTCCCTGCACCCCGATCTGGACTGGCTCGGCGTGGTGCTGAACATCGCCGACATGAGGCTGGTCCACGCGCGCGAGGCGCAGATCCAGCTGAAGGAGCGCTTCGGCGAGAAGGTCTTCGACACGGTGGTGCGGCGGAGCGTGCGCTACGCCGAGTCGGCGGAGCGCGGCGTGTCGATCCTCGACTACGCGCCCGACCTGGGCGCTGACTACGTGGCGCTGGCCGGCGAGATCCTCGATCGCCTCGACGGCTTCGAGGAGGCGCGCGAGCGGCTCGGCACGCTGACGCCGGCCTGAGCGAGGTCGCTCAGCACCGCTTCTTCATCGTCCAGCGCCTGGCTCGTGAGGCGCATGGTGCGCAGCCCGCGGCGCCATAGTTGCCGGTCACGAAGTCGATCAGCATTGAAGGTGGTGCGCGTGGTGTGCGCGGCGATTCCGTCGAGCTCCACCACGAGGCCGGCGCGCGTCCATACGAAATCGAGCTCATAGCCCTCGATCCAGACCCCGGTCCGGGGCGGCTCGACCTGGTGCCGCTCGAGGAGCGCAAGGAAACGGTCCTCCAGCTCTGACCGGGTTCGATCGCCTGATGCCCCGACGGCTGCCAGCAGCTTTGCGCCTCTCCGACCCGGATTGTTCTGAACGACAGCATTGATGGCCATCAGGTCGAATTGGTTTGTGTACTCCGCCTCGGTGATCACTCTCTTCAATGCCTGTTGTTGGAGCACGTCGGCGAGGTCGAGCAGGGTTCGCGCGACGGTGGTCACCGGAATCCCGTGCCGCAGCGTCACCTCATCCGGCCGAAGCCGCCCGAGTCCGGTGGATGCGAATTCCCCGCTGCGGCCGCCGCCCATTCCGCGAAGGCACGGTCACATCGATCAATCCGGACTGGCTCTGCCGCAGGTCCCACAGCTGAGCGGCATCACGGTGAGAGAGCACCGCGCCGGGCCCGCACGCAAACACAGCGGCCAACCACCGCCCCTCCAACCTGAGCCGATCATGCCCAACGGCGTACACACCGCGGTAAAGCCGGTGCAACCGACCGTCCCGAACCCAGTCCGCAAGGCCGCGGTCACGGAAGCCAAGAGCGATCAGCTGCCCACGCGTGACAACGCCCCACTGCCGCCTCGCAAGCTCCCCCAACGTGGGTGTGGCGCTTTTCCTTTCCATCTCGCAAGGGAAAGCGCCACACCCACTGGATTCGCCCCCCTCACCGCCGCCGTCGCGCCCAAAGCGCCGCAGCGGCTAGGCTCGCCGACGATGTCCGAGCTGCTCTTCAAACCCGCGACGGAGCTGGCCACGCTGATTCATACGCGACAGATCAGCTCGTCCGAGCTGGTCGCCGCGGCGCTCGAGCGGATCGAGGCGCTCCAGCCGACGATCAACGCCTTCACCCACATCGATGCCGAGGGCGCCATGGCCGCGGCGGACGCCATCAGCGCCGACGATCCGCGGCCCTTCGCCGGTGTTCCGATCGCCATCAAGGACACCGCCCCGGTGGCGGGGATGCCCTACACGATGGGCTCGGATGTCTTCGGTGATTTCGTCCCGGGCCACGACGCCTTCCTCGTTCGCCGAATCCGCGACGCCGGCTTCGTGATCGTCGGCAAGACGAGCATGCCGGAGTTCGGGATCCTGCCGGTGTCGGAGTCGCGCCGCTTCGGCCCGGTCAGAAACCCGTGGGACACCGACCGCACCCCCGGCGGCTCGAGCGGCGGCGCTGCCGCGGCGGTGGCGTCCGGGATGCTCCCGCTCGCCCACGGCAGCGACGGCGGCGGCTCGATCCGGATCCCGGCCTCGTGCTGCGGCCTCGTCGGGCTGAAGCCCACGCGCGGGCGCATCTCGCGTGGCCCGGACCAGGGCGACGACTTCCTCGTCCAGGACGGAACGCTCTGACCCGCACCGTTGCCGAAACCGCCGTGATGCTCGACCTCCTGAGCCGGCTACGAGGTTGGCGACGCGACCTGGGCCCCGCCTCCTTCAGAGCCATTCGCCTCGGCGGCAGCACGCGATCCGGGCAAGCTCCGCATCGGCTACACCACAACGGCGGCGATCGAGGCCGACCTCGACCCACTCTGCGAGCAAGCCGTTCGCGACGCCGCGCAGCTGCTCAGCGAGCTCGGTCACGACGTCGAGGAGGTCGCGGCGCCGTGGGCCGAGGAGGACGACCTGCTCAGTGTCTTCACGATGGTCTTCGGCACCCCGATCGCCATGGGCATGTTCTTCGGCGGCCTCGTCACCGGACGCGAGCCGACCGAGGAGCTCGTGGAGCCGCTCTCGTGGACGATTTGGAACGGCATCCGCGAGCGGACCGCGCTCGACTACCTCCTTGCGCGCACGCAGCTCACCGGGATCTCGCGCGGCATCATCGCCCTCTGGGAGAGCTACGACGTGGTGCTGACGCCGGGCCTCGCCCAGCGCCCCGTACGGATCGGCGAGATCGACGCCTGCAGCGACGATCCCTGGGAGGACTTCCGACGCTCCGGGCGCTTCACCCCCTACACCGCAATCTTCAACGTGACCGGGCAGCCCGCCATCTCGGTGCCGCTCTTCCACGGCGACGACGGGCTCCCGACCTCGATCCAGCTCGCGGGGCGTCCCGCGGACGAGGGCACGCTGCTCGCACTGGCCGCACAGCTCGAGGCGGCGCGGCCCTGGGCCGACCGCCGGCCCGAGCTCGCAACGGCGTAGAACCGGCGCACGAAGCGGGTCGCCTGTGGAACTCTGCGGCCCATGCGGACTGCGCGACTGGGAGGCTGCGCGGCGGCGCTGATCGCGGCCGCGCTGGCGGCGGCGACGGGCGTGTCATACGCCGAACCGAGCGGCCACACGACCGAGGAGCAAACGCTCGGGTCCGGCCCGCCGATCGCGCCCGGATCGAAGTTCGAGCAGGTGGCCGAGGGCCCGCCGCAGGCCCGTGTCGTGCGGACGCTGCCGAGCGCATCGGCGCTCGCGGGCCGCGCCGATCGTCGCCAGTCGCTTTCCTACTTCGCGCAGCTGACCGACTTCCAGCTCGTCGACGAGGAGTCGCCCGCACGGGTGGAGTTCACCGACAAGGGCGCGAACAGCGCGTTTCGCCCGCAGGAGGCTTTCCACCCGTGGGCCATCGACTACAGCTTCCGGCAGCTGAACCAGTTCACGGGCGCAAGCCCGCATGCCCAGGCCGGCGGAGCGCGCGCGCCGATGGACCTCGCCGTTCTGACCGGCGACCACGCCGACAACCAGCAGCACAACGAGGCCGTGTGGGTCCGGCAGCTGATCGAGGGAGGCACGCCGCTCACGCCCAACAGCGGCATCAAGAGCGACTACTCCGAGTGCCGGCCTGAGAACCAGGCAGAGCTGGTGGCGCGCGAGACGGCCGGGGAGATCCCGGACGAGCCGACCTACATGGGCGTCCAGGACTACGACGACCTCGGGTTCCAGGCGCCCGACTACTACGACCCCGACGAGCCCTTCGGCGATGACTACGGCACCTTCCCGACCTGGCCGGGTCTGATGGACCGCGCGCAGTCGCTCACCTTCACGCCGGTCGGCCTGCGCCGGAGCGGCACGCCCGTCCCGACCTTCATCGCGAACGGAAACCACGACGGCCTGATTCAGGGCAACGAGGATGCCATCGGCCCCTTCGAGGACATCGCGACCGGCTGCTTCAAGCTCGCCCAGAGCACGTCCACGCTCCCGATCCGGCCCGAGCCCGACCCGAACCAGCTGTTCTCGCCTGGCATCGGCTTCGCCGTCCGCCCCGACGGGCCGGGCCGGCACTTCCTCGACCGGGTGCAGCTGAAGCGCGTGTATTCGTCCGGCACCCAGGCGGACGGGCACGGCTTCGGATATGTCGACCCCGCTGAGCTCGCGGCCTCAGGGTTCTCCGCCACCTATTGGGCGCGTGATCTCAAGCCGGGCATTCGCTTCATTTCCATCGACACGGTCTCCGAGGGCGGCGTTGTCCAGGAGTCCGCGGACGGCAATATCGACGACCCGCAGTTCCGCTGGCTCGAGCGGGAGCTCGACCGGGCCAAGGCCCAGGGGAAGCTCGTGATCGCATTCGCTCACCACCCAATTCGCAGCCTCACCGCGGATCCCCCCGACGAGGCCGCGCAGCACTGCAGCGGGACCTACGACGCGAACGGCCAGTACAGCAACCCGAACGAGTACGGGCACGATGCGAATCCGGGCTGCGACCTCGATCCGCGCTCCTCGTCGCCCATCCATCAGGGCGGTGACCTGCGCGCGCTCTTCGACAGCCACCCGAACGTGATCGCCTACGTGGCCGGCCACACGCATGAGAACAAGGTCCTGGCGTGCGGCAGCGAGGACGGGTGCCCGGCTGGTGCGAACTGGTGGGAGATCAACACGTCTGCGATCTCCGACTGGCCCGAGCAGAGCCGACTGATCGAGCTGATGGACAATGCCGACGGCACGCTGTCGATCTTCGGCACGCTGACGAACACGGCCGCCCCGGTGGCGGTGCCGACCTCCGGGACGCCGGCGTCGGGCTTCGGCAACGACGAGCTCGCGTCGATCAGCCGCGCGGTCACGATGAACGACCCGCAGCTCGGCGACGGTACCTCCGAGGGCGCGGCCAAGGACCAGAACGTGGAGCTGCTCGTGGACGATCCGCGGACGTCGACGCTGCGCGGAACCCCTGGCAACGATGTGATCCGCGGGACCCCCGGCAACGACGTGATCCTGTGCGGCGCGGGCGACGACGTGGTGATCACCGGCGACGGTGACGACGTGATTCGCTGCGGGCCGGGCAACGACACGATCAGGTCGGGACGAGGCAGGGACCGTGTGAGCGGCGGGTCAGGGCGTGACCGGGTATTCGGAGGCCCGGGCAACGACCGCCTGTTCGGGCGCAGCGGCGCCGATCGCGTCCTCGGTCAGGGCGGCAACGACCTGCTCGGTGGCGGCGGCGGAGCCGATCGAATGTCGGGCGGCAATGGCCGCGACCGCATGTTCGGCGGCGCGGGGCGCGACCGCCTGGCCGGCCAGCGCGGAAACGACCTGCTCGTGGGCGGCCCGAGCCGTGACCGGCTCTTCGGCGGCCCGGGCCGGGACCGCCGCCGTCAGTAGCCCGCGCACGCGAGCACGTCGCGATCGCGGTCATAGGTGACGAGGCCCTGCGCCTCCTCGAGCGACACCCAGCGCAACTCGTCGGTCTCGTCGTTCGGGACGAACGGGCCCTCATGATCGACATCCATGAGCCAGTAGCGGACGATCTTCGGCCGGCCGTTCACCTCGTAGTTCGTGGCCGGTAGCTCGCGGACGAGGCGGGCGCGCAGGCCCGTCTCCTCCTCGACCTCGCGCAGCGCCGCCTCCTCGAAGGACTCGCCGGGATCGAGCTTCCCCTTGGGAAGCGTCCAGTCGTCGTAGCGGGGGCGATGCACGAGCGCGACCTGCCCGTCGCGGACCACCACTCCGCCCGCTGCCTCCACGCGGTCGCTCACGGGGGTCACGGTACCGGGGGGCGAATTTCGGCGCGACCGCGCTTCTGCGTGCATGACAAGAGCATTCGCGGCGGGGCTTGCCTGCCTGCTTCTGATGGCCCTTCCGGCGCGGGCCGGCACGGCTCCGGCCACGCTGCCCGTCGTGCAGGGCTGGGCGGACACCGGCCAGATCAGCGTGGACGACGACTGGTCGCGCGTGGCCGGCATCGTGGGCTATCGCGGCGACGGTCTCGTGGCGGAGCCCGGCAGCGATCCGCGCGGCGTGACCGCGGACGGCTCCGGCACGCCGGTGGACGTGGCGGCGAACCTGACGGACCCGCGCGCGGTGGGGCTGGCAGCCGGGGTGGCGGAGTTCGAGCTGCCCGACCCGGTGGTCGCGATTCAGGGCTCCGCCACGGCGAGCGCACCTCATCTCGTCATGTCCCTCGACACTCGCGGGCGCGCCGGCGTGACCGTGCGGCTCCTGGTACGCGACATCGACGCAACGGCGCACGACGCCGTCGAGCCGGTGGCGCTCCAGTACCGGGTGGGCGCGGCCGGGCCATTCGCGGCGGTGCCGGGCGGGTATGTCGCCGACGCCACCAGCGGGCCGGGCGAGGCCACGCAGGTCACGCGCGTGAGCGTGAACCTGCCGGCGGCGGCCGACGGGCAGCCGCTGGTGCAGGTGCGCGTGATCACCACGAACGCCGCCGGACAGGACGAGTGGGTCGGGATCGACGACATCGAGGCCTCGGCGGCGAGCGTGGGCGACGGCGGCTCGGGCGGGTGCCCCGCGCCGGCGCCCGTGCCAGCGCCGAGCCCGGGGCCGAGCCCGGACCCGGGGCCGAAGGCCCGCAAGGATGCGCCGCCTGAGCTGACCGGCCTGGAGCTCGCCCCGGCCACCTTCATGCCCGCGAAGCGAGGCCCGGCGCTGGCACGCCGCGGGCGCGCGGGAGCGTCGCTGCGATTCCGGCTGTCGCGCGCGGCGCTCGTCCGGTTCGAGGTGGTCCGGGGCGGCGGCGCGCCCGAGGACCTCGCGCCGAAGCCGGGGCGCGACCGCTTCGCGCCGAGAATTGACCGCCTCGTGCGCGGCCGCGCGCCTTCGACCGGCGGCCGCTTCAGCACTCGCGGCCGGCGCGGGCACAACCGGCTGCGCTTCAGCGGACGCGTGCGTGGGCGGCCGCTTGCCGAGGGCGCATACGTCCTCGAGGCGGTGG
This sequence comes from uncultured Thermoleophilaceae bacterium, assembly GCA_963774755.1. Taxonomy (GTDB): domain Bacteria; phylum Actinomycetota; class Thermoleophilia; order Solirubrobacterales; family Thermoleophilaceae; genus JACVRW01. Next base: position 148,947 of record CAVZGG010000005.1, on the reverse strand, counting down.
CGGTGGACCGCGCCGGGCGCAGGTCCGCGCCAACGGCGGTCCGCTTCCGGATCGGCGGCGAGGACTAGCCGCCGACCCGGGCCGGGCGTCAGAGCTCGCGCACGTCGGCGCCGCCTGGTGAGAAGGTCGCGCGGCGGACGTCGCAGTCGGGGGCCTCGGTCTTCAGGCGCTCCACGAGGCCGCCGGTCTGCTGCCAGTGGCACCAGAACAGGACGGTGGGGCCGGCGCCCGAGATCGTCGCTCCCACCGCGCCCAGCTCCTCGGCGCGGTCGACCAGCTCCATCGAGCGCGGGTAGAGCGAGCGCCGCCGCGGCTGGTGAACGAGGTCGTGAAGCCCGCGGCCGATCAGGCTGAAGTCGTCCTTGGCGAGCCCGAGCACGAGCAGTGCCGCGTGGCCCACGTTGTGGACGGCCTCCGCCACCGGCACCTCCGCCGGCATCGCGGCGCGCGCCTCGGCGGTCGGCACCTCGTGGTCCGGTATCGCCAGCACGCCCTCGAGCCCGGCCGGCGGCTCGAAGCGCACCGGCTCCTCGCCCGGCCCGGGACAGATCACGAAGCCGCCGTGGAGCGCGGCGGCCACGTTGTCGGGGTGGCCCTCGAGCTCGACGGCGAGGTCGAAGAGCGGGGCGTCCAGCTCGAACATGTGGTCGGCGGCGGCCAGGCCCGCCACGATCGCCGCCGCGCTGGAGCCGAGGCCGGCCGAGGCCGGGATCTCCGAGCGGATCTGGAAGGTCACACCGTCGGCTGGATGCAGGCGCTCGAACGCGCGCACGCAGAGGTTGCTGCGGTCGGTCGGGATGCCGGGAACGTCGGAGTGCACGAAGAACTCGCCCGTCTCCTCCACCTCGAGCTCGAGCTCGAGCGAGAGCGCGGCGGCCAGCACGTCATAGCCGGGACCGAGGTTGGCCGACGACGCTGGCGCGCGCACGAGCCGGCGCCGCTTCATCCCAGTACCGCGCGCTCGACGCTCTCGATGTCCGGCTCGCACGGGACGACGCTGGAGGCGCGGTTCATCGCTGTCTGCGGGTCCTTCAGCCCGTGGCCGGTGAGCACGCACACCACGCGGCCCTCGGCGCCGAACTTGAGCAGCCCCGCCACGGACGCCGCGGACGCCGGCTCGCAGAACACGCCCTCGCGCGCACCGAGCAGCGAGTACGCGTCGAGGATCTCGGCGTCCGAGACCGCCCGCACCTCCCCGCGCGACGCCGTGAAGGCGTTCATCGCGTCCTCCCAGCGCGCCGGGTTCCCGATCCGGATGGCAGAGGCCACCGTCTCCGGGTTCTCCACCCGCGCGCCGTGCACGAGCGGCGCGGCCCCCTCGGCCTGGTAGCCGTGCATCTGCGGGGCCGTCTCGTACTCCTGAAAGCCCTTCCACCACGAGGTCACGTTGCCGGCGTTGCCAACCGGGATGCAGAGCACGTCGGGCGGCTCGCCGAGCTGGTCGCAGACCTCGAAGGCGCCGGTCTTCTGCCCCTCGATCCGGAAGTCGTTCACCGAGTTCACCAGCGCGATCGGGTGGCGGTCCGCGAGCTGCCGGACGAGCGCGAGCGCCTCGTCGAAGTTGCCGCGCAGCGCGATCACGCGCGCGCCGTGCATGAGCGCCTGGGCGAGCTTGCCGGTCGCGATCTTCCCCTCCGGCACGATCACCGCCCCGCGCAGCCCGGCCCGGGCCGCGTAGGCCGCCGCGCTCGCGGCCGTGTTGCCCGTCGACGCGCAGATCACCGCCTCCGCGCCCTCGCTGATGGCGGCGCTCACCGCCACGGTCATGCCGCGGTCCTTGAACGAGCCGGTTGGGTTGGCGCCCTCGAGCTTGAGGTGCACCTCGGCGCCGGTGAGCGACGAGAGGTGGGGCGCCGGGATCAGCGGCGTGTCCCCCTCGCCCATCGTCACGAGCGGTTCCACCGGCAGGCGCTCCCGGTAGCGCCAGAGGCTCAGAACGTCTCCTCGATCACCCGGATCACCCGCGGCGCCTCGCGCACGAAGTCGAGCCGCGAGAGCAGGTCCACCGCCGCGCGGAACCTGGACTCGAGCACGGGGTGCATCACCATCACGAGCCGCGCCTCGTCGCCGAGGCCCTTCTGCACCACCGACTTGACGGACACGGTCTGCATGCCAAGGATCTCGGCCACCTGGGCGAGCACGCCGGGCCGGTCCGCCACCTCCAGATGGAGGTAGAACGAGAACTCCGTGTCGGTGATCAGCGGCACGTCGACGGCCGGCGGCACGAGCGACGGCGGCGGGATCATCGCCGAGACCACGTCGCCGAGCACCGCGCTCGCGGTCTGTATGCCGCCGGCACCCGGACCCGAGAGCGTGATCTCGGTGATGGCGGGCGACTCGATCGTCACGGCGTTGAACGCGCCGTTCACCGACGCGAGCGGGTGGTCCGCGTAGAGGAACGCGGGATAGACGTGCACCGCCACGCCGCTGCCGATCCGCTCCGCCGAGCCGATCAGCTTCAGCGACAGGCCCAGTTCCTTCGCGTAGGCGATGTCGTCGGCGGTGAGCCGCTCGATCCCCTCGTAGCTCACCTGGTCGAGCCGCACCGCCGCGTTGAACGCCAGCCGCGCGAGGATCGCCATCTTCGCGGCCGCGTCCTTGCCGGTCACGTCCTCGGTCGGGTCGGCCTCCGCATAGCCGAGGCGCTGCGCGTCGGCGAGCGCGTCCTCGTAGGTCGCGCCGGTGCGCGCCATCTCGCTGAGGATGTAGTTGGTCGTGCCGTTCACGATCCCGTGGACGCGCTCGATGTGAGCGGCCGCCAGCGATTCCGCCATCACGCGGATCGCGGGCACCACGCCCGCCACGGCCCCCTCGAAGCGCACCTGCACGCCACCGCGCCGGGCGGCGTCGAAGACCTCCTCGCCGTGCTGCGAGAGCAGCTGCTTGTTGGCGGTCACCACGTGGCGACCTGCATCGAGCGCGCGCAGCACGTAGTCGCGCGTCGGGTCGACGCCGCCCATCAGCTCGACGATCAGGTCGCTGCGCTCGACGATGTCGTCGAAGTCGCCGCGGCTGCGCGTGAGCACACCCGAGATCTCGGGCCGCCGGCCCACCTCGGCCTCGATGGCGTCCGCCCGCTCCTCGAGGAGAGCGGCGAAGGCCGACCCGACGGTGCCGTGGCCCAGCACCCCGATGCGAAATGGTTCAGCGGTCACGCAGGGTGAGATCTTCGTAGGTCTCGCGGCGTACCACCACGCGGGCGTCGCCGTCCCTGCAGAAGATCACCGGCGGACGCGGCACGGCGTTGTAGTTGTTCGCCATCGCGTACGCGTAGGCGCCGGTGGCCGGAATCACCAGGATGTCGCCCACGCGCGGGTCGTTCAGCGCCACGTCGCGCACCAGCACGTCGCCCGATTCGCAGTGCATTCCCGCGATCGTGCAGATCTCGCCGCCGCCGAAGCGGTCCGCGATCTCGGCCTCGTAGCGCGCGCCGTAGAGCATCGGACGCAGGTTGTCGGACATGCCGCCGTCCACCGACACGTACGTGCGCACGTCCGGGATCCGCTTCACGGTGCCCACCGTGTAGACCGTGACTCCCGCGTTGCCCACGAGCGCTCGGCCGGGCTCGCAGAGCACCGTCACGCCGTCCGGGACGTGACGCAGGAGGGCGTCCACGTACTCCTCGATCGACGGCGGGCGGTCCTCCGCGGTGTAGGCGATCCCGAGTCCGCCGCCCAGGTTCAGCAGCGGGAACTCGCCCATCGCGGCCAGCAGCTCGCCGAGCTTCTCGAACACGTCCACGTCGAGGATCTGGGAGCCGATGTGCGCGTGGAGGCCGCGCAGCTCGAGCCCGGCCGACGCGCACGCCTCGATCGCGCGCGGCACCTCGTCCATCGGGAAGCCGAACTTCGAGTCCACCTGCCCGGTCTGGATGTAGGAGTGCGTGCTCGGCTCGATCCCGGGTGTCACGCGCAGCATCACCCGCTGCGAGCGGCCGCGCAGGCGCTCGATCTCGTCGAACGAGTCGACCACGATGTGCCCGACGCCGGTCTCGATGGCGTAGTCGAGCTCGGCAGGCGACTTGTTGTTGCCGTGCATGTAGAGCCGCTTCGGATCCATTCCCGCCGCGAGCGCGAGGTGGAGCTCGCCGCCCGACGCCACGTCTGCGGACAGCCCCTCGTCGGCGAACAGCCGGTAGACCGCGGTGCAGGGGAACGCCTTGCTCGCGTAGATCACCTCGAAGCGCTCGCTGCGCGCGCGGAAGGCCTCGACGAAGGTCCGCGCACGGGCGCGCATGTCGTCCTCGGCGTACACGTACGCCGGCGTGCCGAACTCGGCGGCCAGCTCCACGACGTCGCAACCGCCCACCTCGAGCCGGCCGCGCTCGTTCAGGCGGGAGCCAAGGGGGTAGACATGCGAGACCGCGAGCGCCGACATCGTCGAACGGCGATTATGAAGGAGCGATGCGCCACCCCACGCCCACACCACCCGAGCTCGGCGTCCACGACGGCCTGGCCTTCGCCCTGTTCATACCGGAGGGCGAACCTGACGTGGGAGTGGTGGTCCTGCACGGCGGCGGCTCGGCGAAGGAGAGCCACTTCGACTTCGCTCGCGGCTGCCGGGCGGACGGGATCGCGGCGCTCGCCTACGACGCGCGCGGGCACGGCGCGTCTGAGGGCAGCTTCGGCCCGGGCGCGATCGACGACGCGCTCGCCATGGTCGAGTTGCTGCGCGCCCATGCCCCACGTGTGGCGCTGCGCGGGTCGAGCATGGGCGGGTTCGAGGCCATCCACGCGGGGGCGCGCGACCCATCGATCTGCGCCGTCGTGGCGATCTCCCCCGCGCCGGAGGCTGGCCTGCTGCGCTTCCTGCGCTCGGGTCAGGACCTCGAGTTCAGGTGCGACGCCGAGGCGTGCGAGCCATGGCTCGAGTCGCTCGACCTGGTCGAGGCGGTCGGCGCGGCTCGGCCCGACGACGGCGCTGCTGCTCATGCACGCGCGCGGCGACGAGCAGGTGCCGCACGCGGTGAGCGAGCAGCTCTACGAGGCGGCGCACGAGCCGAAGCGGCTGCTGCTCGTGCCGGGCGGGCACCACCGCTCGGTGCAGCACGACCTCGAGCTACAGGCCGTGTCGCGCAAGTTCATCCGCGACGCGGCGCGCGCGGCCGCGTAGCGCTTGCGCTGCGAGTTTTGAGAATCATTCTCGTTAGACTCGGCCGGTGCCATCGCCCCTGGACCTGGCGGATCTCCCCTTCCTGCGCGAGGCGCTGCTCGAGCTGGTGCTGCTGGCCGTGACGGGCGGCGTGCTCGGCGCGTGGATCGTCCTGCGCCGGCTCGCCTTCTTCTCGCACGCCGCGGGCTCGGCGACCTTCCCGGGCCTCGTGGTGGCCGACGCCTCCGGTGTGACTCCGATGATCGCGGGCATCGCGGTGGCGCTCGGATACGCCGGTGGGGTTCAGCGGGCTGGCGCTGGACGCGACCACGGCGATGCCACGGCGCTGCTGCTTGTGGCCGCACTCGCCGCGGGTGTGATCCTCGCCAGCGACGTCTTCGAATCGGGCGCCGTGGTCGATCGACTCCTGTTCGGCACGCTGCTCGGACTGGACACCGCCGACGTCGTGCTCTCGGCGGTGGTGGCCGTGCTCGCCACGGCCGGGGCGCTCGCGCTCGGACGCACCTGGTCGGCCGTCGGCTTCGATCCTGACGGCGCGCGCGCCCTCGGACTGTCGACGGGACGTGCGGACCTGCTGCTCCTCGCGCTCGTGGCGGTGGCGGCCGTGGCCGCCATCCCGGCGGTGGGCGCGCTGCTCGTGACCGCCATCTACGTGCTGCCCGCCGCAGCCGCACGCATGCTCACCGCCAGCATCCGCGGGCTTGTGGCATGCGCGCTGGCCGTCGCCCTCGCGGAGGGCGTGGTGGGCCTCTACCTGGCCTACTGGCTCGACGTGCCCGCCGGTCCCCCCGTGGCGGTGCTCGGAGCGCTCGTGTGCATCGTGATCGCGGCGGCCACCCGCAGGCGGACGGCATGAGCGAGCCCGCCGTGACCGTCGAGCAGCTTGCCGCGGGCTACGGCGGCGTGCCGGTGCTCGAGCACGTCTCGCTCGAGGCGCGCCCCGGCGAGTCGGTCTGCGTGCTGGGCCCGAACGGCGGCGGCAAGACGACGCTGTTTCGCGTGCTCCTTGGCGAGCTGGAGCCCACGGCCGGCCGCGTCGAGCTCAGCGGCCGCCCCGCGTACATGGCCCAGACCGAGCGCACGCGCCTCGACTTCCCGGTGACCGCGCTCGACGTGGCGCTGATGGGCACGCTCGCGGCCGGCCGCTGGTGGCTGCCGCCGCGCCGCGCAGAACGAGACGCTGCCGCAGCCGCGCTCGAGCGCGTGGGCCTCGCCGACGCCGCGGGCATTCGCTTCGGCGAGCTGTCGGGCGGCCAGCGCCAGCGCGCGCTCCTCGCCCGCGCGCTGGTCCAGGACGCGCGCGTGCTTCTGCTCGACGAGCCGCTCTCGGGCGTCGACCCCGCCAGCGCGACGCTGATCGACGGCGTCTTCGACGAGCTGCGCGCCGAGGGGCGGACGCTGCTCGTGGCGAGCCACGACGTGGAGAGCGCCCGCTCCTTCGACCTCGTGCTCTGCCTCAACGGCCACCAGGTGGCCTTCGGCCGACCCGCAGAGATCGCTCACCCGCGCGACGCTCGAGGCCACGTACGGACACGAGCTGATCGTGCTCGAGGACTCCGTCGCCACGCGGGCCGTGACCATCCAGCACCACGAGCACGGTCACTGACGTGGACGTGCTCGACGTCCTCGTGGACCCGCTGCGCTCCGGCATCGACCGGCGGGCGCTGCTCGAGCTTGCCCTGGTGGGCGGCTTCTGCGGCGCGCTCGGCTTCTGGGTCGTGACCGAGCGCCTGGCCTACAGCGCCGAGTCGCTCGCGCACGGCCTGCTGCCGGGCCTCGTGCTCGCGGCGCTCGCGGGGGCGCCGCTCCTGCTCGGCGCCGCGGGCGGCGCGCTCGTGGCAGCGGCGCTGATCGCGTTCGCCGCGCGCGACGATCGCATCGGGCCCGACGCGGGAACGGCGGTGGCGGTGACCGGCCTCGTGGGCCTGGGGGCGCTGCTCGCGCTCGCACCTGACTCGCCCCAGCGGCTCGAGGAGCTGCTGTTCGGAGACCCGCTCGGCGTGACCGACGGGGACCTGGTGGCGGCCGGCGTGCTGTTCACGCTGGGCGGCGCCGCGCTCGTGGCGCTCCATCGCCCGCTGTCGGCCGTGGCCTTCGACGCCGGCGGCGCAGCGGCGGCGGGCCTGCGACCGGCCCTGATGCGGCTCGCCCTGCTCGTGCTGATCGCGGCGGCGGTGGCCGTGGCGGTCCAGGGGCTCGGCGCGCTGCTCGTGCTCGCGGTGCTCATCGGACCCCCGCTCGCCGTGAGGCAGCACGCGCGCACGCCTGCCCGCGCGATGCTGGGCGGCGCAGCCGTGGCCGTGCTCGCGGGATCGTGGGCATCGGAGTCTCGTTCCACGCGCACAGCGCCGCCGGGCGCGACCGTGGCGCTGGCCCTCTGCGCGGCGGCCGCCCTCGGAAGCGCGCTCAGGCCGTGGCGGGGCGGGGTGCGGCGCGTCGCGTGGCCAGGATCCCGGCGCCGAGCGCGAGCATTCCAAGGGCGATGAGCTGCGGCTGGGTGAGGCCCACGACCACGTCTTCGTTACGGCGGATGAACTCCACGAGGAAGCGCTCGATCCCGGCGATCACCAGGTAGAGCCCGAACAGGACCCCCGGCGCCACGCGGTCGCGGAAGCGCCACAGGACCAGCCCGGCGATCCCCATCGCCAGCGTCTCGTAGACGGGGGTGGGATGAACCTCGTCGGTGGTCGGCACGGTGCCGTCGGGATACGCCATCGCCCACGGGAGATCCGACGGTGTCCCGTAGTCGCCGTCGCCCGAGAGCTGGCAGCCCACGCGGCCGATCGCGTAGCCCACCGCCAGCGGCACCGCCGCGGTGTCGAACAGCTCCCAGCCCAGCCAGCGGCGCCAGCGCGCCCACAGGATCACCCCGAGCGCCCCGCCCACGAAACCGCCGAACCAGACCAGCCCGGCTCCGGAGAGGATGTTGCCGAGCAGGTCGTCGGAGACCTTGTCCCAGTTCTGGATCAGGTAGTCCACGCGCGAGCCGACGAGGCCTCCCACCAGGGCGGCGAAGACCATCTCGTAGGACCAGTCGGCCGGGCGGCCGAGCTCAGCGAGACGGCGGCTGATCAGGAGGCCGGAGACCAGGAACCCGAAGGCGAAGCAGATGCCGAACGTCTTCAGCTCGAGGGGGCCGATGTCAATTTCCGGCTGCAAGGCCGCGAAAGCTAGCGAGGAGTGAAGGCCCCCCGTAGGATGATCGCGTGCGGAGAGCCGTGCTCGCGACCTTCCTCTGTGCGGCGCCGCTCCTAGCAGCGTCCGCGCAGGCCTCCACAGGGATGCTGGAGCGCGAGGCCCTGCGCGAGGCCCTTCATCAGAGCCCGCGCGCGGCGACGCGGCGGCGTGGTTGCGCTGCCGCTGCCCGAGCCGGCGAGCGCATCGGCCGCCTCCGCACGCGGCGAGCTGGCGCGTATCGCGAGCTCCAGCGGGCGCGAGCGCCTGCTGATCGGTGCCCGCACGCACGCGGACCTCGCCGGGCTGGCGGCGAGGGTGCGCAGCCTGGGCGCCGAGCCCGAGCTGTTCACGACGATCGGAGCGCTGGCGGCCACGGTCCCGTCGGGCGCGGCGGCCGTCGCCGCGCTGCAGGGCGACCCGCGCGTGGCCTACATCGAGCGCGATCGCACGCTGCGAATGGCCGTGGACCCCTTCGACATCATCGACCCCACGAGCGGGCCGCCGCCCATCAAGTTCACCTGGGCCTACGACACGGTGCGCGCCGGTGAGGCGCTCGCCACAGTCGGCTTCGGCTCGTCACGGATCGTGTCCGTGATCGATACCGGCCTCGACGTGAACCACCCGGAGTTCGCGGGGCAGGTGGCGCGCGTCTTCGACACGAGCTCTGGCGGCGCGGACGTGACCGACATCGTCGGGCACGGCACCTTCGTGAGCGGGCTGATCTCGGCGCTCGACGGCAACGGCAGGGGCGGCAAGGGCGTGGCCGGCACCACCAAGCTGATCGCGGTCCGCGCCTCCACCGACGGCGGCTTCACGGTCGGCGACCTGATCAGCGGCATCGATTTCTCGATTCGCCGCGGTGCCGACGTGATCAACATGAGCCTGGCCGGCGACGCGTCGAGCTTCACGAGCACCCAGGCCCGAGCACTCGAGGCCGCGTTCTTCAACGACGTGCTCCCGATCGCGGCGGCGGGCAACAACGCCGAGAACGGCAATCCCATCGAGTTCCCGGCGGCCGCGATCGGTGGTCGCCGGGGTGGGCGCGGCATCGGCCTCTCCGTCGCGGCCACCAAACCCGACGGCGGCGTGGCGTCGTTCTCGAACCACAACCAGTTCGTGAGTCTCGCCGCGCCGGGCGCCAGCGGCGGCAGCTGCGAGTTCGGCGTGTTCTCGACGCTCCCCGCCAACACCGGAACCGAGTGGGACGACCCCAAGAGCTGCTCGCGCGTCTTCACTGACGGCAGCGCGCGCTACGCCTACGGCGAGGGCACCAGCTTCGCCGCTCCGATCGTCTCCGGGCTCGCCGCCCTGGCCTGGCAGGCGGAGCGGAGGCTCGCCTCGGAGCAGGTGGCCGAGGTGATGGTGCGCTCGGCGAATGGCGGCGGCTGGAACGAATTCACCGGCGCAGGCGTCGTGGACGGCAAGAACGCCGTCGACATTGCCGCGCTCTACGACGTGATCGGTCCTCGCGCACGCGGCAAGGCCCGCCGGCGCGGCGGCAACCGGGTGAAGGCCACCGTCGCACGCACCCAGGACCGCACCGACCCGGGCGACGAGCTCGCCGGCGACGTGACCTACGGAATGCTCGTATCCCGAAACGCCGGACGCAGCTTCGGCGTCATCTCGAGCAGGCGCGGGCGGCCCTTCTCGAAGACCGTTCGCCTACGCGGCCGCAGGTCGAACATCCTGGTGGGCACCGCCTGCGACGGCAACGGCAACTGCGGCGTGAAGATCCTCGGCCGCTTCAAGCGGCGCGGCTAGTTCACGTTGCGCTAGAGGTAGCCCATGGGGTCGACCGGAGCCCCGTTCACGCGCGTCTCGAAGTGCAGGTGGTCGCCGAAGCAGTGCCCCGTGCAGCCCACGTAGCCGATCACCTGGCCCTGGCTCACCGACGCTCCGTTGGAGGTGGCGAAGCTGGACTGGTGGGCGTAGCAGCTGGAGAGGCTGCCGGTGTGCTGCACGCAGGTGTAGTTGCCGTAGCCGCCGACCCAGCCCATCAGGATGACGCGACCGCCGTCGGCGGCGTGGATCGGCGTGCCGCTCGAGACCGCGATGTCGATGCCGGCGTGCAGGCGGCCCCAGCGCATCCCGAAGGGTGAGACGACCGGGCCGCTCACGGGCCAGGCCAGCTGCCCGCTGCCCTGCTTGAACGTGCCGCCCGAGCCACCCTGGATGGCGGCCTGGACACGCGCCTGCTCGCGCTCGAGCGCTGCGAGGTCGCCCTCGAGGCGCACGCGGCTGTCATGCACCTGGGCCAGCGCACCGCGCTTGTCGGCGCGGGCCGAGGCGAGCTGGTCGCGCGCGCCCACGAGCTGGTTCTCGACGGCGGCGATCTCGTCGCGCTCGCGCAGTATCCGTTCGGCCGCGAGCTGCTCACGCTCCTCGAGGTCCGCGAGCTGGATCGCCTGGTCGTGCGCGCGGTCGCGAAGCCCGCGCACGCGGTCGGTGATCTCGCGGTCCTGGTCCGAGATCCGGTCGAGGAACTCGGCGCGCTCGAGCAGGTCGCCAAAGCCGTCAGACGACAGGATCACGGTGAGCGCGTCAGGCGAGTCGGCCTTGTAGATCTCGACCAGGCGGGCCGCGAGGACCCTGCGCGCGGTCACGAGCTCGCTGCGCAGCCGCTCGAGCCGGTCGCGCGCCGCCTCCAGGCGGTTGCGCACGGCGAGCAGCTGCTCCTTCTGCTCGTCCAGGCTGTCCTGCACCCGCGACAGGCGGCGCTCGGTGGCGCTGATCTCGCCCTGGATCGCGTCGACGCGGGTGTTGAGGCGCTGGATCGTCGTGCTGAGCACGCCCTCCTTCGCCTTGTGGTGCTCGATCTCGCTGCGCTTCTCCTCGATGCGGGACGACAACGGGGCCGAGAGGCCGGGAAACGGCAACACGAGGAAGGCCACGATGGCCATTGATATGGGAAGCAGAAAGGTCTTCTTCATCACGGCAGGAGCGCCGCCGGGTTCCCCCCGTTTCCATGCGTTATGCAGGGGAATTCAGCGCTCGCGACGGCGCCACTGTAGCAAGACGCCTCGTGGGGACAAGCCGGTTTCCTGCCCTTGCAAGGTGCGTTGCGCGCTCCACTAATCTTCTGTATATGGCCGAGCAGAGAGCAGTCTTTCCCAGAGACCCAGGGCTTCAGGCCCGCATACTGCTGACGTTGTTCCTGCTCGGGCTGCTGTACGTGGTCTTCATCGGCGTGCTCCTTACGGCGGGCGCCGGCCTGATCACGATCGTGGTGGTGATGGGCGGGCTGTCGCTCGCTCAGCTGTTCTTCTCCGACAAGCTCGCGCTGTCCGCGATGGGCGCCAAGGTCGTCTCGCCGCAGGAGGCGCCCGGCCTCCACGCGATGATCGAGAAGCTCTGCATCCAGGCGGATCTCCCCAAGCCGCGCATCGCGGTGGCCGACACCGATCTCCCCAACGCCTTCGCCACCGGACGCAGTCAGAAGAGCGCGACCGTGTGCGCGACCACCGGGATCATGCGCGCCCTGTCGCCCACCGAGCTCGAGGGCGTGATGGCGCACGAGCTGGCCCACGTGAAGCACCGCGACGTGCTGATCATGACCATCGCCAGCTTCTTCGCGAGCCTCGCGGCGATCATCCTGCAGTTCGGCTTCTTCTTCGGCGGGGGCCAGGGCGGCGACGACGACAACCCGAGCTTCATCGTGATCCTGCTCGTCTCGTTCGTGGTCTACGTCGTCTCGTTCTTCCTGATGATGGCCCTCTCGCGCTACCGCGAGTTCGCGGCCGACCGCGGCGCGGCCATCGTCACCGGCCGCCCGAGCGCGCTGTCGTCGGCACTCGTGAAGATCTCGAGCCAGGTGAAGCAGCTGCCCCAGCGTGACCTGCGCGAGGCCGAGCGGCTCGAGCGCATGAACGCCTTCTTCATCGTGCCCGTGCGGGTCAAGAGCGTGCTCCAGTCGCTCTTCTCCACGCACCCGCCCATGGAGAAGCGGATCGAGCGGCTGCAGCAGCTGGAGCGCTCGCTGCAGGGCACGCTCGCTTCCTAGTGGGCTTTCTCGACGCGCTGCTGGGCGGAAGGCGGAAGCTCAAGACCGCTGCGCCCGACCGGCTGTTCGCCATGACCACGGCGAACATCACGATGGACACCGGGCTGGGCCTGAAGCACCGCGGCCGCGCCGGAATCGTGTTCCAGCCGCTCGGAACCGCGGACTTCCAGCAGATCGTCAAGGACACCGAGGAGCTGCTGGCCAGCAGCGCCGCGGACACCGGCACGGAGATCAAGCCGCACGACGACGAGTTCGGCTACCGCTGGCTGGTGCTGGAGGACCCGGACTTCGACGACCTCGTGGTCGCGATCAACACGGTCTCGAGCCAGCTCGAGAGCGCCGGCTACGGCGACCGCGTGCTGGCCGCCGTGTTCGCCTACGACGAGAACGGCAAGCCGCTGTACTTCATCTACAACTTCAAGCGCGGCGCCTATTACCCGTTCGTGCCCGCGCCCGGAGAGCAGGCGCGCGACACCGAGCGCGAGCTGCGCCTCCAGTCCCAGCTCGGAGCCGAGCTGCCATGGGAAGCCGACATGGCCCGCTGGTTCCCGCTCTGGGACATCCCGCTGTAGGATGCCGCGGTGCGCGGCGACTATCTCCGGGCCGCTTTGCACAACATGCCGCAAAAGGCAGATGAGGACTGGCGAAGTCCGCGACCCGGCGTGCGAGCTAGGGCGTAGTATCGCCGGGTGATCATTGGCCGCGATCACGAGCTCGAGGAGCTCGGGGTCTGGTCGGGGCTCTTGCAGGCTCCGCCGTGCACCACCACGACGCGCCCTCGCGCGAGCTCGCGCTCGAGGCAGCGCGGCGGGTCGGCGTGACCTCGGATCGGGTCGTGGAGATGGTCGAGGGACGCGGGTGAGGCGGCGCCCACTCGCGGCGCTTGCCGCGGCCATGGTCCTGGCGATACTCGCCCCAACCGGGACAGCCGCAGCCCAGGACGTCCCCGACCCTCCCTGTCCGCCCGGCGTGGCACCGAACGCAACCATCCGCGGCTTCGACGTCGAGGACGCCGGCGGGGAGCTGACAGCGACGCACACGATCGCCCTCGAAGCGCACGACCGCGATGGCTATATCCCGCGGGTGGCGTTCACCCTGCCCGCCGGAGCGCAGAATCGGGGCGACGAGAGCAATCCCGCGTTCAGCGTCGACAGACCGGGGCCGGTTCCGGTGACGGCCACCTGGTCGCACGAGAACCAGAGCGATGACTCCACCTGCACCGCGAGCGCGCAGAGGACCCTCCGCCTCAGACCCGCAAGGGATCTGACCTTCCCCGGGCTGCGTCCGGGCCCGTCGTTCGCCGACGCGTTCCAGTTCCTGCTCAGCGCCCGGAAGAACGCCGACCTGCGGCCGGTCGAGTTCCGGCTGCGCGGAGTGAGGCGCGCCCGCCTGCCGGGGCCGCGGGCGCGGCTTCAGACGGTGAGGATCGCCCTTCGCAGGGGCGACGCGGGAGTGTCGCGCGGCGAGTCCCGCATCTTGCGCGCGGCCGGCTGGCGCTTCAGGATCGGCAACATCGACGAGCACGACGTCATCTTCGACGCGAAGATCATCGACAACCGTCGGGGCCGGCGAGGACCTTCCCGTGGATTCGGCTACGCGATCGAACTCGTGCAGGCGGGGGATCGCGTCGGGCGCATACGCGCGGTCGGCCGCTGCGGCTACCTCGGCTGCCGCTGGAGGGCCCTGAGGCCATGAGCGACGGCTTCTGCCTGGAGGTATAGATGCTCGAAGTGCTCATGTCGGCCGCCCGGATTCTGCTCGCAGCCGTCTTCGTGGTCGCGGCCGTCGCGAAGCTCGTGGACATGGAGGGCACGCGCCGCGCCGTCCGCGACTTCGGAGCGCCGGAGCGGCTTGCCGCCCTGCTCGCGCCCGCGCTCGTGATCGCGGAGCTCGCCGTGGCGGGCCTGCTGATACCGGCCTCCACCGCCGTCGTCGGCGCCGCGGGTGCCCTGGCGCTGCTGCTCGCTCTTCGTTGTCGCCATCGCCACGAACCTCGCCCGCGGCCGCGCGCCCGACTGCCACTGCTTCGGCAGCCTCCACTCCGCGCCCGTCGGCCCCGCCACCCTCGCCCGCAACGGTGCGCTCGCCGCCGTCGCCGGCTTCGTGCTCGCCGGCTCGCTGGCGGAGTCCCCCGCCGGAGCGTTCGACTGGGTGGGTGAGCTGAGCGGCAGCGAGGCGCTGGCCCTGGTCCTCGGCGTGGCGCTCGCCGTGTTCGTGGCGGCCGGCGTGACCGCGTTCCTCACGCTGCTGCGCTCGTACGGACGTGTGCTCGTCCGGATCGAGCGGCTCGAGGGTGTCCTCGCGGAGGCCGGCTATGAGCTCGACGCGTTCGACGACGAACCGCTGGTCGGGCTCGAGCCGGGCACCCCGGCGCCGGGGTTCGAGCTGGTTGGGACGGACGGTGAGAGTGTCGCGCTCGACGACCTGCTCGCGCCCGGGCTCCCGCTGCTGCTCCTGTTCACGAGCCCAGGCTGCGGGCCCTGCGAGGCACTCCTCCCGGACGTGGCGAACTGGCAGGCGGCTCATGCCGACCGTCTCACCGTGGCGGTCTTCGAGGACGGGCGAGCCGGCCGAGTTCCGCGCCACGGCGGAGCGGTTCGGCTCGCGGACCTGCTCGCTGACACCGGCGGACGGGTCTACGACGCCTACGAGGCGAATGGCACGCCGAGCGGAGTGCTCATCGCTGCCGACGGGAGCGTGGCAAGCCACCTCGCCGCCGGGCTCGGGACGGATCGCGGAGCTCGTGGCCGGCGTGCTCGACGCCCCGGGTCTGCCGCTGGGAGCGCCTGCCCCGGCCCTCGACGGGCTGTCCGCGCTGAGCGGCGCGGTTCCGAGCCTCGGCGGACGCGAAACTCTCGTCCTGTTCTGGAACCCGGACTGCGGCTTCTGCCGGAGCATGCACGAGGACCTGCTCGCGTGGGAGGCGGCGGCGAACGGATCCTCGCCGCAGCTCGTCCTGGTCTCGTCGGGTGACGAGGAGCGCACGCGCGCCGAGGGCTTCCGCTCGCCGGTGCTGCTCGACCCGGACTGGACCCTGGGCGAGGCGTTCAGCGCCGGCGGCACGCCGAGCGCCGTGATGATCGACGCCGAGAGCCGCGTTGCCTCCGAGGTCCTGGTGGGCGCCGAGGCAATCCTTGCGCGCGTTCGCGGTCCGCGCGTGATCAACGTAGGCTAGGCGCGTGGCAGCCTCCGGCCGCCTCGAGCGCCACGCCCGCCGCCTGGCGGCAGCGACCCCCACGTCAAACGCCGGGGTTGTCGAGCGGGCGGCGCTGCGCCTGGCGGGCTCACACCTGACCCGCCGGCAGGCGATCGGCGCGGCCACGGTGGGCTCGCTTGTGCTGGCCGCCGGGGTGCCGCGGCCGGCGCGGGCGCAGCAGCCGCAGTGCCCCCCGCCACAGTTCCCCAACGACACGCAGGTCTGCCCGTACACGAAGGACGGCGTCTCGGGCTGGATCTGCTGCAGGCAGGACCAGGTCTGCTGCTCGAAGCAGCCGCTGTCCGGCGGCGGCGCCGCCGGCTGCTGCGAGCCTGGGCAGACCTGCTGCTATTCACCGAGCTTCGGCCTCTGGGGCTGCTGCGGCTGCCCGAGAGGCCTGCACGAGTGCGGCGCGGAGCCGTTCGGCACCCAGTGTTGCCAGCGCGACCAGGTCTGCGACGTCGTCGACTTCGTCTGCCGTCCGGGTGACGAGTGCCCGCACGTGGTGTGCGACGGAGCCTGCTGCGAGGCCGGCGAGGTCTGTGCGGGCGGCAACTGCTGCCAGGCGGCCAAGGGTTGCGGTGGGGTGTGCTGTGGGCGCGGGATGATCTGCACCAACAACACGTGCAAGCCGCTCGTGGACTACAAGCGCCCGCGCCGCCAGCGCCAGAAGAAGAACGACAGGATCGACAGCCCGAGGCTCGAGACATTTGACGCCGACGTCGCGGCCGAGATGAACTACCGGGCATCCACGCCCGGGGGAAGCTCGGCAGAGTCGAGCGCCCGCGGCTTCCTGATCGGCCGCAGGCGCATGCGGCTGCGCGCTCACACGAAGCGGACCGTGCCCGTCAAGCTGACCCGGCGTGCCCGCCGCCACCTGGGCCGAGGCCGCCCGCTGCCGGCCGCAGCTCACGCTCACCTTCCGCGACCCCGACGGCCGGAAGATCAGCGAGACCCACCGAGTCACGATCCTGCCGAGGAGGCGACCGTGAGACCTGCGGTCACCGCCGTTGCCCTGATCCTGGTCCTTGTGCTCGCCGACACCGCCGTCGCTAGCGACGAGGCCGTGCGCGTGAACGAGATCGACCCCCGCGAGGGCTTCGTCGAGCTCCTCGACCTGTCACCTCCCGAGAACCCATTTTTCTTCAGCGACGCGTACGCGGTGAGGAGCTATGACGGCGCGGGGAACGAGGTGGCCGCGCAGGAGTACCCCAAGCCGCTGCCCTTCACCCCCCGCACCCCGTTCGTCCTGTCGATCGCGCTCCCGCCCGGTGGCGGCCAGGTCTGCTTCGAGCGCCAGCGTGACCCGGATGGCTCGCTGCCGCTCGACGAGTACCGGCTCCACTGCATGGGCTACGGCGAGGTCACAAAGCCGGCCATGCGCCGTCTCCAGCTCGGGCCGAGGCGGCTCCCGATGCCGGTAGCACCGTTCCCCCCACCTGGAGAGTCCGTGCAGCGCCAGCCCTGTGGGAAGGCGGCCGTGGCGCGCTCGACGCGCGGGGCCGAGAACGTCGACGTGCCCGCCGCCTGCGCCGGCGAGCCGACGGCGTGCGACGACCCCCGCAAGTGGGACGTGACCGTGCCGCGCCTGGTGGTGAAGCTCCCGAGGGTCCACGACGTGGACCGCCCGCTGATCATGAAGGTCACGATGAACGAGCCCGGCGACTTCACGTTCCGGGGAGCCGTGAGCGTCGGGTATCCGCGCCCCAGCACGAGCTTCCTGTTCGGACCGATCAGCCGCGACCTGCGGGCGAACGTCACCGTTCGGATCAGGATCCCGATCCCCGCGAGGTTCAAGCGAATGATCAAGCGACGCCCCCGCGCCGTGGTGCGCGGCGGCTACGCGGGAGTCGGCCGCGACAGGGCCTGCTTCAAGAATCGCTTCCACTCCAGCCGCAGCTTCACGCTGGTGCCCTAGGTGTAAGTCCCGAGCAGGTTGGTTCGCTCGGCGAGCCGGGCGGTCGGGGGCTTGTGGCCGAGGGCTGAGTGTCGTCGTTGATGGTTGTAGTGCCAGAGCCAGCCGTCAAGTGCGGCTGTGCGCTCGGTGCTGGTGCGGTAGATCGCGCCGTAGGCCCAGCCGGCGACCAGGGTGCGGATGAAGCGCTCCGCTTTGCCGTTGGTTTGGGGCCGGTAGGGGCGCGTGCGGAGGTGGCGGATCCCGAGCGCGCGGCAGGCGATCGCGTGGATCGTCGAGCGGTAGGCGGAGCCGTTGTCGGTCAGCAGGCGCTCGACCTGGATGCCGTGGCGCTCGAAGAAAGCGAGCGCGCGGCCAAGGAAGCCGATCGCCGTGGCGGCTTTCTCGTCTGTGAGCACCTCGGCGTAGGCGAGCCGGGTGCAGTCGTCGATCGCGATGTGGACGAACTCCCAGCCGACCGCCTTGCGGCGCTTGCCGTGGCGGTCGGTGAAGCGCGGGTTGTAGTGCTGGCGTAGCCCGTCGCGGACGCGCTTGCCGGCGCCGCCCTGGATGCGGCCGAGCTTCTTGACGTCGACGTGGATCAGCTCGCCAGGGCGGGCGCGCTCGTAGCGGCAGGCGGGCTCGAGCCCGAGCCGGCCTAGCTTGCCCATCCCGATCCGGGCCAGGATCCCCGACACGGTCGAGAGCGCCATCCCGAGCAGCTCGGCGATCTCGGGGCCGCTGAAACGCAGCCGGCGCAGGCAGGCGATCGCCTCGACCCGCTCGTCCGGGGTCCGGTTCGCGACCGAGCGCGGCGCCGACGACCGATCAAGCAACCCGGGCCCGCCTTCGGCCCGGTAGCGCCGCACCCACTTGCGCGCGCAGCGCACGCTGACTTCGGCGGCCGCGGCCGCCTGCGTCAGCGTCCAACCCTCCTCGACGACGCGCTCGCAGAGCAGCCGGCGCTTGTTCAGGCTGAGCGCCGCGTTAGCGTGCAGATCCATCCGGTTCCTCCTTGGGGCTGTGGGTGCTTGGCAGCTCCCAGCCTCCAAGGGGGCCCGGATGAACCAACGTGCTCAGGAACTACACCTAGGCGTCCAGCGCGGCCCGCAGCGCAGCGAGGTCGGGCGCCCCGAAGACCACGCGATTCTGCGTGGCCACATAGACGAGGTCGAGGTCGACGTCAGCCCGAGCGATCTTGCGGGTCAGATCCGCCAGCACGCCAGGTCGGTCCTCGACATCGACGACGACGACCTCGCGCTCGCCGGTCACCGCGAGATGGGAGATCCCGAGCGAATGCTTTGCGGCCTCGGCGTGCGGGACGAGGATGTGGAGCTCGGCCCGCTCGCCTGGCCCGACGCACGTGGCCGCCGCGATATTCACGCCGGCATCGCTGATCGCAGCCGCGACCTGTGCAAGCGCTCCGGGCGTGTTCTCGATCTCGATGACCAGGTCAACCGGCATGTGCGCGCCCCTGCTCGTCCACCCAGGAGAGGATGGCCTTGGAGTGGGTGATGACGGTCCCGTCGGGCAGCTTGAGTGCGGGCAGCTTCGTGGCGCCGGTCGCATCACGCAGGTCGTCGCGCGAGCCCTTGCGCAGGAACGGGATCGGATGGCCGTGGGCGGCGATGACCTTTTCGTACTCGATCCCCGAAGCCCGGAGCGCCTCCTGCACGCGACGACAGGGGTGAACTCGCGGGCCCCCATCATCTCCATGGCAAACGAACAGCGTCGGGATCTCAGCCAATTGGTCCTCCAGTTCGTGGGCGCGAGGAGCGTAGCCCGCTTCGCGCCGACGCGGCGATCACAAGCGCCAGCAGGACCACCAGGCCCAGCGCGGCGCGCAGGCTCGTCGCCTCCGCCAGCCAGCCGATCGTGATCGGGCCCGCCACCGAGCCCACGTAGCCGAGGGTTGCCACTCGGCCCACGAGGCGACCGGTGGCGCGGGGGTCGAGGTCGCCCGCCGCGCTGAAGGCGATCGGGACCACCGGTGCCAGGCCCAGGCCGAGGAGCGCGAATCCCGCTATCGCGGCCGCCGGCTCGTGCACGAGCAGACCGAGCCCGAGGCCGGTGGCTGCGATCAGCGAGCCGCCTCGCACGAGTACGACGTTCCCGAGCCGGCCGCGCAGCGGGTCCACCGCGAAGCGTGTGATCGCCATCGTGACCGCGAATGCGGCGAAGGCCAGCGCTCCGAGCGCCTCGGACGAGCCGAGCTCCTGGGTCATGTAGACGGCGCTCCAGTCCGAGGCCGCCCCCTCCCCCACGAACGAGCAGAACGCGATCACCCCGAGCAGGACGAGCGCCGGCGTCCAGCGCACGATCACATGCTCCTCCTCCGGCTCGCCCGGCTCCGGGCGCCGCGCCGCGAGCAGCCCGCGCATGAACACCAGCGAGGCCACGGCCAGCACCACCGCCACGACCGCGAAGTGCTCGAGCGGGTCGGCGCCGATCGCCGCCGCCAGCGCTGCCGCCGCGGCGCCGATGCCGAGGCCCACGCTCCAGAGCCCGTGCAGCCCGGACAGGATCGGACGGCCGATGTGGCGCTCGACCTCGATCCCCTGTGCGTTCATCGCGACGTCGAGCGCACCGCTCGCCAGCCCCAGGACGAACAGGGACAGGAGCAGCGTGACGAGGCTGTCCGCCAGCCCTGGCAGGAGGAGGGTGGCCGCAAGAAGCGGAAAGCCGACCCGCATCACGGGCCGGCTTCCGAAACGGTCCACCGGTGCGCCGGCCACTCGCGTCCCGACCACGAGGCCGATGGCGAGACCGACGAGCGCCGTGCCCAGCTCCCCGTCCGACAGTCCGAGCGACTCCTTGATCGCCGGCAGTCTCGGGGCCCATGTCCCCGAGACCGCCGAGTGGATCAGGAATGCCGCCGAGACGGCCACTCGCGGGGAGCTGAGCATCGGCGCATTGTTACGAGGCTGGCGCTCCCTTCACCAGCGACTCGCCCTCGATGTCCACATCCGGGACGATCCGCTCGAGGCGCTTGGGCATCCACCATGCGCGCTTCCCGAGCAGAGTCATCACGGCCGGGACGAGGGTCATCCGGACGATGAAGGCATCCGCCAGCACTCCGAACGCGAGTGACAGGCCGATCGACTTCACGACGGGATCGGTGTCCGTGACGAACGCTCCGAAGACGGAGATCATGATGATCGCCGCCGCGGTGACGACGCGTCCGCTCTGAGCGTAGCCCTTGATGACGGACTCACGTGCCCGGCCCGAGTGCACGAAGTTCTCGCGCATCCGGGACACGAGGAACACCTGGTAGTCCATCGCCAGCCCGAACAGGATCCCCACCAGCAGCACCGGCAGGAAGCTCGTGATCGGTCCGGCCTTGGCCACGTCGAACAACCCGTTCAGGTTGCCGTCCTGGAACACCCAGACCACGAGGCCCAGGGAGGCGGCGATGCTGAGCAGGAAGCCCGCGATCGCCTTGATCGGCACCAGGACCGAACGGAACACCACCGTCAGCAGGAGGAGGGCGAGTCCCACCACGACCGCGATGTACTTGGGCAGCGCGGCCGCCAGCTTGTCGTTGGTGTCGATGTTCATCGCCGTCGTTCCCGTCACGTACGCGTCGATGCCGTACTTCGCGGGGATCTGCTCCGCCTCGGCTCGCATGTACGAGACCAGTTCCTTCGTCTCGTCGGACGCGGGACCGCTCTTCGGCGTCACCGACACGACGGTGATGTCGCCAGCCTCGTTCTGAGCCGGCTCCGACACCGCCGCGACGCCCGGGAACGTCTTGATCTCATCCGCCACGCCCTGCGCGAGCTCCTTCTGCCTGTCCTGCGGAACCTCAGGCGCGTAGACCACGGCGGTCAGCGGCCCGTTGAAGCCGGGGCCGAAGCCCTCCGTGAGGAGGTCATACGCGCGACGCTCCGTGCTCGACGTCGGGCTTGCGCCGTCATCCGGCAGCCCGAGCCTCATGTGCGTCGCAGGGATCGCGATCGTGCCCAACACTGCCACGCCCAGCAGCACGACGGCCAGCGGCCGGCGGGTGATGAGCTTGACGTACCGCGTGCTGAACGTCGGGGCTCCCTCCGCGCGGTGCTTCGGCCGCTTGGTGAGGAACCTGTTGAGGCGTGCGAAGCGCCTGCCGCCGAATCCCAGCATGGCGGGAAGCAGGGTGACCGCGATCACCACGGCCAGCGACACCGTCGCGGCCGCGGCCACACCCATCACGGTCAGGAACGGGATGTTCACCACGGCGAGGCCCACGAGTGCGATCACGACGGTCGCGCCCGCGAACACCACTGCGCTTCCGGCCGTGGCCGTGGCCTGCGCCGCCGCCTCACGCGGCTCGAGGCCGTCGTCGAGGTTCTGACGGTGACGGGACAGGATGAACAGTGCGTAGTCGATGCCGACCGCCAGGCCGAGCATCGTGGCCAGGATCGGAGCGGTCTCCGAGATCTCGATGGCACCGGACATCGCGGTGATGCCGAACATGCCAAGCGAGACGCCGATCAGGGCGGTGAGCAGGGGGAGCCCAGCGGCGAGCAGCGAGCTGAGCGTGATCGCTAGCACCAGGAAGCCGACCAGCATGCCGACGGCCTCCGCGCGACTCTCGCTCTCCTCGTGCACCACGCCACCACCGAACTCGACCTGCATGCCGGCCTCCGTCGCCGGCTCCGTCGACGCCTCGAGGGCGTCGGCCGAGCTCTTCTCGACCTCCTCGGCCTTGACCGGGTAGTACACGTCGGCGAACCCGATGCGGGTGTCCTTCGAGATCGCGCCCATCGAGTAGGGATCCTGGACAGCTGTGACCTCAGGAGCCTTCGACGCGTTCTCGACGCTCTCCATCACCGCTGCCTTGTTCTCGGCGTCGGTGAGCTTCTCGCCCTCAGGAGCCGCGAACACCACACGAGCGGAGCCGCCGCCGGCCTCAGGGAACTTCTCCTGGAGCAGGTCCTGAGCGACCTGTGACTCGGTGCCCGGCACCGAGAACTCGTTGCTGGTCTTGCCGCTGAACGCGGAAGCGCTCGCAATAAAGCCCACGAGCACGAGCAGCCAGGCGACGAGCACGGTCTTGCGGTGCTCGAAGGCCCAGCCACCAATTCGATATAGACGCGTTGCCATGGGATGCCCTTTGAGTCGGGTTATTTGACTCAACGAGCTTCCCGCGGAGCGCCGCCCCGGACATCGGGATCAGACCCTGATTTCGACCCTTATTTGATGGCGGGAGAGTGAGGGTGCTCCCGGTCCGCCCGCTCCACCACGCGCGCCACGTCCACGCGTGATGACACCTCGAGCTTCTGGAACAGGTGCCGGATGTGGGTCTCGACGGTCTTCGGGCTGAGGAACAGGTCGGCCGCGATCTGAGCGTTCGTCTTGCGATCCACGACCAGGCGCGCCACCTCGAGCTCGCGCTCGGTGAGCGTCTCGATGCCGGTCCCGTCCACCTTTCCGGCACGTGTCCGGCGATGCACCCGGCGCCCGAGCTTGCCGAGCTCGAGATCGGCCGAGTCGCGACGCGCCGTGGCGCCGCATTCCTCGAAGGCAGCGGCCGCGCTCGTGAACTCGGCGGCGGCCCGCTCGCGCTCATTCGCCTGCGCAAGCGCGCGACCCGCGAGCATCCGCGAAAGCGCCGCCTCGATCGGCGCGCCGACGCGATCACACGCCGCCGCTGAGGCGAGCCCGCGCTCCGCGGCGAGCTCCGCATCCCCGCGCGTCGAGCGCGACGGCCGCCGCGGCGCGGTCCGCCACCGCGGCGTGCATAGGCAGGCCCTGGGACGCGCTCGCAGAGTTCTGCGCCGCGGCCGCCGCCGCCTTCGCGTTCCCGCTCGCGAGCGTGGCGCGCGTCAGGAGCTCGAAGGCCTCGGGCCGCCAGCCGCTCGGCAACCGCGTGAGCTCCTCGTCGCCGCTGGCGTCGAGGAGCTCGTCCCTCGCCCGCGCGGCGTCCCCCGCCTCGACGAGCGCCGCCGCGAAGACGAATCGAGCCCACATCCACGGGAAGCTCTCCCCCTGGCCCTTCACGGCCTCGACCGCCTCCTCGGCGTCCGCGACGGCGGCCTCTATGTCGCCCGCGGCGATGTGGGTGAGGGCGCGGCCGCTGAGGTTCCACCCGAGGCCCTGCGCATGACCTGACAGCCGCGCCACCTCGACGGCGGTGTCCTGGAGCTCCAGCGCCTCAGCCAGCCGCCCCGTGCCGCGGCGGATCATCCCGGTCCAGAACAGAATCGGCACGAAATTGCCCTGTCCGGTGGCCACCGCGACGGCGAGCGCCCGCTCTGAGTGCCTCCGGGCGTCGTCATATCGGTCCGAGAAGAACTCCGCACAGGCCAGATTGTTCGTGGCGCGCCGGCCGCGAGCGAGCTCGTCGTCCGACATCCCGTCAACGAGCGCAGCGGCCTCCGCGATGTCTGCGTCCGCCTCGGTCAGGGCACCGTCGAGAACGTCGGCGAACGCCAGTACGGCTGCCGGCGTGGCGATCAGCTGCTTGTCGCCCAGCGGGCGCGCGGCTTCGCGGGCGCGGCGGGAGAAGTCCCGCATGGCGGCGTAGTCCATGCGGAAGAAGGCATCGATACCGAGCTCGGTCATGAGCGCCACGGCGGCGGGGGACGAGCGGTCAGGAAGCTCGTCCAGCGCGGCGGCTAGCCGGGCGTGCGCGTCCTGGTGGTGGCCGATCAGATTCTCGAGCGAAGCCAGGGCCGCAATCAGCCTCACGCGCTCCTGCACCGAGTCCACGGACCGCAGCTCGAGGCTCTCGCGCATCGCCTCGTAGCCCGCGTGGAAGCTCCCAGACGCCGTGTGGGCCCCGGCCATCAACTCGAGCAGGCGCACCCGCTCCTCCGGCGCTGCGGATTCGGGCAAGAGCCTCAGCGCCGCGCCGAACAGGCCGGCCGACGCGGCCGGCGCGCGCCCCATACTCGCCTCGCCGGCCTCTCGCAGCACCGCGATCGCCTCCGTGTCGCCGTGCCGAGCCGAGCGCTCCACGTGGTGCGCGCGGGTGCTCACCGGAGCACCGCGCAGGGCCAGCGCCGTCGCCGTGCGCTCGTGGGCGCTCAGCCGCCAGCCACCCGGAGCAGCCTCGTAGACGGCGCCGCGCACGAGCGGATGACGGAAGCGGAAGCGGCGCGGCACCTGTGTGGGACGTACGAGGTCCCGGCGCAGCAACTCGTCGAGTGCGTCGATCGCCTCTGGCTCCGAGAGACCGGCTGCGGCAGCCGC
The DNA here is from genome assembly GCA_963774755.1 of uncultured Thermoleophilaceae bacterium. GTDB lineage: Bacteria > Actinomycetota > Thermoleophilia > Solirubrobacterales > Thermoleophilaceae > JACVRW01. The sequence continues at coordinate 124,392 of CAVZGG010000005.1, read as the reverse complement.
CAGCTCGGGCTCAAACGGGTCGCCCGCCACGGCGGCGCCCTCGAGGACGCGCCGATCGTCCTCGCTGAGGAGCGCGAGCTCACCCCTCAACGCGGCCGCGACGGCGGCCGGGACCTCGACACCCGCCATCGACACGCCGACGGCGTCGTGGGAACCGCTGTTGGTGCTCTGCGGCGAGCGCGCCAGCTGCTGGAGGTAGAACGGGTTGCCCGCGCTCTCCTCGTAAAGCGCCTCTGCCACGGCACCGGTCACGGACGCGCTGAGCAGCTGGCGCGCCTCGTCCGCGCTCAGCGCCCCGAGCTCCAGCCTCGTGACCACTCCCGCGCCGCGTGCGCGCTCGAGCGCTCCGCCGAAGCCCTCGTCCAGCTGGCGCGGGCGCAGGGCCACGGCGAGTAGAACCGCGGCGTCGGGCGGACGGCGGAGCAGAGAGCCGAGCAGCTCGAGCGAGGCGGGGTCCGCCCAGTGCAGGTCGTCGAGCACGAGGACCAGCGGTTTCTTGGCTGCCAGCGTCTCCAGCAGCTGCCGGACCGAGCGGTGCATTCGGTACCGGTCGCCGCCGGCGGTCGCGCCGTCGGTGGCGCCCTGGAGCGCCGGGAAGACGCCCGCGAGGTCGGCGAGCGTCTCGGGCTCGAGGGCATCCAGCCGCCGCTGCTCCAGTGCCTGGAGGTACTCGTCGAGCGCGTCGACGAACACCCAGAACGGCAGGTCCGCCTCCAGCTCCGCGCCGCTGCCGGTGAGGACGATGTGGCCGAGCGCGTCGCCGCGGCCGGCAAGCTCGCGGAGCAGGCGCGTCTTCCCCATTCCAGGCTCGCCGCGGAGCTCCAGCGCACCAAACTTCCTCCGCTCGAGGTCGGCGAGCGCATCTCCGATCACGCCGAGTTCAGCGGCACGCCCGACGAGCTGGTCGGCAGGCTCGGCCATCGCGAATCGCGGCCAGCATAACCAACGGAAAACCGCGTCGCCAACGTTAGTCCTGGGCACGAACAACAGCGGCAAAGGGGTGGCGAGGTCCAAAAGTTGTGTCTCGACGGGTCCCGAAGCGGGGTTTGTCGTGTTGTCGCTCTTTGCGCGCCTGAACCACGGCAACCCCCTTCGCGAGGGCGTCGAGTGTCGAGTTGTGGGCGGGCTCGGCGAGTTTCAGCGGCGAGCAGGATCAGGGTGCGGGATCAGGGAGTCGTCCCGATGTCAGGGGGGACTCCGCGCGCAAAGCTGGTCCCATGCCGTCATTCCTCATCCACCATCGCCACAAGCCACGCGAGTGCGGCGCCGTATTCGCCGCCTTCAAGGGGCACGACAGCCCGCTGCGCCACAGCGCAACGGTGGCCTCCTGTGCCTTCGGGGGCCATGCGATCTGGTGGTCCGTGGAAGCGGCGAGCGAGCCGGCGGCGCTTGCGCTACTGCCCTCCTACGTCGCCGCTCGCGCAATCGCAATCCGAGTCGGAGAGGTGGAGATTCCATGAACCACAAGCCGCCCGCCGCCGCGATCCTCATCGTCCCACTGGTCGCGGCCCTCGTACTGACCGTGTTCGCCTGGCCGAACTCGCGGCTCGCGCCGCGCGACCTCCCTGTCGGCGTGGCTGGGCCCGCGCCCGCGGCGGAGGCAATCGAGGTGAAGCTCCTGCAGCAGGAGGGTGCATTCGACGTCGAGCGCTACGCCGACGAATCCGCCGCCCGCGAGGCCATCGAGGACCGGCAGGTCTATGGCGCCTTCGTGGCGACGCCAGCCGGTCCCAAGGTGCTCACGGGATCCGCCGCCAGCCCGGTGGTCGCGCAGCTGCTCTCACATGCCGCCGCCGAGCAGAACGCCGAGGTCGAGGACGTGGTCTCGACCCCGAAGGCCGGGGGTGCGCTCGGGTCCTCGGTGCTGCCGATGGTGCTCGCCGGCCTCCTCACCGGCGTTCTCGCGGCCCTCGCCGGGACGAACGCCGCGACGCGGGCGGGCCTGGTCGTGGCCGGCTCGGTTCTCGCCGGGCTCTCGGCAACGCTCGTGGTGGACAGCTGGCTCGGCGTGGTCGAGGGCGATTGGCTCGTGAACGCGGGCGCCCTGACGCTCACGGTCCTCGCGATCGCAAGCACGATGGTCGGCCTGTTCGCGCTGCTCGGGAGGCACGGCCTGGGCCTGGGCGCGCTGATAATGATCCTCGTCGGCAACCCGTTCTCCGCCGCGGCCGCGGCCCCCGAGCTGCTGCCCGAGCCGGTCGGCGGCATCGGCCAGCTCATGCCGCCGGGCGCGGGCGCCAACCTGCTGCGAAGCACCGGCTTCTTCGACGGAGCCGGCGCGGGTGAGCACGTCGCGGTGCTGGCGGTCTGGGTAGTGGTCGGCCTGGCGGTCCTCCTGCTCGCGGAGGCGCGCGGACGAGTTTCCTCACCACGCTCTCATCTCGCCCATGCATCCTGAGCCGCATGACACCCGTGGTGGGCACCCTCATGGCCGTGGCCGCCGCCGCTGCGCCGTTCAGCGCACCGACGACGATCGACAACCCCTACCTGCCGCTCTCGAAGTGGAAGAGCTGTGAGCTGCGCGGGCGCCAGGACGACGGCACGCGCGAGCGCAACACGCTCACGCGGCTGAAGCGGACGCGCGCCTTCACCGTCGACGGCCAGCGGGTCGAGACGGTGATCATCCGCGACCGCGCCTACGAGGACGGTCACCTGGTCGAGGACACGCTCGACTACTTCGCGCAGGCTGACGACGGGACCGTCCACTACTTCGGCGAGCACGTGGACAACATCCGTCGCGGCCGCATCGTGGACCACCACGGCAGCTGGCTCTATCGCCGTGACACCGACGTCCTCGGCGTGATCATGCCCGCAAATCCCCAGGTGGGAGACCAGTGGCGCAGCGAGGACGTGCCCCGCATCACCATCGAGTCCGATCGTCTCGAGGAAACCGGGCTCAGGGCCCGGGCGGGCGGCAAGCTCCACACGGGCGTGATCCGCGTCTCGGAGTTCACGCAGCCCGAGGGCGAGGTCGAGTACAAGCTCTACGCGCCCGGCGTGGGAGTGATCACCGAGTACGCGCCCGACGGGCGCGCCGTGTTGCATCACTGCGCTCTTCGGTAGGACACTCCGATGCGGGAAACCGCATGGAGACCGTCAACGCCGGAGGCCACCGGATCGCGTACGAGCGGCAGGGCGACGGACCGCCGCTCGTGCTGCTCCACGGGTACGTGGGCGACCGGCGAATGTGGCGGCCCCAGATCGATGCGCTGTCGGACGAGTTCACCGTGGTGGCGTGGGACGCACCGGGCTACGGCGGCTCGTCGGATCCGCCCGAGGACTTCGCCCTAGCGGACTTCGCCGACTGCCTTGCCGCGTTCATCGATGCACTCGACCTCGGACGGCCGCACGTGCTCGGGATCTCGTTCGGTGGAGGACTCGCGCTCGAGCTGTTCAGCCGGCACCCAGCGCTCCCCCTGACGCTGGTGCTGGCCTCGGCCTACGCCGGCTGGGCCGGCTCGCTGCCGGCAGAGGTCGTCGAGGAACGCCTCCAGCAGGCGCTGCGCCTGGCCGACCTACCGCCGGACCGGTTGGTGGAGGAGCTGCTTCCGACCATGTTCACCGACTCGGCACCGGCAGAGCTGGTCGAGGAATTCGCGACGAGCATGCGCGAGTTTCACCCGGCCGGCCTGCGGGCGAACTCGCGCGCATTCGCGGCCGCCGACCTTCGCGACGTCCTTCCGCGCGTGAACGTGCCGACCCTGCTGCTGTACGGCGACAGGGACGTCCGCGCTCCCTCGAGCGTGGCCCGCGACCTCCACGCCGAGATTTCCGGTTCGAGACTCGTGTTCATCCCCGGAGCGGGTCACGTGTGCAACGTCGACGCCCCGGAGCGCTTCAACAGCGAGGTGCGCGCCTTCCTTGGGTCAGCCCCGGCTGACTAGCCGCCCGCGTAGCGCGAAGCGACGATCTCCGGCTGCTCGACCGGGTGGCCGGCGTCGATCGACCACGCGAGGCGCACGAACTGAGCGTGCGACCACGCCAGTGGCGTGGCGGAGAAGGTGCCCTCGCCGACCGGGAAGCCGGGCTCGCCGGCGGGCGGGAAGTCCGGCGCCCACACCTGCTCCGGCAGCATCTGGCCGTCGTTCGCGGCCACCGCCATGTGCGCGAGACGCGTGCGGGCAGCGGCGGAGTTGCCGGTCGCAGCTCGTACTCGCCGCGCTCACCGCCGAAGATCGGCCAGTTGCGCCCGATGGTCGTGTTGTTCGACCAGATCTCCGTCTCGTTCTGGGGGAAACCGAAGTCCCAGGGGCTGCCGTCCTTCTGCTCGCCATAGCCGTCGAAGTTGAAGCGGTGCCAGAAGAAGCGTCCGCTCCGATCGCCCGCCGCGAGCTGCTGATCGACGACGTTCACGGTGTTGAGGATGGCCGGGTCGTTCGCCGGCTTCACACCGAGCCGCACGAGCTCGAGGTAGCTCGGATCGACCACCTTGCGCTGGTCGACCGTCGGCCCGCTGTCACCGATGTTGTAGGTCGTGCCCGAGTTGGGTTTGCCGTCCTTCGTGAGCCGCAGGTAGTACGGACGCGGTGAGTACGGGCCGTTGGTGGTGGCGGTCCAGCCCTGCACGCGCTTCTGCCAGTCGTCGGCCGTCTTCTCGTAGCGCGCAGCCGAGGCGGCGTCGCCGTTCTTCCGCGCGATGTCTGCCGCGCACACCAGGCCAGCTATCTCCGCCGCGATCGTGCCGGGCGAGAAGCCACTCTGGTTCTCCCAGCGCTCCTGGGGCGAGAACGGCGCGTTCGGGAAGTTCACGATGAAGTCCGCGGCCTTCTTGATGTGGTCGCGATACAGGCCGGCGTCGGTGCGGCCGAGCTGCCAGGCGAGGACGATCGGAAGAGCCACCTCGTCGAGCTGCAGGTTGGTCCAGTGCTCCTTGCCGTCCACGGTCGAGTTCTGCGGGAACGAGCCGTCGGCCTTCTGCTGTCTGAAGAACAGGTAGTCGACCGCCCGGTTCGCTCCTGCCGTGTCGCCGGCCGCGATCAGTGCCGTGGCGATCTGGTAGAGGTCGCGCGACCAGACGAGGTGATACGCGCCAGATGGGTTCTCGATTTTCGGAGAGCCCCAGATCCACGGCATCGATGGCGACGCGATGTATCCGCCGCCGTACGTCTTGTCCTCGTGCGCGGCCAGCGTCATCACCGAGACGTTGTAGAGCGTGCTCTGCCCGGAGGCGCTCGCAGGAACGCCATTCAGCCCGCTCATGTAGCCGTGCCAACCCGCCTCGTACGCGCTGCGGGTGGTGGCGAAGCCAGCGGACAGCGAGGCGCGAGCGGCGGTCAGCGCAGCCCCCGTCGTGCCGCCGAAGCCGAGCGCGACCGTGAGCTGCTGGGCACCCGTCAGGCCGGTGAGCGACGTCTGCGCCGTCTGGACGACGTTCCCGTTCGGCGCGGACGTGTAGGCGGCGTTCATGCGGAAGTCGCGCAGGTCCTCCCGGCCGTCGCTCGGCGTGCCCAGGTATCCGCTCGATGTCCGGACGAAGCCCGGCGAGCCGACAAGAGCGCTCGACACGGGGCTGCCGGCGTCGCTCGCGAGCAGGGCGTCACCGCTCGAGCTGCCGCTGTCGTCCATGCCGTCGTTGCCGAGGCTCGGGTCGTAGTACGCGTAGAGGTCGAGCTTCTTGCCCGTGAGCGACTCGAAGCGGACGTCCACGAGGAGGACGTTCCGGGCCGGGTCGGTCGCGTAGGTCTTCGTCACGCGGAAACGGCCGGGCTGCTCGTTCACCTGCTGGTAGGTCAGGCTGCGCGAGTCGAGCAGCCGGACGCTGCGATTCGCAGCGTCGCTGTCCCGCTGGGCGAACGTCTTGCCGTCGGAGACGATGAGGTCGAGCGTGCGCACGCTGGGCGTGCCGAGGTCGGGATAGAAGACCTCGGTCAGGCGGCCGTCGTCGAGCGTGTGCCACACCTTGCTCGCGGTCCCCGCGGACGTGCCGTAGCCGTCCTTGTCCGCCTCGGTCCAGAGCGCGTCGGCGCCCGGGCCGCCGGGCGCCGTCTGAGCAGACGCCGCCACCGGCAGGGCGAGCAGCAGGAGCAGGGCGATCGCGACGGCGGAGACTTTCATCATTCTACCCGTACCCGGAGCCCCGCTACTCATGGAACTCTCATCAAGGGCGTGTCATGGTGATCTCAGATGCGCCTGCTCGTCGTCGAGGATGACGTGAAGATGGCGGCGCTCGTCCGCCGCGGACTCAGCGAGGAGGGCGCCGCGGTGGACGTTGCGCGCACCGGCGAGGACGCGCTCTGGATGGCGGCGGCAGCGCCCTACGACGCGCTGGTGCTCGACGTGATGCTCCCTGGGATCGACGGCTTCGAGACCTGCCGGCGGCTGCGCGACGACGGCGTCTGGACGCCCGTACTGCTGCTGACCGCGCGTGACTCGGTGGAGGACCGCGTGGCCGGCCTCGACGGTGGCGCCGACGACTACCTCACGAAGCCCTTCTCGTTCGCCGAGCTGTCCGCGCGGCTGCGCGCGCTGGTGCGCCGCGGCCAGAAGGAGCGCCCGGCGGTGCTCGAGGTGGGCGACCTGCGGCTCGACCCGGCCACGCGCCAGGCGTGGCGCGGGGGTCGGCGGGTGGACCTGTCCACGAAGGAGTTCGCGCTGCTGGAGGCGTTCATGCGCCGGCCGGGCGAGGTGCTCAGCCGCCTCGAGCTGCTCGAGCACGCGTGGGACTTCGGCTACGAGAACCGCTCGAACGTGATCGACGTGTACGTGCGCTATCTGCGCGAGAAGGTCGACCGCCCGTTCGGCGTGAAGAGCATCGAGACGGTGCGCGGGGCCGGCTACCGGCTGCGCGAGGACGGGGGCGCACCCTGAGCCGCGTGCCCGTGCGCATCCGCCTGACGCTCGCCTTCACGGCCGTGATGGCCGTGGTCCTGGTCGCGGTGGGCCTGTTCGTCTACGCGCGCGTGGGCTCGGACCTCGACGCGGCGCTGGACAACTCGCTGCGCTCGCGAGCGGACGATCTCGCGGCGCTGGCCGGTGGTGGGCGGCTCTCCTCGTCGGACCAGGATCGCCTCGTGGCCAACGACGAGAGCCTCGCCCAGCTGATCGGGCCCGGCGGCGGGGTCGTCTACTCGAGCGCCGGGCTGGGCAGGGACCCGGTCCTCGCGGAGGACGAGCTCGCGCGCGCCAGGCAGGGCCCGCTGTTCGTGAACCGCGACTCCGTGGCCGGGTTCGACGAGCGCATGCGCCTGCTCGCCAGGCCTACGGACAGCGGTGTGATCGTGGTTGGCTCCACCCGCGAGGACCGCGAAGAGGCGCTGTCGTCGCTGGGAAGTGTCCTGCTCATCGGCGGGCCGATCGCCCTGCTGCTCGCCGCGCTGGCCGGCTACGGGCTGGCCACCGCCGCCCTGCGCCCCGTGGGCGCGATGCGCGACGAGGCCGCGGAGATCTCGCGCCTGGGCAGCGGCAGGCGCCTGCCCGTGCCGCCGGCCGGCGACGAGCTGGCAAAGCTCGGCGCGACGCTCAACGAGATGCTCGAGCGGCTGGAGAGGTCAGCCGAGCGCGAGCGCGGCTTCGTGGCCAGCGCGAGCCACGAGCTGCGCACCCCGCTGGCGCTGCTCAAGGCGGAGCTCGAGCTGGCCCTGCGCGAGGGCCGCACGGCCGAGGAGCTGCGGGAGGCGGTGGCTTCCGCGGCCGGTGAGAGCGACCGGCTCGTGCAGCTGGCCGAGGACCTGCTGGTGCTCGCCCGCGCCGACGAGGGAAGGCTCCCGGTGCGCCCCGAGCGGCTCGACACCGCCGAGCTGCTCTGAGTCCACCGCCCGCCGTTTCGAGTCGCGGGCCGCCGAGGCCGGACGAGATCTGCGGGTCGTTCCGGGCGACGGCATGGCGCTGCACGCGGATCGCCTGCGCGCAGAGCAGGCGCTCGCGAACCTCGTGGACAACGCGCTTCGGTACGGAGAGGGTCCGGTCGAGCTCGCCGCCGAACCATCGGACGGCGCCGTGCGGCTGCACGTGCGCGACCGCGGCCCCGGCTTCGACCCGGGCCTGGACGGGCACGCATTCGAGCGCTTCACGCGCGGCGATCGGGCCCGCTCACGGGGCGGCACGGGCCTCGGCCTGGCGATCGTTGACGCAATAGCGCGCTCGCATGGTGGGCGGGCCGCCGCGAGCGTGCGCGAGGACGGCCGCGGCGCCGACGTGTGGATCGAGCTGCCGCAGTCTCATGCTGATCTCATCCCGACCGGATAGACATGGTCGTATGAAGAGAAAGCATTTGGTCATAGGAGGGCTGGTCCTGGCGCTCAGCGCTGGAGGCGTCGGCGCGGCCGTGGCCGCCGGTGGAGGCGAGGATGCCAGCGAGCAGGTGAGCGGTCCCGGCGCCGACAGGGCCCGCGAGGCCGCGCTGGCCGCGCACCCCGGCACCGCGAACGCCGTCGAGCGCGACAGCGAGAACGGCGCCACCTGGGAGGTCGAGATCACCGGGGACGACGGGAAGACCGTGGACGTCCGACTCGACGAGAACTACAAGGTCGTCGTCGTCGAGGGCGACGGCGAGGACTCGGGCGAGGGCGAGTAGCCGCTACTTCGGCGAGCCGCTCGGCTCGCCGGCGAGCGCGATCTCGCTGGTCACCACGATCTCACGCTCGAGCCCGTCGACGGTCACAACCGCGCGGGCCTCGAGCGTCTCGCTCCCGCTGAGCTTGCCCGCGTCGAGCAGCTCCCGCACGCCCAGCTCGATCTCGCGTTGCGAGGTCACGCCGAGCTTCTTCAGGAAGCGTCGCACCGACAAATTGAAGGCCTCTTCGTCCATCAGTCCGGAATCAGGCCGTCGCCGTTGAACTCGGCCTTGGCCTCCTGGAAGGAGATGTCGCGCGGGGGCAGGATCACCTGAGACTCGACCAGCTCGTCGCCGCCCAGGGCGTTGCCGTCGCTCGCCACGATCTCGAGCATCTGGCTCCACAGCTCCTTGAAGCCGGTCTCGTCGCCCTGCTCGACCGCGGCGACCGCCCTGTTGTCGAGCTCGTTGAGGCGCTCCGCGTCCTCGTCGGGCAGCTTGAACTGCCCCTCTCCCGAGATGCGGACGATCACGAGTTCTCCTTCCCCGGCTCGAGGGCCGGTGACTCGCCGCCGCCGCCGCCGGGTCCGAGCTCGGCCTTCATCTTCGCCAGCTCGTCGTCGACCTCCGCACCGCTCGTGAGCTCCGAGAGCTGGCGCTCGATGTCGTCCTGTCCCGAGCCGAGCGTCGTGATGTCGTCGAACGCGCCTGCCTTCTCCAGCTCCTCGACGGCGGACGCGCGGGCACGCATGGTCTCCGTCTTGTCCTCCGCGCGCTGCATCGCGAGTCCGAGGTCGGCCATCTCCTCACCCACGCCGTTCGCGGCTTCGGAGATCCGCACCTGGGCCTCGGCGGCCGAGTACTGCGCCTTGATGACCTCCTTCTTGGTGCGGAACTGCTCGATCTTCTGCCGCAGCCGCTGCTCGTTCGCGATCAGCTGCTCCTGCTGCGCCTCGAGCTCCTTGATCTGCTGGTCGAGCGACTGCATCTCGGTCTGCGCGAGCGTCTTGCGCTCGAGCGCCATGCGGGCGAGATCCTCACGGCCCTGAGACAGCGCCTGCCGCGCCTGCGTGTCGAGCTTCACGACCTGCTGCTCGAGCTTCGAGGTCTGCATCTGAAGGCGCTTCTTCGACGTGACGACGTCGGCGATGCCCTTCTTGACGTTCTGAAGCAGCTCCACCTGCTTCTGGTAGCCGTAGTCGAGCGTCTCGCCGGGGTCCTCGGCCCGGTCGAGCATCCTCGAGATCTTGGACTTCACAACTGTGGACATCCGACCGGCCAGCCCGGGCATGCCATCTCCTCAATTTCCGACGCTTTGGGTGAGGGCCAAGAGTAGTCTCCGCGCCCTCGTGGAGCCCCGTCCCCCGTCAAAGTCGAGTTCAATCCTCAGCCGCTGGATGGGGATCGCGGACGCGAACAACGCCGGCAACGTGCACGGTGGCGTGATCATGCACCTGTGCGACGAGGTGGCCGGGATCGCGGCCGTGCGCCACTCCGGCGTCGCGCGTCGTGACCGCCGGCGATGGACCGCATGAACTTCCGCCACCCCGTCATTGTCGGTCAGCTCGTGACGGTGAAGGCGACGGTGAACGCAGCCTGGCGCAGCTCGATGGAGGTCGGAGTGCGGGTGGAGTCCGAGAACGTGCGCACCGGCGAGGTCCTCCACACCTCGACCGCCTACCTCACGATGGTCGCCCTCGATGACGAGGGCACCCCCACGGAGGTTCCGCCGATCGCGGCGGTCACGCAGGACGAGAAGCGCAGGGAGCGCGAGGCGCAGCTGCGCCGGGACAACCGCCTTGCAGAGAGGCAGAAGATTGAGGAGGAGCGGGCTCGTTCCTGATGTTCGGGAGCTGGCGCCACTCCGTGAACTTGCCCTTGCGGATCGTGTAGCGGACCTTCACGAGGCCGCTGCAGCCGCCGCCCGGCCCCTTGTGGAGCTGGAAGGTGGCGAGCACGCGGGGACCCTCGTCCTTCAGGGCGATCAGGTCCGCGCGGCAGGGCAGGCTCGCGTTGAAGTTCCTCGCCTGCTTCGCCGTTCGCAGCCGGAACGGGTGTCCCTGGTCGATGATCGCGCCCGGCGCGAAGTAGTACGCCGCCTGCTCGTAGTCCTGCCGCTCGAGCGCGAGCAGCCAGCCCCGGATCACCCGACCGTTGTAGGTGTGGAGCGGATCGGGCTTGGGCTCGGGCTTGGACGCCGAGGACTCACAGCCCGCGAGCACCACGAGCGCAAGCAGTACGGCCGTCACGGTGGCCGAGCGCACCCACAAGCGTAGGGCGGCGGGAGCCGATAGGTCCACAACTCGCCACTCGAGCCCTCGCGGCCTGGGGTTAGACATGTTGCGCCTCTATTCGCACCCGAACCTGACGCACCCCTCGTCTGGGGCGGGGGTTAGGTGAGTTGTTGACCCCCGTTGGGGTGACCCGTCCGGGCTAGCGCGTCGCGGCGACGGCCTGTGAGACGGCGGACCCCATCGGGGTTTCCGACGCCTGGGCAGCATCGCTGTAGTGCGCCGTCTGCATGCGCGCGATCACGAGCCGCTGCACCTGGGCCGTGCCCTCGAACAGCTGGTAGATCTTGGCGTCCCGGAACCACTTCTCGAGCGGGCAGTCGGTGGTCTGGGCGAACGGCCCGACGAGGTCCATCAGTGTGGTCGTGGCCCACATCGCCACGTCGCCGGCCTTCAGCTTCGACATCGAGCCCTGGCCCGCGGTCATCGGTACTCCGTTGCGGCCCATCCACGCCGCGCGCCAGACGAGCAGCCGGGCCGCCTCGATCTCGGTCGCCACGTCGGCGAGCGTCTGCTGGATGCGCTGCTCCTGGAGGAGCGGCTGGCCGTCCTCCTCCTTGTCGGAGAGGTACTCGAGCGTCCACTCGTACGCGGCCTGCGCGATGCCCAGGGCCGAGGCGCCCACCAGCGGGCGCGTGAGCTCGAAGGTGGCCAGCGCGTTCGAGGAGCGCCCGGTAGAGGCGCCCGAACGCGCGCGCTCGAGCTTCTTCTGGAGCTTGTCGGAGCCGCCGAGCAGGTGGTCCAGCGGCACGCGACAGTCCTCGAGGATCACCTCGGTGGTCTGCGAGGCGCGGATGCCGAGCTTCGACTCCTTCTTGCCCTGCGAGAGGCCCGGCGTGCCCTTCGGCACCACGAACGAGGCCTGTCCGCGATGGCCGAGCTCCGGGTCCACGGTCGCGACGACGACGGTCACGTCGGCGATGCCGCCGTTCGTGATGAAGACCTTGGTGCCGTTGAGGACCCACTCATCGCCGTCCTGCTTGGCGGTGGTGCGCAGCGAGCGCACGTCGGAGCCGGCGCTCGGCTCGGTGACCGCGTAGGCGCCAAGCTTGATCTCGTCGCCCATGCCGAAGCACTCCGGCACCCAGCGCCCGATCTGCTCGGGCGTGCCGGAGCTCGCGATGCCGGCGGCTGCAAGCGAGCCGCCCTGGATGGCGAGCGCGATGCCGGCGCAGCCCCAGTGCATCTCCTCGGCGTAGATGCACGACATGATCCCGTCCGGGTCCTCGCCCAGCAGCTGGATCGTCTCGAGGCCGTGGAGACCCCACTCGCGGGCGGCCTTGATGGCCTCCCACGGCACGCTTTCGTCGCGGTCGTGCGCGGCCGCCATCGGCCGGATGACCTCTGTCGAGAACCGGCGGACCTTCTCCTGGAACTCGCGCTGTTCGTCGTTGAGCTTGAAATCCACGGTCTTCCCTTGCTCCCCAGCCGGTTGACTGACTAGTCAATCGTACTGATACCCACCGCGCGCATGCGCCACACCCAGCTATCGTGCGCCGCGAATTGCGCCGTTTTTCCGCCCTCTTCCTCCTCTATCGCCCTGGTTGGCGTCGGCTGTAGTACCTCGGACGACGACGCGCGCCCGCCGCAGCTCGGCGTGAAGGGCGACGACGAGCAGGCCGCCGAGAAGCTCGGCTTCCCGTCGAGCGCCACGCGCAACACGGTCCGCGTCGGTGGCGGCGACCCCGCCTCGGACGCCGCCGGCGTGGCGGGGGCGCTCTATCCGGCCACGGGCGACAGCGACCGCCCAACGGCCGTGGTGCTGGTTGACCAGGACGACTGGGCCACGGGCGTCGCCGCCGCGGTCCTGAGCGGACGCCCGATCGGGGCTCCGATCCTGCTGACGGACGGCAAGGACCTCCCGCCTGTCACCGAGGACGTGCTCAAGCGGCTGGACCCGAAGGGCTCCGACCTCTCCAGGGACGCGCAGGTGATCCGCATCGGCGACGACACCGCCCGGCCCGACGGCTTCAAGACCGCGCTGATCGAGGGCGACAACCCCTTCGAGCCTGCCGCCGCGATCGACCGCTTCTTTTCCGCGGCGCGCGCGAACCCGTCGAACGACGTGGTGCTCTACTCCGCCGACAGGGCGAGTTCGCGATGCCAGCCGCGGCATGGGCCGCCCGCTCCGGCGACGCTGTGCTGCCCGTGCAGTAGGAACACCATCCCAGCCCCGATCGTGAAGGCCCTCCGCGAGCACGAGCAACCCAACGTGTTCGTGCTCGGGCCGGAGTCCGTGATCTCCGAAGAAGGTGCTCGACCAGCTCAAGAAGAGCAAGCTCGCGCGGTCCGTGAACCGGATCGAGGGACCGACGGCCGTCGAGAACGCGATCGCGTTCGCCCGCTACGAGAAGGGCGACTTCGGCTGGGGCGATTGTCGTGCCCGGCTACAACTTCTCCGTCGCCAGCAGCACGCGCCCGTCGGACGCCATGGCCGCCGCGGCCGCGCTCGGCACGCGCGGGGTCTTTGCGCCGCTGCTCCTGAGCGACGACGCCGCCGAGCTGCCGCCGAAGCTCGAGGAGTACCTGCTGAGCGTGCAGCCCGGGTACGAGGACAACCCCGGCCAGGCGGTCTATAACCGCGCCTGGGTGCTGGGGGACGACAAGGCGATCTCCGTGCCCCAGCAGGCGCAGATCGACCAGCTCACCGAGCTGGTGCCGGTCCAGTCGAACGCGCCGTAGACTCCGTCTCGAGCGCGTGAGCGAATACGAGCGCCCAGACCGGTACCGCCGCGAGCCCACCGTCGAGGATGTTCGCCAGCTGATGGGTGCGTCGACGCCGCACTTCGCGCTCCAGATCCGCAACCGGATCCAGACCCTGATCTCGGGCCTGCCCGCGGACCATCCGGCGCGGCGCGAGGGTGAGCGCGAGATTGGCCGGCTCGAGCAGCTGGCGCTCGGCTCGGAGAAGCGCGGGCCGATCCAGGAGCACGAGCACGGCCTCCCCAGCTACCGCGGACCCGAGTGAGCTGCTGCGCCCGCAGGAGCGGGCGCGCGCCAGCTGGGCGCCCGGCGGCTTCCTCGACCTGATCGGGCCCTCGGACGCCCCGCGTTCCACCGGCCTGATCCAGGACCTGATGCTGAGCGGCGCCGTCCCGCGCATCTACGAGCGCTGGTGGCGGCCCGCGCTCGGCCGCATGTTCAAGGGCTTGCTCGGCCCGGGCATGGCGGACGAGCACCGCATCGCCCGCCTGCTGCTCGCGCTCTCGCCCGGCGACGGCGTGCTCGACGTGGCCTGCGGCACCGGCAACTTCAGCCGCGACTTCGGGCGCACCGTCGGCCCCACCGGACTGGTCGTGGGGATCGACGTCTCGGAGACGATGCTCACGCGGGCGGTCGAGGACACGCGCAGAGCGGGGCTCGCCAACACGGCCTACGTGCGCGGCGACGCCCAGGAGCTGCCGTTCGTGGACGCGAGCTTCGATGCCGTCTGCTGCTTCGCGGCCTTCCACCTGTTCGCGGACCCGATGCGCGCGCTCGATCGGATGACCGAGGTGCTCACGCCGGGCGGGCGGATCGCGATCTTCACGACCGCCAGGCACCGCACCACGCCGGTCCGGACCGCCGAGTCGCTGCTCGCCATCCGCAGCGGTGCCCGGCTCTTCGAGGAGCGCGAGCTGGTGGACGCACTGGAGGAGCGTGGCTTCGAGGAGGTGCGCCAGCGGATCGCCGGCGTCACGCAGTTCGTGGGCGCCCGCCGAGCCTAGGGCGCGGCTGGTCCGGCCCTCGCCCAGCTTGTGGAGGAGGAGTAAAGTGGGCATGTGGCCTGGGAATTCAGTGTCCTCGTCGTGGCCAACGTGACCGCCGAGTCGGACGAACTCATCGCCGCCCTGCGCGAGCGCTCCGACTCCGGGGCCTGCCGCTTCACCCTCGTGATGCCGGCCGCCGGGGCCGATCGGCACGAACGCCTCGAAGCCGCGCTGGCGCACATGCGCGATGCCGGCCTCGACAACGTGGAGGGCAGCGTTGGCGACCCGGACCCGGTCGTGGCCGTGATGGACCTCTGGGACCCGATGAAGTTCGACGACATCGTGGTCTCGACGCTGCCGACGGGCTCGTCGCGCTGGATGGGTCTGGATCTCCCGCACCGCCTCGAGAAGCTCACCTCGGTGCCGGTACGGCACGTCGTCTCGCACCCACGCCGCGAGGTCCACACCGAGCGCGCGCCCGAACAGCCGCGCTACGGCGTTATGGCGGCGTTCGCCGCGCTGATCCCGAAGCGCTAGCCGCGCTTATATCCGTCGGCCCGCAGCTCCTGCTTCCCGACCATCACGGCCTGGCTCCAGTGCTCGACGCCGGTGCTGCCGTCCTTGTGCTTCACCATCGCCATCGCCATCGCAAGGGCGGGCTTTCCCTTCGAGAACTGCTTTGAGCCGGGCTCGAGCTGGGTCTGGATCATCCAGTCCTTCTTGCTTTTGAAGGGAAGCCGCTCCGTCGGGGCGAGCGGATGAGCTCCGGGGTGCTTGCCGCTCGTGCCGAAACAGGCCGCGAGCTTCTTGCCGTCCTGCTGCCAGAGCCAGACGCGCAT
Organism: uncultured Thermoleophilaceae bacterium; assembly: GCA_963774755.1. Taxonomy (GTDB): domain Bacteria; phylum Actinomycetota; class Thermoleophilia; order Solirubrobacterales; family Thermoleophilaceae; genus JACVRW01. The sequence goes on along the minus strand of CAVZGG010000005.1, from coordinate 109,082 downwards.
CCATGTGATCTCGTCGCCGTCGGCGACGGGGCCCATCGCGCATAGGCCGAAGCGCAGTCCGGCTTCGCCCTTGAGGACCGGCAGTACGGGTTTGAACCTGGAGACCATAGGAGTCCGATCGTCTCAGAGCGGTGCGGGCGTGACAAGGTCGGAACGCACCCGCCCCGCCGCCACGACGTTGCCCTTGTGCTCGTACAGGCGGATCGCCTCACCAAAGCTGGCCTGAGCATCCTCGCCGCGGCCGAGCCTGCCGAGGACGATTCCGAGATCAACCAGTGCGTCGGCCCTCTGGTTGACGAAGTCCGTCGTCTCGGCAAGCGTCACGGCCTCGCGCGCGAGCCCCTCGGCCTCGTCCAGACGACCATCCACGGCAAGGCAGCGCGCCCGCACGCCGCGCCACAACACCTGCGTGACGAGGTCATCGCTCGCGGTCAGCTCCGCGCTCAGCTCGGCAAGGCCGTCGGCCTCCTTGTGACGGTCCTGGGCAAGCAGGGCCTGTCCGAGAAATGCGGCCGTGGTCGACAGCAGCGCTGTGTCTCCCATCTCCTCGAGTGCGGCATAGCCCTGGCGCAGGATGCGCTCCGCGGCGACCGGGTCGCCGGCGAGCATCTCGACCGTCGCGGCGTCGTGCGAGACGGCCGTGCTCAGCGTGAGGCCGAGCTCCTCAAACGTGGCCTCGCTCGTGGCCAGCAGCTCGCGCGCCTCGTCGAAGCGACCCTCCATGGCGTGGAGTCCGGCAAGCGACTGCAGCACCCCCGCGCTGACCGCCGGGTTCGTTTCGACCTCGGCGAGAATCGTCTCCGTGCGGCGGATGGCATCGGTCACATTGGTGGGGCCGAAGAAGAGCGACGAGGCGATCCACGCCAGGATCTCGATCCGTTCGTGCTCGGCGTTCGCGTTGCGCGCGTGAGCAGCAGCCTGTTCCCAGGATTCGGTGGCCGCGCCGGCCTGCGCTCCGATCCAGTGCCGATACGCGTCGAGGCGCAGCGCTGCGCAGAGCCCGCTCTCATCTCCTGCTGCGCTGAAGATCGGGGTGACCTGCTCGACCACGGCGGCGGCCTCGGCGGTACCCGCTGCCGCGCCGCGCTGCAGCTGCAGGAACTCTCGCCGGACCAGCACGCGCGCGGCGGCGGTCTCGTCCCCGGCTTCGGTGGCCTCCCGGCTCGCCTCGTCGAGCACGTCGTTCGCCTCCGCGAGCCTGCCCGCCTCGATCAGCGCCGCACCCGAGATCCGGCAGCAGCGATCCGCGGCGCGCGCTGTCAGCGGGGACCAGAGCGACCGCGCGCTCCAGCAGCCTCACCGCGGCGGTGAGGTCGCCCCGTGCGAGGGCCCGCCGTCCCACGGCCTCGAGCCGTTCTGACCCACGGCGTCCGAGCGCCTCCGCGTCGGAGTCGAGCGGCCCGAGCTCAGCGAGGCAGCGATGGGCCTGTTCGAGGTGGTATCCGAGAATCTCCTCGAACTCGCTCAGGCGGGAGCCGCCGACCTCCTCCAGCCACCCCGCGAACCGCTCGTGCAACTCCGCCCGTGTCTCCTTCGGAAGCGAGCGATAGGCGGCATCGCGAATCAGCATGTGGCGGAAGCGGAAGGCATCGTCGTCGGCGAAGCTCGGGCGGTCCGGGCGGATCACGTCCTTGCGGACCAGCGCGGTCAGGCTGCGATCCACGAGCGGAACGAGCGCGTCGGGCGCCAGCTCACGCATCACCTCCCGGTGGAAGACGGTGCCCTCCACGGAGACGCGTGCGAGCAATGCGCGCTCCTCGTCCGGCAGGCGCTCGAGCCGGGCGGCGAGCAGCGCGTGGATCGTGGGCGGCACGGGCAGCTCGGCCAGCTCGTCCGCGAGTATCCAGCGCTCGCTCTCGCATCGCAGCAGCCCGTCGTCGATCAACATCGCGAGCAGCTCCTCGGCAAAGAGCGGGTTGCCCTCGCAGGCAGCGGCGATGCGCGCGGCCGCCTCGTCCGACGGGCTGGCGTGGCTCAGCAGGTTCTCCACGAGCTGCCTGGAATCGTCCGGGCCGAGCGGCTCCAGGAGGATCGATGCGGCGTTCATCTTCCCGCCACCCCAGCCGGGGCGCGCCTCGAGCAGCTCGGGCCGCGCTGTGCACAGCAGTACCACCGGGGCGTCGCGCGCCAGGTCGGCCACGTGCTCCACGAGGTCGAGGAAGGTCGGCTCCGCCCACTGGAGGTCGTCTATCACGAGCACGAGCGGGCGGTCGCGGGCCAGCGCCTCGAGCAGGCGGCGCGCCGCCCAGAAGATCTCCTCGCTCGTCGCCCCAGCGGAGCCGCCGAGGCCGACGGTGTCCGCCACGACGGAGGCGATCAGGTCGGCCTTCGGCTCGTCGGCGAGCCGCGCGGCGATCGCCTCGCGCGAGCTCTCCTCCCGATCGTCCCCCTCCGCGCCGATCAGATCGCGCACGATCTCGGCGAGCGGCCAGTAGGTGATGCTCTCGCCGTACGGCAGGCAGCGGCCGCGCAGGACGCACGCGCGCCCGCCAAGCCCGTCGACGAAGTCGTCCACGAGGCGCGACTTCCCGACGCCCGCCGCGCCGAGCACGGTCACGAGGTGGCACGAGCGGTCGGACACAGCCGCGGCCACGGCGCTCGACAGCCCCTCGATCTGCTGGGCGCGCCCCACCAGCGGGGAATCGAGTCTGCGCGGGCGCTCACCGCTCGCGCGCAGCTCCAGCACGCGACTCCCGAGGTCGGCCGGTTCCGCGTCGACGAAGTCGCGCACCAGCCGGTGCGTGGCATCGTCGATCAGGATCTCGCCGGCGCCGGCCGCCTCCTCCAGGCGCTTCGCGGCGTTCACCGCGTGCCCGCTGGCGGGAGGACGGCCCGGAGCCGGCGGCTCCGCAATCACCTCGCCGGTCCCGAGCCCGATACGGGTGCTGAGCCGGACGCCGAAGGCGTCGTCCAGTTCGTCGGCGAGTGCCGGGAGCATCTCCTGGAACTCGACCGCCGCGCGCAGCGCCCGCAGCGCATCGTCGTCGTGGAGGGCCGGCACGCCGAACACGGCCATCAGCGCATCGCCCGGATATGCCTCGACGGTTCCGCCGTGCCGTTCGAACACGGCTCGCATGTCGCCGAGGTAGCGCGCGCCTACGCGGCGCCGCGCCTCGGCGTCGGCAGCATCCGCCGCCGACGTCGAGTCGATCACGCAGGCGAACAGGACCGTGACCGTCTTGCGCGTCTCGTGCTCCGCCGGCCCTGTGGCGCCCGCCCCGGCGCTGGTCGTTCGCAGCTCGAAGACCTGCTCGGGGCGCGACAGGCCACGCAGATCCCGGCTGCCGAGGTCGATCAGCTCGGTGCCCGGCGGCAGGCGGTCGTGGACGATCTCGGTGGTGGCCTGCGACAGCAGCGTCGCCGTTCCCGACGCGAGCGCCCTCAGCCTGGACGCCCGGTTCAGCGCGGGGCCGAAGTAGTCGCCGTCGCGCTCGTGGGCCTCGCCCGTGTGGATCGCGATCCGTACGCGCAGCTCGATGCCTTCCGGCCAGGTCGCGCCGGCGAGGAGATCGCGCAGCTCGACCGTGCTCGCCACGGCATCCGAGGCACGCCGGAACACCGTGACCGTGGAGTCACCCTCTCCCTTCGTCTTCAGGAGCCGTCCGCCGTGAGAATCCGCCGTGCGCGCGACGAGCTCGTCGTGAAGCTCGAGCGCCACGGCCATCCCCGCGGGATCGGCCTCCCACAGCGCGCTCGAGCCCTCGATGTCGGTGAGGACGAAGGTCACGACGCCGGTCGGAAGCTCGACGGCCGCCGCAACGTCCTCGTCCGCCGGTGCCTCCTCCAGCTCAGGCGCGGGGGCCGCGGCGGGAACGGATGGTGCGGCGAGCGCGGCATCCTGCGCGAGGATCGCGCCCTCCAGCTCGCGCAGGCGCTCGCCCGGCTCGATTCCGAGCTCCTCGACCAGCTTGCGCCTGGCGTCCTGGTACGCCTGCAGGGCGTCGGCCTGGCGGTCGGACCTGTACAGCGCCAGCATCAGCTGCGCGCGCAGACGCTCGCGGTACGGATGCTCCACGATCAGCGTCTCGAGCTGTCCCACCACCTCGCCATGACCGCCGAGGGCGAGCTTCGCCTCGATCAGCTGCTCGAGCGCAGCCACGCGCAGATCCTCGAGCCGGGCGATCTCCGCCTGCGCGAACGCCTCGTACGAGAGGTCGGCGAGCACGGGCCCTCTCCAGAGCGCGAGGGCCTCTTCCAGCACCGGCAGCGCCTGCGCGGGGCGGTGGGCGACAAGCTCACCCCGGCCCTCGGCCAGCAGGCGCTCGAAGCGGTGGGCGTCCACCTGCTCGGGATCGATCTCGAGCCCATAGCCGTGGGGGCTCGTGACCACCACCTCGCGCAGCGTCGCCGGACCCGCTCGCCAGCGCCTTCCGGAGACGCGAGACATGGACCTGGAGCGTCTTTGCGGCGGTGGCCGGCGGCTCCTCGCCCCACAGCTCGTCGATCAGGCGGTCGCTGCTGAGCGTCTCGCCGCGGTGCAGGAGGAGCAGCGCGAGTACCGCGCGGAGCTTGCTGCCGCCCAAATTGACCTGCTGGCCCCCGTCGAGGGCCTCGAGCGGGCCGAGGATGTGAAAGTCCATGCGCTGGGAACGGAGGGCCGGGGGTGCAACGTTACCGCGCTGTTACCGCTCTGTCGCTGTCCTGCAACCTCCTCCCCGGAAGCTGGCCTCCTGTCAATCAACGGAGCGCCCGCCCAAGGCGGCCGCCCCTCACACAGGAGGCAGTCATGGGACAGCCGATCCCCGCGCAGCACCCGTCAGTCGTTCTTCGCTCCCAGTTCAAGCTGGTTCGGACGCTGCTGATTCTCGCGATGGCGGCCCTGCTTGCTTGCAGCGCAGCCGTGGTGATCCTCGCGAACGACGAGGACCAGGTGAATTCGGCGGCCGTGAGCAAGTCCGCACCGGCCGTGCAGCGCCAGGCCCAGAGCCCGGCGGCACGCGCTACGACGGCGGCCCCGAGGAGGGCACCCGCGGTCTGGCAGCGGAGCGCCAGCTGCCCGCGGGCACGCGCTTTGACGGCGGCCCCGAGGAGGGCACCCGCGTCGTGATCGCCTCTCCGCCCGCCGCAGCCAGCCGCTACGACGGCGGCCCCGAGGAGGGCACCCGCGGTCCGGAGCAGGTCCAGTACAAGGAGCGCGCCGGCGGCCCGACCTTCCTCCACGAAGGTCGATAGACCCCGCTAGCCAGATCCCCCCCAGCAGCGACGGGCCCTCTTCGGAGGGCCCGTTGCCGTTCTAGGCCTCGACGGGCTGCGCGGGCGAGCTCTCGAGCTCACCCAGGCCGATCGCGGCCACGCGCTCGCGGTGCTCGCTAGCGGAGCCGTAGAGCAGAGCGTTCGTCTTGGCCCGCTTGAGGAAGAAGTGCAGGTCGTGCTCCCAGGTGAAGCCGATGCCGCCGTGCACCTGCAGCGACGACGTGCAGACGCGCCAGCCGGCGTCCGAGGAGTACGCCTTCGCCCCCGAGGCCGCCTCCGGCAGCGACTCCGGCTCGGCGTCGGCGCACCACGCGGCGTAGTAGGCGCCCGAGCGCGAGCCCTCGACCTCGAGCAGCATCTGCGCGCAGCGGTGCGAGACAGCCTGGTAGGCCCCGATCGCGCGGCCGAACTGCTTGCGGTCCCGGGCGTACTCGACCGCCATCTCCATCGCCTTCTGCGCCACGCCGACGGTCTCGGCGGACAGCGCGGTGGCGATGCGGTCCCCGGCCGCGAAGCAGTCGCCGCCGAGCGAGTCGCCGCCGTCGACGCGGACGCGCGCGAAGCGGCGCGTCCGGTCCATGGTCTCGAACGGCTCGATATCGGCGGCCGAGGCCTCGACCACGGTCGTGGCGCCGTCGGACCCGATCAGCACGATCACCTCGGCCGAGTCGGCGTCGGGCACGAGCCGCGCCTCGCCGTCGCGCAACATGCCGACGGTGCCGCGCGCCTCGCCGGAGGCGATCCCCGGCAGCCAGCGCTGCTTCTGCTCGTCGGTCCCGGCGAACTGGAGCGCGAGGCCGGCGGCGGCGTTCGAGAGGAACGGCACGGGCGCCAGCGCGTAGCCGAGCTCCTCGGTGAGGATCGCCAGCTCGACGATCCCGAGTCCCTGCCCGCCGTGCTCCTCGTCGATGAAGATGCCCGCCCAGCCGAGCTCGGACATCTCCTTCCACGCGTCGTCGTCGTAGCTGCCCGACTCGGCCAGCTCGCGAACGCGCTCCGGCTTGAAGCGCGCGCCGAGCAGCTCGTTCGCTGTGCGCTTGATCGCCTGCTGGTCGTCCGTGAAGTCGAAGTTCATGGCGTCTACCTCAGCTTCGGCAGGCCGAGCACGCGCTCGGCGATGATGTTCTTGAGGATCTCGGTGGTGCCGCCCTCGATCGAGTTGGCACGCGCGCGCAGCAGGCGGTAGGTCCAGGGCGAGTCCCAGTCCGCCCCGTCCTCGCCGAGGATGTCCACGGCCAGCTCGGTGAGCGACTGGTGGATCTCACCCCACTGCCACTTCGGCAGCGAGCCCTCCGGGCCCGGCACGCCGCGCTTCATGATCTGGGTGAGCCCGCGCCAGGAGTTCAGCCGCAGCAGCTCCACCTCGATGGCGAGCTGCGCGATGCGCTGGCGGATGAGCGGGTCGTCGACCACGCCGCGCTCGCGGGCGAGCTCCTTGAGGTCGCCGAGCGCGATCCGCATGCCGGCTGCGGACGCCGCGCCGAGGCCGGCGCGCTCGTTCATCAGCGTGGTGATGGCCACGCCCCAGCCGTTGCCCACGCCGCCCACGACGTTCTCGTCGGGGATGCGCGCCTCCTCCATGAAGAGCTCGTTGAACTCCGGCTCGTTCGTGATCTGGTGGAGCGGGCGCACCTGCACCGCCTCCTGCTCCATGTCCATGATGAAGTAGGTGAGGCCCTGGTGCTTGGGCGCATCCTGGTCGGTCCGCGCCACGAGCATGCACCACTTGGCCTTGTGCGCGTAGGTGGTCCAGACCTTCTGCCCCGTCACGAGCCACTCGCCGTTCGACTTCACGGCCTTGGTCTTGAGCGACGCGAGGTCGGAGCCGGACTCCGGCTCGGAGAAGCCCTGGCACCAGATCTCGTCGCCGGTGAGGATCGCGTTCAGCCAGCGCTCCTTCTGCTCGTCGCGTGCCGTGGTGGATCACCACGGGTCCGCCCATGACCATGCCGAGCACGTTCACGGGCTGGGGCGCGCGAGCGCGCGCCATCTCCTCACCGAAGAGCGCCTGCTCGACCAGCGTCGCGCCGCGGCCGCCGTACTCCTTCGGCCACGAGAAGCCGGCGTAGCCGGCGTCGTAGAGCTGACGCTGCCACTGGCGCCGGTGCTCGAACGCCTCGTCGTCGCCCGGCGGGTCCTCGCCCGGGTGATTGTCGGCGAGCCAGGAGCGCAGCTCGTCGCGGAAGCCCTGCTCTGAGGGCGAGAGCGTCAGGTCCATGGCGGTGTAATGTACCAGGGCGTACACAACGTGGCCGCCACCCCAGACATCCCTCGCCGGCTGCCCCGTGGCACCCATGGGCTCGACCCCTCGCTCGTGGCTGCGTCCCAGCGCACGCGTCTCCTCGAGGCGGTGGGCAGGGCCGTCGCGGAGCGGGCTACGCGGCCGCCACGATCGACGACATCGTGCGCGGCGCGGGCGTCTCGAAGAAGACCTTCTACGAGCACTTCCCGGACAAGCTCGGCTGCTTCCTGGCCGCGTATGAGGCCGCGAGTGACGAGCTCTACGAGCACGTGCGCGCGGCGCAGGAGGCCCCCGGCAGCTGGGAGGAACGGACCCGCGCCGGCATCCACGCATACCTTCGCTGGCTCGCAGCCGAGCCGGCGCTCGCGCGGGTCTTCCTCATCGAGGTCGCGGCGGCCGGCCCCGAGGCGCTCGCACGCCGCGAGCGCCTGCGCGACCGCTACGCGGAGCGCATGCGTGAGCTCCAGGTGGCGAACAGCGTCTCCGACGAGATCTTCCACGCCGTGGTGTCCGGCGCGGATGACCTCGTCGTGCGACGCCTTCGCGAGGGCAGAGACCTGCTCGAGCTCGAGCCGATCCTGCTGTACCTCCAGGTCTCGCTGCTCAGCGACTGAGCAGCTCGACCAGCTCCTCCTCGCCCTCGCCGTCCCAGTTGACGGGGAACTGCCCGAGGCCGGGCAGGTCGAGCATGCCGCCCGTCTGTCCGCTCTTCAGGTTGCGCCCATCCCGGTCGATCCTGACCGACCCGCGAGACCAGGAGCCGCGCTCCCCGCGCTTGACCCTGACGACCAGGACGCTGCCCTCGCCCCCCTCGGCCGCGGCGCAGATGTCGAGCGCCACCACCCGGTCGGCGGTCGCGACGAGGCAGAAGTCGCGCGACAGCGCCTTGCAGCGTTTCCCACGCGCCAGTTCGACCAGCGCCCAGCCCGTCATCAGCGAGACCAGCGACTGCGCCTTCCCCTGATTCAGCATGCCGGCCGCGACGATCTCCTCCTCGAACCAGCCACTCTGGGTCAGGTGGTGCTTGAAGGAGTCCTTGTCGATCAGCGGGACCCTCAGCCGATCGGGGTTCTTGTCGAAGATCCGTTCAACTTCCGGACCCGGGTTCGGCAGCAGCAGATCCGCAGCCACCTCTCCGACTTCCTGCCACATCGTGTTCTCCTTTGGTTGACGGGATTACCGTCGCCCAGCCGCGGCCGGCGTGCCAGGGGGGCGAGCCGACGTCTTGGTGTCGGTTTTCCGCCGGGCCGGTCCTACGGCGGTCGGCGGGGGCGGCGAGCGGGCGAGGTCAAGCGGGCGGGCCGAATCCCCTCTCCTCAGTGCCCGTCGTTAGCGCGGCTCGGGCTCAGCGCGGAACCGAGCGCGGGCGCAGGCCGCGCAGCAGGCGCTTCGAGATGCCGCGCAGCGTCTCGTTTCCGTACGCGTGGCTGGGACTCGACGTGATCAGGATCGCCACCGAGAGCCGGCGTCTCCCGCGGCGCAGCAGGGCCACCTGGTGGTCGGCCCAGCCCGTGCCGGAGCCCCAGCCGCCCTTGAAGTAGAGCGCCCAGCCACGCGGGCGGGCGCGGCCGATGCCCCAGCGCTGCGACGGCACGATCGAGCCCAGCAGCCGCATCGCGTAGCGGCGGTGTCGCCTCGGCACGCGGCGGTCGATGTGGAGGAGGAAGCGCGTCTGGTCCGCGACGTCGATCGTGGACAGGCCCCACGGGCGGGTGGCGTGGAAGCGACTGCATGTGCGTCCGCCGCGCCAGCCGCGCGAGCCCGCCCGTGCCGACGATGTTGCACACCTGTGAGGCCGCGGCGTTGTCCGAGCGAGCGGATCATCGGGCCAAGCAGCGCGCGTTCCGTCCCGCGCAGCCTTCGATGCCGAGACGTCCGGCTGCCGCAGATAGGCAACGAGGAGCATCGCCTTCACGACGCTGGCCGAGGGCACGGTGCGCCGGACCTCGATGCCGCGTAGCCCGTGCGGCGTGCGCACACCGAACGACACGTGTCCCGCGCGGCCGGCGGCGTACTCGCGAGCCTCACCGATGTGCGCTCTCCACGTGCCGGCAGCGGCTGCGGCGAGTCACAGAGAGCGCCACTGTGAGCAACGCCACATAAATTCGGAACGCAGGCGTTGCATAAATCGCCGGTCTGTGCTTCAATAGCGAAACGAGACCGTAACGTATCGTTATTCGAGGAGAAGGAGTGGCTCGCATGACAGCTTCAGGCCCGGCCCCCTACGACAAGCGCTGGTGGACGCTACTCATCCTCTCCACCGCGCTGCTCGTCATATCGCTGGACAACACCATCCTGAACGTCGCTCTACCGACCATCGAGCGCGAGCTCGACGCGAGCAGCGGCCAGCTCCAGTGGATTGTGGACTCGTACACGCTCGTCTTCGCCGGACTGCTCCTCACCATGGGCGCCCTCGGCGACCGGTTCAGCCGTCGCGGTGCACTCATCTCGGGCCTCGTGATCTTCGGAGGCGCCTCGCTCGCCTCGGCGTTCGCCGAGTCCGCGAACATGCTGATCGCGACCAGGGCGCTGATGGGAATCGGCGGCGCGCTGATCATGCCCACCACCCTGTCGATCCTCACGAACGTCTTCCCCGCCGAGGAGCGGCCGAAGGCGATCGGCATCTGGGCGGCCGTGGCCGGTATCGGCGTGGGCATCGGCCCCGCCGCAGGCGGCTTCCTGCTCGAGCAGTTCAACTGGACCGCGGTGTTCCTCATCAACGTCCCGATCGTGATCGCGGCCCTCGCGGCCACGCCGAGGCTCGTGCCGGACTCGCGTGACCCCAGGCAGCCGCGGCTCGACCCGATGGGTGCGGTGCTCTCGACCGTCGGCCTCGGCGTCCTGACCGCCGCGATCATCGAGGCGCCCGAGCGCGGCTGGACCTCCGGACTCATCCTCGGCGGCTTCGCCGCGGCTGCCGCGATCCTCGCCGCGTTCGTGATCTGGGAGCTCCGCACCTCATCCCCGATGCTCGACGTGCGGCTCTTCCGCATCCGTCGCTTCACCGGAGCGAGCCTCTCGATCGCTCTGGTGTTCTTCGCCCTGTTCGGCGCGATCTACTTCCTGACCCAGTACCTCCAGGGAGTGCTCGACTACACCCCGTTCCAGGCCGGCCTCCGGATGCTCCCGGTCGCGGCGGGCCTGATCATCGGCGGGCCGCTGTCGGCGAAGCTGGCCAGCCGGTTCGGAACACGCACGGTGGTCGCCACCGGCCTGACCGTGGTCGCCGCCGCCCTGTTCCTGCTCTCCGGAGCCGATACGGACAGCGGCTACTCGCTCGTGGCCGCCTCGCTCGTCCTGCTCGGCCTCGGCATGGGCGCGACGATGGCGCCGGCCACGGAGTCGATCATGAGCTCGGTGCCGCTGAACAACGCGGGCGTCGGCTCGGCGATGAACGACACGGTGCGGCTGGTGGGCGGCACGCTCGGCGTGGCGATCCTCGGAAGCCTCCTGTCGAGCAGTTACGGTGCCGACATGGAGCCCGCCGTGAAGTCGCTACCCGAGCCCGCGGCCGACGCGGCGTCCGACTCGCTCGGCCACGCAAGCGTGGTGGCCGACGAGATCGGCGGCGACGCCGGGCGGGTACTGTCGAATGCAGCCGAGACCGCGTTCACCACGGCCATGAGCAGCACGCTCACGGTCGCGGCGGCCACGGCCCTCGCGGGCGCAGTCGTCGCGCTCGTCGTGCTGCCGGGCCAGCGCCGCGAGCGGGCCGAGAAGCGCGCGTTCGGGATCGAGCCGGAGCCGGTGCACGCGTGACCGACGCGAGACCAGCGAAGCAGGACGACCGGGCCGGCGCCGAGGAGGCGCCGGCCCGCGGTCGTGGCAGGCCGCGCAGCGTCGAGGCCGATCAGGCCATCCTCGACGCGACGCTGAGAATGCTCGGCACGCACGGGGTCGCGGGCATGACCATCGAGGGCGTCGCGGCGACTGCGGGCGTCGGCAAGACGACGATCTACCGGCGCTGGCCCACCAAGCCCGATCTGATCCGGGCCGCCATCTCAGACATCGTTCCTCGGGGCGATCCGCCGGACACCGGCAGCATGGCGGGCGACATGGCGGCCCTCGCAGCGACGCAACGGGAGCGGCTCGCCGGCTCGAAGCTGGCGGGCATCGTTCCGCGCTTGCTGGCCGAGTCGATGAGCGACCCGGAGCTCCACCAGGACTACGTCGACAGGGTGATCACCCCGTTCCGCGACTTGCTCCGGTTGTTCATCGAGCGGGGGATCGAGCGCGGTGAGCTCCGGCCGGATCTCGAGGTGGAGGCGCTCGTGGACCTGCTGCACGCGATACCCGTCTACAAGATCCTCATGTCGCGCGGCGACCCGGCCTCGCTCGAGCAGGTGCCGTGGGCCTACCTGCCCATCATCGCGCCCGGGATCGTCAACCGAGACGTTTAGCTCACGCATAGACAGCCTCCTACTCTTGGCCTATGCGCGTGCTGGTTGCTGAGGACGAGCCGCGGGTCGCCGAGGCCGTTGCCCGCGGGCTGCGCCGCGAGGGTGCAGCGGTGGACGTCGCGCTCGATGGCCGCACCGCACTCGCCAAAGCACGCGCATTCGACTACGACGTTGTCGTGCTCGACCGCAACCTCCCCGAGACCCACGGCGACGACGTATGCCGAGCGGTGAACCGCGAGCTTCCACAGACGCGCATTCTCATGCTGACGGCATACGGCGAGGTCGACGATCTCGTTGCGGGCCTCGCGCTCGGCGCCGATGATTACGTGGCGAAGCCGTTCGCCTTCGACGAGCTGGTCGCGCGCGTGCGGGCGCTCGCACGCCGCGCGCACACGACACGGCCGGCGGTGCTCGAACGCAGCGGCGTCCGGCTTGATCCGGCTCGGCACGAGGTGTCACGCGAGGGCAAGGCCGTCGAGCTGGCCCCGAAGGAGTTCGCCGTACTCGAGGCGCTGCTCGAGGCCGACGGCGATGTCGTGAGCGCCCGCCGCCTCCTCGACCGTGTCTGGGACGAGAACATCGACACCCTGAGCAACACCGTTCGGATGACCGTCATGACTCTGCGGAAGAAGCTCGGCGATCCGGCGCTGATCGAGACTGTTCGCGGCGCCGGCTACCGCATCTGATGCGGCCACGGCCGACCATCAGGCTCCGGCTCACGGCCATGTACGCGCTGGTCGTCTTCCTTGCCGGGGGTCTGCTTCTGGCCGTGAGCTACGCGCTGCTCGACGGCCACCTGCACAACACTCTGAGCGACGCGACCGCCGACGGCGTCCTGGCTCAGCTGAGGGGGCAGTACCTGCTTGCTCTGGTCGCCGTCACCGCCCTCGCGGTGCTGCTCGGCTGGATGATCGCGGGTCGCGCGCTCGCCCCGCTGCGCACCATCGCAACCGCCGCACGGGCGGTCTCAGGGGAGTCGCTCACAAGCCGCGTGGCCCTCCGGGGCCCCGACGACGAGCTGCATGAGCTTGCGGACACATTCGACGAGATGCTCGAGCGGCTCGACTCCGCGTTCGCCAGCCAGAAGCGGTTCGTCGCCGATGCCTCACACGAGCTGCGCACGCCCCTGACCGTGCTCCGCACGGAGGTCGAGGTCGCGCTCGCGAATCCTGACGCCAGCGCCGCGGAGCTCCGCGCAACCGCCGAGGTGGTGCGCGAGGAGGTGCAGCGCTTCGAGGCCCTGCTCGAGAGCCTGCTGGCCCTCGCGCGAAGCGAGGCACGCGCGCTCGCCAGGGAGGAGCCGGTCGATCTCGCGGACCTCACCCGGCAGGTCGTCTCGCGCCTACAGGCCGGGGCGGCTACGCGCGACGTCCTGCTCACGGTCGAAGCCGAGCCGGCGATCGTCAACGGCGACCGTGGACTGCTCGAGCAACTCGCCTTCAACCTCGTGGACAACGCGATCGCGCACAACTGCAGAGGCGGGTTCGCAGAGGTCCTGGTGAGGCGGCGCGGCGACAGGGCTGCGCTGAGCGTTGTCAACTCGGGACCCCGCATTCCAGCCGAGAGCGTTCAGCTGCTCACCGAGCCGTTCCACCGCCTCGAGCGCCGGCACGACCGGCGCGGCGCCGGCGTGGGACTGTCGATTGCCCGGGCTGTGGCGGCGGCCCACGGTGGCCGGCTCGAACTCTCGGCTCGCGAGGATGGCGGCCTCCTCGCGGACGTGGAACTACCCGCGGCTAGAGCTCCACGCGGTCCACGTTTGGCTGGTCGGGGCAGTTCTCCTGAGTACCGGTCGGCGGGTGGTACACGACCGGAGCCGAGCGCCCAACCGACTGCGCATTGACAACGGACTGCAGTTCGCTCCCCGTTCCAATGATGCCGCCGAGGGAGTAGGCGTAGGCGGCAGCACTCAGCAGGAGCGCGACGAGAAACGCCGCGCGTCGGACACTTGAAAGGCGTCCAGTCATCCGGGAGGACGCTAGTCCCGCTTTGTCAAGTTCGCATAAATTCGCGCGGGCTTACCTGAACCTGACGAACCCCCGCCTAGCGTGCTCCGCGTTCGGTTCCAGACGCAGAGGAGCAGGCTTATGAAGGAGCACGGGAACAGGCGGCGCGGGATAGTCGCAGCGGTCTTGAGCGCGGCCGCCGTGGCCGTGGCACTACCGGTGAGCGGCGCGCTGGCGGGCGCCGAGACAACAGCGCCAACGCAGGCGCAGGAGCAGCCGGCGCCGCGTGACGACTCGCCGCGCAAGCACGGTGACTGCCCTGACAAGGACGGCCGGGGCGGCTCGAGCTCCGACACGTCGGTCGAGCTCTAGGCCATGGACCGCACGGAGCTCACAATGGATACGGACAGCGCCACCGCCGCGCGCGTGGCGCTGGAGGAGTCGCTCTACGAGATCAAGCGGGTGATCGTCGGCCAGGACGCGATGCTCGAGCGGGTGCTGGTCGCGCTCCTCGTCGGTGGGCATGTGCTGCTCGAGGGCGTGCCGGGCCTCGCGAAGACCCTCACCGTGAAGACGCTCGCCGACGTGGTCAGCGGGTCGTTCAAGCGGGTGCAGTTCACACCGGACCTCGTGCCCGCTGATCTCGTGGGGACGCGCATCTACCGGCCCGACACCGGCGAGTTCTCCGTCGAGCTCGGCCCCGTGCTGTGCAACTTCCTGCTGGCCGATGAGATCAACCGAGCGCCCGCGAAGGTGCAGTCGGCGCTGCTCGAGGTCATGCAGGAGCGTCAGGTCACGATCGGCGGCGACACCTACCGCGTGCCCGAGCCGTTCCTCGTGCTCGCCACCCAGAACCCGATCGAGTCGGAGGGCACGTATCCGCTGCCCGAGGCCCAGACGGACCGGTTCCTGATGAAGGTTCTCGTGGACTACCCGGCCCCGTCCGAGGAGGCGACGATCGTCGAGCGCATGCTCCAGGCTCCGGCGGAGGTCGCGGAGCGGCTCAGTGGGGAGCAGCTTCTGGAGTTCCGGGACACGGCCTCGCGGGTGTTCGTCGATGCCGATGCCATCCGCTACGCGGTCACGCTGGCCGACGCCACGCGCCGCCCCGCGCGCTACGGCCTGGAGGACATCGAGGCCTACATCGAGTTCGGGGCGAGCCCCCGCGGGCCGATCGGCCTCGTGCAGTCGGCGAGGGCGCTCGCGCTCCTGCGCGGACGCCGCCACGCCGTCGCGAGCGACGTCCGCGACCTCGCAAGCGACGTGCTGCGGCATCGCCTCGTCCTGAGCTACGAGGCCTTGAGCGATGGCGTGACACCCGATGATCTCCTCACCCGGGTGTTCGAGGTCGTGCAGCCGGATGCCGGGTCGTCCAACGCGGTCGAGGCGGGCATCGCGGCGTGACCGCGCTCGCCCTGACCCCCGCGCCTGGCAGCCAGGGTCCTGGGCCGACACCCGCCCGCATCGTGGAGGCGCTGGACCTGGCGCTGGTGCGGCGCACCGCCGGAACGCTGCCGGGCGAGCACCGCGCTCCGGGCGTGGGCGCCGGAACCGAGCTCGCGCAGCTGCGGGTGTACCAGCCGGGCGACGACGTGCGCCAGCTCGACCCGGCGGCGAGCGCGCGCACGGGACTGCCGCACGTGCGGCTGCACGTTCCGGAGCGCCTGATGACGGCGTGGATCGTTCTCGACGTCTCGCCCTCGATGGCATTTGGAACCGGGCTTCGGCTCAAGAGCGATGTGGCCGCCGGCGCGGCGGCACTGCTCGCCCGCCTGGCCGTGCGGCGCGGCGGACGCGCGGGCCTCCTGCTCTGCGGCGGACGACAGGAGCTGCTCATCCCGCCGCGCGGGGGACGCCGGGCGTCGGCCGCCATCGAGCGCGCCATCGGGGAAGGCGTCGTCGCCGACGGAGCTGGCGACGACGCCAGTCTCGGCCGCGCCCTCGGCCGGCTCAGCCGCCTGGCGCGGTCGCCCGGGATGGTCGCCGTGGTGTCGGACTTCCGCGCCGAGGAGGGCTGGGCCCGGCCGCTGCGCGTGCTCGGAGGGCGCCACTCGCTTGTGGCCGTCGACGTGAGCGACCCGCGTGAGGCGGAGCTTCCGAGCGCGGGCGTACTGCGCCTCGTCGACCCCGAGTCCGGCAGGCAGATCGAGGCGGATACCCGCGACCCCGCCCTGCGGGAGCGCTACGCCGCGCATGAGCACGAGCGACGCTCGGCCGTCCGTGACGACCTGCGCGCGGCGGGCGCCGAGGTCGTGGAGCTGACCACCGGCGATCCCTGGCTCGAACAGCTCGGACGGCGGTTGCGATGAGCTTCGCCTCCCCACTCCTTCTGCTTTCGCTCGCCGCCCTGCCCCTGCTCGCAGCGGCGTACGTCTGGCTGCGGCGGCGCCCGGGGCGCTACAGCGCGCGCTTTCCAGGCGTGCCCGTGCTTGCCGGCGCCGTCGCGGCCACCCCGCTCTGGAGACGCCACATCCCCGCGACGGTGGCCGCCCTCGCGCTGATCGTGCTCGCGGTGGCGCTTGCACGCCCACACGCGACCGTGGCCGTGCCGGTGGAGCGGGCCAGCGTCGTGCTCGTGACGGACGCCTCTCGCTCCATGCTCGCGAAGGACGTCGAGCCGAGCCGGATGGACGCGGCGCGCGGCGCGGCGGAGGCATTCCTCGAGGGCGTGCCCGAGGAGCTGCGCGTGGGCGCGGTCGCATTCTCGACCACCCCCAGCTCGATCGTGCCGCCGAGCCAGGACAGGGAACGGGTTCGTGCACATCTGGCGAGCCTGCACGCGGACGGAAGCACCGCCACCGGCGATGCCCTCGCCGAGGCGCTTCAGCTGCTCGGGACTCAGGACAAACAGCGACCGCCCGCGGCCGTCGTGCTGCTGTCAGACGGCAAGACGACCACCGGGCGCGACCCCGTGAACGTCGCTCGTCAGGCACGGGCTGCCGGCGTTCCGATTCACACCGTCTCGCTCGGTACGCCCGACGGCACGATCACCGACAGCGGCGGCGGCACCCTGCCGGTGCCACCGGATCCGGAGACGATGGTGGAGATCGCCAGGACCTCCGGAGGCGAGAGCTTCGACGTGGACGATGGCGACCAGCTCGATGCGGTCTACGAGCGCCTCGGGTCGCAGATCGGGACCCGTCCAGAGGAGCGCGAGATCACCGCCGGCTTCGCCGCTGGCGGGATGGCCCTGCTGCTTGCCGCCGCCGCGCTCTCGCTGAGGGCGGGCGGAAGGCTTCCATGAAAGGAAACTTGGAGATGACCGACCCGGTACGACTGTGGAGCGGGGAGAACGGATCGCGCGCCGCCCATGACTGGGCGGCGCGGCCCCGTCCACCTGCCGAGGCGCCCTCGCCGGAGCAGGCACCCTCGCCCGGACAGGCGGGGGACGCGCGGCCTGGCGTGTGCCATCGCGCGGAAGGCTGCGGGCAGGCGCAGCCGGGGCGCTCGCCGCCGCGCTGCTCGTGGGGGGCGGCGTGGTGGTGGGCGACCTGACCGGGGCGGATCTCGGCGCCGCGGCCTGCTGCCGCGGCGCCGCTGCCCGCGGCCGGCGGCGGGGCGGCGGCAGGTGCGGACGCCGGCCGCGTCTACGCCGCGGTGGCCGACGGCGTGGTGGCGGTCCAGGTGAGCGGCGGCTCGGGCACCGGCTTCGTGATCGACAAGCGCGGCACGATCGTCACGAACGCGCACGTGGTGGGAGAGTCGAGCCAGGCAAGCGTTCGCTTCGGCGACTCGGGCGCGACCGTCGACGCCGAGGTGCTCGGCTCGGACCCCTCGACCGACCTCGCCGTCCTGCGCGTGGACCCGTCGCGCGTCGGAACGCTTCGGCCGCTCACGTTCGCCGACTCCGACGCGGTGCGGGTCGGGGACGAGGTCGTCGCCATCGGCCACCCGTTCGGCCTCGACCGAACGGCCACCGCAGGCATCGTGTCGGGGCTCGGTCGTGAGATCCAGTCGCCGAACGGCTTCTCGATCGACGAGGTGATTCAGACCGACGCGGCGATCAACCCCGGTAACTCGGGCGGCCCACTCGTGGACGGGAAGGGACGCGTGGTCGGCGTCAACTCTCAGATCGCGACCGCGGGCGCGGGAGGCGGCAACGTCGGGGTGGGCTTCGCGGTGCCGGCGAACACCGTGAGGGAGGTGGTGCCGCGGCTTGCGCGCGGGCAGTCGATCGAGCGGCCGTACCTCGGCGTGAGCACCGCCGCCGGCGCCGCGGGCGTCGAGATCCAGGAGGTCACGCCGGGCGGCCCCGCGCAGCGCGCCGGGCTGCGCTCAGGCGACGTGGTCGTCTCTGTGGATGGCCGGGCGGTATCCGAGCCCGACGACGTCACGGGCGCGCTGGAGCGCAGCGAGCCGGGCGACTCCGTGACGGTCGAGGTCGAGCGGACGGTGGACGCCAGGAGTTCGACATCACCCTCGGCACGCGGCCGGCGACCCCGTAGGAGGGCGATCGTGAGCTTTCAGTCCCCGTTCCTGCTGCTGACGTTGCTCGCGCTGCCGGTGGCCGTGCTGCTCTACCGCGCGCACTCGCGCAGGGCCGAGCGTGCCGCCGCAGCCTTCGCGAACCCCGCGCTGCTCGCCTCGGTCGCACCGCACCGGCCGGGCTGGCGCCGGCACGCGCCCTATGGGCTCTACGCGGTCGCGCTTGCCGGGCTGGCGCTCGCACTGGCGCGGCCGGAGATCACGGTGGCGGTTCCAGACGAGCGGGCGTCGATCGTGCTCGCCACCGATGTGTCGGGATCGATGCAGGCGGCCGACGTGCCGCCGTCGCGACTGGTCGCGGCGCGCGAGGCTGGACTCGAGTTCCTCGACGGCGTCCCCCGAGAGGTCAGGGTTGGCGCGGTCATCTTCAACCACGCCGTGCAGACGACCGAGCCGCCCGCCACGGATCGAGCGCCGGTTCGAGCGGCCCTCGAGCAGCTGCGCTCGAGTGGCGGCACTGCGACCGGCGACGCCCTCGCCACCTCGCTGGGCCTCGTGCGAGAGACCGGCACACGCGGGCGCCCGGCGCCTGCCGCGATCGTGCTCCTGTCGGACGGGGCCTCGACCCACGGGCGTGACCCGCTGCCGCTCGCCGACGAGGCCGCGCGCCTGAAGGTCCCCATCTACACCGTCGCGCTCGGCACGGACCGGGGAACGATCGAGGTGGACACCCCGAACGGCGTCGCCACTCGGGCCGTGCCGCCCGACCGCGAGACCCTGCGCAGGCTGGCCGACACGTCCGGCGGCCGCTACTTCGAGGCCGACGACCGCTCGGAGCTGAACGAGGTGTACGAGCGGCTCGGCTCCCAGGTGGCCAAGCGCGACGAGCCGAGGGAGATCACGGCGGGCTTCGCGGGTGCCGGTGTTCTCCTGCTGCTCGGCGGCGCCGCCCTATCGCTCCACTGGTTCAGGCGGTTGCCCTAGTAGCTCTTCGGCAGGCCCAATGAGTGCTCGGCCACGTAGTTCAGGATCATCTCGCGCGAAACGGGCGCGGTCCGGGTGAGGCGCACGCCCCACCACATGTCGGAGAGCCCGTACTCGAGCGCGAAGCCGTTGCCGCCGTGCGCCTGGATCGCGCGGTCTACGCACTTGATGGCCGCCTCGGCCGCCGCGTACTTCGCCATGTTGCTCGCCTCGCCCGCGCCGGGCACGCCGGCGTCGTAGAGCGCGCACGCCTTCTGCGTCATCAGACGCGCCAGCTCGAGCTCGATCTTCGCCTCCGCCAGCGGGTGCGCGATCCCCTGATGCGTGCCGATCGGCGCGCCCCAGACCGACCGCTCGTTCGCATAGGCGGCCGCCTTGCCGAGTGCGCGCAGGCCCGCACCGCAGGCGATCGAGGCGCCCATGATGCGCTCGGGGTTGAGACCGTCGAACACCGGGCCGAGGCCGCCGCCCTCGCCGCCGATCAGGCGCTCGTCCTCCAGCTCGACGTCGTCGAAGAAGAGCGTCCACTGCTTGTCCGGGCCGAGGTAGGGCATCGGGATCTGGTCGCGGGTGAAGCCGGGCGTGTCCACGTCCACGATCGCGAGCGACGGCAGCCCGAGCGTGCCGTCCGCCATCCGGCTGCGCGCCACCACCAGCACGGCGTCCGCGTGCTCGACGCCGGAGATGTAGGTCTTCTGCCCGCGCAGGACCAGCTTGCTCCGCTCCGCCTCCGCCACGACGCCGCTCCACGGACGTCGAGAGGTTGTGCGAGTTCGTGCCCGCGTCTGGCTCGGTGATCGCGAAGGCGATCTTCGTGGTGCCGGCCGCGATGCCGCGCAGCCAGCGCTCCTTCTGATCGTCGGTCCCGTGGCGCGCGAGGATGTTGCCGACGATCGCCGGCGACACCACGATCAGGAGCAGCGACTTGCCGGCCGCAGCGATCTCCTCCCCCACCGTCGCGAGCCCGGTCATGCCGAGCCCGCCCCCGCCCCACTCCTCGGGCAGGTTCACGCCGAGGTAGCCCTTTTCGGCGAGCGCATCCCACAGCTCGGTGGGCGGCTCGTCCGCCGCGTACTTCTGGCGCGCGTAGTCCTCGGGGAAGCCGTCGCAGATGCCGCGCACGGCCTCGCGGATCTGGCGCTCCTCGTCCGAGGGCACCAACGGCAGCGCGGCTTCGGTGGCGATCGTCATGCGCGCATAATGCCAGCGTGCGCATCGGACTCTTCCTCGCCTACTGGCCCTGGTTCTCTCCGGAGGAGCAGATTTCCCTGGCCCGCCAGGCCGACCGCGCCGGGCTCGACTCGGTGTGGGTGGCCGAGGCATGGGGCCAGGATGCGGTCTCGGTGCTCGGCCATCTGACCGCGGTCACCGAGCGGGTGGCGCTCGGCTCCGGCCTGATGCAGATCCCCGGGCGGACGCCCGCCATGACCGCGATGACGGCCGTCACGCTCGACGTCCTGTCCGGCGGGCGCTTCCGGCTCGGGCTCGGAGTTTCCGGCCCGCAGGTGTCGGAGGGCTGGCACGGCGTGCCGTTCTCGCGCCCGCTTGCCCGCACCCGCGAGTACGTGGAGATCGTCCGCGCTGCGCTGGCGCGCGAGGCGCCGCTCGAGTACGAGGGCGAGGAGTTCCGCCTGCCGGTGAACGGCGGCTCGGGGCTCGGCAAGCCGCTCAAGCTGCTCGCCCGGCCGGTTCAGGAGCGCATCCCGATCTACCTGGGCTCGATGGGCCCGAAGGCGATCGAGCAGACGGCGCAGATCGCGGATGGCTGGCTGCCGTCGAGGTTCAGCCCCGAGGCGGTCGAGCCGTTCAGGGGCACGGACGTGGACATCTCGCCCGTGGTGATGGTCTGCGTGGACGACGACGTCGACCGCGCCCGCGATCTCGCGCGTCCGTGGCTCACGGTCTATCTCGGCGGAATGGGCGCGAAGGGGAAGAACTTCTACGTCGAGGCCGCCGAGCGCGCAGGTCACGGCGAGTCCGCGCGCGAGGTGCAGCGCCTGTTCATGGCGGGCGACCGGGCCGGCGCGGCGGCCGCGCTCACGCCGGAGCTGATCGACAGCTCGGCGGTCTGCTGCCGGCCCGCAGAGCTCGACGACCACCTCGCCCGCTACGAGAGCGCCGGCGCCACCACCCTGCTCGCGATGCCGTTCGGTGACCGCCCCGCGATCGTCGAGCAGCTCGCGTCCGCAATCCCGACTGCGTAGGTCGGAGTTTGTGTTAGGGTGCCCTAATTCGTCTTAGGGCACCCTAACTCTGGAGGTACGGAGTGAGGCCTGTCGTGACTCTCGGCGCAGCACTGGTCGCCCTCGCCGTCTCGGCGTGCGGCGAGGACGAGGGCCGCGTCGCGGCCACCGGCACGACGCCGACCACAACGTCCCCGGAGCCCGCCACGAGCGAAGTACCGGATGGCGTGGCCGCGCAGTACTCCGTTCTCGAGGAGGAGATCGCGGCGGAGGGCGGCGCCGTGGAAACCGGCCCGTGGCGGATCGCGTACATCAAGGAGCCGGCCGAGGGCTGGTTCCGGACGGAGAACGGGCGGGTCGTATGGCGTGACCCGGAGCCTGGGGAGACCGCGCACCTGGAGATCATCCCGATCGAGCGGGGCACTGGGCGAATCGTGCCCGACGCGGGCGTGACGCTCGAGGTGCTGGACGAGGACGGGCAGCGCGTGGAGAAGCGGCCGCTCAGCTTCTACTACGCCGAGTTCTTCCACTACGCCGACAACTTCCGCATCCCGCGCGACGGGGAGTACACCCTGCGCGCCACGGTCGAGGCGCCCCAATTCCGCCGCCACGGCGACGAGGACAGCGGCCCGGCGCTCATGGAGGACGCTCAGGTCGAATTCGAAAACGTCATGATCGAACTCGATGAGTGAACGTGTCGTGGTCACCGGTGGGCTCGGCTTCGTCGGCAGCCGGCTCTGCGCCGCGCTGCTCGACGAGGGCGCCGACGTACGGATCGTCGACGACCTGTCCGGCCATTACGCCGAGGGCACCGGACCCACCGCCGCCGCGATGCTCGCGGCCCGCGGCGCGGAGGTCACGATCGCGCGTGCTGATCCAACGCACCTGAACGGCCGCGACGCGGTGATCCACCTCGCGGGACTTCCGGGGGTGCGAACGCGCCGGCCGCCGTCCGCGCTTCACGAGGCGAACGTCGTGCTCACCGAGCGCCTCGTGCGCGCCGCGAGCGCGGGGGGCGTCCGCCTCGTGCTCGTGTCGAGCTCGTCCGTGTACGGGAACGCGACCGAGCTCCCCACCCCCGAGCACGCGCCGCTGGCCCCGCTCAACCCCTACGCCGCCAGCAAGGTCGCGGCCGAGGACGTCGTGCATGAGCACGGCATCGACGCGGTGATCGTCCGCCCATTCAGCGTGTACGGCCCCGGGCAGCGGCCGGAGATGGCGTTCGCGCGCTGGATCGACTGCCTCCGCACTCAGCGGCCGCTGCCGTGGCACGCGTCGCCCGGAACCGCGCGCGACTTCACCTACGTCGACGACGCTGTCGCGGGCATCCTCGCCGCGCTGCGCCGCGGCCGCGCGGGCGAGGCGTACAACCTGTGCGGCTGGCGGTCCGTGGACCTGCGCTCAGCGCTCGTGGTGCTGGAGGAGGAGTTCGGCTGCCGCGCCTCGCTGGCGACCACCCCGAGCTCCGCCACCGAGGCTCGCGTCACGCAGGGGTGCGGGCGCAAGGCGGCCGCGGAGCTTGGGCTACGAGCCGCGTGACGGATCTCGCGACGGGCCTACGGCATCAGCTGGCCGCGGCCAGCCTTCGCCGGCTTGCTGCCTAGCCCTTGCCGGCGTCCCGCTTGGCCTGATCGAGCTCGGCCTGCACAGCGTCGGTCTGGTTCTTGATCTTGAGACGCTGCTCGAGGACCGGGATGGCCTCGTCGGGCCGCCCGGCCAGTCGCAGTGACTTGCCGAGGTTGAAGAGCGCGTAGGCGTAGGTGAGGTTGCTCGGTGCCGGGCGGGAAGGAGTTGACGGCCTCCTGCAGCACCGGAATCGCCCCCTCGTAGTCGCCGGCGCCCATGAGTCGGAAGCCCTCGTCGTTCAGCGCCGCGCCGCGCTCCTCGTCGAAGGAACCGGACTCGCTCTGCTCCTCGGCCGGGGCCGGCGTGGCGGCGGGCTCCTCCTTCGGCTCCTTCTTGGCCTTGGGCTTCCTTCTCCTCTGTTTGCGTCGGCCTTCGGCTGCGCGGGCGTGTTGTCGGCGCTCGGCGGCGGCGAGTTCTCGTCGTCTCCACCCGAGAGAACGGCGCCGGCGATCGTGGCCACGGCGAGCGCGATGAACACGGCTGCAAGGGCGATGGCGCCGGCGCGCGGACGCGTGCGCCCGCGGGCGTCGCGCCGCGGAGCGGCCGGCGGCGTGCGGCGCGGCGGTGGTGCGGCCGGCGCCGGAGTGGCGGCGGCCGGCGCGTGCTTCGGCGTCGGATCGGGGTCCGGCTCGCGTGCGGGCGGCGACGGCGCTGGTTGCGACGCCTGCGCTGCCGCGGGCGCCGCGGCTGCTCCTGCTGCTGCGGCGGGGGCCGCCGCGGCGGCCTTCGATCCGCGTCCCAGCAAACGACGTGTCTTGCGTGTCTCCTCCGGCGCGTCCTCGAGCGCGCGCGTGAGCTCGCGGGCGAACTCGCTGGCCGACTTCGGGCGGTCCTCCGGCTCGAGGGCCATGCCGCGCTGCAGCACGCGCGCGGCCGCCTTCGGGGCCGTGGGCCACGCGTCGAGCAGGTCGGGCGGGCCCTCGGTGGCGATCCTGTGCGCGATCTCCAACGGCGTGCCGCCCTCGCGCGGGCGCTTGCCGCTGAGCGCCTCGAAGCTGATCGCAGCGAGCGCGTAGACGTCTGCCGGCGGGCCGGCCCCGCGGCCGTCGAGCTGCTCCGGCGCCATGTACGCGGCCGTGCCGAGCACGGTGCCGCTGCGCGTGATCTTGGTGCCGTCGGACGCGGTGGCGATGCCCAGGTCGGCGAGCTTCGTCACGCCGTCCTCGCGGATCAGCACGTTGCCGGGCTTCACGTCGCGGTGCACCACACCCTGCGAATGCGCATGGTCGAGCGCGTCGCCGAGGTCGCGCACCATGGACGTGACCTCCTCGGGCCGCAGCGGCCCGCGGCGGAGCATCCGCGACAGCGGCTCGCCCTCCACGTACTCCATGACGATCAGCACGCCCTCGTCGTCGGTGGCCGTGTCGAAGACGGAGACGAGGTTCGGGTGGTTCAGCGACGCTCCGAGCTTTGCCTCGCGAGTGAAGCGCTGCTCGACATCGACCGGGCTGTCGGCATGCAGGCGCTTGACGGCAACCTGCCGTCCGAGTCGCTCGTCCTCGCAGAGGAGGACCGACGCCATGCCGCCCGAGCCGAGGTGTCTCAGTACCCGGTAGCGGCCGTCGAGAAGTGAGCCTTGGGTATGCACGGCCACTCGCGGGTGTTACCCATGGCCCCGAGCAGCTAACCAGGCGTGAACGGCATCAGAACGTGCGATTCGTAACGTCCCCGTGCATGCCCTAGGCGGACGGCCCGAGCTCAGGTGGGCGAAAAACGTTGCGGAAAACGCAACGAATCTCGCCCACCCGGCCGGTGGGCCTTCAATGCTGCAGTTTTAGACCCGCTGAATCAGCGTTCCGGTGCCCAGCCCGCCGCCGCAGCACATCGTCACGAGCCCGACCTCCTTGTCGGAGCGCTCCAGCTCGTGCAGCAGCGTGGTGATCAGGCGGGCGCCGGTCGATCCCAGCGGGTGGCCGAGCGCGATTGCGCCGCCGTTTACGTTCACCCGGTCCATGTCGGGCTCGAGCTCGCGGCGCCAGGCGGCGACCACGGACGCGAAGGCCTCGTTGATCTCCACCAGGTCGATGTCGTCCATCTTCATCCCGTTGCGCTCCAGCAGCTTCCTGGTGGCCGGGATGGGGCCGGTGAGCATGATCACGGGGTCCACGCCGACCGTGGTCTGGTCGACGATCTTGGCGCGCGGCTTCAGGCCGAGCGACTCGGCCTTCTTCCGCTCCATCAGCAGCACCGCGGCGGCGCCGTCGGAGATCTGCGAGGAGTTGCCGGCGGTGATCTTGCCGTCCTCCTTGAAGGCCGGCTTCAGCTCGGAGAGCTTCTCGAGGCTCGTGTCAGGACGGATCCCCTGATCCGTTACGTAGGTGTCCCCATTCACCGCAAAGGGCACGATCTCGCGCTCGAAGCGACCTTCCTCCGTAGCGCGGGCCGCGTTCTGGTGCGAGCGCAGCCCGATCTCGTCGAGCTCCGAGCGGGGGATCTCCCACTGGTCGGCGATCATCTCCGCGGAGATGCCCTGCGGCACGAGGTTGTACTTCTCAAGCAGCTCGGGCGGCCAGGGTGAGCCGACGTCGTCGACCCACTTGAAGCCGACGCCCATCGGGATGTGGCCCATGTGCTCGACACCGGATCCGATCGCGACGTCGTGCACGCCGGAGGCGATCAGCGCGGCGGCGAAGTTCACGGCCTGCTGCGCGGAGCCGCACTGGCGGTCGACGGTCGTTGCGGGCGTTTCCACCGGAAGCCCGGCCTGAAGCCAGGCGTTGCGGCCCACGTTGAACATCTGCTCGCCGTACTGCTGCACGCAGCCCGTGATGACGTCCTCGACCTCGGAGGCGTCGATGCCGGCGCGCTCGATGACCTCGGTGTAGGTCTTCGCGAGCAGCTCGTTCGGATGGGTGTCCTTGTAGTAGCCCTTGTCCGGGTGCCCGCGCCCGATCGGCGTACGTGTGGCCTCGACGATTACGACCTCGCGGCCGCTTCCGTTCTGCATGTGGTGCTTCCTCCGCGCTCGCTTGTGTATAAAGCGTACTCGATTGACTGGCGAGTCAACCAAAGGCGGCGAACGGCTTGAATCGGCTTGGTATAGCGGGTAGTGGGGCAATCGCGTGCGGGCTGGCCCGCGCCGCGGGGAGCTCCCACGAGGTGATTCTGTGGGCCCGCAGCGAGGGTTCCAGGGACCGCGCCTGCGGCCGCGTCGAGGATTCCGCGACGGTCGTGACCGAGCTCTCCGAGCTCTCCGGCTGCGCTGTCGTGGTGGAGGCGATCAGCGAGGACGTTGAGACGAAGCGGAGCCTCTACGAGCAGCTCACGGACGTGCTTGACGAGGACGCCGTGCTTGCGACGACGACCTCCTCGCTCTCGGTTGCGGAGCTCGCGGAGGCGAGCGGGCGGCCCGACCGCTTCGGCGCCCTCCACGTGTTCAACCCGGTGGACAAGATGAAGCTCGTGGAGCTGTCGTTCCCGGACTCGGCGTCCGAGGACACGAGGAAGCGCCTTCACCAGCTCTGCGAGGAGCTCGACAAGACGGCCGTCGAGGTCCCGGACGCCGCCGGCTTCGTGGTGAACAAGCTGCTGTTCCCGTACCTCTTCGACGCCGTGCGCCTGCTCGAGCGCGACGGGCTCGCGCCCGATGCCATCGACACCTGCATGAAGCTGGGCGCCGGGCACCCGATGGGGCCGCTGGCGCTGCTCGACTTCGTGGGGCTGGACGTGTCGGCTGCGATCGGCGAGTCGATCGGCACGGAGATCCCGGATCGCGTGCGCGAGCTGATCGCCGAGGGCAAGCTCGGCCGCAAGGCGGGCCAGGGCTTCTACGAGTACCCGCCGAAGAGCTAGGCCGGCGGCTTCTCGCGCTTCACGAGCGCGGTCTTGCGCGCGCCGCGTCGCCTCGGCGGCGCCGGCGCCACGCCGCCGGTGAGATCCCAGACCACGTCGGCCTCGCCGATCCCCTGCCGCTCGGCAAGCTCGGACACGCGGTCCCAGGGAAGCGTGGCATCGGGCAGGTCGTCCCAGCGACCCAGCTCCAGTGCCTCGAGCGCGGCGGCCAGAGCGGGTCCCTTCTTGTCCTGTTCCTGGACCAGCGCCCGCAGAGCATCACGCTGGGAATCGCTCAGCTTCACACACCACATGCCGGGGAGACCTCCTCCTCCGAGAAGCACCTTCGAGCGAAGCTAGCCCCCCTCCCGGACGGATCTGTGAACGACGAGGGGCGGCCCGCGCGGGCCGCCCCTCGAAAAATGCGCCTTGGGTTCGCTCAGCGAACGCGGAACGGGCCCTGGTACTTCAGCGCCTTCGTGCGCCCCACCGTGCGGGACTTCTTGGCCTTCGATGCCTTCGCACCCTGGGCCTTCGTCACCGCGCTCTTCGAGCGCGCGAGCGTCCATGCAGTGTGAGCCGCCGCGTCGGACATCTGGTCCAGCGCGGGGTAGCTCAGGTTGAGGATCGTGTCGCACGCCTGGTGGTAGCAGGGGTCGTACGGCTGTCCGGCGAGTCCGCCGTACTTGACCTCCTGCGCCGCGGTCTTGATCCCCTCGGCACCTGTGAACAGGCCACCGGCCGGGACCCCATTCGCGATAAACGGACCGTAGTCCGAACGACCGTCGAACGCGGTCGGGTCGTGCGCCAGGCCCTGGTTGTCGAAGTAGCGCGCGAAGACGCCCTCGATCTGGCCGGAGCCGTCCGGTGCGCCGCCCGGGGGCGGTGCCGAGTCGGACAGGTCGCCGTCATAGACAAAGCGCGCGAAGTTGGGCGAACCGACCATGTCGAAGTTCAGGTTCGCCTCGATCTGGCTGATCTTGCCGTTCGCGACCAGTTGCTCGACGTATGCCGTGGAACCGACCAGTCCGGCCTCCTCCGCACCCCAGAACGCAAAGCGCATCCTGTTGCGCGGCTTCGTGCCCTGCTGGGCCACCTGCTCGGCGATCTCGAGGATCGTCGACGAACCGGAGCCGTTGTCGTTGATGCCGGGACCAGCCTCAACCGAGTCGAGGTGAGCGCCGAGCACGATGGTGCGGTCGCGATCGCCCGCTCGCGAATCGCCGATCACGTTGTACTGCTTGATGGGCGTGGTGGTGGCGTC
Source organism: uncultured Thermoleophilaceae bacterium (assembly GCA_963774755.1). Taxonomy (GTDB): domain Bacteria; phylum Actinomycetota; class Thermoleophilia; order Solirubrobacterales; family Thermoleophilaceae; genus JACVRW01. Next base: position 81,048 of record CAVZGG010000005.1, on the reverse strand, counting down.
CACAACGAGGTGGAGCGTCACCGTGCCGGACTTCGTCTGGTTGTAGATCTGCTCGCCGACGTCGTTGCTGATCATCGCCGCCGGGATCTCCATGTCCTGCGGAGCCGTGATGAACAGCGGCTCCTCACGACCGGGGAATCCGTCGTTGAAGATCAACGCGGCCCCGGCGCCCTCGTTCTGGGCGTTCTCGTACTTCTGGGTGAACGGGCACGTGCCGCGCTGCATCAGCGCGATCGCGCCATCCGGCATGCCGGTGAAGTCAGCCGGGTCGCAGCCGCTCGTCGAGGTGCCGGCTCCGCCAGGCGGGGGCACGACCGTGTTGCCCGCGACGAAGACCGGCCCGGTCGCCTCACCGCCGGCTGAGAACTGCGAGACGATGTAGTCGGTGTCCTCGACCCAGACCTTTGGGTCGGGGCTGATCCGCTCGAACGTCGACGGTCCGTCCTTCGTCCACTGGGCGAAGTCGAACGCGGCGAGCTTCACTCGATAGCCGGCGCGGCGCAGCCGGTCCGATACGTACTGGACCGAGGCGTCGTATCCGGGGAACGTCGCGGCGCGTGTTCCGCCGTTGGCGTTCGCGATTCTTTGGAACTCCCGCTCGTGCTCGAGAATGCCGTCCAGGGTCACTCCGCGACGAAGCTCGCGCGTGTTGACCTTGTCGATGGCCGAGGCGACGGGAGCGAGAAGCAGGGCAGCCGCCAACGCAGCGACCACCATGGTCAGGCCCTTCCTCATCATTCCCCCTTTGTGGGTGGCTTTGGCGCCTACTGACCCTGTGTGGTCAGCGGCACGGTGTACGGCGGCCCCCGGGATCTATCCGTGGGTCCCCTGTCGGCGGGCCTACCCGGTCCGCCGCGGACCTAACGCGCCGCGCGCGACGAGCCGTTCAGCCCGAGCCGACGTCGCGGCGCTCCCCACCCTGGGGAGCCTGCGCCGCTTGCTCGGCTGGGCGCGCGGTGCCCCCGCGTGGGCCGTCCTCGCCGCGGGCGTGGTGGTCGCGTATGCGCACCGCCTCGACGCGGTTCTCGCGCACGGCCTCCACTCGCAGCGAGTAGCCGTTCACGTTCACCATGTCGCCGCGCTTCGGAAGGCGGCCAAGCTCGCCGAAGACGAAGCCGCCCACCGAGTTGTAGGCGTCCGAGTCCACCGGCAGGTCGAGGCCGTAGTCGGCGAGGTCCGTGATCGGCACGTGGCCGCGCACCCACCAGTCGCCGTTCGTGAGCTGCCGCACGCCGGCGACGGCGGGGTCGGTCTCGTCGGCGATCTCGCCCACGACCTCCTCGATGATGTCCTCCACCGTCACGATGCCGGCCGTCCGGCCGTACTCGTCCACCACCACGGCCATCGACGCGCGCTCGCGCTGAAGGTCCGCGAGCAGGTCGTCGAGCGGCTTCGTCTCGGGCACGATCAGCGCCGGCTTCACGCTGCTCTCGATCGACGCACTCGGGCCCTCGGTCATCACCTTTCGCGCTAGCGAGTTCACGTGCACGACGCCCTTGATGCGGTCGGTGTTGCCCTCCTCGGTGACCACGAGCCGCGTGTGACCTGAGTCGACCGCGCGCCGCAGCGCCGCCTCCGCGGACTCCGACGCGTCCACGGTCACGACCGCCGGTATCGGCGTCATCACCTGGCGCGCCTGCTGCTCGTGCAGGTGGAAGACGCCCGAGAGCATCCCCGCCTCGCCGGGGTCGAGCTTTCCTCCGTGTGCGCTGCGGGCGATGATCAGCTTCAGGTCCTCGGAGGAGCTGACCTCCTCGAACTCGGCGCGCGCGTCCACGCCCACGAGCCGCAGGATCCAGTTCGACGCCGTGTTCAGCAGCCAGATCAGCGGGTTGAACACGGTGCGGAACAGCTCGAGCGGACGTGCCACCCGCATGGCCGTTCTCTCGGAGTGGACGATCGAGTAGATCTTCGGCACCTGCTCGCCGAAGGTGATGTGCAGCGCGGTGGTGATCAGGTAGGCGAGGCCGAGCGAGATCGCCAGCGAGGCGTTGTGCGAGATCGTCGAGCCGAACAGGTCCTCGAACAAGCTCGCGATCGCCGGCTCGCCGAGGAAGCCGATGCCGAGCGAGGTCATCGTGATCCCGAGCTGGCAGGCGGACAGGTACTCGTCGATGCGCTCGATCTGTTTGAGGACGAGCGCGGCGCCGCGGCGGCCGTCGTCGCGCAGCTGCTCGACGCGTCCCTGCGAGGCGCGCACGAGCGCGAACTCCGCGGCCACGAAGAGTCCGTTCAGGGCAACCAGAACGGCGACGCCGAACAGGAGCAGGAACTGGGTCATCTCAGACCGCTCGCCTGCGAGGCCAGGGCTGGGAAGCCCTTTCTCTGCCTACTTCGAGGAGGATCGTCGTCGCTCATGCGGTGACGCGGCGAGTCTAGCGGCTAGGCCAGCCCGTCAATGCGGCGCGCAAGCTCGAAATCGCCCTCGGTGAGGCCGCCCTCGCTGTGCGTCGTGAGGGTCACCGTGACCGTCTTCCAGGAGATCTCGAGGTCGGGGTGATGGTTCATCTCCTCGGCCTCCGGCGTGAGCCGGTTCACGAAATCAACGGATCCCTGGAAGTCGCCGTTGTCGAACTGCTTCACGATCGCGTCGCCGGAGCGTTCCCAGCCCTCCAGGCCTGCGCGCCGATCCTCGATCTCCTCGTCGCTAAGACGTGCCATCCTCGTCTCCGTGCGTATCGCTTCACTCGTACCGTCCGCGACCGAGATGCTGTTCGCCCTCGGCCTCGGCGACCGCGTCGCCGCGGTCACGCATGAGTGTGACTACCCGCCCGGCGCGGAGCAACTCCCCCACCTCACCCGCAGCGTGATTCCCGAGGGCCTTCCGGCCGCCGAGATCGACGCCGCGGTGCGTGAGCGCACCGGGCGCGGCGAGTCCCTCTACGAGCTGGACGAGGGCACGCTCGAGGAGCTGGGCGTGGACCTGATCGTGACGCAGGCGGTCTGCGAGGTCTGCGCCGTGTCGTTCGACGACGTCCGCGCCGTGGCGGAGCGCCTGCCCACCCAGCCGCAGGTGATCTCGCTCGACCCGTCCACCCTCGGGGAGGTGCTCGCCGACGTGCCGCGACTCGCGGAGGCGGCCGGCGTCGAGGAGGCCGGAGAGGAACTTGCCGAGGACGCCGCCGCGCGGATCGCGGCGGTCGAGCAGGCGGTAAAGGACGCGCCGCGCCCGCGCGTGGCAGCGCTCGAGTGGCTCGACCCGATCTACATCGGCGGCCACTGGGTGCCGCAGATGATCGAGCTCGCGGGCGGGCTGGACGTGCTCGGCTCGCCGGGTGAGAAGTCGCGCACGGCCGAGTGGGCGGAGCTCGAGGCGCTCTCCCCCGAGGTGGTCGTGTCGATGCCCTGCGGCTACTACGCAGAGCGTGCCGCGGCCGAGACGATGAAGGAGCGTGAGCGGCTCGCGGCGCTCGGCGCCCGCGTCGTGGCGGTGGACGCGGCGGCGTACTTCTCACGGCCGGGTCCGCGCCTGGTGGAGGGCGTGGAGCTGCTCGGCCACCTGCTCCACCCCGAGCTCGTGCCGGCGCCGCCCACGCGGCGCTCGATCGAGCTCGACGTCCTGGCAGGGCAAGCGCCGCGACTCTCGCTGGTTTTGCACGATCGCGTCTCGCTAGCCCGCGATGACTGATCGAGCCGACGACCGCCGCGACGCCGATCGCCACGCAGATGAGCGACGGCACGATGTCGGGAAGCCGCATACGACCAGGCAGCTCAAGGAGCAGCAACGCGGCCACGGTCCCCCCGACGAGCCCGCCGATGTGCCCACCGACGGAGATGTTGGGGATCGTGAACGTGATCAGCAGGTTCAGGCCGATCCAGATCCCGAGGCCGCTCTCCAGCAGATTGAGGCCGCGGTTGCGGGCCACGATGGCAGCGCCCCCCATCAGGCCGAAGACCGCGCCCGACGCTCCCACCGTGAGGCTGTCGGGCGACATCAGCAGAGCGCCGAACGAGCCGCAGAGGAGCGACACGAAGTAGACGAGCCCGAAGCGCCACTTCCCGAGCGCGGGCTCGATCATCGAGCCGAGGATCCAGAGCGCGAGCATGTTCGTGAGCAGGTGGAACGGGCCGGCGTGGAGGAAGCCGGCGGTGATCAGGCGCCAGTATTCGCCGTCGGCGATCGTGGCCTGCGAGACGCCGCCGTCGTCGGTGAGCGAGCTGCTGTCGGCGCCCGCGCCTCCACCGAGGAGCGAGCCGATCCCCACGATCACGTTGATGCCGATAAGGACGTAGGTGAGCACCGGCTCGTCCGTCATCGTCCGCATCGTGCGCACCTTGGTGCTCTGGCGCGCGCACTCGGGGCAGCGCATCCCCACGGGCGTCGAGGTCATGCAGTCCGGGCAGATCGGCCGCTCGCAGTTGGAGCAGCGCACGCCGGTCTCGCGCTTGGGGTGGCGGTAGCAGACCTCCATCAGTGGGAGGCCACAGTAGCTACAGCGGCACGCTCACAATCGGATCCTCGCTCGGCACCTGCGCGCCGCCGCGCGCCTCGCGGGTCACGTACACGCCGTCCGCGTTGTCCACGCCCGAGAGGTCGACCGTCCCGCGTCCGTCGTCGCCGACCTCGAAGGTCTGTGCGGGCACCATCTGGTCGCCGTGCTGGAGCCACACCTGGTAGACCCGCGACCCGCTGAGGGGCGGCATGTCGTGCAGGCGCAGCGTGGCGTCGTCGTTTGAGACGCGCAGCGTTCCGCCGGCCGTGGGCATGGCCCTGTCAACCGTGGCCGCGAGCGTGCGCGTCTCGTCCCCACCGCCCAGCTGCGCTACGGCGAATCCGACGACGAGCCCGATCAGGAGCGCGGCCGCCACAAACGCTGGACGCATGAAGAAGCGCAGCCGGGGGCGGCTCCGCTCGGGCTCGGGCTCGGGCTCGGGCTGCGCCTCCCGCGCCTCGCGCTCCACCACCTCCATGAGCGATGCCTTCAGCCGGGCGGGCGGCTCGAACTGCTGGACGGACCCGGGCAGCGCGTCGGCGGCCGGCCGCAGCCGCGCGAGCTCCTGCTGGCACTCGTCGCAGCGCGCGAGATGGCGCTCGAACGTCCGACGCTCGAGGTCGTTCAGCGCGCCGAGGAGGTAGGCGCCAACGTCGTCCTGATGGCGCACGTGCTCGCTCACGCCACTCCCTCCACGGTGAGCTGCCGCCGCATCTTGTCGAGACCGAGCCGCATGCGGCCCTTCACGGTCCCGACCGGCTGGTCGAGCAGCTTCGCGATCTCGCTCTGGCTGAACCCGCCGAAGTAGGCGAGCTCGATCGTCTGGCGCTGCTCGTTGGGCAAAGTGTTCAAGGCTCCCCGCACGCTACGCGCCTCCTCACGTCTCGCAACCTCCACGTCGGTCCGCTCCTTCGCCTCGTAGCGCTCCTCCACCACGTCGAGCGTTTCGCGCCGGCGGTCGTGGACGGTGCTGCGTCGCAGCCCGTCCACGGCTCGGTTGTGGACGATTCCGAGCACCCATGTGCGCACACTGCCGCGCGTCTTGTCGTAGCGCTGGCGGCTCCGCCAGATCGACAGGAACGCCTCCTGGACCACATCCTCCGCCGCCGCCTGCTTTCCCACCATCCTGTAGGCGAGCGAAAATGCCGCCCCGCCGTGGCGGTCGTAGAGCAGCTCGAAGGCACGCGGGTCGCCCTTCTGGACGAGCTGCATGACCTCTTCGTCGGCCAGGTCTCGGATGTCGTGTGCCATTCCCAGGTCTTCCTACGCGCAAGCGCCCCAATCGGATGATCCATACGCGCGCCAAATGCGAATAGGGGGAAAATCGCCCAATAGGAGGTTCCTCATGGAAGATCGCTCGCCCGCTCAGGTCTTTGCACTGGTGATCGGCATCACGCTGGTGGCTGCCGGGATCCTCGGCTTCTTCTACAACGCAAGCTTCGGCACCGGTGACGGCACCGAGCGTGACGCGGTACTCGGCATCCTTGACGTGAACGCCTGGCACAACCTGGTGCACATCGCGAGCGGAGCCGTGGGCCTGCTCGTCCGTTGCGGCTCCTATCGGGGCGCCCGCGCATATGCGCTCGGCCTTGGTGCCGTCTACCTGCTCGTGACGCTGCTCGGCTTCATCGCAGGCGACGGTGAGGAGATCCTCAACCTGATCCCGGTGAACACCGAGGACAACTTCCTCCACCTGCTGATCGGAATAGCCGGCATCGCGGCGGGACTCGCCACGCCGGCGCACGACAGACTGACGCGCGGCGAGCGGCCTAGCCGCGCAGCCGCCGCTCGATGTCGTCCGCGACCCCGCGGATCGACTTCTCGAGAGCGTTCAGCCCACTGTTGTGGCGCTTCTTCTGCTGCTGGCGGGCTCGCACCACGGCGAGTCCGCCGGCGGCGACGCTGCCCACCACGATCGCGGCGGCCGGGCGTGCCCAGTTGCGCGGATCGCGCATGGCGGACAGCTCCCAGTCGGCGAGCTCGGCGGCGGCCACCTCGGTGAGCTCGGAGAGGCCGCGCTCCAGGCGGTCGCTGAGCGCCTCGGGCGGATCCACCGGCACGAGCGCCGAGCGCAGCAGGCGCTCGACGCGATCCACGTCACTCATTGCGGTCCTCCTCGAGGCCCTGCTCCAGCTGCTTGATGGCTCTGTGGATGAGCACCTTGGTCGCCCCCTCGGATCGCCCCAGCGCTCGCGCGATCTCCCGATTGTCCATTCCCAGCGCGAAGCGCATGATGAGCGCCTCGCGGCGATCCTCCGGGAGCTTCGACACGCCCTCGAGGACCTCCTTCACCTCTTCGCGCCCCTCCACGAGCTGCTCGGTGCCGATCGGCTCGGCCAGGACGCTCGAGTCGTCCAGCTGCGTGGTCGGCCGGCGTGAGCGGTCGCGGTAGAAGTTGGCGGCGAGGTTGTGCGCGATGCGGATGAGCCAGGGCCGCATCGGCCGCCCGTTGGACTCGCGCTGAGCTCGATCGAAGTGGCGATAGGCCTGGAGAAACGTCTGCTCGGTCAGGTCCTCCGCGTCGTGGTGGTTGCCCACCCGGTAGTAGGAGTACGAGTAGACGTCGCGCAGATGCGCCTTGTACAGCTCCGTGAAATCGCGGTCGAGTCGCTGCTTGTCGGCCACTTCCTCCACTCGGCACGGAGCCTACTCCCGCTCTTATGCCGCGTGGGTCCGGCGCCGCGCTGGGCGGGCCGATCGGACGCTCTCGAGCCACTGCTCGGGAGAGGACTCGCCGTCGAGAACGCGGCGCAGGCCGTCCGTGACCGGCGCGTCGATCCCCTGGCGCTCGAACGCGAGTCCGAGCAGTGGGACCGTCGCGAGCGACTCGGCGGTTTGATCCATCGAAGCTTCCACCTGCCCGGCCGGCACGCCCGCGCCGACCATCTCGCCCGCACGACGGTTGCGGCTGCCCTCGGCGATCGCCGTGGCCACGAGGTCGCCCGCGCCCGCGAGGCCGGCGAAGGTCTCGCTGCGGCCGCCGCTGGCGAGCGCCAGCTCGTGGATCTCGGCGAAGATGTGCCCGGCGGCGGCACCGGCCAGGTTCGCGCCGCGAGGGGCGGCCGCGGCGCTGCCCAGAGCGGCGGCGTTCTTCGCGCATGCGGCGAGCTCCGTGCCGGTCACGTCGTCGGTGGCCTCGACGGTCAGCCCGCCTGCTTCGAGCAGGTCGTGCATCTGGCGGCGCAGGTCGGCGTTGCTGCTCGCGAGGACCACGGAGGCGCCCAGCTCGATCGCCTCGCGCGCGTGCGCGGGACCGGCGAGGGTGGCCACCGCGCGCGCTCGCACGCGCTCGGAGACGTAGGCGGTCGGGGTCGTGCCGAGCGGCGGGACGAGGCCCTTCGAGGTGACCAGCACGGCCGAGCGGTCGCCCATGCGAGCACCGATCTCACCGACGGCGGCGGGCAGGCTCGCGCAGGGCACGGCGAGCACCACGAGGTCCACGCCGGCAAGCTCGATCTCGGGCACGGTCTTCACGTCGATGCCGCGGTCGAGCTGAAGGCCGGGGAGGTAGCGCGCGTTCACGCGGTCGGCCCGGAGCGCATCGGCCTGGGCGCCGGTGCGGCAGCCGAGCTGCACCTGCACCCCGGCGCGCGCCAGCACGAGCGCGGCTGCGGTGCCCATCGAGCCCGCGCCCACCACGGCTGCGGTGCGAAGCGGCGGTAGGCCGCCGAGCCACTCCCACTGGAGCCCGACGCACGGCCAGATGCGCTCGGTCACCTCGCCCGCGAGGAAGGGTGAGGGATCGTCCACGCGCGGGAAGGTGAGCGCAGGCCCGCAGCGGATGTGCACCTTCACCGGCCTGATGAGCCAGCCGCGGCGGGCGTTCTCGGAGTTCGTCACCGCGATCGGCACGACGGGCTTGCCGCTCTCGAGTGCGATGCGGCCGACGCCGCGCTTCGGCGATCCGAGCGAGCCGGTTCGGATGCGCGTGCCCTCGGGGAAGATCACGACCGCCTGCCCCCGCTCGAGCAGTGCGAGGGCTGTGTCCATCGACTCCTCGTCGGACGCGCCGCGCTTGATCGGGAATGCCCCGAGGCAGTTGAGGATCCAGCCGAGCGCCGGGTTCTTGAACAGCTCCTGCTTGGCCACGAAGTAGATCGGGCGGCCGAGGCAGCAGCCGATCACGAATGGGTCGAGGAAGCTGCGGTGGTTCGAGGCGAGGATCACGCCGCCCTCGGGAATGTGCTCCGTCCCCAGCCGCCGCAGGCGGAAGTAGACGAGGATCCCGGCCTTCAGCATCCAGCGCAGTGGCCAGTACACGAGCGAGTTCACGCCGCGTCGGCGCGTGCGCTCGTGGTACAGCGATAGGGGACGGCGCGCCATCGTCAAGGACTACCCGAGTCCCCCGCTCGCGTTACTCTGCGCCCATGGAGCTGCAGAGAACGCTCAACGGAGCCCTCGCGGGGGCAGCGGCAGCAGCGGCGTGGGCCGCCCAGCAGCCGCTCGACAAGCGGGTCTTCGGATCCCGCTACGACGACGTGGAGCTGCTCGGCAAGCTCGTCACGCGCGGCCCGGCGTGGCCGGCCGCCGGACTCGGGCTGCACGTGGCCAACGGCGCGATGTTCGGCGCCGTGTACGCGCTGGCGCGTCCGCTCGTGCCGGGCCCGCCGATCGTGGCCGGCGTGGCCGCCGGAATGGCGGAGCACTTCGGCTTCTGGCCGCTCGGCGTCCTGGTCGACCGCCACCACCCCGCGCGCGCCGAGCTCGAGCCCCTGCGCGGCAACCGCCGCGCGTTCGCCCAGGCCGCCTGGCGCCACTTCCTGTTCGGAGTCGTCCTGGCCGAGCTGGAGCGCCGCCTTAACGACAAGGGCGAGTTCGAGCCCCTGGAGGGCGTCCCGGTCTCATCGAACGGCCACGGGAACCTGGAGCACGCGGCCGTGGGCGCCGGCGAGGCCGCGGAGTAGTTAGAGCCCGCCGCCGGAATCGAACCGGCAACCTCTTCATTACAAGTGAAGTGCTCTGCCAATTGAGCTAGGCGGGCGCGCTCAGCGGAGCATAGACCCGGCTCTTCACGGGTTCGGCCCGCGAGGCTTACGACTTCTCGCGCGCCTTCGCAACCCGCCGGGCGCGGTGGGAGCCTTCGTGGCATGTCGCAGGAACTTGCGCGCCCCCCGGTCCGGCTGGGCGGTATCACGCGGCGGCGCCGCCCCGGGGTCGGCGGGCGCCCGACGATTCGCTTCGCCGTGGCGTTCGGCTTGACGATCGCGTACGTGGCATTGTGCGTGCGCCTCTCGGAGCCGTGGCGGTCCGACCTTCGCGAGGCGATCGGGCCCGTCATGGCATGGGTCATCCCGATCATGCTCGCCTACCTCCCGTCGTTCGTGATCGGCTTCTTGGCCTTCACCCTGGTCACGGTTCGCTACCGCGTCCCGTCTCCGGATCCGCCGAGGGGCCCATGGCCGGCGCGACAGTGGCCCGCCGTGACCGTGATCGTGGCCGCCTGGAATGAGGAGCAAACGATCGTGGCCACCATGGACCACATCGCCGGGCTCGCCTATCAGGGCCCTATTGAGGTCGTACTCGCTGATAACAACTCGACCGATGGCACCGCCCAGCTCGCGGAGCGGGCGGCGCGGCGGCACGGCCTCAACTATCGGCACGTGTTCGAGGGCGTCGCAGGCAAGCACCACGCACTCAACACCGCCCTCGGAGGCGTGACGACGCCGCTTCTGGTGACCGTCGACGCCGACACCCTGCTCCACAAGGACGCACTCACGTTTCTGGTGGCCCGCGTCACGAGCCGCCCGCAGGACCAGCACGTATGCGCCTGCGCCGGCGCGCTCGTCGTGGGGAACTCCGGCACGAACCTGCTCAGCCGCATGCAGGGCTGGGATTTCCGGCTCGGGATCAACGGCGTCAAGCGGATGCAGGCGGCTTACAACAGCGCGCTCGTGGCCCAGGGCGCCTTCTCTGCCTACTGGACCGACGACCTCCGCGCCGTGGGCGGTTGGCCGGACGCGATCGGCGAGGACATTGTGCTCACCTGGACGCTGATGGACTCACGAGGGATCGTCCAATACGAGCCCTGCGCGCTGGGCTTCACCGCCGCCCCCGAGAAACTCGCGCACTTCATGCGTCAACGCTCCCGCTGGGCACGGGGCATGTTCGAGAGCCTGCGGACCGTTCCACCCTTCCGGCAGCCTCGTGTGCTTGCCAAGTTCGTCGCTGGGATCGACTACCTCGTGCCCTTCCTCGATCTCGGCTTCATCTTCTTCTGGATCCCGGGCGTGATCCTGTTTCTTTTCGGATACCCCCTGCTGTTCTCGTGGGTGTCGATGCTCGTGATCCCGATCACGTTGATCATCTACGGCCTCCTGCGGCGCTGGCAGGAACGACATGTCTTCCGTCGCCTTGGCCTCCATCCCGCCCAGGACATCCGCGGGTTCTACGCCTACCTGTTCACCTACCAAGCCCTGTGCTCGTCCGCGTCGCTGCGCGGCTACATGCAGTACCTCACCGGGGCCGCACGCCGCTGGAAATGAAACGGGCCCCGATAACGGGGCCCGCGTGGTGCGTGTTCTGGATGCTCTGGTTATACGGTGCCGCGCCTTCCGCCCCAGCGGCTGCCCATTCCGAATCCTCCGCTCGGGATGCCCGCGATCAGCACGAGAATCGCGCCGATGATGGCGACGATGGGGAGCCGATGAGGGCTGCCAGCAGCAGGTAGACAAGAACGGCCACCAGCACGGTCAACAGAATTCCGATCATCTCTAGCTCCTCCTTGGGTTCGCGCCATCCCTTGGCGCTCCCAGCGAATACCCGCTCAAACCCCCCCGGAAACGGTTTAGAAACTCAATTTTTGATGAATACCGGCGTGCCGAGCGGCACGCGGCGCATCAGGACTTCGAGGTCTGAATCCGCGGCGCGAAGGCATCCCGCGGAGGCGGGCGCGCCGATCGTGCCGGGCGAGTTGGTGCCGTGGATCGCGATCCGGTTGCCGCCCGTCCACCCCGCCGGGAGCTTCGGCTGGTGGGCGTTCAGGGCGAGGATGCAGCAGCCGTAGTAGGGCCCGTAGCTGCCGCCGCGCAGCTTGTCCGTGACGGCGAAGCGCCCCGTCGGCGTCTCGGACCCGGGGCGCCCGATGGCCACCGAGAGGGTGCGGATCACCGGCCGCCCCTGCGCAGCTCGAGCCGGCGATCGGACAGGTCGGCGTGCAGGGAGTAGGCGCCCCGCTTGAAGCGGAGGCCGGCGTTCTTCTCATGGACCCAGGCGAGCTTGCCGTTCGGCATCTCCGTGCTGACCACGCCGAGCCAGCGCCCGCGGCGGGTGGCGATGTTCATCACGCGGGTGCTTCCGAACTCGGTGCGCGTCCCCACGCGTGTAACCACGCGGCCGTTCGGACTCTGCGCGAAGCGGCACCGCTCGCCGCACGACCGCCGAGCGCCAGGCTGGCCGGGGCTTCGGCTTGGGAGCCGTTGTGGGCGGCGCCGGCGGCAGTTCGGCCGCGACGGTCGTGAGAGGCTCTGGAGCGGGTTTCACCGAGGCCGCCGACAGAGCGGAATAGCTCAGCAGGAACGCGGCGGCAAGCGCGGCGAGCAGGAGCAGCGGAAGTGCGGATCGGAACGGCATCTCCCATCCGCATCGGCGTGCTCCCGCCTCCCGGGCTTATGCCGGGACCAGCTTGGACGATTGTTCTAGAGCAGCACTTCGCGCGAGCTGAGGTGCGCGCCAACCTTGCGCTTTACGCGCTGCAGAGCGTTATCCACGGTCTTCGTGTCGCACTCGAGGCGCTCGGCGATCGTCTCGTAGCTGTACCCGTCGAGGTAGAGCGACAGCACCGAGCTCTCCAGCTCGGACAGCACGCTCGACAGGCAGGCCACGAGGCTGTGAAGCTCCTCGGTGGAGATCACCTGGTTGACCGGATCGTGCGCTGTGGGGCCGGGAAGGAGCTCGTCGAGGGTCGGATCGCCGTCTCCACCGCCGGCCGCCGGCGTCTGCGAGAACGAGACGTACTCGTTCAGCGGCGTGTGCTTGTTGCGCGTGGAGGTCTTGACCGCGGTGATGATCTGCCGCGTTATGCATAGCTCCGCGAAGTTGCGGAAGCTCGACTCGCGGTCCCAGCGGTAGTCACGAACCGCCTTGTAGAGGCCCACGAGGCCCTCCTGGATCAGATCGTCGGCGTCTCCCCCGATGAGGAAGTAGGACGAGGCCTTGAGCCGGACGAAGCCGAAATAGCGCTTCACGATCCGGTCGTACGCATCCTTCTTGCCCTGCTTCGCAAGCGCGATCAGGTAGTGATCATCAAGCTCAACCTGAGTGTGAGACTTGAACGCGCCTGGGCGGAAGGTCGGGGAAGCTGCCATCGAAGGCTCCTTGGCCTCGGTGACGCACTACCTCCCCTGGCGTCAGGTTTTTCTGAAGTGCGAGCCTCGCATGTCTAAAGCTCTACTTCAGCCTGATCAACAGGGTCAATTATGCTTGGTTATGGATCCCTGTCAAGCCCTACCGGCGGAAGTGCAAGATTCCGTACACCAGGGCCGCCGCGGCGGTGGACACGTTGAGCGATCCGACCTGCCCCTTGTTCGGCAGGGCCACGAGCTCGTCGCAGGTCTCGGCCACACGCGGTCGGAGGCCGCGGCCCTCGCTTCCGAGCACGAGAACCACCCGCCCGCGGTAGTCGGGCCGGTTGTACGGGACCGCGGCCTCGGCCTCCGCGCCATAGACCCAGGTGTTCTCGTGTTCCTTGGCCGATACGAGCCAGTCGGCCAGGTTCCGGACCCTGGCGACCGGCAGGTGCTCGACGGCGCCCGCCGAGGAGCGGCACACCGCAGCCGTGACCTCGGCCGAGCGGCGCTCGGGCAGGACGACTCCCGCGCAGCCGGCCGCCTCGGCAACCCGGATCACCGCGCCGAGGTTGTGCGGATCCTGGACCTCGTCGAGGGCGAGCACGAGCGCGTCCTCCGCGTCGAGGAGGGAGTCCGCATCGGCGTACGGGTAGGGCCCGACCTCCGCGCAGATTCCCTGGTGGTCGGGGGAGCCGCAGCGCTCCTCGAGCTCCCACGGCTCCGCGATCACCGTCTCGAGCCCGCCGAGCCACACCTCCTGCGCGGCGCGCTCGGTGGCGAACACGCGCTGCACTCGTCGCTTGCCGCGCAGCGCCTCTCGCACCGGGTTGCGTCCGTAGACGATCACGATTGCCGCACGAGGCGCGCGCCATCGGGGGTGTCCCGGATCTCCCAGCCGCTCTCGGCGAGCTGGTCGCGGATCTGGTCGGCTCGCTCGAAGTCACGGGCTGCGCGCGCCTCGTCGCGTTCGGTGGCGAGCCGCTGGAGCTCCTCCGGTGCCTCGTCATCGGCCCTCGAGCAGCGTTTCGAGCCCGAGCGCGTAGAGCATCTCGCCGAGCCGGCCGGGCCCCACGGCATCGCCGGCGTCCATGCGGCGGTTGGCCTCCGCCACCCAGTCGAACAGCACAGCGCGGGCCTGCGGGGTGTTGAAGTCGTCCGCCAGGGCGTCGAAGAACGTCTCGACGAGGTCGTCGATTCCGGGCGCGTCCGGATCGAGTCGGCGCACCACGTCTCGCACCCGCGCCACGGCGCGAGTGGCGTCCTCGAGCGCCTCCTCGTTGTAGGCCACCGGCTTGCGGTAGTGCGCGCCGACCATCCACATCAGGAAGGCGTCGCGGCCGAACTGCTCCAGAGCGCCGTGCAGAAGCCGGATGTTGCCCACCGACTTCGCCATCTTCTCCTCCCCCATCTGCACCATGCCGTTGTGCATCCAGGTGCGGGAGAGCGGCTTGCCGCGGGCCGCCTCGGTCTGCGCGATCTCGTTCTCGTGGTGCGGGAAGACCAGGTCCGAGCCGCCTCCGTGCACCTCGAACGGGATGCCGAGCACGGTCTCGGCCATCGCGGAGCACTCGATGTGCCAGCCGGGCCGGCCGTCGCCCCAGGGCGACTCCCAGTAGGTGTCCTCGTCCTCCTTGCGCGCCTTCCAGAGCGCGAAGTCCTGCGGCGACTCCTTCAGCTCGGCGGCGTCGTCGCCCTCGCCCTGCTGCATCTCCTCGAGCGGGCGGTTCGACAGCTTGCCGTAGCCGGAGAAGGACGGCACCCGGAAGTAGACGTCACCACCGCGCTCGTAGGCGTGGTCCGATTCGACGAGCGCCTCGATCAGGGCGATGATCTCGGCCATCATCTCCGTGGCCTTCGGCTCGTGGTCCGGGCGGCCGAGGCCGAGGCCGTCGGTGTCCTCCACGTACGAGTCGGTCATCTCGCGCGCGAGCTCCGCGCTCGGCACGCCGCGCTCGCGTGCGGCGTCGTAGATCTTGTCGTTCACGTCGGTGATGTTGATCACGAGCGAGGTGTCGTACCCCTCGTGCTCGAGGAAGCGCTTCAGCAGCGAGAAGACGACGTACGGGCGCGCGTTGCCCACGTGGATGCGGCCATAGACCGTCGGGCCGCAGGCGTAGATGCCGATGCGGCCGGGCTCCTGCGGGTCGACGGGAACGACCCCGCCGCTCAGCGTGTCCTGGATGCGCAGCTGACGCACGCGCGGGAGGTTATTCAGGAGACAGGCGGCCGATGATCCGCCCAGCGCAGCTCGCCCTCGAGCTGCGCGGCGAGCGCGAGGAGCATGGCCTCCTCGCCGTGGCGGCCCACGAGCTGCATGCCGATCGGAAGCCCGTCGTCGCTGCGGCCGACCGGGACCGAGATGGACGGCTGGCCGGTGAGGTTCCATTCGAGCGCGTAGGGATAGGCCAGGGCCATGCCGAGGAAGGTGCGGACCGCGCCGAGTCCCTCCCACTGGCCGGCTCGGACCGGAGGCACCGCGGCCACGGGAGTGAGCAGCACGTCGTGGCGCTCGAAGAACGGCCGCATCCGCTCGGCGTCGTCCTCCTTCACGGCCCAGTCGAGCATCGGTTGCGGGATCGCGTCGCCCAGGTGGACGAAGCCCTTGGTGCGGCGCGCGAGCCGCTCGGGACGCTCGATGCGCTCTGCGGCGTCCTGCACCATTCCGGCCAGGTAGCGCGTGGTGGATGGGCTCACCAGCGGGTAGGGCGGATCGTCCCGCTCGACCTCATGCCCGAGGGAGCGCAGACGGCCGGCGGTTTCCTCGATGACTCGCTTTACGTCGGCATGGATGCGCGCGGGCAGGGCCGCCTTCGTCGAGGCCGCCACGCGCAGCTGCCCGGGCGGCCGCGAGAAGGAGTCGCGCAGAGCGTCGTCGTCCGCCCCGACGCTCATCAGCAGTGCGGTGTCCTCGACGCTGCGCGCCTCGAAGCCCACGACGCTCATCCCGTACCAATGCTCCTTCAGGGGAGCGAGCGGGATGCAGTCGCGCGTCGGCTTCAGGCCGACCAGGCCGCAGTTGGAGGCCGGTATGCGGATCGAGCCCGCGCCGTCCGAGGCCGTTGCGGCGGCGCAGAGCCCGGCCGCCACGGCGGCCGCGCTGCCGCCGCTCGACCCGCCGGGGCTGCGGTCGGTGTTCCACGGGTTGCGGGTGATCCCGAACGCCGGTCCCTCCGTGTCGCCCATGATCACGAGCTCGGGGCAGTTGGTCTTGCCGATGATCACGGCGCCCGCGCCGCGCAGCCGCCGCACCAGCTCGCTGTCCTGCGCGGCCGGCGTGAAGTTCGCCGCGGTGCCCCACCCCGTGACCTCCCCGGTCACATCCTCCACGTCCTTCACGGCGATCGGCACGCCGAGCAGGGGCCGCTCATCACCGGCGCCGCGGCGCCCGTCGGCCTGCTGGGCGTCCACGAGCGCGCGCTCTTCCATGACCTTGCGAAACGCGTTCAGCTGAGGGTCGACCCGCTCGATCCGCTCGAGGTAGAGGATCACGAGCTCACGCGACGTGACCTCGCCGCTGCGGATCAGCTCCGCCTGGCGAGCGACTCCTGCGAAGGCGAGGTCATCCCGGTCCATGCGCGCCGCAATCTAACGCGTGCCGACGATCGCGTGGCGGAAAACCGACACCGATCTGGCGGCCGGCCGCATCGCCCCGGCACACTCGCGTGCACGATGATGCGGGTGTGCCGCTCGCCCTCATGATCGTGGATGACAACGCCCGCTTTCGCGTGCGCGCTCGGCGGCGGCTCGAAGCCGACGGGTACACCGTCGTGGCCGAGGCGGCGGATGGCGCGTCGGCGCTCGAGGCCGCCCGGCGCCACCGGCCGGAGGTGGTGTTGCTTGACATCGGGCTCCCGGACATGAGCGGCCTGCTCGTGGCGGAGCGCCTGACGCGCGAGCCCAGCCCTCCGGCGGTCGTGCTGACCTCCACCCACGACGCGGCCGACTTCGGCGACCGGGTTGCGAGCTGCGGGGCACGCGGCTTCGTGCCCAAGGCCGCGCTGTCCGGCGATGCAATCTCCGCGCTCCTCGCCTAGCCCCGCTGGCGCGGGGGCGCGCCACGGAGGATGATCGACAGCGATGGCCGCCCTTCCACGGACGGAGCAGGCTGTGGCCCGGAGCCTCGCGCAGACCGCCGATCCGGGCGACGCGCTGGCTCGGGCATTGCGAGCGATCGGCGAGAGTCTCGACTGGCGGCTGGGCGCCGTGTGGGAGCCGTCGCCCGACCGACCGGAGGCGCTGTCCTGCGTCGAGATCTGGAGCGCCGCGGACACCGCGACCGAGGACTTCGAGGAGGCCAGCCGGAGCATCACGCTTGCCGCGGGCGAAGGGCTCCCGGGACGCGTGTGGCGCAGCGGTGAGCCGGCCTGGATCCCGGACGTCCTGGCCGACGACAACTTCCCGCGCGCGACGGCCGCGCGGCAGGCGGGCCTGCATGCAGCGTTCTGCTTCCCGATCCGCAGCGCGCGCGGAGTGCTCGGCGTGATCGAGTTCTTCACCGGGGAGGCGCGCGACCTCGATGCCGACCTGCTCGCGACCATGTCGGCGCTCGGCGATCAGATCGGACAGGCGGTCGAACGACGTCGCGACGCCGAGGAGCTGGGCGCGAAGGAGGCGCGCCATCGCGCGATGCTCGATGCTGCCCTCGACTGCGTGATCACGATGGATCACGAGGGCCGCGTCGTCGACTTCAACCCAGCCGCAGAGCGCACATTCGGCTACCGGGCAAGCCACGCGGTCGGGCGCGACATGGCGGAGCTGATCGTCCCGCCCGAGCTCCGTGAGCGCCACCGCCGCGGCCTCGCGCGCTACCTCGCCACCGAGGACCCGGTCCTCCTGGATCGCCGCATCGAGATCACCGGTCAACGTATTGACGGGACCACCTTCCCGGTCGAGCTGACGATCACGCGGATCGATGTTCCGGGTCCGCCCACGTTCACCGGATACCTCCGCAACATCGCCGACCGGAAGGCCGTCGAAGCGGAGCTGCGCGCCTCGCGCGCGCGGATCGTCGAGGCCGCGGACGACGCCCGGCGCAGACTGGAACGGGACCTCCACGACGGCGCCCAACAGCGGCTCGTCGAGCTGGCCCTCGACCTGCGGATGGCGCGCTCGCGGCTTGACGACGAGCCCGCTCGCGCCCCCGAGCTGCTCGACGCGGCCCTTCGCGACCTCGACGGGGCGACGCGGGAGCTGCGCGAGCTGGCGCGCGGGATCCACCCGGCCGCGCTCACCGAGGGCGGTCTGCGGCCGGCGCTCGAGGCGCTCACCTCTCGCTCGACCCTCCCCGCGCGACTCGTCGCGGTGCCGGACGCGCGGTTCAGCGCGCCGGTGGAGGCCACGGCCTACTTCACCGTGGCAGAGGGACTCACGAACGCGGCCCGTTACTCCGAGGCGGCGCACGTGGAGGTCGAGGTTGCGAGCGTGGATGGGTGCCTCCGAGTCGAGGTACGTGACGACGGCCAGGGCGGCGCCGAGGCGGGCGCGGGCTCGGGGCTCCGCGGTCTGGCCGACCGGGTGGCCGCGCTCGACGGTGAGCTGAACGTGATCAGCCCGGTGAGCGGCGGAACGGTCCTGTATGCGGAGATCCCATGCGCGTCGTGATCGCGGACGACGCCGTTCTGCTCCGCGAAGGGGCCGCGCGGCTGCTCGAGGACGCGGGTTTCGAGGTGGTGGCGCAGGCCGGCGACGCCGAGGACATGCTGCGCAAGGTTCGTGCGCACACGCCCGATGTGGCGATCATCGACGTCCGCATGCCGCCCGACAACACGGACGACGGCCTGCGCGCAGCCCTCACCATCCGAGACGAGCTGCCCGACGTGGGCATCCTGCTGCTCTCCCAGTACGTAGAGGACCGCTACCTCGGCGAGCTGCTGGGCGGCGGGGCCGAGGGCGTCGGCTATCTGCTCAAGGACCGGCTCGCCGACGTCGAGCGCCTGACCGAGGCGGTTGAGCGGGTGGCGGCCGGCGGCTCTGTGCTCGATCCCGAGGTGGTCGCGCAGATGCTCGGCCGCTCGCGCGAGGAGGGGCCGCTCGACTCCCTCACCGACCGAGAGCGCGAGGTGCTGGGCCGGATGGCCGAGGGCCGGACGAACCGCGCGATCGCCGAGGAGCTGTTCGTCAGCGAGCGGGCCGTCGAGCGCCATGTGACCGCCATCTTCCTGAAGCTCGACCTGCCCACCGGCGAGCAGGACCACCGCCGTGTACTGGCGGTCCTCGCCTTCCTGCGGGGCTAGAGAACCGAGCGGCGACGGCTACTCGCCGCGTCTGCGGCTCGCGCCACGCCCACGGCGCGCCAGTCCCAGCGGCAGCAGCGACAGCAGTGGCCGCCGGCCCAGGTCGTCGCGGTCCTCGCGGTCGAACGCCTGTGCGAAGCGCGCTGCGCGCTCGGCGGAGTCGTAGCTTTTCTCGCCTCCGGCGCCGCAGCCCCTTGTGCAGCCCCAGCGCATCATCGTGCCCTCGGAGGAGAAGCGCCACCGATGGCCGAGCACGCGACAGGCAAGCATGACCTGAGCCTATCCACCGGGTTTCGCGCGCATGGGCGAGGGTAACCGCCGCGCATGACGAGCGAGAGCGTGGAGCTGGGGACCGTCGAGACGCGCGTGCCCGCCCGGCTGGACCGCCTGCCATGGGCGCGCTTCCACTGGATGGTCGTCATCGGGCTGGGGACGGTCTGGATCCTGGACGGTCTCGAGGTCACGATCGTCGGCTCGATTGCGGCCCGCCTCACGAGCCCGGAAAGCGGGCTTGGGCTCAGCGACAGCCAGGTGCTCACCGCGGGATCGATCTACGTGGCGGGCGCCTGCGTGGGCGCGCTGTTCTTCGGGCAGCTCACAGACCGATTTGGGCGAAAGCGGTTGTTCCTCCTCACGCTCTTCGTTTACCTCATAGCGACGGTCGCGACGGCGTTCGCGGAGAGCGCCCTGTACTTCTACGCCTGCCGCTTCGTGACCGGCGCCGGCATCGGCGGCGAGTACGCAGCAATCAACTCGGCCATCGACGAGCTGATCCCGGCTCGGGTGCGCGGCCGTGTGGACCTGATCATCAACGGCTCCTACTGGCTGGGGGCCGCGGGCGGTGCCGTCGCCGCGATCTTCCTGCTGGACACCAGCCTCTTCGCGGCCGACCTCGGCTGGCGCCTCGCCTTCGGGCTCGGCGCGGTGTTCGCCCTCGCAATCCTGCTCGTCCGGCGGCACGTGCCCGAGAGCCCGCGCTGGCTGTTCATCCACGGCCGTGAGGAGGAGGCCGAGCGGATCGTCGAGGGGATCGAGAAGGAGGTCCGGGAGAGCACGGGCCAGGAACTCGAGGAGCCGGGCGACGCGATCAAGGTCCGCCAGCGCAAGACCATCTCCTTCAAGACGATCGCCTCGGTGGCGTTCAAGCGGTACCCGAAGCGGACCGCGCTCGGCTTTGCGCTGTTTGTCGGCCAGGCCTTCATCTACAACGCGGTCACGTTCGGCTTGGGCACGTTCCTCGTCACGTTCTACGGCATCAGTGACTCGAAGGTCCCGTTCTACATCGTGCTCTTCGCGGTGAGCAACTTCCTCGGCCCGCTCCTGCTCGGGCGCCTGTTCGACACCGTGGGCCGCAAGCCCATGATTGCCGGCACCTACATCGGGTCAGCCGTCATTCTCTCGGTGCTGACCTTCCTGTTCGTCGGCGATTCGCTCGGCACCTGGGGCTTCATGGCGTTCCTGCTCGCCACGTTCTTCCTGGCCTCCGCCGGTGCAAGTGCCGCGTATCTCACCGTGTCCGAGATCTTCCCGATGGAGACGCGTGCGCTGGCAATCGCATTCTTCTACGCAATCGGCACGGCCGTGGGCGGGATCACGGGCCCGTACCTGTTCGGGAAGATGATCGAGTCCGGCGAGCAGTCGCAGGTGGCGATCGCCTTCTACATCGGCGCGGGAATCATGGCCATCGGCGGGATCGTGGAGCTGTTCCTGGGCGTCAGGGCCGAGCAGGAGTCGCTCGAGGACATCGCCAAGCCGCTGACCGCGGAGGAAGCAGAGGGCGATGGCGAGCGCGAGGCTGAGCGCCCGCGCGACGACGCGGCCGCACGCGCGCGCCGACGCCGCTACCGCTTCGGACCAGGGCAGACATCATCCTCGCCGGGCATGTTCGTCTCCGCTCCGACAAAGGTCGAGTACGAGCGCGAGGTTTCGGCCATCGAGCGCGTGCTGGCGGGGCGTGAGCCCACCGAGCGGCGTGAACTGGCGCTGCTCGTCGGCGCGCGCTTCTGGGGTCCTGGCCGCTTCGCGGCAGCCCTTCACGAGGCGGTCGAGTCCGGGCGCGCGCGCCGTGTCGCGCGCAACCGCTTCGGACCGGCTACCTAACCCGTCAGCGTCGCTATCGCCAGGGCGGCGATTCCCTCGCCCCGGCCCACGAAGCCCATCCCTTCCCCGGTCGTGAACTTCACGTTCACGGCGCCGGGCTCTACGCCGATCGCGGCGGCCAGGCGCTCGCGCATGTCGTCGCGGAAGGGGGAGAGCTTCGGCTGCTCGCATGCGACCGTGGCGTCCACGTTGGAAGGCGTGACGCCCGCCTCGTCCAGCATCGCGCTCACGGCGCGCAGCAGCTCGATCGAGTCGGCGTCGCGCCAGCGCTCGTCGGTGTCCGGGAAGTGCTGGCCGATGTCGCCCATGCCGGCCGCGCCGAGCAGCGCGTCGATCACCGCGTGGGCGAGCACGTCGGCGTCCGAGTGACCTGCGAGGCCCATCTCCGACTCGGGAATCTCCACGCCGCCGAGCACCAGCCGGCGGCCGGGCTCGAGCCGGTGCGAGTCCCAGCCGATGCCCGCGCGCGTCATCCGAGCGGCTCCAGCCGGCGCGAGCGGCGCTCGAACACGGCGATCTCGCTCACGCCCAGCTCCCCCAGCCACTCCACCGCCCGCTCGTACTCGTGGCCGAGCTGCTCGGGCGTGTGCGCGTCGCTGGACAGCGCCACGGGGCGCCCGGCGTCGAGGCACATCTCGAGAAACGGTGCGGCCGGATAGATCTCGCCCGCGGGCTTGCGCAACCCGGCCGTCGATACCTCCACCGCCACGTCGCTCTCCGCGATGCCGTCCATCGCACGGTCATAGAAGTGGCGCAGGTCGCCGTCCGGCACCGGCACGCGATCGCCGAACACCTTCACGAGATCGGGGTGGGCGAGGATGTCGAACAGGCCCGTGCGCGCGGCCTCGCCGAGCGTCTCGAAGTAGCGCGTCCACACCTTCTCAGGGTCGCCGCCGCGCCAGATGTCGTAGCCCTCCCAGTCGGGCTCGCCGTGCACGTCCACGGCATCGTCGCCCATGAAGTGCACGGAGCCGACCACGTAGTCCCAGGGCCGCCCGTCGAGCACGTTCGCCACGCGGTCCTCGCGCCCCACCAGGTAGTCCGCCTCGATGCCGAGCTTGAGTCCCTGCTCGCGGATGAAGTCGCAGTACGAGTCGAGGTCGTCCTGCGCCCAGTAGCGGTACCAGGGGTGCTCCCAGACCTCGAGCGACTGCACGAAGCGGTGGATGTGCTCGGCCACGCCAAGCTCCTCGATCCCCCGCTCCGACGCGGCCTCGCGGTAGCGCTCGACGTTGTCGGCCGTGAAGTAGCGCTCGGCGGTTGTGCCCTCCTGGTCGGGGCGCAGGTGCACGTGGTAGTCAGTGAGCAAGGAGCGCCTCGGCGATCCGCAGGTCGGACTCGCGCGTGACCTTCAGGTTCTCGGGAAACGACTCCACGACCGTGATCACTCCGCCGGCGTCGTCGACCAACCACGCATCGTCGGTGGCGGCGGCAAGCGCAGCGGCATCGCGTTCGAGCGCGCGCCGGAGGATGTCGGCCTTGAAGACCTGAGGGGTCTGGATCGCCCAGAGCGCGGAGCGGTCGAGCGTTCGCAGCACGCGCCCGTCCACGGCCACCTCCTTCACCGTGTCCGTCATCGGGACGGCCGCGATGGCACCGTCCACGCCTGGTTCGAGCGCGGCGATGCAGCGCTCGACGAGCTCGCGCGTTACGAGCGGCCGCGCGGCGTCGTGCACCACTACGACTGTGGCCTCCGGGGCTTCGGCCAGCGCGTTGCGCACCGATGCCGAACGCGAGTCGCCGCCCCTCACCCGATCGGGCCCGTCGTCGTAGCCCTCGGGCGCGGCCACGACCACTCGGTCGCAGACCGAGCCCAGCACCTCGAGGCTCCACTCGATGAGCGGACGGCCGGCACAAACGACGAACGCCTTGGGCCGGTCGGCACCAAGGCGTTCGCCGCTGCCGCCGGCGGGAATGATCCCGACGACAGCACTCATCTCTCTGTCGCTACGCCGTGGCCGGCGCGCCGTTGCGGCTCGCGTGCGCCTCGGCGATCAGCTCCTCCAGATGCGACTCGGCCTCGTCCTCTTCCATGTCGAGCGCGTACATCAGCTCGGAAGCGAGGATCTTCTTCGCGCGGGTGTACATCTGCTTCTCGCCCGTCGAGAGGCCCTTCTCCGTCTCGCGGATGGCGAGGTTGCGTACAACCTCCGCCAGCTCGAAGACATCACCGGTCTTGATCTTCTCGCGGTTGTGCTTGAAGCGCCGGTTCCAGTTCTTCGGCATCTGGCTCACGTCGTCGCGGAGGACCGCAAGAACCTTCTTGACGTCTTCCTCCCCGATCACGCGCCTCAGACCCGCCTTGTCGGCGTTACAGCACGGGACCATGACCGTCATGTCGTTATGAAGGATCTTGATGGTCAGGTACTCGCGCTTCTCGCCGAGCACCTCCTTCATCTCCTTCTTGAGGACCTTGCCGGCCCCATGATGGGGGTACACGACCTGATCCCCGAGCTCGTAGACCGTGGGCTCACGGTCGATCTCGAGGTCCTCAATAAACTCGTCTTCCAACACTGCGTCGCTGATGATGTTCCCCTCCTGCGTTGTCACGGGCGCAATCCGGCGCGCCGTCTGGTTTCAGGTTTGCAGATACCGATCCACGAGGTTGATCTCCTGTAGGCGGCGAAGGCCCTCGCGGATGTCCTTCGCACGCAAGTCCCCGACCCCCTCGACCCCTTCCAACTCCGGGTCGGCGGCGGCAAGGATCTCGTCCAATCCGTTGAATTCGCTCACGATTGATCCCACCACCATCTTCGGCAGGCGTGGGATTCGCCCGAGGATGCGGTAGCCGCGCGGCGAGGCGGGATGGTCGAGTGTGTTCAGCTTCCGGTCGTAGCCGAGAAGCTCGGCCAGGCGGCCGAAGTCGAGCAGGTCCTGGTGCGGCAGCCGAGCAAGTGAGTCGAGGACCATCGCGAAGCCCTCCTCCGAGGCCTCGACGATGTAGTCGCGCACGAGCGCGGACTTGTCGGCGGCAACGCCGACCATGGTCTCCTCGAGCTGCATCTCGATCAGGCGCCCTTCTGCGCCCAGCTCGACGATGTAGCGCTCGATCTCCACGGCCATGCGCGTGACGAGCTCGGCGCGCTGGAGCACCGTGAGCACGTCATGGAGCGTCACGCCGCCCTCGAACTCGAGGGCGGTCAGCCGGGTCGACACCTGGTCGAGCCGGCTGCGGTACTTGTCGAGCGTCGCCAGCGCCTGGTTCGCCTTCGCGAGCACGACGGGGATGTCCTCAAGGATGTACTTCGCGCCGTCCAGGTAGAGCGAGACGACGGAGCGGCTCGCCGAGATCGCGATCACGAGCGCGTCGGTCTGCTTCGAGACGCGCTCGGCCGTGCGGTGCCGGGTGCCGGTCTCGAGCGAGAGGATCGTGGGATCCGGCATGAGCTGGACGTTCGCCCAGACGATCTTGGTGCCGTTCGAGGCGAGCAGGATCGCGCCGTCCATCTTCGCGAGCTGGTAGAGCATCGCGGGCGTGTAGTCCACTTCCAGCTTGACGCCACCCGACAGCAGGAAGCTGAGCTCTTCCGACTCCCCAATACAGATCAGGGCGCCGGTATGGCCCTGGACGATGTTGTCGAGACCCTCACGCACCGCGGTGCCTGGGGCGACCATCTCAAGGGCTCGTACGAGCCTCGGTTCCTGCCGGGCTTCGAGCTCTGCAACGTCGTCCCCGGCGTACGGCATGAAGGCCAATTCTACGTGAATTGCGCGGTCTTGGCCGCATTTGGTTTGGTTTGCAGGCGTTTCACCGTTTCTGGGGCCCCGAAACAGCCGCATTTGGGGGGTCCCGAAGGAGGCTCTATACATCGGGCAACCAGAGCGCGACCAACGTGTTGAGCCTGCCGATCAGGCGGCTCGGGCGGCGCCCTTTTCAGCGCTGCCGTTCAGCAGCGCGAGCGCCTGCCGCAACGTCCCGACGCCGTCCCCCGGATGGAGGACACGCGTGAGGCCGAACTTGCGCGCCTCGGCCGTCCGGCGGTCGGCGTGCGCCACGTGGCGCAGCTCGCCGGTCAGGCCCAGTTCTCCGAAGGCGGCGAGCGGCTTGTCCGCCCCGACCGAGATGCCCTTCGATGCCGAGGCGAGCGCCAGCGCGATCGCCAGGTCGGCGCCCGGCTCGTCCACCCGCACGCCGCCGGCCACCGAGACGAACACGTCCGCCGATCCCGAGCGAGAACCCGCCGTGCCGGGCCAGCACCGCGAGCACCAGCGCCAGCCGGTTGCGGTCCACCCCGTTTGCCACGCGTCGCGGCGGCACGATCTCGCTCGGCGCCACCAGCGCCTGCACCTCCACGAGCAGCGGCCGCGAGCCCTCCATCGCGCAGAGCACGACCGAGCCGGGCGCGCGGGTGGCCTCGGTCACGAAGCGCGCCGAGGCGTCCTCCACCTCCACGAGCCCCTCCTCGTGCATCTCGAACACGCCCACCTCGTTGGTCGATCCGAAGCGGTTCTTGAGCGCGCGCAGCGTACGGTAGGTGCGCTCGCGCTCGCCCTCGAATGAGAGCACGCAGTCCACCAGATGCTCGAGCACGCGCGGGCCGGCCAGCGATCCCTCCTTCGTCACGTGACCCACGAGCAGCGTGGCGATGCCGCGCTCCTTCGCCACCCGCATCAGCCGCCCGGCAACCTCGCGGACCTGCGACACCGATCCGGGCGCTCCCGTCAATGCAGGGTCGTAGAGCACCTGTACGGAGTCGACCACGCACACGTCGGGGCGCTCCGCCTCCAACGTTGCGAGCACGGCTTCCAGGTCGGTGTCCGCGACGATCGGCACCTCGAGGGCATGCGGCCCGAGCCGCTCGGCGCGCAGCTTCACCTGCGCGGCCGACTCCTCGCCCGAGACGTAGAGCACCTTGCGGCCGGCGGCGGCAAGGTTGGCGAGGGCCGCGGTGGTGAGCGTGGACTTGCCGATGCCGGGAGCGCCGCCGATCAGGACGAGCGAGCCGGGCACGACCCCGCCCCCGAGCACCCGATCGAACTCGCCGATGCCGGTGAGAAGCCGCTCCACCTTCGGTGCCTCGACCTGCCCGAGCCGTACCGGAGCGAGCGCCCGACCCGCTGAGCGCGCCGGCGCCGCGCGCCCGGCCGGCGCCGCCGCCCGCTTCTCCTCGGTCATCGTGTTCCACTCGCCGCAGCCGGGACAGCGGCCGTGCCACTTGGGGCTCTCGTGGCCGCACGATGAGCAGGCGAAGATCGTGGCGGAACGGGCCATCCGACGAGGCTAAGCGCGCGGGTGGACGACTTCGCCCCATCCGTCCGGTCGGCGCGGTTCGATCACATGTTCGTGTCCAAGCTCGATCAGCCCCTCGCGCCCGCCGAGTTCGTGGCGCTCGACACCGAGACCAACGGGTACGGCGGCGACCTCTGCGAGATGACCGAGGTCGGCGCCGTTCTGGTGGGCGGCGGGGAGCTGCACGAGACCTTCGACTCACTCGTGCAGGTGGAGCGGCCGCTATCGCGTGGGATCCAGCGCTTCACCGGAATCACCCAGGGCATGGTCGACGGCGCGCCGCCGCCGGAGGAGGTTCTGGGCGAACTGGCGGACCTGCTCGAGGGCCGCGTGCTGATCGCGCACAACGCGCGCTTCGACGTGCGCGTGCTGCGCCAGGCGTTCGAGCGCGCCGGGCTCGACTGGCCCAAGCCGCCCGCGCTCTGCACCGTCCAGCTCGCGCGCCGCTTCGCGCCCCTGGCCCGCAAGCGCGGGCTCGCAACGCTGGCCGGCTCGCTCGGGATCGAGGTGGACGAGGTGCACCGCGCCCTGCCCGACGCCCTCACGTGCGCGCGCGTGTTCTGCGCGCTGTTCCCGAAGCTGTGCGCGAACGCCGTGACGGTGGGCGACGCGCTCGACCTGCTGCGCTCCCGGAGGCGTGCGCGGAAGACCGAGCCCGGCGAGGCGATCCCGCGCGACCAGCGGCCCGATCTCTCCACGCTGCCGGACGACCCCGGCGTCTACGTCTTCCGCGACGAGCGCGGGCGGCCGCTGTACGTGGGGAAGTCGGTCTCGCTGCGCTCGCGCGCGCGGGCGCACTTCTGCGCGCCCGCGGGTTGGACCGAGCGCGCCGAGATCGTGGACTACCGGCCGACCAACTCGGAGCTCGGCGCGCTCGTGCTCGAGAACCGGCTGATCAAGGAGTGGAAGCCCACCGGCAACGTGAAGCTGAAGCGCACGGACCGCTACTGCTACCTGCGCTGCCGCCTCGACATCCCCTATCCCGTGCTCGAGGTGGCGAACGAGCCGGCGCCCGGGCACGCCGTGAACGTCGGGCCGCTCGGCAGCCGCGCGCTGGCGAGCGAGCTCGCCGACCAGCTCACCTCGCTCTACCGGCTGCGCCACTGCGGGCGCAAGCTGAAGGTACGCGAGCACCCGTCGGCGTACGGGCAGATGGGCCGCTGCGTGTCGCCGTGCCTCGGCGACCTCGACCCGAACGCGTACCGGCGCCAGCTCGACATTGCGCTCGGGCACTTCGAGGAGCCGGGTGCCGGCGAGGCGCTGATCGAGGAGATCGATCGGCGGATGCACGAGGCATCGGACGCGCAGCTCTTCGAGCGGGCGGCGGCGCTCCTGCGCCGCAAGGAACGGCTGGCGTGGGTGCTGGAGCGACTCGACGGAATGCTGCGCGCCACGCACAGCGCGCCGCAACTCGTGCTGGCGCAACACCCCGTGAAGGAGCGCTTCGACGCGTTCTGGCTCGTGCAGGGCCGGCTGGTCGACTGGGGGCCGCTCCCGGGACCGTCCGAGCTCGCGGAGCGCACCGAGGCGGCGCTGTCCCGACCGCGCGGTCGCAGCGCGATCCCAGCCAACGAGATCGACGAGATCCGCATCGTGGCGAGCTGGGTCGCGGAGCACGAGCCGCCGACGCTTACGCTCGACCCGGCCCCGGACCCCGACGGGCTCGCCGCGTTCGCGGCGCAAGCCGCACCGGCGGGGGCGCCTGCCGAGGCGGCGGTCAGCGTCGCCTAGCCGAGACCCCAGTAGGGGTTGGGCTCACGAGGCACGTCCTGACTGGGGTCCGGATGATGATCCTGGTCCACGCCGGGCCGAAGCTCGTCTCGATTCAGGGAGCGACCCGGGCGAGCAACACGCACCACCGTCCACTCCCCCGACTCCTCCTGCCGCGGAAACCAGCTGGAGGTGGCGCGATCAGGACTCTCGCGCCCGAGCCGCGAGCTCTCCGCCACAGCTTCGTCTCGGGTCATGCACCAAGACTACGCCTGGTCCGCCTCACAGACAGCCCTCTCGGCCGCCTCGAACCCGATCTTCGAGTGCGTCTTGTCGCAGAACGGCTTCGTGGTCGAGGCGCCGCAGCGGCACAGCACGATGTCGTCGCCCTCCGGCAGCTCGAACTCGTTGCCGTCCGCGTCGATGACCGTCACCGGACCCGTCACCTTGTAGGGCCCGTTGTTGCGGACCTTTATGACCACCTCGCTCATGGCTCCTATTCTCGCTTGGAGTGCAACGCGTCGCCCACCTCGACCATCCGGAGGTGCACGAGATCGTGCCCTCCCACCACTGCGTGGTGCGATTCCGGCAGCGCCGCCCCGTGCGCGAGCGCGGCGCGGACGTGGTGGCCGAGGCGCTCGTGGTCGCGCTCGAGGACGCCGACGTGAGCCGCTGGCCGCCTGCGTGGGCGATCAGCGACCGTCACACCGACCTCTGGGCCGTGAGCGGCACGCTCGCCTTCCCGCTGGAGCGCTCGGATCGGCACGGCCGCTACATCGCCACGACGTGCCTGTCCCGGTAGCAAACCCTCAAGGGGGTCAGACCCCCTTGAGGGTTGGGAGGCTTGTGCAAATAGGTACACTCGACCGTGTGAGTGCGGTAGCCGGTGTCGTACTGGCCGGGGGCCGCTCCACTCGCATGGGCCGGCCCAAGGCAAGCCTCGAATGGCACGGCTCCACGCTGCTCCATCGCGTGACCGGGATCGTCTCCCGAGCTGTGGATGGGCCCGTGGTGGTCGTGCGCGCGCCCGACCAGGAGCTGCCGGACCTGCCGGCGCACGTGCGGGTGGTCGAGGACGCCGCCGAGGGGCGCGGCCCGCTGCAGGGACTCGCCGCCGGGCTCGCGGCCGTGGCGCGCTGACGCGGAGGTGGCCTACGTGTCGTCCACCGACGTCCCGCTGCTCCATCCCGCCTTCGTCCGCGCTGTGCTGAACGCCGCCGCGCGAGAGGATGTGGACGTGGCACTACCCATCGTCCACGGTTACCGGCACCCGCTCGCTGCGGCGTACCGGACGTCGCTCCTGCCCGCGGTCGAGGAGCTGATCGAGCAGGACCGCATGCGTCCCGCCTTCCTCTTCGAGCAGAGTCGCGTGCGCGAGCTGACCGAGGAGGAGCTGCTCAGAGACCGCGACCTCGCCGACGCCGATCCCGAGCTGCTGTCCGTGCTGAACGTGAACGAGCCGTCGGACTACGAGCGCGCGCGGGCACGCGCGGCGCCGAGCGTGACGGTGCGGCGCTTCGGAACGCTGGCCGCAGGCCTAGGCCGCGAGCCGCTCGCCGTGCGCGCCGCGACGCTGGAGGCGGCCGCCGCCGCGGCCGGGCTGGCGCTCGACCGCCACGTGGTGGCCGCGCTCAACGGCGACCAGATCACCCGAGACCCCGAGCTGCCGCTCGCGGCGGGGGACGCCGTGGCGTTCCTGTCCGCGGACGCGGGGGGCTGAGCGATGGTGCGTCCCGGATCGCGCGCGCATTGTGCGGATCGAGTTCGACAGCGACCTGTCGGCGGCGGAGGGCTGCCTGCTGGTCCGCGGCGACGAGCGCCCGTTCGGGCTGGCCGGCGACTGGGCGGGCGGCGGGGCGCTCGTGGGGTCGGAGCCGCTCGTGGTGGCGGGCGAGGACGAGGATCCGTTCGAGCTGCTCGATCGCCAGCCGGTGATCGAGGACGCCGGCGAACACGGTGGTGGCGTCGGAGGTGGCTGGTTCGGCTTCCTCGGCTACAACCTCGGCGCACGGCTCGAGCGCGTGCCGCCTCCCCCGCCGCGGCACGTGCCGCTGCCCGACTTCACGCTCGCCTTCTACGACCACCTGCTTCGCCTCGACGCCCACGGCCGCTGGTGGTTCGAGGCACTGTGGACCGACGAGCGCGATGCCGAGCTGCGCGCCCGGCTCGAGCTGCTGCGCACCCGGCTCGCGGAGGGTGTGCGAGAACGGCCGGTGTGGGTCGGCACGTTCCAGCCGGCCCCACCGGGCGGCGCGGGCCACATGACCGCGATCGACGAATGCCGCGAGCGCATCGCCGCCGGCGAGATCTTCCAGGCCAACCTGTGTCTCCGGCTCGAAGCCGAGTGGAAGGGCGACCCGCTCGACCTGTTCGCGCGCACCGCGGGCACGCTCGAGCCGCGCCACGCCGGAGTCGTGAGCGGCCCCTGGGGTGCCGTGTGCAGCCTCTCCCCGGAGCTGTTCCTGCGCCGCCGCGGCCGCGAGGTCATGAGCGAGCCGATCAAGGGCACCGCGCCCCGGGTGCTCGCCGCCGGCCGCGAGGGCGCGCGCGCCGAGGACAACCGCACCGCCCTCGCCGCATCCACGAAGGACCGCGCCGAGAACGTGATGATCGTGGACCTGATGCGCAACGACCTCGGGCGCGTGTGCGAGTACGGCTCGATCCGCGTGCCCGGGCTCACCGAGCCGCGGCCCGCGCCCGGGGTGTGGCACCTGGTCTCGACCGTCACCGGCACGCTCCGGCCCGACGCCGGCGACGCCGACCTGCTCCGCGCCAGCTTCCCACCTGGCTCGGTGACCGGCGCGCCGAAGATCCAGGCGATGCGCGTGATCGCCGAGCTGGAGGCCGGTGGCCGGGAGGCATACACCGGGGCGCTCGGCTTCGCGAGCCCGGTGGCCGGGCTCGAGCTGAACGTGGCGATCCGGACGCTCGAGATGCGCGGCGAGCGCATCTGGATGGGCGCGGGCGGCGGGATCGTGGCCGACTCCGTGGCGGAGCGCGAGCTCGAGGAGTGCTTCGTGAAGGCGCGTCCGGTGATCGCCGCCGCGGGCGCGCGACTGATCGAGGAGCCGCGCGTGAGCCGGGTGGCGCCGATCGCGGCGCTGACCGGCGGAGCCGACCGTCCCGACGCCTCCCTCGGCGTCTTCGAGACGCTGCTGGTGCGCGGCGGCTCGCCGGTGGATGCTCGCGCGCACCTGGCTCGGCTCGAGCGCAGCGTGAGCGCTCTCTATGGGGAGACGCTGCCGGGGGATCTCGAGTCGCGCGTCCTCGCCGCCGCGGCGACCGCGCGCGTGCAGCGCCTGCGCGTCGTGGCCGCGCCCGGGTCCGACTCGCCCGCGCGCGTCGAGCTCCACGCCGAGCCGCTCGCGGCGGAGCCGGCGCCCGAGCCGGTCACGCTCTCGCCCGCTGTCCTGCCCGGCGGCCTGGGCGCGCACAAGTGGTGCGACCGCCGGCTGCTCGACGAGCTCGCCGGCCGCCTCGACGCCGTTCCCCTGCTCCTCGACCTCGACGGCGACGTGCTCGAGGCGGCCTACGCCAACCTGTTCATCGTCGAGGGCACTCACCTCATCACCCCACCGCTCGACGGCCGCCAGCTGCCGGGCACCGTGCGAGCGCGGGTACTGGCGCTGCACCCGGCGCGCGAGGAGAGGCTGTCGCTCGACCGGATCGCCGCTGCCGACGAGCTGCTGCTCGCGTCATCCGTACGCGGAATCCACCCAGCACGGCTCTCCGACGGCCCAGAGCCACACTTCCAGCTGGGCGCGCGCCTGCGGGCGGCCCTCCGCGAGGACGGTCAGGGAGCGATCGCCCGATGAGCCCGGGCGGCTACTTCGGTCGCGCGCTCGTGGTGGACGTGGGCAGCGGCGACGCCGAGCGCCTCGACCTCCCGGAGCCCGTCCTGCGCGGCTGCATCGGCGGCGCCGGCCTCGGCACCTGGCTGATGCACCGGCTCGCCCCGCCCGAGGTGAACCCGCTCGACCCGGACGCTCCGCTGGCGTTCATCTTCTCCCCCCTGGTTGGCACGCCGCTGACCACCAGCGCGAAGTTCGCCGTGGTGGCGAAGTCGCCGCTCACGGGTCTCCTCAACGACGCGCTCGCCTCCAGCCACTTCGCCATCCAGGGGAAGCTCACCGGCAACGACGCGATCGTCGTGCGCGGCGCGTGCGACGAGCCCTCGGTCCTGCTCGTCGATGGCGACGGCGCGCGCATGGAGCCCGCCGACGATCTCTGGGGTCTCTCGGCGGCCGCGGCCGAGGAGCGGCTGCGCGAGCGGCTCGGCCCCGCGTGGCGCGTCGCGGCGATCGGCCCGGCGGGCGAGCGCCTGGTGCGCTTCGCAACCGTGTCGCATGACGGTCGCCACGCCGGCCGCGGCGGGCTCGGGGCCGTGATGGGCGCGAAGCGCCTCAAGGCCGTGGCGGTGCGGGGCGCCGGCGTGAAGCCACCGCTCGCCGACCCACCCGCCGTGCTGGCCGCGGCAAAGGCGCTGCGAGAGCTGTCGTTCGGTCCCGCCACCGAGAAGTACCGCGAGCTCGGCACGCTCGCCAACCTCCTCTCGTTCAACGCGATCAACACGCTCCCCACACGAAACTTCAGCGCCGCGTCGTTCGAGGACGCGCCGCGCCTCGCCGCCGAGGAGCTCCACGAGCTCCGCCACGTGGCCCGCGACAGCTGTGCCTCGTGCACGATCGGCTGCGAGCACATCTACGCGTCTCCAGGCGGCGGCAGCACGCGCGTGGAGTACGAGAACGTGTTCGCGCTCGGGCCGCTCTGCGGAGTGTCCGACCCGGACGCCGTGCTCGCCGCGAGCTCGCTCTGCGACGAACTCGGTATCGACACGATCTCCGCCGGCGGCACGCTCGCCTGGGCGATGGAGTGCGCCGAGCGCGGCCTGATCGACGCACCCTGGCTGCGCTTCGGCGATGGCGAGGCGCTGATGCGGGGCGTGCAGGAGATCGGCTCGCGCGACGGGCTCGGCGACCTGCTGGCCGAGGGCTCCAGGCGCGCGGCGCGCGAGGTGGGCGGCGGCTCCGACGCGTTCGCTCCCCACGTGAAGGGCCTCGAGCTGCCCGGCTACGAGCCGCGCACGCTCCACGCGATGGCACTCGGCTTGGCGGTGAACGCGCGCGGCGCCGACCACAACCGCTCGGGCGCCTACGAGGCCGACCTCTCGGGCGAGCTCGACCGGCTCGCCGGCGGCGATCTCCACGTGGCCGCCGCGATCGAGACCGAGGACCGTGCGGCGATCATGGACTCGCTGATCCTCTGCAAGTTCCTGCGCGGGGTGTTCGAGGACCCGTTCCCCGACTGGGCCGCGCTGCTCGCGCCCGTGACGGGCTGGGACGTGACCGGCGATGAGCTTCGCGCCACCGCGCGCCGCATCGTTGTGGCGAAGCGGCTCTACAACCTGCGCGAGGGCTGGACCCGCACGGAGGATCGCCTGCCGGAGCGCTTCCTCAGCGAGCCGCTCGAGCTCGACTCGGGCCGCCAGGCCACCCTCACGCCGGAGCGGCTCAACTCGATGATCGCGGCCTATTACACCGGTCGCGGGCTTGATCCCGAGGGCGTCCCCGACCCTGGAACGAGCGTGGAACTCGGCTTGGACATATTTGTGCAAGCTGACTGACCCGCGCTAGGCTGCGAACGTGGCGATCACCGCTCCCCCGGACGTTCGCACCGTCACGCTGAGCATCGACGGGCAGGCACTCACCGTGCCCGAGGGGACCACGATCTGGGACGCCGCCAAGAGCGTCGGTATCGACATCCCCGTGCTCTGCCACGACGAGCGCTACGACCCCGTCGGCGTCTGCCGGGTCTGCGCCGTGGACGTGGGCGCGCGCGTGTACGCGGCCGCCTGCGTGCGCCCGTGCGAGGAGGGCATGGAGGTGAAGACGGCCACGCCCGAGGTCGAGCAGCGGCGCGCCACGCTCACTCAGCTGCTGATGGCCGACCAGCCGCCCACCGACGAGGACCCCAAGGAGACCACCACCGGCGACAACGAGCTGCTGGTGCTGGCGCGCCGCTACGGGGTCGAGCGGGAGGACGGCATCCCGCTTGGAAGCGGGCGCGGCGAGGACCTCTCGAACCCGGTCATCGCGGTGAACCACGACGCCTGCATCCTGTGCGACCGCTGCGTCCGCGCCTGCGACGACATCCAGGGCAACGACGTGATCGGCCGCTCCGGCAAGGGCTACTCCACGCTGATCGCGTTCGACCTGAACGACCCGATGGGCGAGTCGTCCTGCGTGACCTGCGGCGAGTGCGTGGCCGCCTGCCCGACGGGCGCGCTCACGAACAAGCCGATCGCGGGCGTCCCGATCAAGTCGCGCGCCGAGCTCGACCAGGTCGACACGGTCTGCCCGTACTGCGGCGTCGGCTGCGCGCTCACCTACCACGTGGACCGAGAGCGCAACGCGATCTCGTTCGCCGAGGGGCGTGAGCAGCCCGGCTCGCAGCGGCGCCTGTGCGTGAAGGGCCGCTACGGCTGGGACTACACGAGCTCGCCCCAGCGGCTCACCACGCCACTGATCCGGCGCGAGGAGGCGTATCCGAAGGGGCCGCTGTCGTCGGACGTGCGCGGCGAGGGCCGCGGCCGGCGCAAGAAGCCGGGCGGGCTCGTGGACTACGACGAGGTGCTGCCCCACTTCCGCGAGGCGAGCTGGGACGAGGCGCTCGACCTGGTGGCGTCGAGGCTGACGGCGATCCACGCCGACGGCGGCCCGGGCGCGATCGCCGGCTTCGGCTCGGCCAAGTGCTCGAACGAGGAGGCCTACCTCTTCCAGAAGCTGATCCGCGCGGGGTTCGGCACGAACAACGTGGACCACTGCACGCGCCTGTGTCACGCGTCGAGCGTTGCGGCGCTGTTCGAGGGCGTCGGCTCCGGCGCCGTCTCCACGACCTACGGCGACATCATCAACGCCGACGTCGCGATCCTCGCGGGGACGAACACGACGGCGAACCACCCGGTGGCCTCGAGCTTCTTCAAGCAGGCGAGGCGGCGCGGCACCACGCTGATCGTGGTGGACCCGCGGCGGGAGCGGATCGCCGACCACGCCGACATCTACTGCCAGCTCAAGCCCGGCACGGACGTGGCGTTCTACAACGGGATCCTGCACGAGGTGATCGCGAACGACTGGGTCGATCGCGAGTTCGTCGCCCAGCGAGTGACCAACTTCGGCGAGCTCGCCAAGACTGTGCAGCAGTACCCGCCCGAGCGCGCCGCCCAGATCTGCGGCGTACACGCGGACACGATCCGCGCGGTCGCGCGGCTCTGGGGCGAGGCGGCGGCCGGGGTCATCTACTGGGGCATGGGGATCTCCCAGCACACGACCGGTACCGACAACGCCCGCTGCCTGATCGCGATGTGCTCGATCACGGGGAACGTGGGGCGGCAGGGCACCGGGCTGCATCCGCTGCGCGGTCAGAACAACGTGCAGGGCGCGTCCGACGCCGGGCTGATCCCGATGTTCTATCCCGACTACCAGCTCGTCACGCTCGACGATGCGCGCGAGCGCTTCGAGGACGCGTGGGGGCGCGAGCTCGACCGCGAGCGCGGCCTGACCGTGACCGAGATCATCGGTGCGGCGCTCCACGGCAGCGTGCGCGGGATGTACATGATGGGCGAGAACCCGTTCCTCTCGGACCCGAACGTGAACAAGGTCCGCAAGGCGCTCAGCGCGCTCGACTTCCTCGTCGTGCAGGACATCTTCCTGACCGAGACCTCCGAGTTCGCGGATGTGGTCCTCCCCGCGAGCTCCTACATGGAGAAGGACGGGACGTACACGAACACCGACCGCCGCGTGCAGATCGGCCGCAAGGTGCTCGAGCCGCCGGGCGAGGCGCGCGAGGACTGGAAGATCATCTGCGACATCGCGACGCGGGTCGGGCTGCCGATGGACTACGCGTCGCCGAGCGAGATCTTCGACGAGCTGGAAGCGCTGATGCCGAACTACGCCGGGCTCTCGTACGACAATCTCGGCGAGACCGGCAAGCTCTATCCGAACCCGGACCCCGAGCACTCGGACGGCACGGTCGTGCTGTTCGACGAGCGCTTCGGCACCGACGACGGCAAGGCGCATCTCGTGCCCGCCGAGTGGTTGCCGGCCAAGGAGCTGCCGAACGACGAGTTCCCGTTCATCCTCAACACCGGTCGCCTGCTCGAGCACTGGCACACCGGGTCGATGACGAGGCGCTCGTACGCGCTCGATGCCATCCAGCCGGAGGCGCACGTGTTCCTGAACCCGGACGACGCGGCTGAGATGGGCGTGGTCGATGGCGACTTCGTGCGCGTCACGAGCCGGCGCGGCTCGATTGAGCTGAGCGCGCGGGTGTCACACCGGGATACGCCCGGCACCTGCTTCGTGCCCTTCCACTTCCGCGAAGCCGCCGCGAACGTGCTGACGATCGACGAGATCGACCCGACCGGGAAGATCCCGGAGTTCAAGTTCTGCGCTGTGCGCGTGGAGCCGGTCGCGTGAGCGCCGTCCCAGGCGCCGAGGCCCGCGCGGGGCGTTTTCCAGGTCCCAGCCTCATCCCGGACCTCCACGAAATTCAGCGCGAGCACGGCTGGCTGCCGCGCGACGAGCTCGTAACGCTCTCCCGCGAACGCCGCCGGCCCCTGTACGAGATCGAGGGCCTGATCTCGTTCTACCCGCACTTCCGCACGGCCCCGCCTGCCGCCGCCGAGGTGGCCTGCTGCCATGACCTGTCCTGCTGGCTGCGTGGCTCGGACGAGCGCATCGAGCAATTGCGGGCTGATCCCAGCATCGATTTCCGCGAGGTCTCCTGCATCGGGCGCTGTGACATGGCGCCCGCCGCCTCCACCGACACCACGAGCGTGCGCCGCAGCGAGGTGCAGCGGCCGAACGACCCGTACGAGCCCGACGCGCGCGACTACCGCGTGCTGCGCGAGGCGCTGGGCGGGGAGCGCGACATGCCCGCGCTGATCGAGGAGCTGAAGGAGTCCGGTCTGCGCGGCATGGGCGGTGCGGGCTTCCCCACGGGAACGAAGTGGGAGCTCGTCGCGAAACAGGAGGCCACACCCAAGTACGCGATCTGCAACGCCGACGAGTCCGAGCCCGGCACCTTCAAGGACCGCCAGATCCTTGCCGAGCAGCCGCACCTCGTGCTCGAGGGCCTCGTGCTCGGCATGCTCGCCACGGGCTCCACCGAGGGCTGGGTCTTCATCCGGCACGAGTACGAGCCGGAGGAGGATGTGCTGCGCGAGGAGCTCGAGCGACTGCGTGGGCTTGGCCTGCTCGACGAGGCGCGCGTGAGCGTGGACATCTTCACCTCCCCCGGCGGCTACATCCTCGGCGAGGAGTCGGCGCTGATCGAGTGCATGGAGGGGCATCGCGGCGAGCCGCGCAACAAGCCGCCGTTCCCGGGTGTCTCCGGGCTGTGGGGGAAGCCGACCCTGATGAACTCGGTCGAGACGTTCGCCCACGTGCCGGTGATCGCCGAGCGCGGCGCCGAGTGGTGGAAGGCGCAGGGCGTGAACGGCGGGACCGGGCTGAAGTTCTTCGCCGTGTCCGGACACGTGGAGAAGCCGGATGTGTACTGCGTGCCCATGGGCACGACCACGCGCGAGCTGCTCGAGCTGGCGGGCGGCGTGAGCGAGGGCCGCGAGCTGCTGGCCTTCCAGCCGGGTGGCGCGTCGTCCAACTTCCTCGGGCCGGACGGCCTCGACGTGCCGCTCGACTTCAACCCGCTCGCCGAGGCCGGCTCGATGCTCGGCTCGGGCGCGCTCGTGGTGATGGCCGAGGGCACGGACCTGCTCGCGGCGGCCACGAACGTGCTGCGCTTCTTCCGCAACGAGTCCTGCGGCAAGTGCGTGCCGTGCCGGGTGGGGTCCGTGAAGGCGCACGCGATCCTCGCGGAGCTGGTGGAGAAGGGCGGCGGCCCGGAGGACGTTGACGACCGCATCGTCGAGTTCGAGGCCACGATGCGGCTCACCTCGATCTGTGGGCTCGGCCAGGTGGCGCTCGGGCCGGCGATCAGCGTGCTCGGCCTGAAGCGAGGCGGAACCGAGGCGCGCCCGCACCCGCGTTCGCCGGACGAGACCCGCGGCACGTGACGTGAGTGCCCCCGGGCAGCGGGAGTTCTTCACCGTCCGGACGGTGTCGGAGGCCCTGAGCGGCTTCCGCCCGGCGCGCCGGACCGCGATCGAGTCGGTGGCGCTCGACGAGGCGCTCGGCCGCGTGCCCGCCGAGCCGCTGAGCGCCCCGCACGCGTTGCCCGGCTTCGCGCGAGCAACCGTCGACGGCTTCGCGGTGCGGGCCGCGGACACCTACGGCGCATCCGAGGGGCTTCCGAGCTACCTAGACGTGGCCGGCGAGGTGCGCATGGGCGAACCGCCCGAGGTCGAGGTGCGGCCGGGCGCGGCCGTTGCGATCGCAACCGGAGCCCCGCTGCCCCCGGGCGCCGACGCGGTCGTGAAGGTCGAGCACACGCAGGCGGCCACCGCCGAGCTGCTCGAGATCCTGCGACCCGCCACCCCCGGCGAGGGAATGGTCCGCGCCGACGAGGACGCCGCCGCCGGCGCCGAGCTGGTGCCGGCCGGACGCCCCCTGCGGCCCCAGGACCTCGGAATGCTCGCTGCCGCCGGCCTGACCGAGATCCCGGTGAACGCGCGGCCCCGCGTGACCATCGTCTCCACGGGCGACGAGCTCGTGCCGCCCGGCACGCCCGAGCTGCCGACGGGTCGGGTCCGCGACGCCACGGCGCCCGCGCTGGCAGCGCTCGTGCGCGAGGCCGGCGGCGACCCCCACTTCGCCGGCATCGTCCCCGACGACCGCGAGGCGCTGGCAACCACCCTCCGCGCCGCGCTCAGGGGGTAAACCCCCGAATCCCCCACTCAAGGGGTCTGACCCCTTGAGTCGTCCAGACTCAACCCTCCTAAAGGGGTCTGACCCCTTTGAGAGCCCCCTTGAGGGTTTGTTACCGGAGAGTGACGTCGTGGTCGTGTCCGCCGGCTCGTCGGTTGGTGCTCGTGATGAGACCGCGGCTGCGATCGCCTCGTTGGGCGAGCCGGGTATCTGGTGTCACGGGCTTGCGCTGCGGCCCGGCAAGCCGACGCTGCTCGCGGACTGCGGCGGCGTGCCCGTGATCGGCCTTCCCGGCAATCCGCGGTCGGCGCTCGTGGTGTTCCGGCTGATCGGCATCCCGATCGTGCGGCAGGTGGGCGGCTGCACCGCCCCGCCCCCGGAGCCCACCGTCCGCGCCCGCCTCGAGCGCGACCTGCCGTCAGCGGCCGGGCGGCTCGACGTGGTGCAGGTGCGCGTCGCGGGCGGCGAGGCGATCCCGCTCTTCGGCAGCTCCTCGCTCCTGTCGATCCTCACCGCCGCGGATGGGTACGTCGTGGTTCCCGAGGCCGCCACCGGCCTGGCGGCCGGGAGTGAAGTAGAGGTCATGCTGTACCGGTAGTGGCCCGCTCCACCCCGTTCATCCACGACCGTCCCGCAGCCGAGGCGCTTGCCGCCTGGGAG
Source organism: uncultured Thermoleophilaceae bacterium (assembly GCA_963774755.1). Classification (GTDB taxonomy): domain Bacteria; phylum Actinomycetota; class Thermoleophilia; order Solirubrobacterales; family Thermoleophilaceae; genus JACVRW01. The sequence goes on along the minus strand of CAVZGG010000005.1, from coordinate 41,574 downwards.
GAGGCCTGCGCGGCCGCCGGGTGCCCGGAGCGGGTCGTTGCCGAGCGAGTGCGGCTGGAAGAGGCGGTCGGGCGTGTGACCGCCGAGCCCGTCTGGGCGCAGACCTCCTCCCCGCCGTTCGACGCAGCTGCGATGGACGGCATCGCGGTGCACGCCACGGACACTGTCGGCGCGAGCGAGACGAGCCCGGTCCGCCTGGCCGCGGGTGCCTTCGAGGTGGTGGACACAGGCGACCCGATCCCGGGCGACTTCGACGCCGTCGTCATGCGCGAGGACGTCCACACGGACTGCGACGCCGTCGAGCTGCGCGCGGCCGCCGCGCCGTACCAGCACGTCCGCTCGATAGGCGAGGACGTGAGCGCCGCCGAGCTGCTGCTGCCGGCGGGCCACCGGCTGCGACCGGTGGATGTGGCCGCCGCGGGCTCAGCGGGAGCCATCGAGCTGGTCGTGCGTCGGCGGCCGGTCGTGACCGTGATCCCGACCGGCGACGAGATGCGCCCAGTCGGAGCCGAGCTCGGCGAGGGCGAGCTGCCCGACACGAACTCCGTGATGCTTGCGGCCCAGGCGGAGGCGCTCGGCTGCGAGGCGCATCGCTTCGAGGTCGTGCCGGACATCCCCGCCGAGATCGGCGACGCGGTCCGCACGGCCGCCGCGAGGTCGGACCTCGTGATCGTGATCGCCGGCTCCAGCGCCGGGCGCGACGACCACACCGCCGCAGTGGTGGCCGAGGTCGGCACGCTCGCGGTGCACGGGGTGGCGGTGCGGCCCGGACATCCGGTCGTGCTTGGCGCGGTGCAAGGCGGAGCGAGCGCCCCGGCCACGCCCGTGCTCGGCGCGCCCGGCTATCCGGTCTCGGCGTCGCTCACCTTCGACATCTTCGCCGCGCCGCTGCTCGCTCGGCTTCAGGGCGCGCCGCCGCCTGAGTCGCCAGTCGCGCAGGCGCGCCTCGCCCGCAAGCTCGCCTCGATCATGGGGATGGACGACTGGGTGCGCGTGCGGCTCGGCCGCGTCGGCGGCCAGCTCGTGGCCACCCCGCTCCCGCGCGGGGCGGGCGTGCTCACCTCGCTGGTGCGCGCCGACGGTCTGCTCGTGGTGCCGGCCGCGCTCGAGGGGCACCACGCGGGCGAGGAGGTGTCGGTGCGGCTGCTGCGCGGCGTGGGCGAGATCGAGCGGACCATCGTGGCAACGGGCTCGCACGACCTCGTGCTCGACCTGGCCGCCTCCGCCCTGCGCGAGCGCGACCCGCGTCTCACGCTCGCGTCTTCGAACGTCGGCTCGCTTGGCGGGCTGACCGCGCTGCGCGATGGGCTGTGCCATGTGGCCGGCTCGCATTTGCTTGACCCGGAGAGCGGCGAGTACACGCTGCCCTACGTTGACCGCCTGCTTCCCGGCCGCGAGGTCTCCGTGGTGCGGCTCGTGCACCGGGAGCAGGGGTTGATCGTGGCGCCCGGGAATCCCACCGGAACCGACGAGGATCGAGGACGTGGCCGAACAGGGGCTTCGCTACGTCAATCGTCAGCGCGGGGCGGGCACGCGGGTGCTTCTGGATCACGAGCTGTCGCGGCGCGGCATCTCCGCCGAGGCGATCGCGGGCTATGAGCGCGAGGAGCACACCCATCTCGCGGTTGCCGCGGCGGTGGCGGCGGGCCGGGCGGACTGCGGACTGGGCGTTCTGGCTGCGGCACGAGCGTTCGGCCTCGACTTCGTGCCGGTCGCACAGGAGCCATACGACCTCGTCTTCGAGCCCGACCCGATCCTCTATCCGCTCTGGACCCTGCTCGAATCGGACCACTTCCGCCGCGCCGTCACGGACCTGGGCGGCTACGACACCACCGAGATGGGCCGCCAGATTCGCTGATCCCTCGCCGCCCGCTAGTTGGGCATCGGTGCGTGCGCGCTTGGCGGGGGGCGCCCGGTGGTGGATGCCCGGGCCCTCGCGGCTCGTAGTTCGGCCTTGCGCGCGCGCTCGAGAACCGGGCCGCTGCCCACGTTGATCTCGACGAGCCGAAACGCCGCCGACGCCGCGGCCTCGGCGAGTACCACGCCCGTAAGAGCATCACCGCGAACCGACGCCGACGCCGACGAAGCCACCTCCACGCCGAGCTCCGCGACCTCCGCGGCGACCTCGGCGATATGGGCAGGCGGCTCGCTCGCCGCGGCCAAGGCGAGCTCGCGTTCGTGCTCATCGCGCGCCTCCAAGACCGGCGCATAGGACGACATCTCCTCCTGAGCCAACCTCAATGCCCGCGCGCGAAGCGCGCGCGCCTGGTCGGCCGCACCGGAAGGAGGGGTGCCACGCGCAGGGGCGCCGCCCCCGCGCGACGACGGGAGCGCGGCCGCCATCTCGACCAGAGCCGCAGCCAACGCAGCCGCAACCGCAGCCGAGCTCCCGCCCCCGGGCGCCGGGGTGGCGTCCGCGACCGCGGCAAGGAACTCCTCCAACGGCAGCTTGCTCAGCTCATCCATCCGCCGATACCGTACCCGCGTGGTGACCGAGGAGCAGGTGGAGAGCTTCCGCCGCGACGGCTTCCTCATCATCGAGGAAGGCCTCCTCTCCATGGCCGCCGTCGAGATCCTCCGCGAGCGCTTCGCCGCCCTCTTCGACGGCGACTACGCCACCGGCATCGCCCCGGACGAGGTGAACTGGAAGCGCGGCCGCGACCGCGAGGACGTGACCCGCCAGATCTGCAACGGCTGGCGCTCCGACGACCTGATCGCAGCCCAGGTGCTGAGCGAGAGGACCGGGCGCATCGCGGCCCGCCTCGGCGGCTACCGCGGCACCCGGATGCTTCAGGACAACTGCCTCTGGAAGCCGCCGGGTACCAAGTCGCTCGGCATGCACCAGGACGGCTCCTACGCCGGCTACCTGAGCCCGCCGGAGATGATCACCTGCTGGGTGGCGCTCGACGAGACGTTCGCCCAGGGCGGCACGATCGAGTACGTGCGCGGCTCGCACCTGTGGCCGAAGACCCCGCCAGACCGCGGCAGCTTCCACGCGCCCGAGAACTGGCTCGCGCCGCTCGACGGCGCCACACCCGAGGGCGTCGAGCCGGAACGCGTGCCCGTGGTGGTGAAGCCCGGCGGCTGCGCCTTCCACCACTCGCTGACGTTCCACGGCTCCGGTCCGAACGAATCGGAGGTGGAGCGGCGAGCGCTGGTCTCGCACCTGGTCCCGGTTGAGACCCGCTTCCACCCGGAGAACACCGACCTCATCTACTCCCGCTACCGCCGCCGGGGCGACCTATCGCTCGACGAGTCGTTCTTTCCGGTGCTGTACGACGAAAACGGCGGCAGGTCCGCCTGGTTGGCAGACCTACCGCCGCTCCCGGACTGACTAGGCAGCCGCCGGCTCCGGCAGCGCGGTCGCATGCGGCGCCCGCGCCCGCGAGGGCAGGAACGCCGCCGCGATCAGCGCCCCGGCGAGCGCGACGCCCGCGGCGAGGGTGGCCGTGGTGGACATCGCGTCGACGAACGACTGGTTGGCCACCTGGGTCAGATTGGCGGCAGCCTCGCCGCCGATCTGAGCGGCCACGTCGTGCGCGCCGCCGACGCTGTCGCTTGCGGCCTCTGCCGCGTCGTGTGGCATTCCGCGCACCGCGCCGTCCATGCCGTTGCCGTAGCTGCTCGCAAGCACGCTGCCGAGCACCGCGACGCCGAGCGTTCCGCCGACCTCGCGGACCACGTCGTTCATCGCCGAGCCGATGCCCGCCTTGGCCTTCGGCAGCGAGCCCATGATCGACTCGGTGGCGGGCGACATCGCCAGCGACATGCCCACGCCCATCATGCTCAGCGCGAGTGCGACGCGGCCGTAGCCGGTGTCCACACCGCAGGTGCCGAGCAGGTAGAGCGCGCTGCCGACCGTGCCGAGCCCGGTGGCCACGACGATCTTCGTGCCCAGACGCTTGGTTGCCTCGACCGACACCTTCGTGGCGGCGATCAGGCCACCCGCCACGGGCAGCATCCGAATGCCCGCCTCGAGTGCCGTAGTAGCCCATGACCGACTGCAGGTAGGTGGTCAGGAAGTACACGACGCCCATCAGTGCGAAGAACACGAACGCCACCGAGATGCTCGCGGCGCTGAAGCGCAGGTTGCGGAACACGCTCACGTCCAGCATCGGGTGGCTCGAGCGACGCTCCCACGCGATGAACGCGGCCATGATGGCCGAGCCAGCCGCGAACGCGCCGAGGATCGTCGAATCGGTCCAGCCCCGCTCCGAGGCCTCGATCAGGCCCCACACGATCGCGGTCAGGCCCGCGATGGACAGTCCGGCGCCGACCAGGTCGAGCTTCTTCGGCTCCGGATCACGCGACTCGGGGATCAGGATCGCCCCGGCCACCAGGCCGATCGCCACGATCGGGATGTTGACGAGGAAGAGGCTGCCCCAGTCGAAGTGCTCGAGCAGGAAGCCGCCCGAGATCGGGCCGATCGCGATGCCCATTCCCGACACCGCGGCCCAGATGGCGATCGCCTTCGGGCGCTCGTCGTCGGGGAAGATGTTCGTGAGGATCGACAGCGTCGTCGGCATGATCGCGGCGGCGCCCACGCCCATCAGGGCACGCGAGGCGATCAGCTGGGTCGTGCCGGGCGCGGCGGCCGCGAACAGCGAGCCGATCCCGAACATCACGAGGCCGAACGTGAGTGCCTTCTTGCGCCCGAAGCGATCACCGAGCGCGCCGGCGATCAGGAGCAGCACCGCGAACACGAGCAGGTAGCTGTCCACGATCCACTGGAGCTGGCTCGAGCTGGCGTCGAGGTCCTCGCGGATCGTCGGCAGCCCGACGTTGAGGATGGTGTTGTCAACCGACACGATCAGCAGGCTCATCGCGAGCACGATGAGCGCCTGCCAGCGCCGGGCGTAGGGGGTGTTCGTGCCTGACATCTGCTCCTCCTTGGAGTTCATGGGATCGCCACCTCGGTGACGGCGGTGGCGACGGAGCGCTCGGCGATGAAGAACGGCAGCAGCGCGAGCGCATCGGCTTCGGTTGCGGCATCGACGGTCCACCAGATCGCGTGCCCGCCGGAGTCGCACGAGGCGAGCGCCGCGCGGTGGCGGAGCGAGCTCTCGTGACCCCTGAAGGACGCGAATGCCACGCCGCACTCGTGCGCTGCGTGGCGGTGGTGGATCAGGTAACGGCTCATGGGAGAAGCCTCCCGCCGCAGGCCCTGAGCCACATTGGGGTGCGACCCTAATTCCCGACCCTAGTTCCGCATCGGGGTTAGGATCCGCCTGGGAACTCGCATGGCCACGGTTGCCGAGCAGCTGGTCGGACGTGCCGATGAGCTCGGCGCGGTGGAGCACGCCCTGACCGGGCTCGGGACCGCCGAGGCGGCCGCGCTCGTGGTCCTCGGCGAGCCTGGAATCGGCAAGACGCGCATGCTGGCCGAGCTGGCCGGGAAATCCGACGCGCTGGGGCAGATCGTGCTGTCGGGCAGCGCGTCCGAGCTTGAATCCGACCTGCCGTTCTGGGTGTTCGTGGACGCCCTCGACGAGTACGTGGCGGGGCTGGATCCGCGCCGCCTGCAGTCGCTCGAGGACGACGTGCGCGCCGAGCTGGGACGGGTGCTGCCGTCGATGTCGGAGTTCGCGAGCTCGGGCGATGTTCCGATCCAGGACGAGCGCTACCGCACCCACCGCGCCGTGCGCGACCTGCTCGAGCGCCTGGCGGCCACGAAGCCGCTCGTGCTGATTCTCGACGACGTGCACTGGGCGGACTCCGCCTCGGTCGAGCTGGTGAGCGCTCTGCTGCGAAGGCCACCGGCCGCAGCGGTCCTGATCGCGCTCGGCGCGCGGCCGAGGCAGCTGCCGGAGCGGCTGGCGGCCGCGCTCGAGCGGGGCCATCGCGGCGGATCCGTCGTTCGTCTCGAGCTGGGGCGCCTCGAGCGCGACGACGCCGGACTGCTCCTGGGCGAGCAGGTCTCCGCCGCCCTCGCGGACACGATTTACGAGGAGAGCGGCGGCAACCCGTTCTTCCTCGAGCAGCTCGCCCGGGCTCCGCGCCCCACCCCGGGCGCCGCGGCAGCCGCCGCGCGGGTGGACCTCGGCGGCATCGAGGTGCCGCCCGCCGTGACCGCCGCGCTCACCGAGGAGCTGGGGCTGCTCACCGCGCCGACCCGCGCGCTTCTCGACGGCGCTGCGGTGGCCGGGGACCCGTTCGAGCCCGAGCTGGCGGGAGCCGCGGCGGGGGTAGACGAGCAGTCCGCCGTGCAGGCTCTCGACGAGCTGCTCGCCCGCGACCTCGTGCGGCCGACCGACGTGCCGCGCCGCTTCCGGTTCCGCCACCCGCTCGTGCGACGGACCGTCTACGAGACCTCACCCGGTGGCTGGCGGCTCGGCGCGCACGAGCGTTGCGCCGCGGCACTCGAGAAGCGCGGCGCGTCCGCCGCCGCGCGCGCCCATCACGTGGAGCATGCGGCGCAGCAGGGGGACTCCGAGGCCGTCGCAGTGCTGCGGGACGCCGGCCTGGCCTCCACGCTGCGCGCCCCCGCCAGCGCCGCGCGCTGGTTCGGCGCGGCGCTGCGGCTGCTCCCGGACAACGCGCCGATCGAGGAGCGCGGGGCGCTGCTGATGGCACGCGCCGGGGCCCTTGCCGCCACCGGCCAGCTCGAGCTCGCCTATGCGGACCTGCGCGAGACGATCGGGCTCGTACCCGGCGATGCGGTGGCGCTGCGAGTGAGGCTTACCGTCGCGGCCGCCGGTATCGAGCACCTGCTCGGACGCCATCAGGACGCGCACGCGCGGCTCGAGCACGCCCTCGAAGAGCTCCCGGACCCGAGCGGGCCCGAGGCCGTCGCGCTCATGGTCGAGCTCGCGATCGACGGGCTGTTCCGCTCGGAATACGAGTCGATGAGCCAGTTCGCCCAGCGCGCGCTCGAGGCCGCGGAGCCGCTTGGCGACGATTCGCTGATCGCCATGGCGCTCGGGGTGTGCGCGCTCGCGTGTTCCTTCACCGGCGCCATCGCCGAGGCGGAGAGCCACCGCGAACGCGCGACCGCCATCGTCGACGCGATGCCCGACGACCAGCTCGTCGCTCGCATCGACGCGGCCGCCCACCTGGCCGCCGCCGAGATCTACCTGGACCGCTATCGCGAGGCGGGCGAGCACGCCGAGCGTGCGCTCGCCGTCGGCCGCGCCACGGGCATCGTGTTCCCGACGCTGGTTCCCACCGTCGGAACCGCGTACTTCATGCGCGGCCGCTTCAAGGAGGCGACCGACGTGCTCGACGGCGGCCTCGAGGCGGCGCGGCTGGCCGACATCACCCAGGGGAAGGCCTGGAGCCTGTTCAACCGCTCGATGGCGGCGCTCTTCGCCGGCGACTTCGAGGCGGCCCTGAGCATGGGCGAGGAGGCGATGGAGTGGACCGTGGAGATCGATCAGAGCTTCGTGACGGCCTGGGCCGGTGTGGCGTTCGCGGCCGCATTGGCCGCCACCGGCAACTCGGCCCGCGCCGCCGTGGTGCTGATCGACTCGGCCGGCGGCCCCGAGCTGCCGTCGATCCCCGGCGGCTGGCCCGCCTTCGGCTTCGAGGTGCTCACGCGCTGCTACCTCGACCTGGACCGCCCTGAGGATGCCGCCGCCGCCGCGAAGGCCGCCGAGGCAAACGCAGCGGCGATTGGCCTTCCGATGACGAGAGCGTGGGCCAGCCGAGCTTCGGCATTGGTCGCGATGGAGGCGGGCGATCCCGCCGGCGCGGCGGAGCTGGCGCTCGCCTCCGCGAGCGCCGCCGACGAGTGCGGCGTGGTGACCGAGGCCGCTCGCTCGCGGACGCTCGCTGGACAGGCCCTCGCGCAGGCCGGCCGCGAGGACGAGGCCGTGGCCCAGCTTGAGCTCGCCGCTCGCGAGCTCGGCCTGTGCGGCGCCGTGCGCCACCGCGATGCGGCGGAGCGCGAGCTGCGCAAGCTCGGCCGGGTGATCCACCGCCGCACGGCCAAGGGCGCCTCGGGGAACGAGGCGCTCGATTCGCTCAGCGAGCGCGAGCTGGAGGTGGCGCGGCTCGTGGTGGACCGCAAGACGAACAAGCAGATCGCCGCGGAGCTGTTCGTGAGCCTCAAGACGGTCGAGGCCCACATGCGCAACCTGTTCCGAAAGCTGGACGTCTCGTCGCGCGTGGAGGTGGCCCGAGTGATCGAGCGCGCGGATCGAAATCAGGGTTCGCGTTCAGGGTAATGCCCCGATGTAGGGGTGACGGGCCGCTGGGAAGGTGGTCGCATGGCCACGAACCCCGACTTTGAAGCCGCTCTATTTGATCTCGACGGTGTCCTGACCTCCACCGCCGCGTTGCACGCGCGGAGCTGGAAGCGCTCTCGGCCTTGCGCTCCTCGGCACCGTGGGGACGGCGGTCTACCGCGACCAAACAGCCGACGCCTTCCCCGCGGACGTGCCGGCCGAGGCGGCCGGGACAGCCGGCGACACGCTCGCAGGCGCGGTCGCGGTGGCCGACCGGCTCCCGCAGCTGCATGCCGCGGATGTGCTCGAGCCCGCCCGCGAGGCCTTCATCCAGGCCCTCCAGGTTGCGGCCACGGTGAGCGGCCTGCTCGTGGTTGCGGCAGCGGTCCTGGTGGCCAGGCTCCTGCGGCAGAGCGACGAGCCGCCGGCGTCGTGCGCATACGCGACGTAGGCGCTAGCGCGCGTCGCCGTCGAGCCGCCCCCAACTCTGGATCAGGGTGAAGGTCGTGCCCCATCTGCCCGGCTCGGCCAGCTCGGCCTCCGCCGCGCGGCGTAGCGAGGCAAGCTCGTCCTCGTTCAGTGTCTCCAGCAGGCGCGACTCGAGCGCGGTGCTGAACTGGAGCGGCAGGCGCAGATACGGGTGACCGTGTTTCAGCGCGATCACGTGCGCGTCGACCTCTGCCTCGACACCGACCTCGCGGAACAGCTCGAGAAGCCCGCGGCCAGCCTCGCCGCCCAGCTTGGCAAAGATGTCTGAGAGCAGCCCGATGAGTCGCTCGGCGGCCGGGGCGGGGGGATTGAAGTGCCAGGAGCCCAGGTCCCACTCCTCCAGGACGAGCAGGCCACCCGGCCTGAGCAGCCGCTGGTACGAGGCCACCTGCTCGCGGCCGCGACCGAGTGGAGCGATCTGGTAGCGGGCGTGGACGAGATCGAAGGACTGCGGCTCGAGCTTGCTGTCGAACAGATCGTCGACGACGAGCTCCACGTTCGAGATCCCCTCCGCCTCGAGAAATGAACGAGCGCCGTCGAGCAGGCTCTCGTCTATGTCCATGCCCACGACCTGGCCGGAGGGGCCGACCCAGTCGCCGAGGATCCGAAGCCAGCCCAGGGCGCCGCAGCCCACGTCCAGGGCGCGACCGCCCGATCCGCCGTCGAGCTTCGAGAGGAGCTGCCGTCCGGTGGGTTCCCAGACCTGCGCCTGCAGCTGCAGGCGCTGCAACTCCGTGGGTTGGTTGGCCAGCAGGTACTCGTCCTGCGCCACGGCTGCAGTATCCCCTCTCGCGCGTCACTTGACATGTGACCATTTGGTCACCTATCATCCGCGGCGATGGACGAGGTTTTCAAGGCACTTGCCGACCCGACGCGCCGCAGCCTGCTCGACGAGCTCTTTCGCGAGGACGGGCAGACCCTGAGCGCGCTCGAGGAGCGCCTCCCCATGACGCGCTACGGCGTGATGAAGCACCTGAGGGTGCTCGAGGAGGCGCACCTCGTAACAACAAAGAGGCGCGGGCGCGAGAAGCTGCACTTCCTGAACCCCGTCCCGATCCGGCTCGTCCACGACAGGTGGGTGAGCAAGTACGCGGAGCCCTGGGCAGCGACGCTCACCGGGCTCAAGCATCGACTGGAGGACAGAACAATGGAGAAGGTGTTCGAGATCTACATCAAGACGACCCCGGAGCGTCTCTGGGAGGCGATCACCGACAGCGAGATGAGGGCGAAGTACACGTTCGGAGTGGGGATCCGCTCGGACTGGACGGCCGGGTCCGGCTACGAATCCGTGCACGACGGTGCCGGCATCCGAATCTCCGAGGGCGAGAATCTGGAGGTCGAACCACCGCGCCGGCTCGTCCAGAGCTTCAATGCCCTGTGGAGCGACGACGTGAAGAGCGAGGGAACGTCGAGAGTCACCTGGGACATCGAGCCGGTCGGCGACTCGTGCCGGTTGACGGTGACCCACGACCAGATGCGCGAGGGCGCCAACGATGAGATCTACGGCGGCTGGCCGATGATCCTGTCCGGACTGAAGACGCTGCTGGAGACCGGAGAGCTCCTGACCACCCCCGGCTCCCTGCGCTACTCGGAAGCGGCGCATGAGCGTCGAGACGAAGCTCGTGACCGGCGTGGACTTCGTCTGCGTGCCCACCCAGGACATCGCCAAGGCGATGGACTTCTACGAGAACGTGCTCGGCCTCGAGCCCTCAAAGCGCTGGCAGCGCGAGGAGGACGAGGAGCCCATGGGCGCCGAGTTCGAGCCGGGCGACGTGACGATCGCCCTGCTCAACACGGGCAAGCTCGGCATCGAGTTCCAGGCGAGCAAGGTGCCGGTCGCCTACCAGGTGGACGACGTGGAGGCCGCGCGAGCGGAGCTCGAGTCGCGCGGCGTGTCCTTCGTCGCGGACACGATGGACAGCGGCGTCTGCCACATGGCCCACTTCACCGACCCCGACGGCAACGTGCTGATGCTGCACAACCGCTACGCCCCGAAGGGCGAGCGACCGGGCGGCAACGCCTAGGCCGACAGCTCCACTCCCCACGAGCGTGCCTGGCGTGCCAGGCGCTCGTGGGAGTCGGGCGACCTCCTCTTGGAAGATTCGGGTAGCCTCGTTAACTGGTGGGACGGGACCCACCCCTTAACTGGTTGGACGGATCCAATCGGTTAGTGCGCGGCGAACTCGGAGGAGGGGTTTGCGATGACGTTCAGGCTCACCGCCCTGGTCGGGTCGGTTGTGGCCTCGCTCGTGCTGCTCGCTGCACCGGCGGCATGGGGTCAGGGGCGCGACGGCCTCCAGATGTACACCGTGCAGGGGCCGGCGGGGGAGGTCGCCGACGCCACCCAAGGCGTTGAGCTAGCCGGGGTGGAGCAGACGGCATCGGGGATCAAGGCCGAGGCGGTGCTCACGCGCGGCGAGGTCGCGAAGCTCAGGGCCTCCGGTGTGAGCGTGAAGCTCACCCGCAACAAGAAGGGCCAGACGTGGCCGAGCAGGCCGCCGCCATGGCGGTGAACGGCTTCAACGTCTGGCGCTCCTGGGACGAGCAGGGCGGTATCCGCGACGAGCTGTACCGCCTGGCTCGGGAGAACCCCCAGCTGGTCAAGCTCGAGGTTCTCGGACACACCCACCAGGGCCGCGAGCTGATCGCACTGAAGCTCACGCAGGGCGCGCGGGGGGTGCGCGATGGGTCCCGGCCCGCCGTGCTCTACTCCTCCAACCAGCACGCGCGCGAGTGGATCAGCGTCGAGGTGAACCGTCGCACGCTGAACCACTTCATCAATAGGTGGCGGGCGAACGACAAGGCCACCAAGGATCTCCTCAAGAGCACCGAGCTGTGGTTCGTGATCTCCGCGAACCCGGACGGCTACCAGTACTCCTTCGACACCGACCGCCTGTGGCGCAAGAACCTGCGCGACAACAACAACGACGAAAAGATCACCGTCGGCGACGGCGTGGATCCCAACCGCAACTTCGACGAGCACTGGGGCTACGACAACGAAGGCTCATCGCCGGACGAGGCGGACGAGACCTATCGCGGGCCGTCTCCGGCGTCAGAGCCCGAGACACAGTTCATGCAGGGGCTGATCGACCGCATCAAGCCGAAGTTCCAGTCGAACCTGCACTCGTTCGGCGAGTGGCTCCTCTATCCACAGGGGTGGCAGATCGGAACGCTCGACGCGGACAACCCGATCTACGTGGCGCTCGGGGGCACCGACGCCAACTCGGCCATCGAGGGCTTCAACCCCGGCCAGTCGGCCGACACGCTCTACGTCACGAACGGTGAGACGACGGACTACGCCGATACCAATGGCGGCACCGTCGCGTACACGCCCGAGCTCGGAGAGGGTGAAGAGGGCTCGGGATTCGTGTTCCCCGACAACGAGGCGCTGATCCAGGCGGAGTTCGAGCGGATGCTTCCCTTCCACCTCGGCCTGGCCAGGTCCGCGGCGCATCCCGCGAACCCATCCTCGCCGGTCGGCATCGACGTCAAGCCGTTCTACCTGGACCAGGACGACATCGATCCGCAGAACGGGCAGCAGTCGCTGTTCGACTTCAAGTTCGCTGTCTCCTACGGCGACCCGCAGGAGGTGCGGGTGCTCGCGAAGCGCAGCCTCGGCGACGTCAAGCTGAACTACCAGATCAACGGCGGCGCCACTCAGACCGTGTCGACGAGCGAGTGGAACGGCGGTGACAACTACGGGCCCGGCAACGGCGTCTACTACCACGTGATGAGCGGCGAGGTCGCCGGCACCGACACAGGCAACAGCGTGAAGGTCTGGTTCACCGGAGGCGGTCAGACGAGCGACTCGTTCACCTACACGGTGGAGTCGAACACCAACAGCCCGGTGCTGATCATGTCGGCCGAGGACTACTCCGGCGCGTCCCCGGTGAAACCGGGCGTGACGGCGCCGCAGTTCCTCTCGTTCTACGAGGACGCCCTGACGGCGAAGGGCATCGCGTACGACATCTACGACGTCGACGACCACAACCGCACCGCGCCGGACAACCTCGGTGTGCTCAGCCACTACGACGCCGTCGTCTGGTACACGGGCGACGATGTCGTCACACGCGAGCTGGGCTGGGGCCCGGGCAACGCGTCGCGCCTCGCGATGCAGGAGCTGCTCGAGGTGCGCGACTTCGTCAACCAGGGCGGGCGTGTGCTCTACACGGGCCAGAGGGCCGGTCAGCAGTACACGTCGTCGCTCGGCGCCCAGCTCTACGACCCGTTCGAGAACCGGCAGTGCTCCGCCGACCCGGCCGTTCTGGCGGGCTGCCTGGGCCTGCTCGGCTCGGGCAACTCGCAGGGCGACCCGATCGAGTACATGTTCGGCGCGGCCATCACGTCGGCCGGCGGAGGGAGCGATCCCGAGACCGGCGATCCGTTCGACGTGCTCGGAATCGACGACCCGTTCAGCGGGCTGACTTGGGGCTTCAACGGCCCCGACAGCGCGCAGAACCAGGCCTCGAACTCGTCGTTCATCGCGACCGGCGACTTCCTCGAGGTCACCGACCCTGCCGGCAGCTTCCCGCAGTTCGAGAGCTGGCCGGCGGCCGAGTACGTGAGCGGCCTGGCGGGTCCATTCGACCCGCACACCGGGTCGTCGTTCATGTGGTCGGAGCGGGCGGACGAGGCGTACAAGCGCCTGAGCCGGACGATCACGGTGCCGGCAGCTGGCGCGACCATGTCGTTCTGGACCAGCTTCAACCTCGAGCAGGACTTCGACTACCTCATCGTCGAGGCCCACACCGTCGGACAGGACGACTGGACGACGCTGCCAGACGTGAACGGCCACACCACGAGTGACCTGACCAACGACCAATCGTGCACGGGCGGGTGGAGCAACCCGAACGACGCGGCCAACGTGCTGCACCCGTTCCTGACGCACTACCAGGAGTTCAACGAGGCGGACGGCACGTGCAGCTCGACCGGGTCGAGCGGCGAGTGGAACGCGGCCAACGGCAGCTCGAGCGGCTGGCAGCAGTTCGAGGTCGACCTGGGGGGATTCCCGGACGACTCACAGGTCGAGGTCTCGATCACCTCCGTGAGCGACTGGGGTCTCCAGCAGTTCCCGGGCGTGTTCATCGACGACATCGAGGTCTCCACCGGAGAGGGCAGCACCTCGTTCGAGGATGACGGCGATCAGTTGGACGGCTGGACGGTCCCCGGCGCCCCCCAGGACGACGAGGGGATCGAGGGCCCGAACCGCAACGACTGGATCCCCCGCGGCGGTCTCGGCATCAAGGAGGGAGCGGTCATCGCGACCCCACGCACGGTCTATATGGGCCATGGCTTCGAGGGCATCACCGATGGCGCGACCCGCAACGAGATAATGAGCCGGGCGATCGACCACCTGCTGCCTTAGCAACGCTCCTCGACATCAACCGGGCGGCGGAGGTGACTCCGCCGCCTGGTGGTCTTGCCAGCGCCGGAGTCGCCGACGGCGGTCTCCACGCTCAGGACGCGGCGCCCGGCGCCGCCGCTAGCGGGGCCGCCTCCGGCACCGCCTCGACCGGGTCCCGCGCCTCGATCTGCTCGAGCTTGGCGAGCAGGTTCTCGGCCATCCGGATCGACGCGGCGTCGATCAGCCGGCCGTCGAGCGACACAGCACCCTTCCCCTCCGCTGCCGCCTCGCTCATCGCTTCGATGATGCGTCGCGTGCGCTCCACGAGCCGCGGCGCCGGCGTGTAGACCTCGTTCGCCAGCGGCACCTGCGACGGGTGGATCGCCCACTTGCCCTCGTAGCCGAGCACCGCGGAGCGGCGCGCGGCCGCAATGTAGCCCTCGGGGTCGGTGAAGTCGCCGTACGGGCCGTCGATCGGCCGCAGGCCGTACGCGCGGCAGGTAACGGCGATGCGCGCGAGCGGGTAGTGCCACTGGTCGCCCCAGTGGCGCGCCCGCTCCTCCGACCCATTCAAGTCGGTGAGCACGGAGTAGTTCTCGTCCACCCCGCCGATCGACGCCGTGTGGCTCTGGATCGAGGCCGCGTAGTCGGCCACGCCGAAGATCATCGCCTCCATCCGGTCCGGGCACGCCTGCGCGACCTCGTCCACGTTCACCATCCCGATCGCGGTCTCGATGAGCACGGCCAGGCCGATCCTGCGCTCGAAGCCCATCGCCTCCTCGATCTGCGTGAGCAATGTGGCCACGAGGTGCACGTCGCCGGCGCCGCTCACCTTGGGGATCACGATCGCGTCCACGTGCTCGCCGGCCTGCTCGACCACATCGACGATGTCGCGATAGCACCAGTGGGTGTCGAGCCCGTTGATGCGCACGGACACCGAGCAGCGCGACCAATCCTGCTCGCGCAGCGCGTCCACGAGGTTGATGCGCGCCTGCTCCTTGTCGTCGGGCGCCACCGCGTCCTCGAGGTCGAGCATCACCACGTCGGCTCCGAGCGACGGCGCCTTTTCGAGCATGCGTACGTTGCTGCCCGGGACTGCGAGCTCGGAGCGGTGGAGGCGGGTCTTCGTGGGCGTCATGTGCGCCAGTGAACCCGCGCGGCGCGTCCTCGGCAAGTCCGATTAGAGGAATTTGTCTATGTGTTACGCAAAACTCTTAGCTTGCAGTCAAGGTCATACTGAGAGACCCTGGGAGGATGGACGACGCTCTCCCCCAGCTTCGACCGCCGGAGCGGCTGCTCTGCGGCCCCGGCCCGACGAACGTGGACCCCGCGGTGCTCGAAGCCATGACACGGCCGATGCTCGGCCACCTCGACCCGAAGATGCACGAGATCCTGCTCGACGTCGTGGACCTGCTGCGGCGTGTGTACCGGATGCCCGACGGCCTGGTACTGCCGCTCCACTGCACGGGCACGGCCGGCATGGAGGCCGGCATCGTGAACCTCGTGGAGCCCGGGGACACGGTGATCGTGGCCCAGTGCGGGTTCTTCGGCCGCCGAATCGCTGAGATCTCCCGGCGCCATGGCGCCGAGGTAGTGGCAGCGGAGGCCGACTGGGGGGAGTCGGTCTCCAACGCCGCAATCATCGACGCGCTCGATCGCCATCCGGAGGCTCGCATGGTCGCGGTCGTGCATGCGGAGACGTCCACCGGTGTCGAGCATCCTCTGGCCGAGCTCGGCGCCCTGCTGCGCGACCGCGACACGCTGCTGATGGCCGACTGCGTCACGTCGCTCGCCGGCGTGCCGCTCGAGGTGGGCGACGTGGGGCGTGGACTTCGCCTACTCGTGCACCCAGAAGTGCCTGGCCGCGCCGCCCGGGATGTCGCCGGTGGCGGTTTCCGAGCGGGCGATTGGAGCGGCTGCGCTCGCGCCGTACGCCGGTGCCGTTCACGTTCGACCTGCTGCTGCTCGAACGCTATTGGGTCGAGCGGCCGGCGGCCTACCACCACACGGCTCCGATCCTTGGGATCTACGCGCTGCACGAGGCGCTCTGCGGCGTGCTGCGCGAGGGGCTCGAGGCGCGCTGGGCTCGGCATTCCGATGCGGCGGCACATCTCCAGGACTCACTCGAATCGCGTGGCCTCGAGCTGCTCGCGGAGCGCGATCACCGGCTGGCGCCTCTCACGGCGGTGCGGGTGCCCGAGGGCGTGGACGGCAAGGCCGTCCAGGGCCGGATGCTGCGCGACCACGGCATCGAGATCGGCGGAGGGCTCGGCCCCGATGCGCCTGCCATGTGGCGGATCGGGCTGATGGGCCAGAACGCGAGGGTCGAGACGGCCGACCGCGTGCTGGCGGCGCTGGACGCGGCCCTCGCCGAGGAGGCCGCGCCCGCGCTCGTCAGCTAGCACTCGCCTCAGCGCGCCGGCGGGGTCCAGCCGCCGGTGAGGTGCTCGCCGATCTGGAGGCCGAAGCGCTCGAGCAGCCCGGGAACCGAGTCCGGCTGCATCTCCAGGCCGTAGCGCTCGTTGAGCTCCGCGAGCGCCTCGGGATCGGCGTTGATGGCCCCGCCCAGGCCATCCAGCTCGCGGAAGAACTGCTCGAAGCTGGCCGGCGAGATGATCTCGAGGATCCGCGTGGGCTCGTCGCTCGCGTTCCAGAACGTGTGCCACTGGTTGCGCGGCTTGTGGACCAGGTCGCCGGGCCCGGCCTCGACGACGTCGTCGCCCAGCAGGGCGCCCAGCCGCCCCTGGAGCACGTAGCTGTACTCGTCCTCGCGCGTGTGCAGATGGAGCGGCGCGGCGAGCGCCCGCGGCGACATCGCGTGCTCGACGAGCGAGAAGCGCTGATCCGCCTCGGCCCCGTCGATCATCCAGCGGACTCCGATGCTGCCGAGGAAGCCGTCCTGCGCGTCCTCGGGGCCAACGATCTTCGGGCCTGCGACTGTCGCTTCCATCTCTCTTCTCTCTTTCGTCGGACAGTAGTGTCGCGTGAAAGCGTAACGTCGGCCTCCGGATCTGTCAAGATTCATTGGACAGCGATGTCCGATGGAACACGCCCATACCGAATGAAGCGGCGAGCCGAGCTCGAGGCCGAGACCCGCCGGCGCATTACGGAGACGGCCGTGGAGCTGCACGGCACGCTCGGCCCCGCGCGCACGTCGATCAGCGCGATCGCCGAGCGCGCCGGCGTGCGGCGCTCGACCGTGTACCGCCACTTCCCCGACGAGGCCGCCCTGATCGGGGCCTGCAGCTCGCACTGGGCGGCGGACGAACCCCTTGCCGGATATGACGGCGTGGCAGGCGATCGACGATCCGGACCACCGGCTTCGCACGGCGCTCGACGAGCTGTATGCCTACTACCGGCGCACCGAGCAGATGATGGACAACCTGCACCGCGACGAGCTGACGATGCCGCTCATCGCGAAGCACTTCGAGCCGTTCCACGAGTACGTCGCCGCGGCGCGAGACCTGATGATGCGCGGCCGCTCCGTGCGCGGCCGCCGACGCGACGATGCGCGCGCCGCCGTCGGCCACGCGCTGGCGTACACCACATGGAAGTCGCTGACGCGCGAGCAGGGGCTGGACGACGCACAGGCCGCCGAGCTGATGTGCGCCCTCGTGCGCTCTGCGGCATGCCGCTCCTCCAAGCCGCGCTGAACGCTCAAATCCGCGTCAGCCACTCCAGCGGGAACGGTGGCCGTGCCAGCGGCCGGACGGCGAGGCGCATGAGCATCAGCGGGTTGTCGTCGCCGGCGATCCGGTTCACGTGCACGGTCGAGCATGCGGTGCAGCGGTGCACGAGCGCCCACTCGCCGTCGTCGCGGGCGGAGACGCTGATCGGCTCCATGGATCCGGCGCAGTCCGCGGCACGGTCACCGGGGACGTCGTCGTCGACGTGCCGGCTCCACAGGCAGTTCGGGCAGTGGTTGCGGTGCTGGGTGCCCGGCGCCGCCATCGGAACGTCGAGGCGGCAGTTGCGGCAGCGGAAGCTGTCCGGGCCGCGATGCCGGGCATGGGTACGGCGATGGGTTCGACTTGCGCTCGTGGCGCGACAAGCAAGGGACCTCCGGTGAACTTCGAGAAGGACGGGCCGTGGCGCCGCGCGAGGGCGGAGGTGATCAGCCCTGGCGGGGGCGAGAGGTGCGGTGTCCCGTGGCGGCAATCGTCATATGTCGCTCACCTGCCCTTCGGATCCCGGACGTCGGAGATCACGTCGGACAGCGCGAGGATACGCCTCGGCGACGGCCAGGACAAGCTCAGGTGGAAGCCAGCGCGTGCCGCGCCGCGGGTGAGGTGCAGAAGGCCATGAAGGCCTCCACGTCGTCGCGGACCGGGCCGACCGCGGAGCGGACCACGTGCCAGCGGCGCTCGGGGAGGCCGCCTCGGGGGCTGATCGTGTCGAGGAGGCCCAGCTCCAGCTCGAGCTCCACCGCCGCGCGGGACTGAAGCGCTATTCCGAGACCCGAGCGGGCCGCCTGCTTGATCGCCCCGTTGGAGCCGAGCGTGAGCACGTTCGGGTCGATGCCATGCGAGGCCAGGAACTCCTCGCAGAGGGTGCGCGTGCCCGACCCGGGCTCGCGAAGCAGCCACGGCCGCGAGGCCAGCTCCTCCATCGCCACCCAGCGCCGCCGGGCGAGTGGGTCCCCTGCGGCGGTCACGATCGTGAATTCGTTGTCCGCGAAGTCCACTCCCACCAGCCGCTCGTCGTCCGGGATGCGGCCGGTCACCGCCACGTCCACGTTGTGGTCGAGCACCCGCTGGAACACCAGCTCGCGGTTGCCCACGTCGAGGCTGATCTCGAGGTCCGGCCGCCGCTCCCGGAACGCCTGGATCAGCTGCGGCACCAGGTACTCGCCGGCCGTCGTGACCGCGCTGATCCGCAGCGTGTTCGGCCGCGCCTCCTCCGCCTCGCGCGCCACGCGCGCGCCCTGCGACAGCAACCCGAGCACGTCCGCCGCGTACGGCGCATAGGCCGCCCCCGCGGCGGTGGGCCGGACGGTCCGCCCCGCCCGCTCCGTCAACCGCACGCCCAGCTCGCGCTCCAGCGCCGACACGGCGGCAGACACCGACGGCTGCGTGACCACCAGCTCCTCCGCCGCAGCTGTAACGGATCCACGCCGCACGACGGTGAGAAAGGCCACCAGCTGCGTGAGCGTCACGGCCATACCCAACGAAGAACGTATAGATCGGCGTCTAAGCGTGCAACGCCGAATCCGCACCCGTGGGGAAGCGCGGATCGGCTCGCGGCGGTGAGCCGCCGATGGCCAGCGCCGCCCGGGCGGTGACCACGTGGTACAGGATCAGGAGCTGCACGAGCGCGAGCGAGTCGGAGCGGTGGAGGTCCATGCCCACCGTGAACTCGCCGAGGCGCCGGATGCGCAGATGGCTCGCGAAGCTCATCCGCTCCCAGACGGCCTCCTCGAGCTCGGCCGCGTGGCCGGGGTCGAGGTTCCCCGGGATCCGCAGCAGCCACTCGCGCTCGCGCTTGATGAGGGCCGGGCCGCGCTCGCTGCCGTCGAGCAGCGGCGAGAGATCCGGGTGCGGCAGCGTGTCGCGCAGGATCACGTCGGCGTCCAGGCGCTCCGAGAAGGCCACCACGATGTCCGCGAACGCCCGCTGCGGCTGGACATACGCCTCCGCGTCCGTCTGCCGAGCGTCGAGCTCGGCAAGCACCTCGTCGGTCGTGTATCCGCGCCGGGTGCAGTCGCGCTTCACCTTCCACGCTCGTCGGAGTTCTTCGGGCGGGGCGAGTGCAACCCGTACGTCGTGGAGGCTGCGGAGCGTCTCGGTGTGGAAGCTGAGCAGCCCCTCCACCACGAGGAACTTGGCCGGCCGCACGTAGACCGGCGCCTCGAACTCACCGGTCTGATGGCTGTACACGGGCTTGAGAACCGGCTCGCCGCGACGCAGGTGCGAGATGTGCTGCGTGAGGATGTCCAGGTGATTGGAGTCCGGATGCAGAGGGGTCACACCCAGCTCGCGACGCTGCCTTCGGTCGTAGCGGTGGTAATCGTCGGCCGAGACGTGCGTCACGTGCGCGTCGCCGATGACTCTCGTGAGACCGCGGGTGAGCGTCGTCTTCCCGGCGCCCGAGTCCCCCACCATCCCGACGACGATCGCTCTAGGCACCGAGCTTCTCGTAGCGCCCGCCGTGGAAGAGCAGCGGCGTGCCCGGGTTCTGGCGCGCGTACTCCACGCGGCCGAGGAAGAGCGAGTGGTCGCCGCCCCAGTACGACTTCTCCACCCGCGCCACGAAGTGCGCGAGCGCGCCGTCCACGAGCGGCGTGTCCTTCACGACCGAGAACCGGGGCTCGGGCAGATCCTCTCCCGGGCGGCCGGCGAACCGGTCCGACAGCGCCGACTGCGTCGCGCACAGAACGCTCACGCCGTAGTGCATGCCCTCGTGAAGAAGACCGCACATCTTCGTGCGCCGATCGACAGAGATCAGGACCAGCGGGGGCTCGAGCGAGACCGACATGAACGCGTTCGCCGTCATGCCATGCACCTGCTCACCCTTGAGCGCGGTGATCACCGTCACGCCGGTGGCGAACATGCCGAGCGTGTGGCGCAGCGCGATGGCGGGATCCTGGCCGTCGTCCTCGCAGACGTCCGGCCGCTCCTGCTCGCCGTACACGTCGTAGGGGCTCGCACCGATGCCGTCCGGCCCGCTCCAGCTGACCGGGAAGTCGAACTCCGCTGGCCGCGGCGCGTAGCTCACGAGCGCGGGCGTTCCTTCTTCGGGTCGTAGAACGGGAAGCCGACCACCTTCGCGGGAATGCGCTTCTGGAGGCCGTCGAGCTTGCCGACCTCCACGTCGGTGCCCTCCTCCCCGTACTGCACGGACATCCGGCAGAGCGCGACGTTCTTCCGCAGCAGCGGGCTGCGGGTGCCGCTCGTGACCACGCCCACGCGCCGGCGCCCCACGTACACCTCGTCGCCGTGCCCGGCGGTCTCGTTGCCCTCGAGCTCGAGCCCCACGAGCTTGCGCTGCGGATGCGCCGAGCGCTCGATCAGCGCCTCCTTGCCGACGAAGTCGTCCTCGCTGTCGAGCTTCACCGTGAAGCCGATGCCGGCCTCGAACGGGTCCACCTGGTCGTCGAACTCGTAGCCGGCGAAGATCAGCCCCGCCTCGATCCGGATCATGTCGAGCGCGTCGAGCCCGCACGGCGTCATGCCGTGCGGCTGGCCGGCCTCCCAGATCGCGTCCCAGACCGCCGGGCCGTCGTCCGGGTGGCAGAACACCTCGTAGCCGAGCTCGCCCGTGTAGCCCGTGCGCGAGACCACCACCGGGATGCCCTGGTAGTCGCCGATCCGCCCGACCAGGAAGCGGAACCAGTTGAGGTCCTCGAGCCCCGGCTGGGTCGGCGGCGCCCAGACCAGCTTCTTCATGATCTCGCGGCTCTCGGGGCCCTGAACCGCCACGTTGTGCAGCTGGTCGGTCGAGGGCTTCACCCACACCTTCAGGTCGAGCCGCTCAGCCAGCTCCTTCAGCCACACGCCGGTGTAAGGGTCGCCGCCGATGAAGCGGAAGTTGTTGTCGCCGAGCCGGAAGACGGTGGCGTCGTCGATCATGCCGCCGGTCTCGTTGCAGACCGCCGTGTAGACCACCTGCCCGACCGCGAGCCGGCGCGCGTCGCGCGTGATCGCCATCTGGATCAGCGCCTCCGCGTCGGGGCCCAGCACCTCCCACTTGCGGAGCGGCGAGAGGTCCATGATCACGGCCTTCTCGCGGCACGCCCAGTACTGGTTGATCGCGCCCTCGGTGTTGTAGCACTGGGGCAGCCAGTAGCCGCGGTAGTCCACGAAGCTCTCGGTGAGCTCGCTGGTACGCGGGTGGAACGCCGTTTCCTTGGTCAGCACTGGCTCTGCCTCCGGGGTCACGCGGTGGGCGATGGCCGTCGAGAAGCGGTTCTCGGGCGAGTAGACGCGCACGTGGATGTCGGTTATGTCCCAGCCGTTGGCCGGGTCGATGTCGTCAGGGCATGCGGACGACGCGCACACCAGGTCCGTCATCGCCCGCATCAGCACGTAGTCGCCGGGCCGCGACCACGGCTCGTCGGAGACGATCACGTTGTCGTCGTCCACGCGCGTGTTGAAGAAGAAGTTGACCGCCTCCCAGCCCGCGCGCTCGGCGATGCCGTACGGCGTGACCTGCCCGTTGAAGTTGTCGCTGCAGTTCACGTGGCCGGGGTAGCCCATGTCCTCGTAGTAGCGGCGCGTGCAGGCCAGGCCGAAGGTGTCGTGGCGGCCGACCGTGTCGCGCACCACCTGCACGAGCGGGTCCATGTCCACGTCGAAGAACTTCCCGTAGAGCCCGGGCTGCGGGTAGGCGGCGCCCATCAGCGTGCGCGTGGTCACGCCGTCCATGCCGCGCTCGAGGCCGTTCTCCAGCTTGTGCTTGTGGAAGGCGAGGAAGTCCGAGCACTGGCGCCCGCGCACGTCGATCACCTGGATGTACTCGCCCTCGCGCACCTCGTAGGACAGCGCGCTCGCGCGGTCCACGCGGAAGTCGAGCCGCGGGTCGGCGAGCGGTGCCGGCAGCTCCGCCTCGGCCTCGGTGCGTGGCGTGTCGCGCTTGACCTCGACCACGAGAGCGGAGGCCGGCGGATCGCCGTCCACGAGCCGGCCGCCGGGAGCTGCCACCACGAGCAGGGCGTCCCGCTCGCACGACGAACGCCTCGACGCCCCGGGCTCGCCCGTCGTGCTCCGAACAGCCGCAGCGGCCATCGCGTCGTGCGGGCGCAGACCGCGCGCGTGCAGGATCGAACGAGGAAGTCCGTCGTCGGCCCCTCGCCTCCCTCGCGGAGCACTGTGGCCGGAGCGTCGGCGCTGACGCCCAGCGCTCCCACGTCGTTGCGGCCATCCGGCGACAGGACCGTCAGCTCCGCCGGCTGGCCGCCCTCCGGGTCGATCACCGTGACCCGGTCCCCTCCGTGGAGCTCGACCACCGTGGCCGCGCCTGGACGCACCCACCACGTCTCGAAGCTCCGGTCGATCGGTCTCAGACCGGAGACGAGCGACGGTGGAGTGCGCTGGATCGTCACGTCTTGGCTGCCGGCTCTTTCGCCTCGTCCTTGTCGGCCTGCTCCATGAGTTCCTTGGCCAGGTCGCGCTTCGCGGCGGAGTCGAGCTTCTTCACCTCATTCTCGACGACCCTGCGGTTGTAGGTCTGGTTCCAGTAGTCGAGCGCGTCGAAGCCGAGCAGCACGGCCTTGCCCACGAACTGCCGCAGCACCTCGTTGGTCGGGCCCATCACCCAGCCGGCCTTGGCGTCGCGCACGTAGCGCTCCAGCTCCATGTCGCGCTTGTAGCCCGATCCGCCGCACGCGTGGAGCATCTTGTCGACGTGGTGGGCTGTGTTCTTGGCCGCCTCGAACTTGATCTGCCAGGCCCAGTGGAGGTAGTCGGCGCGCGCCGTCTCGCCCGGCTCGAGGATGCGACGGTTGTCGTCGGTCACGCGGTCCATCGCGTTCGCCACCGACATCACGAACACGCGGCACGCGTTCGTGTCCATCACGGCCTCGCCCACGTAGTCCTGGATCGTCGGGTAGTCGGCCACGCGCATGCCCACGTCCACGTGACGCTTGCGCGTCGTGTGGCGCTTGGCGATGTCGATCGCACCCATCGTGATCCCGTTCCACACCGACGACGAGCCGATCAGGAACCACGGGTCCACGGCCTCGTCGTTCGACGCCGCGCCGTCTCCGAGGGGACCGACGATCTGCTCGCCGGGGATCTCGACGTCCTCGACCTGGATCGGACCCGACTGGTTGCCGCGCAGGCCGAGCGCGTCCCAGAGCGAGGGCTGCGCCTTCACGTCCTCGCCGTCGATCACGAACACCGACAGGTCGTCGTAGCCCTTGAAGTCCGGGCTCGTGGTCTGCACCACGTAGAAGTCGGCGAAGCCGCCGGAGGTCGTCCAGGACGCCTTCTTGTTCACCTTGTAGCCGCCGTTCGACTTCTCGGCCTTCGAGGAGAACGGGTACCAGAAGTGCGAGCCGGTCTCGGGGTCCGAGTAGGACAGCGTGCCGATCTTCACCTCGGGGTTCATCGGCCGGATGTACTTGTCGATCAGCTCAGGCGTCGGCCGCAGCATGAGCGTCGCCACCGCGCCGATGTGCATGACGTAACACATGGCCGTGGAGGCGCAGCCGTAGCGCGCGAGCGTCTCGCACACCATCGTGAAGGCCACATGGTTCTCGCCGAGGCCGCCGTACTCCTCGGGCACGGTCAGGGCCAGGAAGCCGTTCTCCGCCAGGATCTCGAAGTTGCGGCGCGGATAGAGCAGCTCGTCATCCGAGCGCTTCGCATTCGCGCGCATCTCGCTCTCGCAGAGGTCGATCAGCTTGGCGCGCAGCTCCTTCTGGCGCTCCGTCAGGAACCAGTCAGGGTCCCACTCGTAGCCGAGGCCCCAGAAGGGCTCGCCTCCCCACGTCTTCTCCACGATCTTTCTCTCCCCGGGTCGGGCGCGCGTTCGTACAAATATGTACAGACCGGTTTCTACCGTATTCGGCGAATCGTGTCCATGCGAACGCTAGCGTCCAAGCCATGAGCCGACTGAGCAGACGGCAGGCGCTTGCCGGCTTCGGCAGCGTGAGCCTCGGGGCTCTGATCGCGGCGTGCAATGGCGACGACGACGCGCCCACGGCCCGCGTCGAGACCTCCGAGGGCACGACATCGACCGTGGAGCCGAAGGGGTCGGCTGGCGGGCTCGCCTCGCGCTTCGACGACGCCGCCACCTGCACGCAGACCGCCGAGCAGACCGAGGGGCCGTTCTACTTCGACGTCGACCGGGTCCGCAGCGACATCCGCGAGGACCGCAGGGGCGCGACTCTCCGCCTCGGGGTGCGCGTGCGCGACGCCGCCGAGTGCGAGCCGATCCAGAATGCGGTCGTCGACATCTGGCACTGCGATGCGGAGGGCAGCTACTCGGAGCCCGGCGAGACCTACCTCCGCGGCGCGCAGGTCACGAACGCCGACGGGATCGTCGAGTTCACAACCGTGTACCCGAGCTGGTATCCCGGCCGCACCGTGCACATCCACGCCAAGGTGCATCTCGACAAGCAGACGGTGCTCACGACGCAGTTCTACTTCGACGACACCGTCAGCGCGCACGTGTTCGTGGACGATCCCTACCCCGGCGAGTCGAACCGCGACGGCTTCAACGAGACCGACGGCCTCTACGACCCCGATCTGGAGCTCACGCTCTCCGAGGACGGCGACGGCCACCTCGGGCTGATCACGCTCGACGTGGCGAGCGCCTGAAGACCGACACTCGCCGCCACTCTCTCTGCGTTTTGCACAATATGGATGCAAAACGTGGAGAGAGTCATCGCGTGAGCTTCGCTCGCCGTTTCGCTGAGCCCTCCTAGCCGTCCGGCGCCACCCACACGAGGCAGGCGGCCTCGCGCCGGATGCGCTTCGCCGCACGGCGGAAGCGCATCCGCCCCACGCGGCCGAGGTGCGGTCCGAACACGATCAGGCCGGCGTCGCGCTCGCTCGCCACCTCGAGCAGCGCCTGCACCGGCCGCTTCGTCCTCACGCGCAGCAGCTCAGTCTTCACCCCCAGCTCCGCCGCCCGGTTCGCCGTGGCGCGCACCGCCTCGAGGTCCTCCTCGTGCGGGAGCGTGGTGTGCTCGGGCCCGGCGAGGATGATCGTTGTCGCGTACGGAGGCAGCCGGATCAGGTTCACGAGCAGCAGCGGAACCCCGGCCTCGATCGCGCTGTCGATCGCCATCCGCTCCGCGCTCGGGTCCACGCGGACCTGGAGGGTGGCGAGCAGCACCGGTCGCGCGCTCGTGGGCGACCCGGACGCTCCGGCCACGTCCATCGTGGCGATCCCTGAGCTTCGCTATATCGCCCAAATTGGGGACCCAATTCGTTGACGACTGTCCGCGACCCATGGTACAAGGGCGCTGTACCAATTGGTACGAGCGCTGGTCGCTGAGCTACTTCGAGGGGGAGGAAGGCTTCATGGCGCATGCCGAGGTAGAGGAGAGGCAACTCCTCAAGGCGATGACCTGGTGGGACGGGTTCGTCATCGCACTGGCCAACCCGGGGTTCCTGATTGCGGCGCTCGGCGCCTCGATCGGAGTGCTGGGCACCACCGGCGCATTCGTCCTCTGGACCATCTCGGTCTGCATCGGCGCGCTTCAGAACAACGTCTACGCCGAGATGGCGACGATGTTCCCGCAGAAGGCCGGCGGAATCTCGCTCTACGCGCACGAGGCCTGGCGCAAGTACTTCGCCTGGATCGGCCCGATCGCCACCTTCGGCTACTGGTTCGCCTGGTCGAGCGTGCTCGCCATCAACGGCTACGTCATCGGCACGCTTGCGCAGGCCCAGTGGTTCTCGGACACGACGTTCACACAGGACGTCGGAGACTTCCAATGGAACCTTCCGGTCTGGATCGGCATCGGCTGCATCATCGCCGTCTGGCTCTTCAACATCTTCGGGGTACGGCCCGCGGTGTGGCTCAGCTACGTGACGGGCGGGATGCTGATCCTCCCGGCCGCGGCGCTCATGTTCCTGCCCTACATCACAGGGGACTGGTCGAGCGACAACATGACGTGGGAGATCGGCGCCGGCGGCGGCCTCGGCCTCGCGATGACCTGGCTCTACTTCATGGGGTGGTCGGCCTACGGCTTCGAGGCGGTGGCCGCGTTCGCGCCTGAGTACCACAACCCCGAAACCGATACGCCAAGGGCGCTGCGCGCCTCGGCGGCGTTCTCCGTGGTCGTCTACGCGCTGCTGCCGCTCGGCGTCGGTGGAACGCTCGGAACGGCGGCCATCGCCGAGGACGCCACAGCAATCGCTTTCTACACGGACGCCTTCGACGCAATCGTCGGCTCCGGGCTGGCGCACGTCCTGATCGGGTGCCTGATCGCGGGGCTGCTGCTGTCGATGAACACCGCGACCATGGACGGCTCGCGAGCGCTCTACGGCATATCCCAGGACGGGATGACCACGAAGTGGCTGGGCCGGCTGAACCGCTACAGCGTGCCGGGCGTGGCCATGACGGCAGACGTGATCCTCAACCTGCTCTTGATCTCGTACTTCGGCTACCCGCTCGACATCCTCGCCGCGGGCAACCTCGGCTACATGCTGGCGCACGTGTTCGCGCTCAGCGGGTTCCTGCTGCTCCGCAAGGACCGGCCCAACTGGCCGCGGCCGATCAAGCTGGCAGCGGCCTGGGTGCCGATCGCGGCGCTGCTTGCGGCGGTCAACCTGGCCTTCATCGTCGTCGGCGGATTCATCTACGCCGACGAGTACGGCTACGGCTGGGACAAGACCCGCATCGGGCTGATCGTGCTCGCCGTGGGGCTGCTGCTCTACGTCTGGCGCAAGGTGGTCGAGGACCATACGCGCGTGCCGTTCCGCGAGGAGACGCCGACGATGCCCCCGACGAGCGAGCGCCAGACCGCGGCGCCGGCGGCGACCTAGCGGCTCACTGCGGGCGTAGCTCCCACTTCGGAAGGTCGGCCACCGCCCGGCGGTAGCGCCTGCGGTGCGCCGGCCGGACGAAGTAGAACCAGAGCATCAGCCCGAGCGGCAGCAGGATGAAGACCGAGAAGATGTTGCCGGTCAGGGTGAAGAACATCGCCAGGGCGAGGATCACGAACCCGTAGGCCACCGGCAGCACGCGGAAGCGCAGCTGCGTCTTGCGGATCGCCTCGTACTGCTCGACCGGGATCTGGTTCGTGTCCCAGCGGCGCCCGCAGCTCTCGCACCGCCACTCCTCGCCGTAGCGGAGGTCGCGCTTCTCGCCGCACTCGCAGGTGACGGCGATCGGCGGGCCGCGGAGGACCGTGCCGGGGGCCTCGTGCCCGATCCTCTCGCGCTCGGCGCGCTTCTTGCGGTTCCAGGGGGCGACGAGCGGCATGAGGCGCGATGCTATAGGCGATGTCGCCTGAGGATCTCGAGACCGTTCGACGCGCCTACGACGCCTTTGCGCGCGGCGACCTCGAGACGCTCACGACCTTCCTCGCTCCGGACATCGAGTGGCGGACGACCCCGGAGGTGCCGTTCATGGGCAACTACTCGGGCCTCGACGAGTTCCTCCGCGGGATGGGCGAGTGGACAGGCGCCTTCGAGGAGATCACGACGGAGGTCGAAGAGATGATCGACGCCGGTGAGAACGTGATCGTCCGCCACCGCATGCGCGGGCGAGGCAGGGACAGCGGAGCCGAGGTGGACCTCGAGATCTGCCAGGTCGTCGCCGTGCGGGACGGGAAGCTGATCCGCATGCACGACTACCAGACTCGTGAGGAGGCTCTCAGGGCGGCGGCTCAGCTCCAGGGGTAGCGTGCGCCGTGCTGCCAACGACCGACAAGGAGCCACGAGTGCCCGAGCGCGACGGATACATCCCAGGCGTCCCCTGCTGGATCGACACGAGCCAGCCGGATCCGGAGGCCGCGGTCGACTTCTACAGCGGCCTGTTCGGATGGGAGTTCGAGGATGTGATGCCGCCAGGGTCGGAGGCCAAGTACTTCAGCGCCCGGATCCGGGGAGGCGACGTCGCCGCCGTGGGCGGGATGCCCGAGGGCGGGCCTCCCATGGCGAGGTGGAACACGTACGTCTGGGTGGACAGCGCGGACGAGACCGCGTCCAAGGTCCGCGATGCCGGCGGCCAGGTTCTGACCGAGCCCTTCGACGTGATGAACGCCGGGCGGATGGCCGTGTTCGCCGATCCCGAGGGAGCGGTGTTCTGCGTGTGGCAGGCCAAGGAGCACAAGGGCGCGCGGATCGTCAACGAGCACGGCAGCCTGAACTTCAACGACCTGAACACTCGCGATCTCGAGGCGGCGAAGGCCTTCTACGGCGCGGTGTTCGGCTGGCAGACGTTCGACCTGACCGGTGGCTTCCAGACATGGACGCTGCCCGGCTACGGCGACTACCTGCAGCGCGACGACCCCGAACTCCGCAAGCGGTTGGCGGAGGCCGGCGGGCCGACGGGATTCGAGGACGTCGTCGCCAGCCTCATCCCGATCCCCGACGACCAGCCGGACACGCCCCCGCACTGGGGCGTGACGTTCGCGGTCGACGACGCCGACGCGGTGGCGAGCAAGGCAAGCGAGCTGGGCGGCAAGGTGCTCCTCCCGCCGATGGACGCACCCTGGGTCCGCATGACCGTGATCGCCGACCCGGCGGGCGCGACGTTCACGGCGAGCAAGTACGTCCCCGAGAACAAGGACGTGCAGATGGGCTGAGCTCCTCGAGTATCAGCTCGCCGCTGCGGCCAGCTTGTGCTGCTGCGGGCTGACGCCGCGGACGCGCTTGAACGCCGTGCTGAGTGCGAACGGGCTGGCGTAGCCGACCTGGTGGGCGACGGAGCCGATCGTCGCCTCCGGCTCGAGCAGCAGGTCGGCGGCGAGGGCGAGTCGCCATTCGGTTAGGAAGGCCATCGGCGGCTCGCCGACCAGCTCGTTGAAACGGCGGGCGAGTGCGGCGCGGGAGACGCCGGTCTCGGCCGCGAGCTTTGCCACCGTCCATCGATTCGCGGGGTCGTTGTGGATCAGGCGCAGGGCCAGGCCGACCACCGGGTCGCTGTACGCGCGGTACCAGGCGGGTGCCTCGGCGTCCGGGCGCGCGAACCATGCGCGCAGGACGGCGATCAGCAGGAGATCGAGCAGCCGGTCGAGAACCGCCTCCTGCCCGGGTTCGTCCTTGACGATCTCCGTGGCGAGCAGCGATAGGAGCGGCGACTCCCAGGTGTCGGCGGGCAGAACCAGCACCGGCGGCAGCGCTCCCATCAGGCGTCGGCTGACCTCACCCTCCGCCTCGTAGGTGCCATTGAGCATCACCGTCGAGCCTGCGGGGCTGTTGCCCCAGGTGCGGACGCCCATGTAGTGCATCAGCGGCACCTCTTCGCCGTCAGCCGTCGTGCATGTCTGCCCGGGGCCGATGATCACCTGCGGCGCGGTGCCCGGGTCGTCCGCGAGCGTGTAGCGGTCGGGCCCTCGGATGATGGCGACATCCCCGGGGCGCAGCCGTACCGCGTCGCCCTCGTCGGGCAGGAGCCAGGCGTCACCACAGGTGAGCGCCACGAGACACAGCGGCGCCTCGTCCTCGATCCGCATGGACCACGGCGGGTCGAGCTGCGAGCGGAGCAGGAAGGCGCCTCGGGCTCTCGGTCCATCCAGCAGGCCGGCGACGGTGTCCACAGCCCGATTGTAGACGAATGCGTATGGAATCAAGCCTTTCAGCTATGGAAAGTCTCACGAAAAGCGAGTTCACTGGTCGCATGATCACTCCAGGCCAGACGCTCGAGAACCCCGTGACGGGCGAGCGCTTCACCTTCACTCACACGGCGGCCAGCACCGGCGGAGAGCTGCTCGCCTTCGACTTCGCCCTGCGCCCTGGCGGCGCGGTGCCCATCCCGCACGTCCACCCGATCCAGACCGAGCGCTTCGAGGTGGTCGACGGCCTCATGCGATTCCGGGTCGGGCTGCGCACGCGAATTGCGCGCCCGGGGGACGTCGTGGAGGTCGCACCCGGCGTGGCACATTCCTTCGCGAACGCGGGCCCGGACGAGGCGCGTCTGCGCGTGGAGGTTCGCCCGGCGCTGGCGATGGAGGACATGTTCGCCGAGGTCGTCGAGATGGCGGAGGCCGGGCGAATGACGCGTCGGGGCCTCCCCCGCAGCCCGCTGGAGCTCGCCGTGCTCGCGCGCAAGTACGACCAGGAGGCTCACGCGCCGCTGCTCGGCTTCCGCCTGCAGCGGGTGCTGCTCGCCCCGCTGGTGTTCCTGGCGCGCAAGCGTCGGCGTGGACGCCCAGATATCGAACCGTGCGTCTCAGTGGCATGACCGAACAACTACAAGGAGCATTCGACATGAAGCAGGAAACAACACTGGTACTTGGCGGCACGGGCAAGACCGGCCGCCGCGTGGTGGAGCGCCTTACGGCGCGTGGCATCCCGACGCGCGTCGGCTCGCGCTCGGGCGAGCCGCCGTTCGACTGGGAGGACCGCTCGACGTGGGCGCCCGTGCTGGACGGCGTCGCCTCCGCCTACGTCTCCTACTACCCCGACATCGCAGCTCCGGGCGCCGTCGAGGCAACCGCCTCGTTCGCCGAGCTGGCCGTGGAGAAGGGCGTCCGGCGGCTGGTGCTTCTGGCCGGCCGCGGCGAGCCCGAGGCCGAGCGAGCCGAAGAGGCCGTGCGCGACAGCGGCGCGGACCTGACGATCGTGCGCTCGACCTGGTTCAGCCAGAACTTCAGCGAGGACTACATGCTCGACCACGTGCTGAGCGGCGCGCTTGCGCTCCCGGCCGGCGACACGCCGGAGCCGTTCGTCGACGCGGACGACATCGCTGACGTCGCGGTCGCGGCGCTGACCGACGACCGGCACATCGGCCAGCTCTACGAGCTGACCGGCCCACGGCTCCTTACCTTCGCCGACGCGGCCGAGGAGATCTCGAGCGCCGCCGGCCGAGAGGTCCGCTACGTGCCGGTTTCGATCGAGGAGCACGCAGCGATCGCCGCGGAGCAGGGCGTGCCCACCGAGGTGATCGAGCTGCTCAGCCACCTGTTCGACGAGGTCCTGGACGGCCGCAACGCCCACGTGACCGACGGAGTGCGCCGCGCCCTGGGCCGCGAGCCCCGCGACTTCAGCGACTACGCGCGGGCCGCCGCGGCGACGGGCGTCTGGAACGCGCCGGCGGTGGTCGAGAGCAGTTGACAAGGGCGCGGGGACGTGGTCGTCTGGATCCGCGGTCCATGGCCCGGTGCGGACTACTCCTTGCGGCGACAGCGGTGATTCTGGCCGTGGCCGCGCCGAACGCGACGGCCGGGCAGTTCGCCTCCGAGGGGTTCGGGCTGGCCGGCACCCCCGGCAGCGGGAATCTGCTCGGGCACGCCAACGCGTTTCCGCGCGACGGGTTGGCGAGCCAGTGCAATGACGGCATGTCCATCGGGGGCTCGGCGATCATGTACGCCGGGCCCCTTCGCCTACAAGTCGCGGGCTTTCACGAGCGTCCTGAACGAGTCTGTGTGCGTCACCATCGCGGTGAGCGCTCCGACGTGCATGGGCACCAACGGCGAGCTGATGAGCGAGACCTACTCGCCGGCCTACAACCCTGCGAGCATCACCACCAACTGGATCGGGGATCTCGGCAACTACCCGCCTGGCTCCTACTCGGTCGTCGTCCCGGCGGGAGCAAGCTTCGAGACGGTGGTCGACGAGGTCAACGCCGCGGCCAACTGCGGCGGGGTGAACGTCACCTGGAGCTCGGACCGCCCGTGGGCCGCTGCGCGGCCGTTTCCCTCGGGCCTCCCGGCTGTCGGCCAAACCCTCACGAGCAGTTTCGACGTCTGGCCGGGCAACCCGGCCGTCGGCCGTCAGTGGAAGCGGTGCGACGCCGCCGGCGCGAGCTGCGTCGATATCCCTGGCGCCACCGGCCAGAACTATGTGCCGAGCGACGACGACGTCGGCCACACGCTTGGCGTGGACGAGAGCGCCACCGAGGGCGGCTTGACCAGCACCGTCACGGGGCGCACCACGCTCACGCCGGTCTTCATCCCGGCCGTGACCATCGAGGGTCAGTCGCTCGCCGCGGGCGACCCCGCAATGTCCGGGCACCTGAACGTCACGGCCCCCCCAAGCAGCTGCGCGGCGCCGAAGTCCGCGCCGGCGATCGCCGGCAATGAGATCTACTTCTACGACGTCTTCGCGGTGAGAAGCCTGATCAACGAGCCCGCCTGCGTCTGGGTTGCCCACATCCCGCGCGCAAGCGGCGGCTTCTGCTCTTCGGGCCTCGTGCTCTACTCGCCGACCTTCGACCCCGCCAACCTGCCGAAGGACTACGTCGCGGACGACGCTCGCTTCGGGACGCTCGCGGCCACGCTCGCGACCCGGCGCATCTGCGCAGGCCGTGATCCTCGATGACGGCATGTTCCACATGTGTCTCGACTACGGACTGATGATCGGATCCGATGCGCCCTTCGCGACCGGCCGGCCGGTGCTGGCGGGCGGCTCGACGGCGGGTGCCCCCGTGACGACCACGAACGGCGCCTGGAACGGCGCCCCGGCGTTCGCGTACAGCTGGCGGCGCTGCGACGCGAGCGGCGGCGGCTGCGTCCCGATCGGTGGGGCGAACGCGCCGGCCTACACGCCCACCGGCGGCGACGTCGGCTCCACGCTGCGGGCACGAGTCACGGCGACGCGGGCCGGGCGGTCGGCTTCGTCGGACTCGGAACCGACGGGCGTGATCGCGGCAGACCGGACCGCGCCAAGGGGGACGATCCGGCTCGGGTCACGCAACCTCGCCAAGATCGTCAAGAGCGGCCGGGTCCCGGTGAGGGTGACCTGCGACGAGGCGTGCTCCGCCGCGGTCCAGGTGCGCGTCACGCGGAAGCTGGCGAAGGCGCTCGGACTGCGCCGGAAGACGGTCATCGCGAAGGCGAAGGGCTCCGTCACCGCCGGCGCCAGGAAGACCCTGCGCGCAAAGCTCGCCCCCCGGGCCCGGCGCGCCATGCGCCGGCGCAACTCGCTCAAGCTGAGGCTGGCCGCAACGTTCACCGACGCAGCCGGGAACAGGGCGGAGCAGGCCCGGAAGGGCACCCTGAAGCGCCCCTCTCGTCGGCCTTAAGAGGTCGAGCGGCGGCTACGCGGCGCCGCAGTCGAACTCCATCCACACGCGGGTGCTGTGACTGCAGTCGACGCCCCAGCGGTCCGTCAGCTGCTCGACGAGCCACAGCCCCCAGCCGCCGGCAGCGGGGTTGCTCGGCGGCCCCGGCGCAAGTGGCTGGAACCCGACGCCGTCATCGACGACCTCGATGCTCAGGACACCGACGAGCAACGCGACCTGCACGTCGATCAGCTGTGACGGTCTCAACCGTGCGTGCTCGACGCTGTTGGTCACGACCTCCGACATGACCAGGCGGCTTCGGTCCAGCAGGTCCTCGTCCACGTCGAGGCGCAGATCGTCCAGAGCCCGTCGCGCCGCAGTGGCCGCGCCCACGTCGGGTCGGAACGATCGGCGAAAGGCACCCGGCCCTTCGGTGACCATGGCCGGCCTACCGAGGGGTCAGTTTGCGGGCACGAACACCTCTTGGGCCTGTCCCCCGTCGTAGGGCCCGTAGGCGGCGTGCGAAGCTCTCCGTTGCGCGCATCGGCGCACCTGGCCTTTCGAGTGCCGTCGCTGCGTGATTGCGACAGCGAGACCCCCAGTCGCTGCTGGCAATCATCACAGAATGACGGGCGCCGTGCACGGCGGCGTTTCGGCTTCGCCGCATGCCATTGACCCCGTGCCCTCGACGCGAGAGCATCGCCAGAGATACGCACGAGGAGGCCGGACATGCTGCAAGGGCTCGCATCTCACGCGCGGCGCAATGTGGTCGCCTACCTGGCGCTCGTCGCCGCGCTCGGCGCCGCGGGCGGCGTCGCGTACAGCTCGATTCCGGACGCGCAGGGCGTGATCCACGGCTGCTACGACAACAGCCGCGGCGTGCTGCGCGTGATCGACGACCGCCGGAAGCCGCGCGTGCCGAGCCGTGAGACCGCGCTCGACTGGAACCAGCAGGGCCAACCCGGGCTGAACGGGCATCCCGGGGCGCCCGGCCCACAGGGACCCCCCGGCGCGGCGCTGACCTATGGCAAGTCGAGGCCAGGGCCCGTGGCGCTGCCCAGCCCGGGACAGGTGAAGACGATCGCCACGCTCAGCGTCCCGGGCGGCTCCTATGCGATCTTCGCCAAGGCCGTCGGATCCATGACTGTGCCCGGGTTCTCGTGCGCGCCCGGGACCGACGTCATCTACTGCAACCTGCTGCACAACGAGCGCAGGCTGGCGTCGACCGCCTTCGGATGCGTGATCGAGGCTGGCGGTTCGAGCGACCTGGGGCGCGCGAACCTGATTGCGGGTGCCAATGCGCTCTTCGCCTTGGAGACCGTCGGCGCCGAGCTGCTGCACACCTTCCCGGGTTCCCTGAGCAACACGATCCGTCTCCGCTGCCTGCAGTACGCCGGAGGCAAGTGGCCGGTGAACATCTCGAACGCCCGCCTGATCGCCATGCGGGTGGAAAGGGCCGGCGAGCTGGATCTCTTCAAGGCAATCACGACCAAGATCGTGCGCGCCCCGAAGAAGCCCAAGCTCAGGCCGCTCAGGCAGATCCTGCCTTGATTCAGCTCCAGGGATAGGGGCTGTGCGAGACCGGGTGGAGGTCGCCGGTCGCGAAGCGCTCGTACCTGAACGGATGCAGCAGGCTCGAGTGCTCGCCGAGCACCACGTTCGCCACCTCCCGGCCCACGGCGATCATCTTGTAGCCGTGATTCGAGTCGGCGACCACGAACACGTTGGGGCGCATGTAGTCGAAGACTGGGAAGTTGTCGGCGGTGAACGCGCCCACGCCCCCCGAGCGCACGGCGTGGTACTTCGGGCGCGCGCCCTCGAAGCGCTCCATGCAGTGGCTGAGCGCCGCGCACCAGAGGTCCGGGAAGCTCTCCTCGGCCGAGCCGGTCGGGTAGGGGTCCACCTGGAAGTCGTGGCCCTTCGGAAGCGGTGACGCCCCGCCCTGCACGCCGTTCTTGTCCTGCTTGAAGTAGACGCCCCACTGCTCGTCGGTGATCAGCGTGCCGTCGTCGGCCGCGAGCGGCGCGTGGCTGTCCACGTGGAGCACCGGCGGCAGCCGGCCGTCGGACGTGACGAAGACGTTCGGGTCCACGTCGATCTCGCCCTCCTGGAGATACCAGTAGGTCCACATCTCGCGCTGCTCGCCGGCCACCTCGATCCGGCGCGGGAGGCCGAGCAGGCCCCACATGTTCGCCACCCACGGGCCCACGGCCACGATCACCTGCTCGACGTTGATCGGCCCCTCGCTCGTCTGCACGCGCCTGACCGCGCCCGACTCGTCGAGATCGAAGCCCGTCACCTCCACGCCCTCGGCGATCTCGGCGCCGGCGTGGAGGGCCTTCAGAGCGAGGCCCTGGATCGACTCCTTGTTGAACGCGAAGCCACCGCGGTGCTCGTGCAGGCAAACGCTGAGGCCGGGCGCGCGCCAGTCCGGGAACAGCGCGCGCATGTGCTCGGCCACCTCGGCCTCCCCCAGGATCAGGTCGGACTCGTAGCCGATCCGCCCCTGGCGCTCGTGCACCGTCGTGAGGTCGTCAACCTGGGCGCCGTCGCCTAGCGCGATGTAGCCGGAGCCGTGGTAGTGGAGCGTCTCCGGGTCGGACTCCCAGATCTCCACGCAGGCCGCCATCAGCTCCGACATGGCGGGCTGGAAGTAGTTGTTGCGCACCACGCCGCAGGCGATGCCCGACGCGCCGGCCGCCACCGCGGTCTTGTCCACAACGAGCACCTCCTCGCCGCGCTCGGCGAGGTGCCAGGCGGTGGAGAGACCGTGCACGCCGGCCCCGATCACGAGGTAGGGGACGGAGCGCTCTCCTGGCATCAGTGGACCGGAGGCTCCCAGCCCTCGAGCACCGGCGCGTGCCAGTCGTCGCCGACCGTCCGCGAGCCCTCCACCCACGGCCCCAGCTCGGGCTGCGGGAACTTGCAGTGCTTCTCCTTCAGGCGGATGCCGTAGGAGTTGCCCGACTGGAGGTGGGCGATCAGCACCTTGCGCGCGATCTCGTTCTCGCGGCCCTCGGGGACGTCGAAGTAGAGCTTCAGGAAGGAGTTCGAGTAGCGGTCGAAGACGGCCGGCATGCCCTCCTCCTCGAGCAGCTCGATGTCCTCGAGCCAGTTGAGGTCCTGGCCGGGCGTGGCCGCCTCGAGGTCGATGTCCTCGACCGCCGAGATGTCCTCCTGGTACGGGTAGCGCTTCCCGGACAGGTACTCCGAGTCGATCGAGAAGATCTTCTCGGGCTCGCCGCGGGGCAGGTTCTCGATCTCGCTCATCGGCGCTCGTCCGCCCCGGCGGGCGCCCGCACCGCGGGCAGCTCGTCGATCGGGTTCTCGAGGTAGCGGTCGAGAAGCGTCTCGATGCGCGCGAGCGCGTTCTCCTCGGACACGCCGGGGATGTAGTTCGTTCCGGCCAGCGGCACCTTCGCCATCGCGGCGGACTCGACGGTGAGCGCCGCGAGGTCCTCGGGCTCGAGCGAGTGCACGTCGGTCTTCCCGCACGCGCGCGCGAGCATCTGCACCTCGAGCGTGAGCGTGTGGAGGAAGTTGTAGACGCGGTTCGCCGCCTCCTCCACGTTCAGCCGCTTGCGCAGCTCCGGGTCCTGGGTCGTGATGCCCACCGGGCAGCGGCCCGTGTGGCAGTGGTAGCACTGGCCCGCCGGCACGCCGATCGTGCCCTCGTAGTCGGTGACGCCCGGGATCTCCTTGTTGCAGTTGAGCGCCATCAGGGCGGAGTGGCCGATCGCGATGGCGTCGGCGCCGAGCGCGATGCACTTGGCCACGTCGCCGCCGTTGCGGATGCCGCCGGCCACGACCAGGTCGATCTCGTCCGCGAGGCCAACGTCCTCGAGCGCGCGGCGCGCCTCGGGGATCGCCGCCATCAGCGGGATGCCGGTCTCCTCGGCCGCGGTGTGCGGGCCGGCGCCGGTGCCGCCCTCGGCCCCGTCGAGGTAGATGATGTCCGGGCCGCACTTGGCGGCCATGCGCACGTCGTCGTACACGCGCGCGGCGCCGAGCTTCAGCTGGATCGGGATCTCGTAGTTGGTGGCCTCGCGGGTCTCCTGGACCTTCAGGCGACAGGTCATCGGGGCCGAGCCAGTCGGGGTGTCGCGCCGGCGACCGCTGGTCGATCCCGGCGGGGAGCGAGCGCATCTCCGCGACCTGCTCGGTCACCTTTTGGCCCATCAGGTGCCCGCCGAGACCGACCTTGCAGCCCTGGCCGATGAAGAACTCCACGGCGTCGGCCAGCATCAGATGGTGCGGGTTGAACCCGTACCGGCTCTGGATGATCTGGTAGTACCACTTGGTTGAGAGGTCGCGCTCGGGCGGGATCATTCCGCCCTCGCCGGAGCAGGTGGCGGTGCCGGCCATCGACGCGCCCTTCGCCAGCGCCATCTTCGCCTCGAGCGACAGCGCGCCGAAGCTCATCCCCGTGATGTAGATCGGGATGTCGAGCTCGATCGGCTTCTTGGCGAAGCGCGCGCCGAGCACGGTCTTCGTGACGCACTTCTCGCGATAGCCCTCGATCACGAAGCGCGTGAGCGTGCCCGGCAGGAAGATCAGCTCGTCCCAGTGCGGGATCTTCTTGAACATCGAGAAGCCGCGCATCCGGTAGCGCCCGAGCTCGGCCTTCATGTGGATGTCGTCGATGACCTCCGGCGTGAAGATCTTGCTGCGGCCGAGGACGGTCTTCTGGCTGGGTGCGTTCTCGTCCGCCATCTAGAGCACCAGCTTTCGCTCGCTCGGCTCGAGGCTGTCGTAGTTGTAGAGCTTCTTTCCGCAGACGAACTTCTGGAACTGCGGCGGGTCGCCGAGGCCGTAGATCCGGAACTTGCGCTGGATCAGCTCGGTGTCGGCGTCGTCCCACTCGCCCTCGACGCAGTCGATCCCGAGCGCCTTCACCTTGCCGGCCACGTACAGCGTGCCGTCGTACATGGAGTCGCCGAGGCCGGGGCCCACGTCGCCGCAGATGATCTGGCGGCCGCGCTGCATCATGAAGCCGGTCATGGAGCCGGCGTCGCCCATCACGACGATGGTGCCGCCCTTCTGATCGATACCGGTGCGGGCGCCGACCTGGCCTTTCACAACGAGGTCCCCACCCCTCAGGGCGGCGCCCGCCAACGATCCGGCATTCGATTCGATTACGACCACTCCGGACATCATGTTCTCGGCCACCGACCAGCCCACGCGTCCGTTGATCTGGACCTCGGGGCCGTCGATCAGGCCGACGCCGAAGTAGCCGAGACTGCCTTCGAAGGTGATCTTGCAGCGCGTGAGGATGCCCGTGCCGAGGCTGTGCCGCGCGCTCGGGTTCAGGATCGTGACTTCCTTGATCCCCAGCTCGTAGACGAGCCGTCGCAGCTCCGCGTTGATCTTGCGCGTCGTGAGCTCCTTGGCGTCGAACTGCGCCCTGTCGCCGTCGATCTCCGCGATGTTCGGAACCGTCTCGTCGAGCTCGACGAGGCCGCGCGGGTCCATGAGGACCTCGGCCTCGCCGCCGTTCGTGGCTACCGGGTCCACACCATCACCGCGCCCTCGTACGGGTCGTAGGTCTCGATCTCGCGGTCCACCACCTTGCGGATGGCGATCTCCTCGCTCGCGAGGGCCACGATGTCGTCGGACTCGTAGAGCACCAGCGGCTTGGCGCCGAGCTCGTCCTTGGCCACGCCGAGCGCGTCCTCCGTCACGCAGATGTAGGTGAAGACGCCGTCGAGCTCGCGACAGGCTGCGCTGCATCGACTCCTCGAGCGAGTCGCCCTGCGCCATGCGCTCGGCGAGGTAGACGGCGATGATCTCGGAGTCGCACTCGGACTGGAAGCGGTGGCCGGCTCGTTCCAGGCGCCGCTTCCACTGGTGGTAGTTCGTGAGCTGCCCGTTGTGCACCACGGCCACGTCCGGGAACGGGTAGGCCCAGTACGGGTGGGCGTTGGCGATGTCCACGTCGGACTCGGTGGCCATGCGCGCGTGGCCGATGGCGTGGGTGCCGATGAACTTGTCGAGGCCGTAGTCGTGGGACACGGTCTCGGCGTCGCCGAGGTCCTTCACGATCTCGAGCGTCTTGCCGAGGCTCAGCACCTCGGTGCCGCGCACGTCCTCCACGTAGTCGGCGAGCTCCTTGAGGTCACCCTCGAAGCCGAAGGTGAGCGTCATCGCGTGCTCGGACGGGCCCTGGATGTCGGCGATGTCGGCGCCGAGCGAGCGCATTCGCGCCTCCACGTCGCTGCGCTGGCGGCGATGCCTCTCGGCGAGGTCGAAGTCGTGATGACCGTTCGACTCGGCG
Organism: uncultured Thermoleophilaceae bacterium; assembly: GCA_963774755.1. Lineage (GTDB taxonomy): Bacteria > Actinomycetota > Thermoleophilia > Solirubrobacterales > Thermoleophilaceae > JACVRW01. The sequence continues at coordinate 1,739 of CAVZGG010000005.1, read as the reverse complement.
AGCTTCACGTGCATCACGTAGCCGTCGCCGGCGGGGCGGTAGAGCGCGTACCCGGTGGAGTCCGGGCCGCGGTGCTTCATGGCCTGGAGCATCGCCGTCATGTCGCGGCCGACGTGCCGCTCGCCACCGCCGTCGCGGTAGATGATGCCGGCGATCCCGCACATCTCTAGGGCAGGACCTCCAGGTACTCGTCCCTCTCCCAGTCCGTGACCGCGGCGAGGTAGCGCTCCCACTCGTCGCGCTTGTAGTGCTTGAACACGTCGTAGAGGCGACCCGGCATCGCGCTCTTGATCAGGTCGTCCGCGTCGAGCGCCTCGAGTGCCGCGCCGAGGGAGTCGGGCACGCGCTCCAGCTTCTCGCTCGGCTTGCTGCCGTTCTCCGCCTGCTCGGCGAGGATGTCGTAGGTGTTCCTCGCCTGCGGCTCGCCCGGATCGATCTTGTTGCGGATGCCGTCGAGCCCGGCATACAGCAGCGCCGGGATCGTGAGGTACGGGTTGGAGCTCGAGTCGACGCCGCGGTACTCGAAGCGGCCGCCGCTCGCCACGCGGACGGTGCAGGTGCGGTTCTGCCAGCCCCAGTTCTTGTAGACGGGGGCCCAGAAGCCGAAGTCCCACATGCGGCAGTAGGAGTTCACCGTCGGGTTCCCGACGCACATCAGCGCGCCGAAGTGCTCCAGCATCCCTCCCAGGAAGTGACGGGCTGTGTCCGACAGCTCCGCCGGCCCGCTCTTGTCGTGGAAGACGTTGTTGCCCTCGTCGTCGATGAGCGTGAAGTGGTGGTGGTGCCCGTTGGCGCTCACGCCCGTGAACGGCTTCGGCATGAAGGTCGGGAGGAGGCCGTGCTTGCGGCCCACCGCGGCGCAGATCTGCCGGTAGGTGGTGATGTTGTCGGCCGTCTTGACGGGGCGGTCGAAGCGGAAGTTCAGCTCGAGCTGGCCGGGGGCGTCCTCGTGGTCGCCGTAGGACATGTCGAGGCCGAGCGCCTGGCCGTATTCCACGACGTCGAGGAGCACCGGACGCAGTTCCTCGAACTGGTGGATGTGGTAGCAGTAGGGCTTGGTCACGCCCTCGGGCGCGGAGCCGTCCTCGCCCTTCTTGAGCCACATCATCTCGGGCTCGATGCCGATCAGGAAGCTGTAGCCGAGCTCCTCCTCGAACTCCGCGACCACGCGCTTGAGGTTCTGGCGCGGGTCGGCGTCGAGCAGCTCCCCGGTTTCGGTGTCGTAGCAGTCACAGAACACGCGCGCCACTCGCGGGTCCCACGGGAGCTGGGCGAAGGTGGAGAGGTCCGCGATCGCCGCGAGCTCGGACTCCTCGGGACCGAAGCCGATGTAGTCGCCGGCGCGGTCGGTGAAGAGGTTGGCGGTGGCGCCGTAGACGAGCTGGTAGCCCTTCTCGGCGACCTGCGGGAAGAAGGAGGCGACGACGCCCTTGCCCATCACGCGGCCGGTGACGGAGACCTGCTGGAAGAAGACGTACTTGATGCCCTGCGACTCGATCTGCTTGACGATCCCCTCGATCTGCTCGCGCCGGCCGGGCTGGTTGCGAGCCTCCTCGAGCGTCTTGGGCGGCGGGACCGTTCTCGGACTCTGGAGGACGGTGTTGACGTCTCCGCCAAACGTCAAGGGGGCCGATGCGTCAACGGTGACGCCGTCGCTCATACATATCCTCCGTCGAGTGGGGGCCTAACGAGCCGCGGCCGAGGCCGCGCCGCGACTATAACGCAGTTTTGAGCAAATT
>CAVZGG010000004.1:0-9737 GCA_963774755.1 uncultured Thermoleophilaceae bacterium | reverse complement strand
GGGTCTACGGGTCGAGAGCGAAGCGTCCCGGCCCGTTGTAGCCGGTATTCGGTGAGATCCCGGCGTCGTCGACGATGTCCGGATGCGTGAGGTGCGCGTTGGTCACGATGTCGTGCGCTGCTGAGCGCTCGTCGTAGGGACACACCATGGTCACGGGCGAGGCTGCGAAGAGCACGTTCAGGAGCGACTCGAATCTGGTCCAGAGGCGCACCTCGGGCTCCGACCTTGTCTTCCAGATCGGTTCCGTGACGAAGCGAACCCAGGGCGCCCCGCCCCGCAGCTTGCGGTCGCCGAAGGACATGAATGACTCGAGCGCGGCGTCGGGTGTGGTCAGCCAGTCTGTGGACTCCACGAACTTGACGCCGCGTGCGTCCTTGCCGAGGTGCTCGCGCAGGAGCTCGACGTTTCCGGCGGTGGTCACGGCGATCACCGCCTCCGAGCGCTCGAGGCCGGCGGCGATGAACGAGCCCATCGTCGCCTTGAACAAGTCGTCGTCGCTATAGAAGTACGCGGAATGCTCCAGCATCGGGGTCGGCGCGAGATTCCCGTTGACGAGGTAGTCGATCGTCACGCCCAGGGCGTCGGACAGCTTGGAGAGGGTGCTGGGCCGCACGTTCCTGCGGCGCCCGGACTCGACCTGGGCGATGGCCGACCAGCTGATTCCAGAGTGGAACGCGAGCTCCTCTCTCGTCCACCCGAGACGCTCGCGCGCCGCTCGTAGTCGAGTGCTGATACCGCTGGTGTCGTCGAGCGCCTTCGCGGTCACCACTGCCCCCTGCCCAGTTCCTGCTGCAACTATGTCATGGATTAGTACCATTGACACTGTCACATGACACAGGCTATTCATGTGCCCCGGAGCGTTCGCATTGCGGCTGCTCGAGCCCGTAACGCGGGTGGTGCCCAGGACCGATTGCGGAAGGTGTTCGACCACAGTCCGGTACCGATGGTGCTCGTGGACGGGCAGCGGCGCTACGTCGACGCCAATCGACCCGCGAGGCTGGCGTTTCGACTAAGCCTCGAGGAGCTGCGCTCCCGCGCGGTGGACGACCTCACCCATCCGGAGTTCTCCAACGTGATGGAGGACGCGTGGAGCAGGTTGCTCGCAGAGGGGAGCGTCATGGGGAGCCATGTGGCCGACCCTCCAGGAGGCCCGCTCGAGGTTGTCTATTCTGCCGTCGCCGACGCCCTACCCGGGCTCCATGCGGGAGCGTTCGCACCGGCGACCTGGCCTGAGGACGAGCTGGAACTGCCCGGCGACGAGCTCCATGATCCGCCCGTAGTCCTGACGCCGCGCGAGCTCGAGGTACTGACGTTGGCGGCGCACGGACGCAGCGGACCGGAGATCGCCGAGCAGCTCGTGGTCAGTCCCGCGACCGTGAAGACCCACTTCTCGAACCTCCACGGGAAGCTCGGGGTGCCGAACCGCACCGCCGCGGTTGCCCGGGCGCTGAAGCTCGGCCTGATCGACTGACGCGCCCTACTGGCAGTGCTCGTTGTCGTCGTTGTCGTTGTTCTTCTTCGGATGCCCCTTCCCGACTCCGTTCCCGTTGTTGCCGTCCTCGCATTCCGGCGGGACCGGCTCGGTGGAGGTGAAGGCCTCCTGGAACGTGGTCGGCGAGCCCAGGTTCGTCACCGACTGGGTCATTACTCCGCTCGTGCCGCTGTCGGTACGTGACCCGGTGATTGCGTTGATCTGGGCGTCGTAGACCAGGTGCGGGTTGCTGACGATCGCGAACAGGTCGGTGTCCGGCGGCGATGAGCCGTCGGGATCGCAGCGGCCGAGTGCCTCGAGGCTTCCTCCGCCGGGCGCCGTTGGGGCGAGCTGCTTGGTGCCGGTCGCGGTGCCGGTCGGAAACTGGCTAGTGATCGAGAAGCTCGCCTGAAACTCGAGGATGGCGCCGGTGCCGCGCGAGTCGAAGATCAAATCCGTCTGCGGCCCTACGGTGATGGTGCCGGACTCGGTGAAGGTGCCGGAGTAGGGTCCGAACGCGGATCCCTGCGTCTGGAACGGGATGACGGTCGTGCCGGTCTTGTTACAGACGAAGGGCCCGTAGGTGGTCTGTTGTCCCAGGCCGGGGACGGTTTCGAAGGTCTCTCCCGAGAGGCTGACCGCCTGTCCGAAGCTCGCTGGAGCCATCAGGCCGAACAACACCGCCGTGGCTCCAAGGACCCGTAGCGCCAACCGCCCCGGTTGAGACATGCAAAAACCTCCGTGTGAGGACTGAATGGCCGCCTTCCAGTGCCACTCAGCGGCGGAGGGAAGCCCTGCTCAATCCCACACTACCGGTTTGGAGTACTCCAAACGAGGACTGTCGACGACTGTTCAGCTCATTGGCGCGGCCTCGACGGGTCATGGAGCACGCTTCGAGATCGTCGGCCCGCAGCTCGCGTAACCGCGCGGCCCGGTCACCTTGGTGGCGGGCGCAGTTTCATTCTCCTCGCGATTCTCCACCGAGTTCGCCAAGCCGCGCAGATAGCCGCGGATTACCGTGGATTACGTTCGATTTGGGGACCGGAGGCGGTCCAGTGCCCATTCGTCTCGCTGGGAGCGCATGCGCTAGTGCGTCGTGCGGCTCGGACACTGCTTTTCGCGCATAGCGACACTCGCCGCCTCGCCGCTCGAGGCCGTCGCTAACAGGCGATTGCGGAAAGCGAAGGCTTGAGAGGGAGCGGGGCGCGGCCGGTCAGAGCACCCATGCTCTGCCTATGCAACCGCCGGCACCAGGAGGGCATGGCCACGCAAATGCTTCTCGCCCGTTGCGATCGCGGCCGCCGCGGCTATCGGCATCTCACGTTCACGCACTGGCGCGGATCTCCGTTCCCGCTCGCGCGGTTGCCACCGCGGTCGATGACGCCGAACACGGCCTCGATCCCGAGGTCGTCGTTGCCTACGGCCCGGTTCCTGGCGAGTTTCGTCGAGCTGCTCTCGACGTCGAAGCCGTCGTCTCCCGACTGCCTTGCGAGATTCCCTGCCAGGAGGCTGTGGTGGTCCGTGCTTCTGACAACGAACCCATCCCCGCCGCTCCTCCTGACCACATTTCGGCGAACGACGTTGTCGGCGCCGCCGATCGGAGGCTCGTTGAGTCCGAGGTAGATGCCGTTCTTTCGAGCGTCGAGAATGACGTTGAGCGCAACCAGGTTGGCGCGTGCGTTCTCGATCGCGATGCCGTCTCCGTCTCGCGAGAGGCGGTTGCGGGCGATCACGTTTCGGTTGCCCCGGCCGAGCAGGACGCCGGCTGCGTTTCCAACGAAGCGGTTCCCTCGTACCTGGTTGCGGTCCGCCCGGTCCGCCCTCCTTTCCCCCCGAGCAGGAGCCCGGGCGAGGAGTGCGAGATCAGGTTTCCCTTGATCAAGTTGTCGGTGGAAGCTTGGACGTGGATGCCGGGCCCCGGGTTCCGCACGAATGAGTTATCGACGATCCGAACGTCATGCGACTCGAACAACCCCATCCCATCGCCGTCGGGAGCGATGTTGCGGCTTCCCGAGCTGTCGCGGACCAGGATTTCCGCCGACCTGAAGACCACGAAGCCGAAGAACGTGTTTTGAGACGAGGAGATGTCCAGCACGCGGTTCTCGCGTGCCCGACCGACGAGTACGCCGCTTGCGAATTGCCCCACCGAGCCGTTTCGCACCGTGACGCCATCGTGCCCGTCGTTGGCAACACCGACGTCGCAAATCTGCCGGCGCGGGCATCGCCTGACGGGCTTGCCGTCACCGGAAATGGTGTGGCCGCCCAGGTCGAGCGTGATGCCGTCCGCGCCGATCACGATGCCGTTGTTCGGGCAGTTCGAGAGGTCGCGGTCGAGCGTCATGTCGACCGTGATCGTGTCGCCGCAGCTAAGGGGAGCAGTCTGCGCCAGGGCACCGCCACCCACGGCGGACGCCAGCGGAAGGGCGAGGAGGCAGATAGCCAGCGCGATCCTTCGCAGTAGGGATCCTTCCCAAAGCCAGTTGAGGAGGTCTCTCCGCCAGCGAGAGTCCCGATCACGGGCCACCCTAACTGGGGATTACGAATCTCGCCATCACCCCGCCTTACTGCACTTGCGGTATTTGCCGCGCTGAAACGCCCGCCGCGCCGAGCCCATCGCTTGACCTGCTGGCGACGCTCGCGAGTGGCAGCCGCCTGACACTCCCAGCGGAGCACCAGCGGGAGCGCGACGCGGCGCGACTCCGTGGACGCAGTGGAAGGCACCGCGTCGGCGACCGTCAAGTCCGGAGAGGACGGAGTTTCCAACATCGTCGCTTGCGCAATGCGCGAGGAGGAGTAGCCCGGGCGGCGAGTGAGCACCCGGTGACGGCGCTACCGCTTTGAGGCAGAAGCAGCAGGGGGGCGTTGGACTCCGAAGCGCCTCCGATGAATGAGCTGCAGGCGTGAGCCGGCGGTGCCGAGGGCCGCGTTAGGATCGGCTGGTGGCCAAGCCTCCTCCCCCGGCGTCGTCGCCGTTCTGGACGCTGTTCAACGCTTTCGGCCGCTTGCAGGTGCGGCTGGTGCACCTGACCCGCGGGCGCTTCGGCGGCAAGTTGATGGGAGTCCCGGTGCTTGTCCTGCACCATCGCGGGCGCAGGAGCGGGCAGGCGCGTGAAACGCCGCTCATGTATCTCGAGGACGGCGCCGATGTCGTCGTGGTCGGCTCGAAGGGCGGGACCGACACGCACCCCGCTTGGTTTCACAACCTGATGGCCATGTCCGAGACCGAGGTCGAGGTGGGAGGTCAGCGTCGGCGGGTCAGGCCGAGACTGGCGAACGCCGAAGACCGCGCCCGTCTGTGGCCGCGGCTCGTCGAGCTCTACCCCCCGTACGAGGAGTACCAGAGCTTCACGAGCCGGGAGATCCCGGTCGTCTCGCTCAAGCCCGCCGGCTAAGTCGCGCCCCCAACGGATCGGGCTCCTGCTTTCGCGGGAAAGCAGGAGCCTCGCGACGCCAGCTTCCACGTCCCCGGAATGGAGCTAGCCGGACTCGAACCGGCGGCCTCCTGGGTGCGATCCAGGCGCTCTCCCAACTGAGCTATAGCCCCGTGGCGGATCCATGGTAGCGGCGCTGCAGCGCCTCAAGTAGGCGAATTACGGCGGTAGCCTGTGGGTCGGGGTACGTGCGGCATGAGTTTTAGAGGTCGTCTTAGGCTGTTCTTCGCGCTCATCGTGATCGTGCCGATGGTCGCGCTCGGCATCGTTCTTTTCGCGCTCACCGCGCGCACCGAGACCGGCAAGGCCGACGCGGGCATCGGCACCGCCGCACGGACGGCCCTTGCGGTTCATCGCGACGGGGTGGCGGCAGCGCGTCCGGCCCTGATGAGAGTGGCTGCGGATGCGCGTCTGCAGCGGGCGATCGTGCGCGGCCGCACCGGCGCGGCTGAGCGACGCATGCGGGAGCTCGTGCGAGGTCCGGTGGTCGCGATCGAGCTGTGGTCGACATCCGGACGGGGCCTCATCAGTGCCGGGAGCGACACGGCCGTGGCCCGAACCGGATCCGAGCTCGTGACGGGCGGTGGCGGAGCGTCAGCCATCCTCACGGTCTCGGTCACGGACGCGACGGCGCTGGTGGGTCGCGTCGAGCGGCTCACCGAGCTTGGCGCGGCGGTCTATCGGAACGGCCGCCCGCTCGCCTCCACGGTGAGGGGCGCAGCAGGCGTCGAGCTGCCGCCACCGGAGGAGGCCGCCGACATCGACGTGGACGGCCGCGAATACCGCGGGCGCGTGGTTTCGCTGGACGAGCCGAGGGGCGGCCCCCTCGAGCTCGCGATCCTGCGTCCCGCGGCCCCGTTCTCGGAGCACATCGCGGACAACCGTCTTCTGATCGCCGGCTTCCTCGCGCTGTTCGTGCTGCTGGCGGTGGCCTCCGCCACCTTCGTGAGCCGGTCACTCACCGGCCAGATCGCCACCTTCCTCGCTGCCGCACGGCGGCTTTCGCGAGGGGACTTCCGCCAGCTCGTCCCGGTGGAGGGCAACGACGAGTTCGCGCAGCTCGGCCGCGAGTTCAACGACATGTCGGAGCAGCTCGAGGCCAAGATCGAGGAGGTCGAGCGCAAGCGACCTGAGCTCGAGGAGACGATCCGGCGGGTGGGCGATGCCCTCGCCACCGGTCTCGATCGCCACGGGGTGGTCGCTCTAGCCGTGCGCCAGGCGGTGGACGCCTGCGAGGCGGAGGTGGGACGGGCGCTGCCGCTCGCGCGCGGTGCGTTCGTGCGCTACGACGTCGGCTCGATCGCGGGTGTCCTGGAGCGGGTGATCGAGGCGGCGGAACGCCACGTCTTCACGGTTCGGGCGGACGTTGGCGCGGAGCTGCTGGGCGCCCTCGAGGGTGACGAGAGCACTGAGCGAACGCGGCGTGCCCTGTCCGCGCACGCGGGCGGTGCCCATGCGCTGTCGATCGGGCTGCGTTCCCTTGTGGATGGGCCGGAGTATCTGGGCGCGATCTCTATCGCGCGCAACGGGGAGCCGTTCACGCGCGAGGAGGAGGAGCTGCTCGAGTACCTCGCCGGGCAGGCCGTGGTCTCGATCGAGAACGCGAGCCTCCACGAGACGGTGGAGCGTCAGGCGGTCACGGACGACCTCACCGGTCTCGCGAACATGCGTGCCTTCACCTCGATCCTCGACCGCGAGCTCGAGCGCAGCCGGCGCTTCGAGACCCCGCTCGGCCTCGTGATGATGGACATCGACGACTTCAAGCGGGTGAATGACACCTACGGCCACCAGCAGGGCGACGAGGTCCTGGCGCAGGTGGCGGGCGTGCTGCGCGGCATTTCTCGCGATCTCGACGCCCCGGCCCGGTACGGCGGAGAGGAGCTGGCCGTGGTGCTGCCGCAGACTGACGCTGAGGGAGCGGCGCTGCTCGCGGAGCGCATGAGGGAGGGCGTCGAGGCTCTCCGGGTGCCGCGGGTGCGCGGCGGAGGCTCGCTCGGCGTGACGGCGAGCTTCGGCGTGGCCTCGGTCCCGGACACCGCAGCCGACCGCAAGAGCCTGATCGCGGCCGCCGACACCGCGCTCTACCGGGCGAAGCGGACCGGCAAGAACCGCGTGGAACGCGCTCTGGCGCTCGTGCCTGAGCCATCCTCCCGGCCTCGATAAGGTTCCGCGCGATGGGCATACTCGACGATGCCATCCGCGAGCATCTCGAGCTGAAGCGCAGGCACGGAGTGCCCGAGGAGGAGGTCGAGCGCCAGCAGGAAGAGGCGCTCGGTCCCGCCCGGCGCGAGGTGGCGCAGCAGCCCGAGGATGGCGAAATCGCGGCCGAGGCCGGGGACGACGCGTCGCTCTTCGACGGCGAGCCTCGCGATGCTCCGGTAGCGCAAGCGCCCGCCGTAGCGGACGACGAGACGGCGATCGTGGAGCCGCCCGCACCGAGCGAGCAACCGCTTGAGCAGGCCGAGCCCGCTGCGGCCGAGGTCCTGCCCACCGAGGCGCCCACCGCAGAGTCGTTCCCGGAGGAGCCGCCGGAGGCCGAAGCCCACACGGGCATGGAGCCGCCCCCGACCGAGCTGGCCGACCATGAGCCGGCCGAGCCGGCCGAGCCGCCCGCGGCGGAGCCGCCTCACGAGCCGACCGGGTGGGAGAAGTCGCCTCCCGAGCCGCCCGCGGCTGAGTCGCCTCCCGAGCCGCCCGCGATGGAGACACCGCCCTCGCCCGAGCCTGACCCCCACGAGGCTTCGCCCGAGCCAGACTCGCACTCGGCGCTCGGCGACACCGAGCCGCACGGCTTCCCGGCGCTTGAGGACGACGAACTGCCCGAGGACGAGGCTCACGAGGACGGCGACTCCCAGGACGAGCCCCTCCCGACATCGGATCCCGAGGACGAGGAGCTCGACGTACTTGAGGACACGCCCGACTTTCTCCAGGAGACGCCGGAGCACGACCGGCTCTGGTTCGAGCAGAAGCCGCCGCGCGACTTCGACTTCGACTAGGTGCGAGAGAAAGTTGCGGCGGGGAGCCGCCCGCCCCGGCGACCCCCCGCTTGGTGCAACTCAGCGGCGTCCCGTGCCGCTAGTTCGACGGAACCCTCCATGCCGTCGTATTCAGTTTCTCGGCATTCGGAGACCCGACCTGGATAGCGATTTTGGGTCGCTCGACAGTTGTCTGTAGAACTGGACGGAGGTACTAGATGTATCCGCGGGTGGACGCCGCCTCGACAACTCGCTCGATGCCCAGCTCGTAGGCGGCGGGCCGCATCGGAGTGTCGTTTTTCTTCGCCCTGTCCGCCACCTCTTGGAAGGCCCGTCGCATGATCTCGCCGAGGCGCTCGTTCACCTGGTCCTCCGTCCAGCGGAAGTGCTGGAGGTTCTGGACCCACTCGAAGTAGGAGACCACCACGCCGCCCGCGTTCGCCAGCACGTCGGGCACGATCGTCACGCCCTTGTCGTTGAGGATCGAGTCAGCGGAGGGCGTCGTCGGACTATTGGCTCCCTCGACCATCATGCGGCAGTTCATCCGCTCGGCGTTGTCCTTGTGGATCATTCCGCCGAGCGCGGCGGGGATGAAGACGTCGCACTCGACGGCCAGCAGATCGTCGGAGTCGATCTCGTCTGTGTTGCCGTCGAAGTCGGCCACATTGCCACCCTCGCGCACGTGCTCCGCGAGCTTCTCGGCTTCGATGCCCCCTTCGGCCGCGATCGCGCCGCTGGCGTCTGAGACGCCCACCATGGTGGCGCCGAGCTCCTGCATCAGCCGCGCGGCCCACGACCCGACGTTGCCGAATCCCTGCACGACGAAGCGCGCCTCGGCCGGATCGAGGCCGATCTCCTTGGCGGTCTCCTGGAACATCAGCACCACGCCGCGACCGGTGGCGGCCTCGCGTCCGTAGGAGCCCTCGAGGGCGATCGGCTTGCCGGTCACGCACGCCGGCGTGTGCCCGTGGAGCTTCCCGTACTCGTCCATCAGCCACGCCATCACCTGAGCGTTCGTCCCGACGTCAGGCGCGGGGATGTCGCGCGTGGGGCCGAGCACCTTCTCGATCTTGTCCATGAACGAGCGCGAAACGGTCTGAAGCTCGTTCTTCTCGAGCTTGCTCGGATCGACGTTCACGCCGCCCTTCGCGCCTCCGTAGGGCAGGTTCACGATGGCCGTCTTCCACGTCATCAGCTCCGCGAGTGCGCGCACCTCGTCGAGGTCCACCTCGGGGTGGAACCGGATCCCGCCCTTGTAGGGCCCGCGCGCGCCGTTGTGCTGAACGCGGTAGCCGGAGAAGACGTGTACCTTGCCGTCGCCGAGCCTCACCGGCACCTGGACCTGAACCTCCCGGTACGAGGACCGGAGCACCGCGCCAATGTCGTCGGGAAGCTCGAGACGCTCGGCCGCGACCCCGAACCAGTGCTCGACGATCTCGTAGTTCGAGACCTCCGCGCGGCTCGGCGCCGGGGCGTCCTCGGTCTTCTTCGCGGACTTGTCGGGCTCGCCGTGCCCCTCACCGGCGTGCGGTCCGGCCTCACCCTCCTGCGGAACGGCCGGCCCGGCGGCCGACTCGTCGTCGGCCTCGTCCGTCCGCTCCTCCGTGGCTTCGTCAGTCATGGCTCGCTCGGATTGCCCGTATCCATGAACGGCAACCACCGAAACACCTTGAGCCGCCCTACCATTCCAACGTACGGGGCCATAGCTCAGTTGGTAGAGCGTCGCGTTTGCAACGCGAAGGCCGCCGGTTCGAATCCGGCTGGCTCCACTCAGGTATCCGGCCCTGCCGCACTTTCTTCAGCTATGTGATGAATAACGTGCGGCACCGCGAGCCGGAGCCCGTTACTGCTGCAGTTGAT
>CAVZGG010000003.1:0-54575 GCA_963774755.1 uncultured Thermoleophilaceae bacterium | reverse complement strand
CGCCGCGCACGACCCCCGGGTCCAGCTCGAGCACGTTGATCCGCTCGGGCCCCGCCTCGCGCACGATCGAGGTCCACTGCACGCCAGGCGCCACCTCCACGGCGGCTGCGGACGCGGGCAGCGCCACCGCGATGGCTGCCATAAGCAGGACTATTCGTACGCGCACGCGTCACAGGCTAGGTTGCGCACGTGATCCTGTACGACCACCCCGCGTCGGGGAACTGCATGAAGCCCCGGATTCTGCTGCGCCACCTGGAGCTGCCGTACGAGCGCGTGCAGGTGGACCTCTTCAAGGGCGAGACCCGCACGCCTGAGCACTTCGCGCGCAATCCGGACGGGCGCGTGCCCGTCCTGGAGCTCGATTCGGGCGAGACCATCGCCGAGTCGAACGCGATCCTCCTGCACCTCGCGACGGGCACGCCATACCTCCCAACTGATCAGCTCGCGCGGACACGCGTCTACGAGTGGCTGTTCTTCGAGCAGAACCGCATCGAGGCCGAGCTGGCCTACGCCCGCTTCCTGCACCTGTCGGGTCGCGACAGGGAGATGCCCGAGGTGTACGAGAACCGAAAGACGCGTGGCCGCGACGCGGTGGCGGCCCTTGACCGCGGGCTATCCGACGGCCGCGAGTTCGTGGCGAGCGACGACTACTCGATCGCCGACATCGCCCTGTACGCCTACGTGCACTGCGCCGGCGATGCTGAGGTCGACGTCGGGCAGCACGCGCGGGTCGAAGCGTGGCTGGCGCGGGTGGAGGCGCGACCTGGGTTCGTGAACGACCTGGAGCCGCTGCCGGCGCACGCCCTGTCGCGGCCGGTCTAGCTGGCTTCGCGCTCCGCGCGCACCCGCACCTTGCCGACCGTGACCTCGGGGCTGCCCTCGACGAGCTCCGAGGCGCTCTCGCGCACCCAATCGCCCGCGAGCCTCGTGGACTCGGCCACCGCCTGGGCCGTCTCCCCCACGGTCACCGACGCCGCGGTTCCGTCGTCCCCGTCGATCACGTAGTAGCCGACGAAGCCGTCGATCTCCTTCACCCGGTCGGCGAATTCGTCCTCGATCTTCGAGACCAGGGCGTCGATGTCTCTCACTCGGTACCTGCGGACGGCGGCGTGCATTGGGGCCTCTCCTCGCTAGTTCTGGTCGCTCGGCCCGAGCCTATCCTCGACGCGCCGGTGCGCGCGGGAGCGCCGAGCGGGCGTGGCTGGCGGCGCACTGGCTTGCGATGACGACGGCGAGCGGGTTCACAGTTGAGCTGCTCACGACCGGCCCGCTGGAGCACCTGAAGGTCTGGCAACTGCCGCTGGCTCTTCCTCGACCAAGCCGCAACCACAGCCGGCGCTGGTGCTCGATGGAGGAGTGCGGCAAGCAGATGAAACAGCGCCGCTTCGTGGAGCGCCGCCGAGCGATTCGAGTGGGGGGCGGCGCTTAACAGTCCAAGCGGCGCGATAGCCCGGGAAAGTCCTTTGTGCTGCGACGATCCGATCACGTCGGTGGACGCACACCGCCCCAGTCAAACAACGTATGGCGACAGGGCTCGCTTTCGGAGAAGAGGCCCTCTTTGAATAGCTGGCGATATGAGGGGGTCGCCCTTACTGTGGTTGCGCTGGACCACCCACACTTAAGCGGGGGACCGGAAACCCAGGGAATTCACCGCAGAGGTTGCATCCGGGAAGCCGATCCCCCGCGTGGGTTGTACCCGGTCGGGTGGTTCCAAGTCATGCGTTGCCCCGAAGGTCGGTCCGTTTTTCGACCCTTACCCTACCGGCTAGTCCTCAGGCCGTATCCGAACTGGTAGAGCGGGTCATAGTTGGCGTCGCCGACGTTGATCGGCTCCTGAGCGAGCGTTCGCGGCCACGTCATCGGCAGCTTGCCCGTGAATGCGCGTCGCCCGAACATGACGATTGCGGCAATTGCTGGATGCGGCCGCGGCCGGCGACTCCGCCCGCGCGCCGGGTACTCGCCGACGCCGGCCGCTACATCGGTACGGCCGTGGCCACTCTGTGCGACCTGCTCAACCCCGAGCTGATCGTTGTCGGGGGCCAGCTGAGCGCGGCTGGCGACGTGCTGCTGGATCCGCTGCGCGAGCAGGTCCACCGGCACGCCATCCCTGCCACGTTACGCCACCTGGACATAGTCCCGGGCGTCCTGGGACCGAGAGCGGAGCTACTGGGCGCGCTCGCGCTCGTGCTCGCGACGGAAGCTGGCGGAATCGCCGATCAGGGTTACGGGTCGAGCGCTCGAGCTGTCAGTCCTCGGCCGCCACGCTGAATATAAACGAAAGAGATCCCAATGCCCTTGAGCCTCAACCGGTCCGCAGCTGCAGGGCGAGTTCGTGGAGGACGCCGAGCGCCAGCACGACCACGGCCACCTCAACAGCCAGAAGCTCACGGGCATCGGCGTGCCCAGCGGCACCCTCTACAACGTCAACAACATCAGCCAGAGCATCTTCAATGCGCGCGTCGACGGAGCCAACATCACCACACTCGAAGTGATGATGAACGTCGTGAGCCGCGCTTCTGGAGAGAACTTCCAGATCCAGACGGTCCTGCACACCACGATCAACGCGAACGGCGAGACGACCACGCAGTTCCAGAACTTCCACGTTCACTGCTCGGGTAACGGGGGCGTCTTGTAGTGGGCCGGCCTGGATTCGAACCAGGGACCGACGGATTATGAGTCCGCTGCTCTAACCAACTGAGCTACCGGCCCTTCGGGGTTTCAGCCTATTCGTCCAGACGGCGCGCGAGGCGCTAAACGGCGCTCATTTCCGGCTCCGGACGGCCGATATATCACCAGTACGGCTGATGTACTCGCGACCGCTATCCAGGTTGATGACCCTTGCTGCAATCGTGGCCGTCTGCGGCTGCGCCGTTGCGGCCAACTCTCGGGTGCGCGCGCACCCCAGCGCGGTGATCAGCCAGGCGAGCGGCACGTTCCAGATCACGAACTCGCGTGACGGGCAGGCGATCTTCCAGGCTCAGGGCCTTGCGCCCGGCCGCTCCGTGACCGGCACCGTGCAGCTGTCGAACACCGGCACGCTCGCCGGCGACCTCGGCCTCCAGCAGCTCGACGTCCTGGACCAGCCCGGCGCCAACGGCGGCCTGCTCTCAAACGCGGTCCATCTCGACGTTCAGGACATCACCGGCGGCAACCTCATTCCCGTCTTCGCGGGTCAGCTCGCGTCTCTTCAGACCAGCTCGCTTGGCGGCATCGCCCCCGGCGAGGCGCGCACCTACCGCTTCACGGCCTCGCTACCCGACGGCGGCGCTCCGCCGAGCCCCACGGGCGGCGACAACGCCTACGCCGGCTCGGCCCTGTCCGTGCGCTACTCGTGGCACGCCACCGCGCCGGATCCGGGCGGCGGTGGTGGCGGCGGTGGCGGAGGCGGCGGCGGTGGTACCGGCCCGAGCGGCACCGAGGCTCCGACGTTCACCTTCCGAGTCGTCTCCAAGAAGGTGCTGAAGAAGGGCGTGCTCGACGTGATGGCCACGTGCGACCGCGCCTGCACGGTCATGGCATACGCCCAGCTGCCGAAGGCGAAGCGCAAGAGCGTGATGACGCGGCGCAAGACGGCCACGCTGCCCGCTCCCAACAAGGTTGCGCGCATCCGGCTGAAGCTGAGCAAGAAGAACAAGAAGCAGCTGAAGAAGGCGCTGCGCAAGAAGAAGAAGGTCGCGATGACGCTCCGGCTCAGCGTCGCCGCCGCGAGCGGCGGGCCGCAGAAGGCCTACAGCAAGAAGGTCGTCGTCAAGCGGCCGAAGAAGAAGCCCGCCCGGCGCCGCTAGCCGGTCGCCTTCGAGATCGCCTGGTCGAGCTCGCGCTCGCTGAAGGCGCCCTCGATCCGCGCGGCCACCTTGCCGGAGCGGTCGAACACGAACAGCCAGGGCTCTGTCTGGAGGTGGAACGCGGCCATCTGCGGCCGCACTCCCTCGTCGATCCGGTTGTTGCGGAAGATCTCCATGTGGATGAACTCGACGTCGTCGCCGCCACTGGCCTTGACCTGCTCGGCCACGTCCACCACCGGCCCGCACACGCGGCTCTGGCAGAGCTGAGGCGTTGCGAACAGCAGGACCACTGGCTTCTTGCCGAGCACGTCGGCGAAGTCGGCCTCGTGCATCGAGGACGGCGGAAGGCGGGTGTCGATCGAGGCGACGTCGCCGCCCACCTCGGCCACCGTGGGCGTGTGGATGCGCGGCGGGCGCGTTCCCACCGCGGGGATCGGATCGGCGGACTCCTTCTTCACCACGACGCCGGGCGAGGTAGTCGTGGCCGGCACGAGCTTGCCGCCGACGCGTGCGATGCCGAGCAAGCTCGTAGTTGCCGGGCGCATCGAACGGGATCTCGGCCGTGTAGATCGACTTGGCGGAGTCGGGGTCCGAGGCTGTCTGGCGGCTCTGGAACTGAGGCCTCACCGCGAGCGACTCCCAGCGCGCCAGGTACGGCCCCTGCGCGGGCCCGCCGCCCGCCGGCGCCGTGTAGATGGCCACGCTCGCGTCGGTGATCTGCTCGCGCGAGCGGCTGAAGAGAGCGAACCCGAAGCGGTGCTTCCCGGTGCGGAGCTCCAGGCCCGAGGGCGCCAGCACGGGGCCGTTCCCACCGGTCTCCTTCAACAGCTCGGCGAGGGACTTGCCGTCCGGCTTCGGAAAGTCCTGTCGCCTTCGCGGCGGGCGGCGCCTGCTGATCGTCGGAGGATGAGTCGCCTCCGCCGCAACCGGCGAGCAGGGCGCAGACGAGCAGAGCGGCCAGAGGGATCCTTCGGGGACTCACGGGCGGGGAAGAGTAGAGAGTTGAAATAGAGTGCCCGCGCTATGGACCGCGCGGCACTCATCACTGGAGGATCCAGCGGGATCGGGCTTGCGATCGCCCGGGCGCTGGGTGAGGACGGCTACCGGCTGACAATCTCGGCCCGGCGCCCGGACAAGCTCGAGGCGGCGGCGCAGGAGCTGCGGGGCGAGGGGTTCGACGTGGAGGCCGTGCCGGCCAACATGGCGGACGAGCAGGAGATCTCCAAGCTGGTGGCCGCGCACCGCGAGCGCTGCGGGCGGCTCGACGTGCTCGTCAACAACGCCGGGATCGGAATCGGCGGCGCGGTGGCCGACGCGGAGACGAAGAAGCTCGATCTCCAGCTCGACGTGAACCTCCGCGCGGTCTACCTACTGGCGCGCGAGGCGATCCCGATGCTGAAGGAGGCCGGCGCGGAGCACGGCAAGGCGCTGATGACGAACACCGCCTCGTACGCCGGAAAGCACGGCCAGGGCTGGCTCGCGGCCTATTCGGCCACGAAGTTCGGCGTGGTCGGGCTGAGCCAGGCGCTCCACAAGGAGCTGGCCAAGGACGGCGTGCAGGTCACCGCACTATGCCCCGGCTTCGTGGCCACGCCGATGACCGACTGGGTCGAGGGCGAGGTGCCGAAGGACGAGATGATTCAGCCGGAGGACATCGCCGAGGCGATCCGGTTCCTGCTCAGGACATCGAGAAACTGCGTGGTGCCTGAGGTGCAGTTCGTTCGTCCTGGGGATTCAGAGCTCTGATCACGCCGAGCTCGGCCACCGCGCGCTCGTACTCGTCGAAGCGGTGGAAGAGGCGCGGCAGCCGCCGCTTCTGCGCCTCGCGCGCCACCTCCTGAAGCTCCGGCAGCTCGTCCAGGGCGATGCTCGCCTCGAGCATCGCGGTAAGCGTGTGCAGCTCGCGATCGCTGGCCGGCCGCGGACGTCCGCGGGCGCCGGTGTAGCGGTCCCAGGCGTGGGCGAAGCTCGCGAGGCTGGTGCGCCCGCCGTTGCGATGAGCGGCGAGCATCGGGCACACGCCGCCCTTCCGGTCCGTGTACGCACCGACGATGATCCTGTTCGCCTCGACGCCCGTCAGCATCGCCTTGCGCGTCTCGAGCGGAAGGCAATCGATGGCGGTGCGGAGGTCTCTGGCGGGGCGGCGTCTCATGGCCTCTTACATAGGATCGGCAATAAGAGGCAAAACTTGCAACCTGCGATAGGACATTTGCAATGCGGCTCGGCCTGAACGTCGGCTACTGGGGCCTCGGAATGGGCGCCGCCGACCAGCTCGAGCTGGTCAAGGAGGCCGAGAGCGCGGGCTTCGACTCGGTCTGGGCCGCGGAGGCCTACGGGTCCGACGCCGCCACCGTGCTCGCTTGGCTGGCCGCGCAGACGGAGCGCATCAGGATCGGCTCGGCGATCTTCCAGATGCCGGGCCGCTCGCCGGCGATGACCGCCATGACCGCGGCCACGCTCGACCAGCTCTCCGGCGGGCGGATGCTGCTCGGGATCGGCACCTCCGGGCCGCAGGTGGCCGAGGGCTGGCACGGGCAGCGCTTCGGCAAGCAGCTCGGGCGCACGCGCGAGTACGTGGAGATCCTGCGCAAGACGCTCGCGCGCGAGCGGCTCGAGTACGACGGCGAGACCTACCAGCTGCCGCTTCCCGACGGGCCCGGCAAGGCGCTGAAGCTCACGATCGCGCCGGTGCAGGAGCGGATCCCGATCTACATCGCCTCGATCGGGCCGAAGAACACGCAGCTCACCGGCGAGATCGCCGACGGCTGGCTGCCGATCTTCTTCTCCCCCGAGCATGTGGACGGGTCGCGCGAGCTGCTCGAGGAGGGCGCGGCGCGGGCCGGCAGGACGCTCGGGGCGGACTTCGACATCGCCCCCGCCGTGAACGTGGCGATCGACGACGACGTGGACCGCGCGCGCGACCAGATGCGCCACTTCATCGCCCTGTACGTGGGCGGCATGGGCTCGCGGGAGCGCAACTTCTACAACTCGCTCGTGCAGCGCTACGGGTTCGAGGACGCGGCCAGCGAGATCCAGGACCTCTATCTGGATGGGAAGAAGGACGAGGCCGCCGCGGCCGTGCCCGCCGAGTTGATCGACACGATCACACTGGTGGGGCCGCGCGACAAGGTGCGCGACCGGCTCGAGGTGTATCGCGACGCGGGCGTCGGCACGCTGATCGTCTCGCCGGTCTCGTTCGACACGGGCGAGCGCCGGCGCATGGTCCGCGAGTTGGCGGAGATGCTCTGAGCCGCCGCTTCCTGCTCGCCGCGTTCGGGGATCCCGGACACGCGTTTCCGGCAATCGCCCTGGGAGCCGAGCTCGCGCGGCGTGGGCACGAGGTCACGCTCGAGACGTGGTCGCGCTGGGAGGAGCACGTGGAGCGCGAGGGAATGCGCTTTGCGGCGGCGCCGGAGTACCAGGTGTTTCCGACCCGCGAGGTGCCGCTGAAGCCCTACGCCGCGGCGGTGAAGGCGTCCGGCTCCACGCGCGAGCTGATCCGCTCGTTCGATCCCGAGGTGGTGGTGGCGGACATCATCACGGTGGCGGGCTCGCTGGCCGCCCAGGCGGAGGGCCGGCCCTGGGCCACCCTGATCCCCCACGTGCTGCCCACCGGCGAGCCGGGGTTCCCGATCTACTCCGTCGGCGCGGTCTACCCGCGCAGCCCCGTGGGGCGGCGCATGTGGGAGCTCGTGCGGCCGATGGTGATGACGGGCGAGGAGCAGGGACGTGTGGAGCTGAACGGGGCGCGCGAGCGTGTGGGCCTGGCGCCGCTCGCCGAGGTGCACGGCGGGATCTCGCGCGAGCTCGCGATCGTCGCGACGTTCCCCCAGCTCGAGTACCCGCGCGCCGCCGGCTGGCCCGGGATCAGGGTCACGGGCCCGCTCCTCTGGGAGCAGCCGTTCGGCGACGTGGAGCTGCCGCCCGGGGATGCGCCGCTGGTGCTGGTGGCGCCAAGCACGTCCCAGGACCCGGAGCACCGGCTCGTGAGGGCCGCCCTCGAGGGGCTGGCGGACGAGCCGCTGCGCGTACTGGCCACGACGAACCGGAGGGAGCCGTCTGAGCCGCTCGACGTGCCGGCGAACGCCCGCCTCGTCGACTGGGTGTCCTACGCGCGCACGATGCCGCTATGCGACGCGGTCGTCTGCCACGCCGGCCACGGGACGCTCGCGCGAGCGCTGGCGAGCGGCGCGCCGGTGGTGGCATGCCCCCACGCCGGCGACATGGCCGAGAACGCGGCCCGCATCCGCTGGGCGGGCGCGGGCGTGTCGCTGCCGCGCCGCTTCACGACGCCGGTGGGCGTGCGGCTGGCGGTGCGCCGCCTGCTCGGGAAGCCCCGCTTCCGGCGCCGTGCCGAGGAGCTGCGCGACTGGGCGGCCCGCAACGACGGCGCTCGCGCGGGCGCCGACGCGGTCGAAGCGCTCGCCGAATCGCACAAAAATTCGCAAAGAGCGGAGTGATTGCGTTGGACCCGCTTGACGCAGACAGCGCCCGCTGGTCTACTCATTCTCGAGACGCGGACGGAGCGCAAAGAGCGAAGCCATGAAGTTGTAAGGCTCGCCCCGGAGAAGGTCAACTTCGGTTGACTGGAGCGGACTTCAAAGCGCGAAGTTCGCGTCTCGTTTACGTTCTGGGACGAGTTCAAGCCATGCGCCGCTCCACACTCGCGCTGGCCAGAGGGTCCGTCCGGCACACGCACGAACATGTGTTCGTGTCCAAGTACGCCCCGCGCGGAGCACCTGACCGAGCCACGCTCGAGCCGCTCGCTGGAGAGGGTGCGACGCTGAAAGAGATCGCGGCGACTCTGGACCGATCGATCGCAACGATCCGCTATTGGCTCCGGCGCTGGAAAATCGCGCGGCGTGACGCGCGCCGCACACGGGTTGACCCCGCCACCGCTCCGCGCGAGGTCATGCGGGTCTGCTCGCGGCATGGGCGGGCGGTCTTCCGGCTGGACACTCGCGGGACTTACCGGTGTGTTCTGTGCAACCAGGAGCGGGTCGCCGATCGCCGCCGGCGGATCAAGCGCATCTTGGTTGAGGAGGCCGGCGGCTGCTGTGCGGCATGCGGCTACGACCGCCTGCCGGCCGCACTGCACTTCCATCATCTCGATGCTGCACAGAAATCCTTTGGGCTCTCCGCACGCGGGCTCAGCCGCGGGATCGAGCAGGCACGGGAGGAGGCACGAAAGTGCGTGCTCCTATGTGGGAACTGCCACGCCGAGGTCGAAGGCGGGGTCCGCGTCCTTGAGGCTCCCCGGGGTGGATTCGAACCACCAAGAACTGATTAACAGTCAGTCATGTTGCCGTTACATCACCGGGGAACGGCGTTGCCGAGCATAGCGCTCGGCGCGGTTGCGTCAGGCCTCGTCGGCGGTTCCTGCGAGGCGGTCTGCGCCGCCTGAGCTCTTCAGCATCGCCAGTGTCTTTGACTCGATCTGGCGCACTCGTTCGCGGGTGACTCCGACCTCGTGGCCGATGTCCTCGAGGGTCATCGGGCCCTCGTCGCCGAGGCCGTAGCGGAGCTCGATCACCTTGCGCTCTCGCCAGCCGAGTGAGTCGAGCACCTTCAGGAGGTCCGCGTCGCGGATCCGGTTGGCCACGATCTCGAGCGGGCGGTCGGTTGCGGAGTCCTCGATGAAGTCGCCGAGGGAGGCATCGCCCTCCTCGCCGCCCACGGGAGCCTCCAGCGAAACCGGCTCCTGCCCCAGCTTCAGGATCTCCTCGACCTTCTTGGCCGGCATCTCCACCAGCTCGCCGATCTCCTCCGGCGTGGGCTCGCGGTTGTGCTTCTGGATCAGCGACCGCTTCGCGCGCGCCACGCGGTTCATCCGCTCCACCATGTGGACCGGGATGCGGATGGTGCGCGACTGGTCGGCCAGGGCGCGTGTGATCGCCTGGCGGATCCACCAGGTGGCATAGGTCGAGAACTTGAAGCCGCGCCGCCAGTCGAACTTCTCCACCGCCCGGATCAGGCCGAGGTTGCCCTCCTGGATCAGATCCAGCAGCGTCAGGCCGCGTCCGGTGTAGCGCTTGGCGATCGAGACCACCAGCCGCAGGTTCGCCTCGATCAGCGAGTTCTTCGCGGCCATGTCGTTCATCTCGATCCGCTTGGCGAGGCGCACCTCGTCCTCACGGGTGAGCAGTGGCACCCTGCCGATCGAGCGCAGGTAGAGGCGGACCGCGTCCTCGGCGCCGTGCTCCGGGGGCGCCACCACCAGGCCGGCGGTGACTACGCCGCCCTCGTCGTAGAGGTCGGCGGCGGTCGGCTCTTCCTGATCCTCGGCTTCGCCGGCGGGGGTGGCCGGGGTCCCGAGCTCGCGGGGCTCCTCTGCCTCGTCGCCGTTGCCGTTGCCGTTCAGCACGCGTTCCGTCATGCCGTCTGTCCTATTGAAATTGATCCCATCTCCTTGCGCACGGACTGCTCCGCAGCGGCCAGCTCGCTCTGCCGTCCGAGCTCGCCGTCCTGGGCGGCACGCCTTATCTCCCGCTGAATACGCCGAAGCTCGAGCTGCAGAAGACTGAATTCAAGCGTGCGCTCGTCCGTGGGGGGCCGCTCCTGCGCCGCGAAGGCTAGATCGGTGACCAGCGCGGCAAGGCGCGGGTCGTCCTGCGCCACGGTGGCGACCGGGTCGTCGAACTCGCTGACGAAGTGCGCGCGGGCGCGGCGGGTGAGCTCCGAGGAGAACTGCTCGTCGTCGGGCTTGCCGAGGAAGTCGTGTCCGAGATCCGCGCTCGAGAGGCACCTGATCAGGAACTCGCGCTCCCAGCGCAGCGACAGCTCCCCGGGCGACGCCTGGGTCGGCTCATCCGGTCGCGCCGCAGGCACGCGGGCTGCCGGCGCCAGCACATGGTCCACGGGAACGTCGAGCCGGTCCGCGGCTTCGCGGACGAGCGCATCGCGTGTTGCGGTCCGTTCGGGTACTGCTGAGATCAGCTCGCGCGCCTCCCCTAATGCCTTATCCCTGCCTGCAGGCGTGTCGAGATCTGCATCGGCAAGTACCCGCCTCACCTGAAACTCGATCATTGGTACGGCACGATCCATTCGTTCTCCGAACGCCTCGGACCCCTCCTGAGTTACGAGGTCCGCTGGATCTGTGCCCTCCGGCATCTCAACCACGCGCAAATCAATGCCTCGATCCTCCGCGAGCCGGGAGGCGCGCAACATGGCGTCCCGCCCGGCCCGATCCGCGTCGAGAGCAAGGTAAACGAGGCCGCGGCGGTTGCCGTCGCCCACCTTCGCCAGCTCGGCGAGCTGCTCCTGCGTGAGTGCGGTGCCCATGATGGCCACCGCCTCGCGAATCCCGGCCTGGTGAAGCGCAAGCACGTCCGTGTAACCCTCCACGACCACGAAACGAGCGGTGCGCATCGCTTCTTTGCGCGCCACGTCGATGCCGAAGAGCTGGCGGCCCTTGTGGTAGAGGTCGTTTTCGGAGGTGTTCAGGTACTTCGGCCCGCGCCCCTCCCCCATCTGCCGCGCACCGAAGCCGAGCACCTTCCCGCGCGAGTCCGCCAGCGGGAACATGATCCGCCCCCTGAAGCGGTCGTACAGCCCGCCGTTCTTGCCGCGCTGCGCCAACCCGGCCGCCACGAGCTCCTCCTCGCTGAAGCCGCTCTGCCGGGCGCCCACGATCATTCGGTCCCACGCGCTCGGCGAGTAGCCCACGCGGAACTCGGCGAGCACCTCGTCGGACAGGCCGCGTGAGGCCAGGTACTCGCGCGCCGGGGCCGCCTCGGTCGATTCGCGCAGGTAGGAGGAGTAGAAGCGGCTCGCTCGCTCGAGCAGGGAGTGCAGACGCTCGCGCCGGCGGCGCCGCTCCTCCGCGCGTGGATCGTCGGCCTCCCGCTCCACCCGCACGCCCGACTGCTCGGCCAGCAGCTCCACGGCCTCCTGGAAGTCGAGCGCCTCGGTCTGCTGGACGAACTTGAAGGCGTCGCCCCCCTCGCCGCATCCGAAGCAGTAGTAGAGCTTCTCCTCGGGATTCACCGAGAACGACGGCGTGCGCTCGTCGTGGAACGGGCAGAGCCCGCTCCAGCGCGTACCCACCCGCCGCAGGTCCGTCTTCTGGCCCACCAGCTGGACCATGTCCACGGCCTCGCGCACGCGGTCGATCGTGTCCTTTGTGAACAGCGCCATCAGAAGCCCTGCGGAACCGACAGGTTCTCGAATTCGCGGATCGCGTAGCGGTCCGTCATGCCGGCCAGCCAGTCAACCACCTGCTGCTCGTCATCGAGCTCGTCCGCGTAGTGCGCGAACAGGGCCCGCAACATGCGCTCGATGCGCGGGCGCTCGCGCTGCGCGGCCGCGCCGAGGTACACGCGCTCGAACATGAACTCGCGCAGGCGCAGCATCGCCGCGCCCACCTCCTCGCCCTGGACGATGTCGGCCGACTCCTCGGAGTGGCGCAGCAGGTCCTGCACCAGCGTCTCGATGCGGTCGGGGCCCGTGGAGCCCAGCAGCTCGATCTCGGCGGGCGGCAGGTCCTCGAAGCGCAGCACGCCGGCGCGGATCGCGTCGTCGATGTCGTGGTTGATGTACGCCACCCGGTCCACGAGCCGCACGATCCGCCCCTCGAGCGTGTCGGGCGGGTCCGGCCCGGTGTGGTGCAGGATGCCGTCGCGCACCGGCGCGGTGAGGTTCAGCCGTTCGATCTTCTCGACCACACGAAGTGAATGCTCGTTGTGGCGGAAACCGCTCCCCCAGCGCTCGCGCATGCACGAGTCGAGCACCGTCTCGCCCGTGTGTCCGAAGGGCGGATGGCCGAGGTCGTGACCGAGGCCGATCGCCTCTGTGAGGTCCTCGTTGAGTCCCAGCGCGCGCGCCACGTTGCGGGCGATCCCGCACGCCTCGAGCGTGTGCGTGAGCCGCGTCCGGTAGTGGTCGCCCTCGGGAGCGATGAACACCTGGGTCTTGTGCTTCAGGCGCCGGAACGACTTGGAATGCACGATCCGGTCGCGATCGCGCTGGAAAGGGGTGCGATGGTCCGAGTCCGGCTCGGGCTCCTCGCGCACGGCCGGATAGGAGCGGGTCGCGAGCGGAGAGAGCGACTCCTCGAGCCGCTCCATCCGCTCCCTGAACGAGGTTCGGGCGAGCTGGGCCATGCTCGATCGATTGTGTCAGTTGGGGGAGCCCGATTCGAAGCCTGCGGCACGGATATAGAGCTCGTAGAGGAGGAACCCCCTCGCAAAATCCGGCTTACATCGAGCATCGAGCGTCGTGTACGCCAGCTCGTCCGGAAGCGTGTTCCCCTCCTTGCGCGGCCCGGCCACGGTCCTTTCGAGCTGATCGACCGCGGACTGCCTCTGCTGCGGCGAGGATTCGCGCCAGTCCGTGCACGTGGCGGTCTGGAGCTTCGCGCTGAACGGCTGTGGTGCGGCGGGCTCGCCGCCGCATCCGGCCAGCAGGATCGTCGCCGCCGCGACTAGGGCCGGTCGAGCAGCCCGTTGCACGACAGCGTCGAGCCCACCAGGCGGCAGTCGGGCGCCAGGAGCGCGACCTTCGGCGCTCCCGAGGCCCGCACCGGCAGTCCCATCCCACCGCCACCGTCCTGCGGGGGCTTCTCCGGTGTTCGGAACCACGGGCAGGTGGTCGGGTCGTAGCCGCCGCCGCCCGCGATCGCGCCGGCGCACGGAACCAGCTCGCCGTTGAACTTGGCCGTATAGGTCACGCCCGCGCTCGTGTTGTCGCAGTTCGACGGCATCAGCGGGTCGGGCGGGTCCGTGGTAACCGTGCCGTTGTTGAACCAGCAGTTGTCCTCCTGGGCGGGCGCCTCGTCCCACCAGAAGTCGACGCCGTTCGGCATCTTGCTGCCGTTCGGCGCCAGCCCCATCACGTTGTCGTGGTAACGGTTGCGGTGCGACACCGAGTTAACGCCCGAGCTCCCTGAGAACGAGTCCGGCACGTTGATGAGCATCGTCCCGCGGCGCCAGTTGTCCCAGATCCGGTTCCCGCGGATCTGGTTGCCGTTGCCGCCGGCGACGAAGATGCCCACGCCCACCGGGACCGGCACCTTCGGCTCCACGTCGGAACCCGCCACGTAGCTGTTGAAGTTGTTCGAGTAGATGCGGTTGTTCTCGAACGTGGCGCCGTCCTGCGGGTAGCCCGGGTGGCCGCCCGCGTAGAACGAGTCCGTGGCGATGGCGGTGCCGTTGTCGTAGAAGTCGTTGTTCACGACGCGCGTCGCGTTCCCCATCGTCCCCGAGTAGCCGAGCGTGTTGTGATGGATGTCGCAGCGCGTGATCGTGTTGTTCACGCGCGGCTTCGACTCCATGGTCTGCTCGCCCGTGTCGGGCGCGCCGCCCGGGTAGATGGCCGAGTCGCCATGTCCCACGCCCTCGCAGTGCTGTGTGAGCCCGTGGTCCGAGGCGAACATCAGCCCCCCGTACTCCTTGTTGTAGAAGAACTTCACCTCGGTCATGAGGTAACCGTCGGTCTCATGGATGTAGATGCCGTGCTCGGCTGCATGGGCCGCGGTGATGTTCTTGATGACCGTGCCGTCGGCGCGATCCACGCGCAGACCGACCTCCTTCAGCGGGTCAGAGGGGCCGCGCAGCTTCGCCTTGGTGTCCTTGGCGAGGTCGATCACGACGTCCTCGGGCTTGGCGCCCGTGCCCTCGATCTGGACGTTGCAGCGGACGCACGGGCCCTCATCCGGAATGCCACGGCGGTTCTCGCGCGGCGGGAAGGGCACCGGGTCGTCGGTGAGTGCGCGCCCCTGGAGGTAGATCAGGTTCTGGTCGTTCGGGCAGTTCGTCTGGTACCGGTAGGTCGCGGCTCCCTGGCCGTCGTCCGACTCCTCCTTGTACTTCGCGCACTTCGGATCGTCGGTGGGCTTCGCGCGCGACTTCGGCTCGAGGTACTTGCCCGGCATGATCACGACGCGGTCGTTGTTGCGCGACTTGGTGATCGCCGTCTGGATGCTCTTGAACTTGCAGCGGCGGTAGAACGCCCGGTTGAGGCGCTTCAGCTTGCGTGCCTGCTTTGCCGTCAGCTTCTTGGTCCCCTGCGAGGGGCGCAGGACGGTGCCCTTCTTGCGCGCAGAGTTGATCGAGCGCACCGCCTTCTTCAGCGACGCCCGCTGGCAGACCACGCGCGTCTTCCCGGGCGGCTTTGCGCGCAGCGCCGAGGCCAGAGTGCGCGCCTTCGGGATCTTGCCGCCCGCCGCCGGCTTCACGCTCTTGTCGGGCGCCGGGTCCGGCCAGTAGGAGCTGCGCTCCACGTGACCGAAGGCGGTCGCCGTGGCAACCGCCATGGCGAGGGTGACCGAGGCAAGGATCGCGAGCATGCGCGTGGCGTTCATCACGAGCGGCGGACCCTACCTTGACTCGATGCTCGCCTGCGCTGCTGCCACCCGCGCGATCGGGACGCGATACGGCGAGCAGCTCACGTAGTCGAGCCCGGCCAGCTGGAAGAACGCGATCGACTCCGGGTCGCCGCCGTGCTCGCCGCAGATGCCGAGCTTCAGGTCGGGCTTGGCCTCGCGACCGGTCCACGCAGCCAGCCGCACGAGCCAGCCCACGCCTGGGCGATCGATCGTCTCGAACGGGCTGCGGTCGAGGATCTTGGTCTCCACGTAGCGGTTGAGGAAGCTGCCCTCCACGTCATCGCGCGAGAAACCCAGCGCCGTCTGTGTGAGGTCGTTTGTGCCGAAGGAGAAGAAGTCGGCGTACTGGGAGATCCGGTCGGCGACGAAGCAGGCACGCGGCAGCTCGATCATCGTGCCTACCGAGTAGTCGAGGTGTGACGCGTCCTCCTCACCCGCCACGCGCTCCACCAGCCCGCGCATCAGCTCGAGCTCGCGCTCGTAGGCCACGAGCGGAATCATGATCTCGAGCCGCGGCGGCTCGGCGATCGCGAGCGCGGCGCGGAAGATGGCGCGGATCTGCATCTCGTAGATCTCGGGGTGGAGCACGCCGAGGCGCACCCCACGCGTGCCGAGCATCGGGTTGGACTCGGCGAGCGAGTGAATCCGGTCGAGCGTGTGCTCGAGGTCCTCGAGGTTGTCGGTCTGCTCGATCCGGGCGCGCTCCACGTCCTGGGCCACCTCCTCGGCGCCCGGCATGAACTCGTGCAGCGGCGGGTCGAGCAGCCGGATCGTGATCGGAAGCCCCTCCATCTCCTTGAAGAGGCCCTCGAAGTCCGCCTGCTGGTGCGGCAGCAGCTCGTCGAGCGCCGCGCGCCGCTCCTCCTCGGTCTCGGCCATGATCATCGCGCGCATCTTCGGCTGGCGGTCCGAGGCCATGAACATGTGCTCGGTTCGGCAGAGGCCGATCCCCTCGGCACCGAACTCGCGAGCGCGCCGGGCGTCCTCCGGCGTGTCGACGTTGCTGCGGATGCCGAGGGTGCGCAGCTCGTCCGCCCAACCCAGCACGGTCTCGAACTCGTCCGATACCTCGGGCTCCTCGAGCGGCACGTCGTCCGCGGTCACGACCCCGGCGCTGCCGTCGATCGCGATCATGTCGCCCTCGCTCAGCTTCGTGCCGTTCACGCTCAGGGTCTTGGCGTGCAGGTCGATGTCGAGCGTGGCGGCGCCCGACACGCAGGGCTTGCCCATCCCGCGCGCCACCAGCGCGGCGTGGCTCGCCTTGCCGCCCTCGGCGGTGAGGATGCCCTTGGCGGCGTGGAAGCCGGCCACGTCGTCGGCCTCGGTGAAGGGGCGCACGAGGATCACGTCGCGGCCGTCCTCGGCGGCGCTCACGGCGTCGTCGGCTGTGAAGACGATCGCGCCCTTGGCGGCGCCCGGCGACGCCGGCACGCCCTCCGCCAGGATCTCGAAGTCGGCGTCGCGCCTGAAGCCCGGGTGGAGCAGCGCGTCGAGCCGGCCCGCGTCGATCGTCGCGATCGCCTGCGCGCGGTCGAGCAACCCCTCCTCCACCGCGTCCACCGCGAACCTCACCGCCGCCTGCGCCGGCCGCTTGGCGTTGCGGGTCTGGAGCATGTAGAGGCTGCCCTCCTCCACGGTGAACTCCGTGTCCTGCATGTCGCCGTAGTGCTTCTCGAGCGTGCGCAGGATCTCCATCAGGTCGGCGTGGGCGTCGGGCATCGACTCCTTCAGCTCGTGCAGGTCGCGCGGCGTGCGCACGCCCGACACCACGTCCTCGCCCTGTGCGTTCGGCAGAAAGTCGCCCGACGGCGTGGGCTCGCCGGTGATCTCGTCCCTTGAGAAGGCGACTCCCGAACACGAGCTGTCGCCCTTGTTGCCGAACACCATCTGCTGCACGCTCACGGCCGTGCCCCACTCGTCCGGGATGTGGTTGATGCGCCGGTACTCCACCGCGCGCTTCCCGGTCCAGGAGTCGAACACCGCCGTGATCGCCTGGCGCAGCTGCTCCTTGGGGTCCTGGGGGAACGGCTCGCCCGTCTCCTCCTGGAAGAGCTCCTTGAACTGCTGCGTGAGCGCCCTCAGGTGATCGACGTCGAGCTCCACGTCCTCGCTCACGCCGGCGTCGGCCTTCTGCTGCTTGATCAGGTCCTCGTAGCGCTCGCCCGCGATGCCGCGGCAGACGTTCCCGAACATCTGCACGAAGCGCCGGTACGAGTCCCACGCGAAGCGCTCGTTGTCCGTCGTCTTCGTGAGGCCCTCCACGGACTCGTCGTTGAGGCCGAGGTTCAGGACGGTGTCGAGCATCCCGGGCATCGACTCCCGTGCACCGCTCCGCACCGACACCAGCAGCGGGTCGGCCGAGTCGCCCAGCGTCCTCCCCGCCTGCTCCTGGAGCCGTTCGAGGGCGGCCGCGATCTCCTCGTCCGGCACCGCGCCGGTCTTCATGTACTCGACGCAGGCCTCGGTCGTGATCGTGAAGCCCGCGGGCACGCGCTCGGCACCGAGCACGCGCGTCATCTCGGCGACGTTCGCGCCCTTGCCTCCGAGCAGATCGCGCATGTCACGCGAGCCCTCGCTGAACTCGTAGACGAGCTTGTCGCTCACCGGCGGGGAATCTACGCCACGCGCCTCAGGCGGACATGCGCGTGGTACTCCATCGTCTCGGCGATCGCGCGATCGGCCTGGGAGAGCGCCCGCTCGGGCGCCTCGGGCGCCTCGGACAGCGGACGGGCGATCGCCTGCACCAGGAACGCGTGCGCCTCGGCGCCGAGCGGGAACGAGCCTGCCTCGCAGCCGGCGCAGACCACACCGCCCGCGCTCGGCGAGAAGCCGCCCAGGTGCTGCGCCTCGCCGCAGGCCGCGCAGGAGGCCAGCTCGGGGGCGAAGCCGGCCGCCAGCAGCAGCTTCAGGCGGAAGGCGAGCGCCTGGCCCCGGCTGGCCTGCTCCGGCCGGGCGTCGAGCAGAGCCAGCTCGTTGCAGAGCAGGTTGTAGGCGGGCGGGTTCGGATCGGTGGAGTCGAGCAGCCTCAGGACCGCCTCGCACGCCTGGGCGCCGCGCTCGAGCGAGGCACGGTGCTCGCGCAGGCCCGCGTGGGCGTGGACCGTGTCGGCCTGGCTGATCGTGCAGAGCTCGCCGCGGCCCTGGTGCATCACCAGCCGCACGCGGCTGAGCGGCTCGAGGCGGCCGCCGAGGCGCGATTTCACCCGCCTCACCCCCTTGGCAACGGCGCCCACGCGGCCGCGGTCGGCCGTGTAGAGGTGCAGCACGCGATCGGCCTCGCCGTAACGGATCGAGCGCAGCACGATCGCCTCTGTCTTAAAAGAGCCGGGCATGCGGTACATACACTTTGATCGGAATGGCGGACGAGAACGGGGTCGTGCTCTACACAACCGAGCCCTGCGGCTTTTGCCGGCAGGCGAAGACGCTGCTGCAGACCCGCGGCTTCGACTACCGCGAGATCAACCTCGCGAAGGACCCCGACGGGCGCGCCGATCTGGTCGCGCTGACAGGGCAGATGACGTTCCCGCAGATCGTGGTGGGCAAGCGCTCGATCGGCGGTTTCCGCGAGCTGCTCGAGGCCGACCGCGCCGGCACGCTCGAAGAGCTGCTGGCGGCCTAGGCCGCCAGTTCCTTTCCTTTGGGTGTGGCGCTTTTCCTTGCCATTTGCCCAGGGAAAGCGCCACACCCTCGCTTAGCGCGCGGGCGGCGCTGGCAGCGGGGGCACACGTAGGTGCCTCGGCCCGCTGCTCGCAGCTTCTGGATCGTGGCGCCGCAGCGGACGCATGGCTCGCCCTCGCGCAGGTGGACCAGGAAGCGGTCCTGGAAGGAGCCGCGCGCGCCGTCCACGTGGCGGTAGTCGTCGATCGAGGCGCCCTTGGCGTCGATTCCGGCGTTCAGGGACTCGACCACCGCGTCGCGCAGCGCCTCGATCTGGGGTCGCCGCAGCGTTCCCACCGGCCTGAGCGGGTGGATCTTCGCCCGGAACAGCGCCTCGTCCGCGTAGATGTTGCCCACGCCGGCCACGCGCTCCTGGTTCAGCAGGAACGCCTTCACCGGCTGCCTGCGCCCGCGCGCCTGGTCGCGCAGGGCCGCGGCGGTGAAGTCGGGGCTGAGCGGCTCCACGCCGAGCCGCGACGCGAAGTACTCCGCCAGCGCGTCGCTTCCGAGCAGGACGTCGCCGGTGCCGAAGCGGCGGACGTCCACGAACAGGAGCTTCTGCCCGTCGTCGAGCTCCATGCGCACGCGGGTGTGCTTCGGCTCCTCGTCGGTGAGCAGGAGGTTTCCGGTCATGCGGAGGTGCATCACGAGGTGCACGTCGTCCTCGAACGACATCACCAGGTACTTGCCGCGGCGCCCGAGCCGCTCGACAACCCGCCCGTCGAGCGCGTCCGCGATCGCCTCGGGCGGCGCCGGGTCCGACCAGCGCGGGTCGATCACCTCGATGTGCTTGAGCCGCCTGCCCTCCAGCGCGGGCGCCAGCTGGCGGCGGATCGTCTCTACCTCAGGGAGCTCGGGCACTCACCCGGTTCTAGCAGGAGCACCCAAACGCCCGTCCGGCGGTGGCACCGCTCACGGCCCGGTGAGGGCAAACGGGGCGGTATACGCAACGCTCAGCACTCACCTGGCGGTTCGCGGGCGGTGGCGGGGCTCGCCGCCGGAGCCAGGTGGCAGAGAAACGTAGCGGAATCCGCAACGATTTCATGCCACCTGCGCGGAGGTGGGGCTGCGGAGTGCTCAGCT
Organism: uncultured Thermoleophilaceae bacterium; assembly: GCA_963774755.1. GTDB lineage: Bacteria > Actinomycetota > Thermoleophilia > Solirubrobacterales > Thermoleophilaceae > JACVRW01. The sequence continues at coordinate 34,727 of CAVZGG010000003.1, read as the reverse complement.
CGCGGTCGCGCGCGGGTGTGCCTTGAAGTACACGTCCTTCAGGCGCTCGCTCGAGAGGTGGGTGTAGAGCTGGGTGGTCGAGACGTCGGCGTGGCCGAGCATCTCCTGCACCGAGCGCAGGTCGCAGCCGCCCGCGAGCAGGTGGGTGGCGAAGGTGTGGCGCAGGGTGTGTGGGCTCATCCGGTCGGCCAGCCCGGCCGTGAGGGCGTGGCGGCGCACGATCTTGTAGAGGCCCTGGCGGGTGAGGTGGCCGCCGCGGAAGTTCACGAACAGGTGCGGCTCCGGCGAGCCCTTCACGAGCGCCGGCCGCCCGCGCTCCAGGTAGGGACGAAGCGCGCCGATGGCCGCCTGGCCGATCGGTATCACGCGCTCCTTCGAGCCCTTCCCGCGCGCCCTCAGCACGCCCTCGTCGATGTCCACGTCCATCAGCTCGAGCCCGATCGCCTCGGAGGCGCGCAGGCCACAGGCGTACATCAGCTCGAGGAGCGCCCGATCGCGCAGCGCCGACGGGTCGGTGCCGCGCGGCTGGGAGAGCAGCTTCTCGATCTCCCCGCGCGTGAGCACATGGGGCAGCTTGCGCGTGCGGCGCGGGGCGCTCAGCGTGGCGGTGGGATCCGTGTCGAGCAGGCCGTCCCGGCGGAGGTGGCGGTAGAAGCTGCGCAGGCAGGCGCTCTTGCGGTGGATGGTGGCGGGCGACGCGGGGCCGCGGGCGGGCACGTCGCCGTTCGCCTCGCTGCCGACCGCGAGCTTCTCGAGAAAGTCCGAGACATCGGCCGGCGTCGCGTCGAGGGCCGACAGCTCGCGCGCCTCCAGGAAGCGCCCGTACTGCAACAGGTCGGTGCGGTACGCGTCGAGCGTGTTCCGGGCCAGGCCTCGCTCGAACTCGAGGTAGGCGAGGAAGTCGAGCACCAGGTGCTCGAACCGGCGCTCGACGGCGGGCTTTTCGATCGTGGCCACGCATGCTGGTTCGGGCGCATGGCCGGCATCCCTTGACGCTGCAACGAGAGCGTCAGGCTGCAAGGTGACCGTCAGCGGTTCAGAAAGGCCCGCAGCCAGAGCAGGCCCACCAGCGTCTTCGAGTCGCGGCAGTCGCGGATCACACGGTCGAGGTCCGAGAGCGGCACCGGCACGATCTCGATGCGCTCGTTCTCGTCGGGGTCGGCCTCCTCGTCGTACAGGTTCGTGGCGATGAAGAGGTGGCACTCCTCGTCGGTGAAGCCGGGTGAGGTGTAGAAGCTCGTGATGTGCTGCCAGGTGCGGGCGCCCTTGCCGATCTCCTCCGCAAGCTCGCGCTTCGCCGTGTCGAGTGGGGCCTCGCCCTCCTCGTCGAGCTTCCCGGCGGGCAGCTCGAGCAGTCCGGGGTCGTTCACCGGCTCGCGCGGCTGGCGCACCAGGTAGAGCGTCTCGCCGTCGTGCGCCACCACTCCGGCCGACCCGGGGTGCTCCACGATCTCCCGCTCGGCCTCCTCGCCGTCGTCGTAGCGGAAGCGATCGACCCGAACTTTGCCGATGCGACCCTCCCAGACGACCTCGCCGCCGATGCGCTCCATCAGTCGACGAGCTGGCCCTGGGCCGCCACGCGGGGCGCCTGCGATACGAGCGCGAGCGTCACGTCGAGCATCTTCTCGAGCGCCTCGACCGTCACCGACTCGTCCGGCTGGTGGTTGCCCTCGGTGCCGTTCGCCAGGTTCACGACGTGGAGGCCGCCCTGGATGAACACGTTCGCGTCGCTCCCGCCGCCGGTGTTGATGTAGACGGGCTCGACATCGCAGTCGCGCAGCGCCGCCGCGGCCACCTCGACGGCGGGCGTGGTGCGGGTCAGCCGATAGCTCTGGAACAGGCGCTCGACCGTGGTCTCGATGTCGCACTCGGAGTCGCTGGCCGCCGCGGCGAGCGCATCGACCATCTCGCTCACCACCTCGCCGGCGCGGGTGTCGTCGAGGCTGCGGGTCTCCAGCTCGACGAAGCAGCGCTCCGCCACCACGTTGGCGGCCGTCCCGCCCTTGATGCGCCCGACGTTCGCGGTCGTCTCGGGGTCGAGCCGGCCGATCCGCATGGCGGCGATCGCGCGAGCAGCAGCGGCAATCGCGTTGTGGCCCGCCTCGGGGCGGATGCCTGCGTGCGCCGCCTTGCCCCTGAAGCGGGCCTCGATCGAGTAGTAGGTCGGGGAGGCGAGCACGATCTCGCCAATGGGCGAGGCGTGGTCGAAGACAAAGCCGAAGTCGGCGTTCAGGCGCGACTCGTCGAAGGCCTTGGCGCCCTCCAGGGCCTGCTCCTCGCCGGTGGTGAACAGGATCTCCACACCAGCCGCGGCCTTCCCCTCGCGCACGATCCGGCGCGCGGCGCCCATGATCGTCGCGATCGCGGCCTTGTTGTCGGCGCCGAGTATCGCCTCGTGGCGGTTCGTGAGCAGGCCGTTCTCGCTCACCACCTCCACCGGCCCGTCGAGCGGAACGGTGTCCATGTGAGCGCAGAGGAGGACAGTGGGAGCGCCCTCCGGCCCCGCGATGCGCGCCAGCAGGTTGCCGGCCGCGTCCTCCTCCACCTCGAGCCCCAGCCCGCGCAGATCCTCGGTCAGCGCGTCCGCCATCTCGCGCTCGTGTCCTGACGGGCTCTCGATCTCGCAGTAGCGGACGAAGTCGGCGAGCAGCCGCTCGCGCTCCTCCGTGGAAGCGGCGTGGATCACACGCCGAACGCTACCGCTCGACGGGCCAGCCCTCCCGCTGCCAGCGCGGCACGCCGCCATCCACCACGTGGATCACATCGCGCACACCGAAGCGCTGCAGGAGGCTCGCGCCCACGGCGGAGCGCTGCCCGGAGGCGCAGATCACCGCCACCGATGCGTCGGGGTCGACCTCCTCCGGCAGCGCCCGAATGTCGTGGTAGGGCCGGTGCACGGACCCCGGGATGTGTCCCGCGTCCCACTCGCCCTGCTCGCGAACGTCGAGCACCTGCAGCCCGCCGTCGCCGTCCGCCCAGCGATCGTGCAGCCCGGTGACGGTGAGCCGCTCCACGCCGTCCACGTCGAGCCTGTCCTCTCGCCACGAGGTCATCCCCCCGGCGAGAAAGCCGCCGATGTTGCGCAGTCCAACCGCGCCCGCCAGCTCGGCGGCCTCGCAGGCGTCCTCGTCGTCGCGGCCGACCAGTACGAGCGGCTGGTCGGGATCCGCGAGCCAGGCGAGCCTCGAGCCGAAGCCGGCCCGGCGCGCGGTTATGCAGATGGCCCGCGGGATGTGCGCGTCGTCGAACTGGAGGTCGGTGCGCACGTCCACCACCAGCGCGCCGTCAGCGTCGGCCTGCTGCACCTGTCGCGGCGTGAGCGGGTGGGCATCCACGGTCTCCATCATCAGCGGCCCGCGATTGATCGCCACGATGTTCTTGAAGTTCGGCGGCTGGGGCCCGAGCGTCGAGGTGGTCATCCTCACGAACTCGGCCTCGTCGGCCACCTGCAGCAGCGGCTGGTTCGCCCGCTCGAAGCCGATCGTCGACGAGATCTTCAGGTCCATGCCCGGCCCGCCGCACATCGACCCGCCGAGATGCCCGGGCCAGACCTCGCACATGTCGGGCAGCGGCAGCAGCTGCTCGTGCAGGGAGTGGAAGATCCCGCGCGCGCCCTCCTCCTTGTCCACCGCGAGATCCGGCCGGGCGACGTCGCCCACGAACAGCGTGTCCCCGCTCAGGACGGCCCAGGGCTCGGGGCTGCGCGCCGTGTCCGACGAGCGCGAAGGCAGTGTGCTCGGGGCGATGCCCGGGCGTGTGGAGAGCACGGACGATCAGCTGGCCGAGCGCGAGCTCCCAGCCGTCCTCGAATGGCTCGTGGTCGTATTCGGGCGCGGCATCAGCGTGCACGTGGATGACGGCCCCGGTGGCCGCCGCCAGGCGCCCGTGCCCCGAGACGTGATCCGCATGGTTGTGCGTCTCGAGGATGTGCTCGATCCGCACTCCGAGGTAGCGGGCGGTACGGAGGTATTCGTCGATGTCGAGGCGCGGATCGACGACGGCGGCCACGCCCGCGTGCTCGTCGCCGATCAGGTAGCTCGCGCAGCCGAGGTCGTCGTGGACGAACTGCCGGAAGATCACCCGCCAACTCTACGGCCGCGCGGCCGCGGAGTGAACTAGGAGCGCGACTCGGCGTGCACTTCCGGCTCGACCTCGGGCGCGCGCTCGCGCTCCGCGTCGGGCTCGGGCGTGCGGCCGCGTGCGTGCTCAAGGGCCGTGCCCACGAAGTCGCGGAAGAGCGGCTGCGGGCGCAGCGGGCGCGACTTGAACTCGGGGTGGTACTGCGACGCAACGAAGAACGGATGGTCCGGCAGCTCGATCACCTCGACGAGGCGGTCGTCCGGCGACGTTCCGCTGAACACGAGCCCGGCCTGCTCGAGCCGCTTGCGCAGGTGGTTGTTCACCTCGTAGCGGTGGCGGTGGCGCTCGTAGATGACAGCGTCGCCGTAGATCTCGCGGGCGCGCGTGTCGTCGTGGAGCTTCACGGGGTCGGCGCCCAGGCGCATCGTGCCGCCCATGTCGCGCACCTCCTTCTGCTCGGGCAGGAGGTCGATCACGGGATAGGGCGTCTCCGGGTCGAACTCGGTCGAGTTCGCGCCGTCCATGCCGGCCACGTGGCGGGCGAACTCCGCGACGGCGATCTGCATGCCGAGGCAGATGCCGAGGTACGGCACGTCGTTCTCACGCGCGTAGCGCGCGGCCTGGATCTTGCCCTCGATGCCGCGTACGCCGAAGCCTCCGGGCACCAGGATGCCGTCGCAGGTGGCGAGCTCGCGCTCGACCTCGCCGTCGGTGAGCCGCTCGCTGTCGACCCAGACGACCTCCACCTTCCCTCCGTGGTGTGAGCCCGCGTGGTTCAGCGCCTCGATCACGGACAGGTACGCGTCCGCCAGCTGGTTGTACTTGCCGACCAGCGCGATGCGCACCGGCTCGGTGGCCGCCTTGACACGGGCGACGAGCCCCTCCCAATCGGACAGGTCCGGCGGCGGCAGCTCGATGCCGAAGTGCCTCAGGACCGCCTCGTCCACGCCCTCGTGGGCGAACTCCAGCGGCACCTTGTAGATGGAGTCGACGTCGCGCGCCGACACCACCGAGCTGACCGGCAGGTTCGCGAACAGGGCGATCTTCTCGCGGATCTCCTTGCCGAGCTGCTCCTCCGAGCGGCACATCACCATGTCCGGCTGGATGCCGATGCGGCGCAGCTCCTGGACCGAGTGCTGCGTGGGCTTCGTCTTGAGCTCGCCCGGCGTGCCCGAGGAACGGCACGAGCGTGAGGTGCACGAACATGCAGCGGTCACGCCCGACCTCTGAGTGGAACTGGCGCAGCGCCTCGAGGAACGGCAGCGACTCGATGTCGCCCACCGTGCCGCCGATCTCGGTGATCACGATGTCCACGTCCGTGGTCTCCGCCACGAGCTTGATGCGGTTCTTGATCTCGTCGGTGATGTGCGGGATCACCTGGACCGTGCCGCCGAGATAGTCGCCGCGGCGCTCGCGCCGGATCACCGAGTTGTAGATCGCGCCCGCGGTGGCGTTGGAGGCGCGGCTCGTGTTCGTGTCGGTGAAGCGCTCGTAGTGACCGAGGTCGAGATCGGTCTCCGCGCCGTCCTCTGTGACGAACACCTCGCCGTGCTGGAACGGACTCATCGTCCCGGGATCGACGTTGATGTACGGGTCGAACTTCTGGATCGTCACGGACAGGCCACGCGCGACCAGCAGTCGACCCAGAGAGGCTGCTGCGATGCCCTTCCCAAGAGCGGATACGACACCGCCGGTGATGAAGATGAAGCGGGTTTCCGGGCGGCTCTGGGGCATTAACTCTCTGGGAAGTCGAGTGTACTCATCGCTGCGGCGGATGACCTACGCCGCCGCCAGCAGTTCCTTGGCGTGCCGGCGAGCGGCCGTGTCGGAGGCCTCCGCGCCGAGCATCCGGCACAGCTCCGCCACCACGCCGTCGCCCTCGAGCGCCTCGACCGTCGTGAGCGCCGTGTCGGTCTCCGCCGACTTCTCGATGCGGAAGTGCGCGCTCGCCAGCGCCGCGATCTGCGGCAGGTGGGTGATGCAGAGCACCTGGCGGGTGTCGCCGAGCGCGCGCAGGCGCTCGCCCACCGCCCGGGCGGTCTGGCCGCCGACGCCGGCGTCCACCTCGTCGAACACGAGCGTGCGCGACTCGCCCGTGCCCGCCACGGTCATCAGCGCCAGCATCACGCGCGAGAGCTCGCCGCCGGATGCCGCGTCCCGGATCGGCGCTGCCGGCACGCCCGGGTTGGGCGCCAGCATGAACTCGACGCGCTCGGCCCCACTCGGGCCGATCTCCTCCCGCGGCTCCAGCGTCACGTCGAACGCCGCGCCCTCCATCGCGAGCGACGAGAGCTCCTCGAGCACCTGCTCGGCCAGCTTCGGCGCCGCCTTCCGGCGTGCGGCTCCAAGCTTGCCGGCGAGCTGATCGCGATCGGCACGCGCCTTCACAAGCGCGGCCTCCGCGCGCTCGGTCTCGACCTCCGCGCGCTCGAGGCGCGCCCGCTCGGCACGGCAGCGCTCCGCGTGTGCGAGCACCGCGGCAACGCTGCCGCCGTGCTTGCGTTCGAGCCGGTCGTACAGCTCGAGGCGCTCCTCGACGACGTCGAGCCTGCCGGGCTCGGCCTCGAGCGAGTCGGCGTAGCGCCGCAGCTCCGCGCCGAGATCCTCCGCCTCCAGGCGCAGGGCCGAGAGCCGCTCCGCCAGGGCATCGAGCTCCGCGTCGGCGCCCGCCACGGTCTGGGCGAGGTTCTCGGTCCCCGCGAGCAGCGTGGCCACCCCCGCCTCGTCGCCGCTGGGCGTAATCGCCTCCGCCCCGGCGCCCGCGGCGGCGAGGAGGCCGTCGAGCTGGCGCAGGCGCGAGCGCTCCGCCACCAGCGACCCCTTCTCCTCCTCGCCTGGGTCGAGCTCCTCGATCTCCTCGATCTCGAACGCCAGCAGGTCGAGGTCACGGTCGCGAGTTCCGGCGCGCTCGCGCAGCTCGGCCAGCGCCCCCTCCAGCTCTCGCATCCGGGCGTGGGCGGCGCCCAGTTGCGCGCGCAGCTCCAGCTGCTCGCGCCCGCAGAAGCCGTCCAGCAGGTCGAGCTGGGCGGAGGCGAGCGTGAGCCGCCTGTGCTCGTGCTGCCCGAAGAAGGCGACCATCCTTCCGCCGAGTGCCTGGAGGTCCGCCGCCGTGGCGGAGCGACCCTGCACGAAGGCGCGCGAGCGGCCCTCGGCGCTGACCCGCCGGGCCAGCACGATCTCCTCGAGCTCCTCCCCCACGCGCTCGCGAAGGTCCGCCAGATCGGGATGGTCGAGCAGCCCCGCCGGGAGCTCGAACACACCCTCCACGTACGCCTCCGGAGCACCCGGCCTGACGATGCCCGAGCGTGGCTTGCCGCCCAGCAGGAGGTCGAGCGCGTGAGCCAGCACGGTCTTGCCGGCACCCGTCTCGCCCGTGATGGCGGTGAGCCCGCCGCCCGGCCGCAGCTCCGCCCTCTCGATCAGGAGCAGGTTCTCTATGCGCAGCTCGAGCAGCACCGCTCAGGTGTACCAGCGCGGCCCGACGGAGCCGCTGACGCCTGACTGTCCTCACCGGATCCCCGCGGGATGCCGATACACGGGAGAGCCGCGCTTTTCGGGCGCGCGCCCCATGACTGACAGATTCCATGACCTGACCGAGTTGTCGCGGCGCATGACGTCGAGCCTCGACCTGCGCGAATTGACCGAGGACCTCGTCTCCTGGGCGATCCGCGAAACCGGCGCCGTCATAGCCGCGATCACGCTCTGGGATCGCGAGCGTGACGTACTTGTGGCGCTCACCCACCTGGAGGTCGAAGACCTCGGCTTGACGATCCCATCCGGCGAGGTCTACGGGCCACTCGACAAGTACCCCGCCACCCGGCGGGTGCTCGAGGACCTGCGGACCCTCAGCACCCAGGTCGATCGCCCCGGCGATGACCCCGCCGAGCAGGGCTGGCTTCGCGAGCACGGGATGAGCGCGGGCCTGGTCCTGCCGTTGGTCTCGGGTGGCCAGGCGATCGGCACGATGGAGATCGCGCGTAAGGAGGGTGCCTTCACCGAGGTCGACGTGTCGTACTGCGAACTGCTCTGCGACATGGCCGGGAGCGCGGTGAAGAACGCCAAGCTCCACGGCGAGTTGCGGGGGACCCTGGCCCAGTACAAGTCGCTGATCGAGCGGCTACCGGCGATCACCTATGTGGACGATCTCGAAACCGGAGCCAGCGAATTCGTCAGCCCCCAGATCGAGCAGCTGTTCGGAATCACTCAGGAAAAGTGGCTCTCGAGCCCGGACGCATGGCTGACGACCGTTCATCCCGACGATCGCGAGCGCGCTCGTCAGGGATACAACGCTGCGCAGCAGGCGCGGCGGCCGTTCCGCGACGAGTATCGCGTCGTGTCGCCCGACGGAGTCGTGCGCTGGGTTGTGGACCAAACGGTGATCCTCCCGGGCGGCGAAGGACACTCTTCGCTCACCCAGGGCGTGATATTCGACATCACCGACATCAAGCTCGCCGAGCACGACCTGATCCACCGCGCCAATCACGATCCCCTCACGGGCCTGCCGAACCGCGACCAGTTCCGAAGCCAGCTCGACGACGCGCTCACGTGCGCAGCCAAGAGCGGGCGCGCCGTCGCTGTCCTCTACGTCGACCTCGATGACTTCAAGCTCGTCAACGACAGCTTCGGCCACGAGGCGGGCGACGAGGTGCTCGCCTCCATCGCCGGACGCCTGCGCGGCGCCACCCGATCGGACGACATCGTCGGACGAGACGGCGGCGACGAGTTCCTCCTGCTGATGGGAGACCTTCCGGGACGGCTCCCCGAGGCCACGGCAGCCGCCGAGCAGGCGGCGGAGCGCGTGCGCCGCGCACTGCAGCAGCCACTCTCGGTCAGCGGCGTGGAGCTCGACGTCCACGCAAGCGTCGGCATCAGCCTGTTCCCTTTCGATGCCCACGACGCGCAGACGCTGCTCCAGCATGCCGACGCCGCCATGTACCAGGCGAAGGCCGCCGGGCGCGACGCCTCCAGCGTCTACCACCCCGGCGAGCGGGACGCCCAGGAACAGCTCGAGCTCGCCCTGCGCCTGCGCAAGGCGATCGCCGCCGACGAGTTGGTGCTCCACTACCAGCCCGTCGTCGAGCTCAGGACCGGCATCATGACCGGCGCGGAGGCGCTCCTTCGCTGGGAGGACCCAGAGCGCGGCATGATCCCCCCGGACGAGTTCATTCCTCTGGCCGAGCGCACCGGCCTGATCCGACCGATAAGCGAATGGGTGATAGCCGAGGCAAGCCGGCAGGCCGCGATCTGGCAGGCGGCCGGCAACGACCACGCAATGTCGATCAACGTCCCGCCGGACACCTGCCAGCAGATCGGCGCAGAGGCGATCGGGCGGTTGATCAGGAACGCCGGTGGTGAGCCCTCGCGACTCACGCTCGAGATGACCGAATCCGCGATGATGACCCCGCGGCGCGGCCAGAACGACGAGTTGGCGGCACTTCGCGCACTCGGGATCCGGCTTGCAATCGATGACTTCGGGACCGGCCACTCATCGCTCGCGCGGCTCGGCGAGCTCCCCGTGACCTTCCTCAAGATCGACCGCTCGTTCGTTCAGGGACTGCCGGAGGGGGACACGGCGCGAATGCTCGTGACCGCGATCATGTACCTCGCCAAGGGATTCGGTCTCGAGGTGATCGCGGAGGGCGTCGAGACCGAGGCCCAGCGCGAGTACCTGCTCGACAGCGGCTGCCACTACGCACAGGGCTACCTGTTCTCACCGGCCGTCGAGCCGGATCAGATCAGCTGCGACTGGCTGTCCGGCGCCGTGTCAGTAGGCCAGACGGCCGAACTTCTCGCGTAGGCGGTGGTAGAAGCTCGCGCCCGGCGTTTGCGCCAGCAGCGCGCAGCCGGCCTCGAAGCGGACGGAGATGCTCTGCTCGCGCGGGAGCACGCAGACCCGGCGGCCGTCTGTCGTCATCTCGACGTCCTCCTCGCGCGAACGGTTCGTGACCGACAGCACGTCGCCGGGAGCGACCACGAGCGCGCGCGCGGTGAGCGTGTGCGGCGCGATGAACGAGACCACGTAGCCCTCCACGCCCCAGGCGAGCACCGGTCCGCCGTTGGCGAGGTTGTATCCGGTCGATCCGGCTGGCGTGGCGACCACGAGGCCGTCGCAGCGGACCTCACCGAGCTGCTCGCCCTGAACCGAATATGCAAGCTCCGCGACCCGTCCGGTGTGGAGACGGTGGAAGGAGATGTCGTTCATGGCCAGCTCGTCGCCGTCCGAGGTCGAGGCGATCAGGCCCGGGAGCTCGAGCACGTCGAGCTCGCCCGCGAGGGCCTTGCGCATTCCGTCCTGGAGCTCCGACGGCTCCACCGTGGCCAGGAATCCGATCGTTCCGAAGTTGACGGCGAAGACGGTCACGCGCCGCCCTGCGTAGAGCCGCAGGGTGCTGAGGATGGTGCCGTCGCCGCCCAGCACCACCGCGAGGTCGGTGTCGCCGGCGGGGTCGGCGCCGAGGCGGACGCCGTCCGCCGGCTCGATGCCGTGCTTGTCGACCTCCTCCTGCGGGACGTTCACCTCCACCCCGGCCTCGCGCGCCATCTCGATCGCGCGCCGTAGCGCGTCGCCGGTCTGCTCCGGCCGCGCGTGGCTGAAGACGGTGACGCTGCGGGGCGGGCGGCTCACGGCTCCGCCCTTCGCGCGGCGGGCTCCAGGTCCTCCAGCGCGCCCTCGCGGCCGGGCTCGGCGATCCAGACGAATGTCTCGAGGTTCCCGGCCGGCCCCGGAAGCCCGGAGGAGGCGAAGGCGAGGACCGAAGCGCCCAGCTCCCGTGTGGCGTGCTCGCCCACCTTGAGCAGCGCCGCGCGCCTGTCGTCGGGGTTGCGCACCACGCCGCCCTTGCCAAGCTGTTCGCGGCCCACCTCGAACTGGGGCTTGATCATCGCGAGCATGTCGAAGCGCGGCGCCGCTGCCGCCACGACGGCGGGCAGCACCTTCGTCAGCGAGATGAACGACACGTCGGCCACGATCAGGTCCGGTGCGTAGGGGAGCTCATCCCGCTCGAGGTAGCGAGCGTTGCGGCGCTCGATCACGGTCACGCGGTCGTCGTTGCGAAGCCGCCAGCTGAGTTCGCCATAGGCCACGTCGTACGTGACCACCGCAGCGGCGCCCCGCTGGAGCAGGCAGTCGGTGAAGCCGCCAGTCGACGCGCCCACGTCGAGCGCGTGCCGGCCGCTCGGGTCGATCCCGAGGGCGTCGAGCGCGTTGGCGAGCTTCACTCCCCCTCGCGAGACGAACGGCGGCGGCTCGGTCACAGCCAGCTCGGCCTCGTCGGTCACCAGCTCGCCCGGCTTGCGGGCGGGGCGTCCGCCCACGCGGACGTCGCCGGCGATCACCGCGGCGGCAGCGCGCGAGCGCGACTCGAATAGGCCGCGCTCGGCGAGCAGGGTGTCGAGCCGCCGCTTGGCCACGGCCGGAGAGTATCTGTGACCGACCTCACACAGCCCTGGAGGGGTCGGCGTAGCCTCGATTGGGATGAGTTCAACGCATGTGATCTCACACGCTCTGCGCGCCGCCCTTCTGGTGGTGGCCGGCAGCGCTCTGATCGGCGGCGCCGTTCCTACTGGGGCTCGACGCCGCGCCGCTCGTGACCGGCGTCCTCGTCGGCACGCTGGCGATCGCGCTTGGCCTGGCCGGCACCGAGCCCGGCGGCCGGGGCTCGCTCCCGATGTCCGCCCAGGCGGTCTACGACCGCGGCCTCGCCCTCGGCCTGATCCTGTCCGCCGGCATCTTCGCCGTGGCGGGCCAGCTCGAGGCCATGGCGCTGTTCGCAGCCGCCGGCGTCGCCGCGCTCGTGATGACCTCGATCACGCGCTACAGCGCGCGAGCAGCCTAAGACTTCCTCCAACAGACCCCAACGCACTACTCCTCCCTCAGAAACGGCTCCGCTCTCCCGGCGGGGCCGTTTCTACGTCTGGGGACGCTCCACGGCGTCGAGCGCCTCCTCGACGGTGCGGTACTCGTCCACCCGCACGATCCTGCCGTCGCGGACGAGCACGGCGTAGGTCTCTGACACCTCGATCTCGATGCCGCTGCCGTGGCCGTGCAGGGTTCCGGCCCAGGGCGCCACGACCCAGTCGCCGCAGTCGATGAAGTCCTCGAAGTGGATCGCCGGGCCGAAGCGATTGGTCCAGGGATCGGCGAGATGGGCGACGAAGGCCCGCAGCTCGTCCAGGCCCCTGTAGGTGCGCGAATCGGGCTCGTCCTCGGCCGTGCACCACTCGGCGTCGGGGTCGTACGCGGCGAAGGCGGAGTTGAAGTCGCCCCGGCCGAATGCCTCGAAGCTGGCGCGCACGAGCTCCACGTTCCGCTGGGACACGCTTCTATTCTGCACCGATGGGCACGCACAGGTACGAGACTCGGCTGAGCTGGAGCGGCTCCACCGGGCTCGGCTGGGATGGCTACGACCGCGCCCACTCGGCCGCGGCCCCTCCGGCCGAGCAGGAGGTGCGCCTCACCACCGGCGAGTCGCACGGCGATCCCAGCATCCTCAACCCCGAGCAGCTGCTCGTGATGTCGGCCTCCTCGTGCCAGATGCTGTTCTTCCTGCACCTGGCCGCGAAGGCCCGGATCGACGTGGTCGGATACGAGGACGACGCCTTCGGCGTGATGCCCGAGGACGACGCGCCGCTCCGGATCACCGAGATCACCCTGCGGCCGCGGATCACCGTGACGGGCGACGCGAGCGAGGAGCGGATTCGAAAGCTCGTGCACACGGCGCACGAGCACTGCTTCATCGCGAACAGCCTGACCACCCACATTTCCATCGAGCCGACCGTCGAGCGCCGCTAGCCTCTCCGCGATGGCCGCCCCCGAACTTCTTCTCAAGTTGCTCACCGCTCCCGGTCCTCCGGGACACGAGAGCGAGCCGGCGCGCGTGTGGCGCGAGGCCGCCGAGGGGTTCGCCGACGACGTCTCGGTGGACCGGCTCGGCACGACCGTCGCGCGGGTGGGCGGCCGCTCCGAGCATCCGCTGCTGGCGATCGTGGGCCATGTGGACGAGATCGCCCTGCTCGTGAGCCACGTGAGCGACAAGGGCTTTCTGCACGTGGTGCAGTCGGGCGGCTGGGATCCCCAGGTGCTCGTCGGGCAGCGCGTGCAGGTGTTCACGCGCGACGGGATCGTGCCGGGGCTGGTGGGCCGCAAGCCGCCGCATCTCACGGACGCCGAGGAGCGCAAGAAGGCGATGCGGCTGAAGGACCTGCACGTGGACATCGGCGCCAAGGACGGCGAGGAGGCGCGCTCGATGGTCTCGCCCGGCGACCAGGTGCTGCTTGCCGCCGAGCCGCTCGAGCTGCCGAACGACCGGCTCGTCTCGCGCGCGCTCGACAACCGCCTCGGCGTGTACGTGGCGATCGAGGTGGCGCGGCGGGTGAAGGAGGCCGGTGGCGGCGGCGGCCCGGTGGCCGGCGTGGCCGCGGTGCAGGAGGAGATCGGCGCGCACGGCGCTCGCGTGATGGCCTACGGGGTCGAGCCTGATCTGGTCGTGGTGGTGGACGTGACTCACGCCACGGACGCTCCCGGCGTGGATCCCGGTGAGATCGGCGAGCACGGGCTCGGAAGCGGTCCCGTGATCACCCGTGGCGCGGTGCTCAGCCGGCCGCTGAACGATCTGCTCGACGAGGCGGCCCGCGCAGAGGGGATCGAGTGCTCGACCGAGGCGGCGGGCTCCTCCACGCACACGGACGCCGACACGATTCACTTCAGTCGTGGCGGGATCCCCACGGCCGTCGTCTCGATCCCGCTGCGCTACATGCACTCCCCGGTCGAGATGGTGCAGCTCGACGACGTGGAGGCCACGATCCGCCTGCTCACGGCGCTTGCGCTGCGGCTCGAGGCGGACAGCACGCTCACGCGCTGGTAGGCCCGGGGCGCGGCGGCGCGCTAGGCCAGCGAGGGCTCGAGCACTGCCTGCGCCACCCGCTCGGCCACGGCCTCGGGCGTGAGCCCGACCTCCTCGCGCAGCAGCGCGGGCTTGCCGTGGGTCACGTAGCGGTCGGGGAGCCCGAAGCGCATCACGCGCGTGCCGCCGAGCCGGTCGCGATCCGCGAGGTGCTCGACCACGCCTGAGCCGAACCCACCGGCGAGCACGTTCTCCTCCACGGTCACGAGCAGGTCGTGGTCGGCCGCGAGGCGCTCCACGAGCTCGGCGTCGAGCGGCTTCGCGAAGCGGGCGTCCGCCACGGTGGCGTCCACGCCGTGATCCGCGGCGAGCCGCTCGGCGGCGCCGAGCGCCACGCTCACTCCGTAGCCGTAGCCGAGCAGGGCGACGGTCTCGCCCTCGCGCAGCAGCTCGCCACGGCCGATCTCGATCGCCTCTGGGCGCACCGGCAGCGGCACGCCCTCGGCCTCGCCGCGCGGGTAGCGCAGCGCCACCGGCCCGTCGTCGTAGGCGAGCGCGGTGTGGAGCATGTTCACGAGCGCCGCCTCGTCGCGTGGGGCCATCTGGACCATGTGCGGCAAGCAGCGCAGGTAGGAGATGTCGAACGCGCCGTGGTGGGTCGGGCCGTCGTCGCCGACCAGTCCGGCGCGGTCCATCGCGAAGACCACGTTCAGCTTCTGGAGGCAGACGTCGTGGACGATCTGGTCGTAGCCGCGCTGGAGGAAGGTCGAGTAGATCGCCGCCACCGGCTTCGCTCCCTCGAGCGCCAGCCCGGCCGCGAACAGGACCGCGTGCTGCTCGGCGATCCCCACGTCGTAGTAGCGCTCGGGCAGCGCCTTCTGGAGCAGGTTCAGGCCGGTGCCCGAGTTCATCGCCGCGGTGATCCCCATCACGCGCTCGTCGCGGCGGCACTCCTCCACGAGCGCCTCGCCGAACACGGTCGTGTACTGAGGCGGCGCGGCCTTCGAGAACTTGCCGCTCTTCGATTCCGGCTTCTTCTTGGGCGCCGCCGTGCCGTTCACGATCGAGCCCGGCTTGGCGGCGTGCCACTTCTCCATGCCCTCGAGCCCGCCCTCCTCGGCGGGCACGAAGCCCTTGCCCTTCACGGTCTTGCAGTGCACCACGACGGGGCGGTCGGCCGCGAGCGCCTCGCCGATTGCCTTGCGCAGCGCCTTCACGTCGTGGCCGTCGATCACGCCGACGTAGGCGAGGTCGAGCTCCTCGAAGAAGAGCCCCGGCGCCCAGTAGGCCTTCAGCGACTCCTTCAGGATCGGCCCGAGCCGCTCGATCTTGCTGCCGATGCCCGCGGGCAGCTTCGTGAGCGTCTCCTCCGCGTCCTCACGCGCGTGGTACAGCTTCGGGTTGAGGCGCATGCGGTTGAAGAGCCGTGAGAGCGCGCCGACGTTCGGGGCGATCGACATGCCGTTGTCGTTCACCACGATCACCATCGGCATGTCCATGCCGCCGGCGTTCAGCAGCGCCTCGAACGAGACGCCGCCGGTGAGCGCGCCGTCGCCGATCACCGCGACGACCTTGCCGTCCGGCGCGACCCCGCGGCGCATCGCCTCCTTGATGCCGACCGCGTACGACACGCTGGTCGAGGCGTGCCCCGCGCCCATGATGTCGTGCTCCGACTCGTGGATCGAGCAGAAGGGAGCGAGCCCGCCGTACTTGCGGATCGTGTCGAGCTCGTCGCGGCGGCCGGTGAGGACCTTGTGCGGGTAGGCCTGGTGGCCCACGTCCCAGAGGACCTTGTCGCGCGGGGAGTCGAGCAGCGAGTGGATCGCCACGGCGATCTCGCAGGCGCCGAGGTTGGCGCCGAAGTGACCGCCGATCTCACCGATCGTGTCGATGATCAGCTCGCGGACCTCCTGCGCGACCTGCGTGAGCTGCTCGTCGTCGAGGCCCTTCAGGTCGGCCGGGCCGTCGATGTTGTCGAGGAGCTTGGTCATGTGGTGCGGGTGAGGATGTAGTCGGCTATCTGTGTGAGCCGGCCGGTGGCGCCCTCAGCCTCCGCGAGCGCGGCCCTGGCCGATGCGTGCGTCTCCTTCGCCAGCTCACGTGCCCGGTCGAGGCCGAACACACTCACATAAGTCGCCTTTCCGTGGCGCTCATCGGAGCCCCGCGGCTTCCCGAGCTCTGCCTCGTCCCCCGTCACGTCGAGGATGTCGTCGACGATCTGGAAGACCACGCCAAGCTCGGCCGCGAAGCGCCGGAACGGGATTGTGGCAGGTCCGTCCAAGCCCTCGAGCGCCAGGATGCAACCGACCGACGCGGCGATCAGCGCGCCGGTCTTCAGCTCGTGCACGCGACGCGGGAAGGTCGCGGCACCGCCGCTCCCGGGTCGCATCGCCCCCGCCACGTCGAGGAACTGCCCGCCGACCATGCCGTGGGTGCCGGCGGCGGTCACCAGCTCCCTCACAGCGGCAAGCACGTTGGCCGGCTCGCCCTGCTGCTCGGCCAGCGCGAGGCGGAGCGCCTCGGCGAAGAGCCCGTCGCCCGCCAGGATCGCCACGTCCTCGCCGAAGGCCACGTGACAGGTGGGTTGGCCGCGGCGCAGCTCGTCGTCGTCCATCGCCGGAAGGTCGTCGTGGATCAGCGAGTAGGTGTGGATCATCTCGATGGCCGCGGCGAGTGGCAGGACCTCGTCGGGGGAGCGGCCGAGCGCCTCGGCGGTCGCGAGCGCGAGCACGGGGCGGATGCGCTTGCCGCCGGCGAGCAGCGAGTAGCGCATGGCCTCCTCCAGGCGGGCCGTGCCGGGCTCCGCGGCGAAGCGGAGGCCGTCGAGGTACTCGTCAACCTTGTGCTGCAGCTCGACCGGGTAAGCGGCCGCCTCGGTTGACGTCAAAGAAGGCGCTCCTGGCCCTCCGACTCGGTTGCGCCGCGCGCCTGCGAGTCGATCTCCGCGCCGAGGCGGGCCGCGATCTCGGCGCAGCGCTCCACGAGGTCGGCGGCCTCGTCGGCGTCAACTGCCTCGGCGCGCAGCTTGTCCGCCACGGCCTCGAGCTCCTCGGCAAGTGCGGTCAAAGTCTCCGGTCGGCTCACGCCGCATCCTCCCTCTGGACAGCGCCCAGGATCCCATTCACGAAGCCGGGGGCGTCCGCCGAGCAGAGCTCCTTCGCCGCCTCCACGGCCTCGTCGATCGCCACCTCGTCCGGTATGTCCGGGCGGCTGCGCAGCTCGTGGACCGCCACGCGAAGGATGTTGCGCTCGAGCGGCGCGATGCGGTCGAGGGACCAGCCCGTGGCGTGGCGCGCGATCGACTCGTCCAGCTCGCCCCGCTCGCCCTCCACGCCCTCCACCAGCTCGCGGGTGAACGGCGCGGCGCCGCGCTCCACGAGGTCGGGAGCGGAACGGCCGGTCACGTCGGCCTGGTAGAGGGCCACCACGGCGGCCCTTCGCTGGTCGGTGCGCCTGGACACGGCCGGCTCACGCGCGCGAGACGTACTCGCCGGAGCGGGTGTCCACGCGGACCCGGTCGCCCACGTTCACGAAGAGCGGCACGCGCACCACCACGCCGGATTCCAGCGTGGCGGGCTTGTCGCCGCCGCCGCTCGCAGTGTCGCCGCGGAGCCCCGGCTCGGTCTCGGCCACCCCCAGCTCGACGGCGCTCGGCACCTGGATGTCCGTCGGCGACTCGTCCACGTAGAGCACCTCGACCTCCTCGTTGGGCAGAACCCACTTGAGCGACTCCGCCACCGACTCCTCCGGCACGGCCATCTGATCGTAGGTCTGGGTGTCCATGAAGTGGGCCTCGGTGCCGTCCGTGTAGAGGAAGGTCATCTTGCGCGACTCGGTGCGCACCGGCCGGAACTTCTCGCCCGCCCGAAACGTCCGGTCAATCGAGGCGCCGTCATCGACCCGCTTCAACTTGGTGCGGACGAACGCGCCACCCTTGCCGGGCTTCACGTGCTGGAAGTCCATGATCCGGAAGATCGTGCCGTCGACCTCGATGTGGGCGCCGTTCTTGAATTGGTTGGTGCTGATCATGCGCGGAGGAAGGTTAGCCGCGCAGCAGCAGCCGCCGCAGATCCGCCTCGACGAGCTCCTGCTCCCGCTCCAGCTGCCGCCACGTGATCCGGATCACGCGCCAGCCGGCCGCCTCGAGCCGACGATCACGCGCACGGTCGAGCTCGAAGGCGTGCGCGGGCGAGTGGGTCGCGTGGCCGTCGAGCTCGACGATCACGCGCTGCTCCGGCCAGACGCAGTCGACCTCGTAACCCTCGATGACCACGTTGGTCTGCGGAAGCGGAAGACCCGCCCTGATGAGGAAGTCCTGGAAGCGCTCCTCGAGCTCGCTGCGGATGATCCTGGCGCCGATGTTGGCCTCCTCGAGGAGGGCTTTGATCGCCTTGAGGCCTGGCCGGCGCTCATAGCGCGCGATCAGGTCGTGCAGTGAGAGGGCGTCGGTGAGCCTGCAGCTGCTCGGCTCTCCGCAGGGCGCTGCGTGCTTCGTGGCGTTGAACGACAGCACTGAGGTCGAGGAGTGTTCTGGGCACGGTCGTAGTCGGGATTCCTCGGTGGGTTGTGCGCTCGTCCGGCTGGCAGGACCGCGCGGTGCACCTCGATGCCAACTCGTCCGCATCGCCCGTTTGGAGTGGAGACCTCCACCCACGCACCAGCGCGCATTCCCCACAGGGCCGCTGCCGCGCGATGACTCAGAACCGCGCGCGGCCCGCACGCGAGAACAGCCGCCATCCAGCGCCCTTCCTGGGTGAGCAGCCGATGGCCGATTGTGTACACGCCGCGGTGGACTCGCCGCAGCCGTCCTAGCCTTATTCGGTGCTCAATCGCCCCATCACCCAGGCCAAGCTCTGAGAGCTGCGCCCGGCTGACCACCCCGTGCTGGCGCTCCGCGAGCGCCCCGATCGCCCGATCGTCCGGACTCGATCCGCGTTTCCGTTGCATTACAACGGTAAGTGCGATGGAGTGGGGTTTCGCCCCGGCTGGCGGCCGGGTTAGCCGGCGTCGCTGGGCAGCCGGCCCTCTTCACTGAGTTTTTCGAGGTGCGCTGCGAGTGTCAGTGCGGCCGCTGGGCGGAGCTCCGCGGGCGCCTCGGACCACACCGCGTCGAGCAGCTCGTCGCGGGTGCGGAGGCCGGAGTCCAGGGCCTCCACGAGCCGGCGCTCGCGGTCGAGGCGGTGGGCGATGTACTCGTCGAGCTTCGCGGCGGGGTCCCAGACGTATGGGCCGTGCCCGGGACACAGCACCGACAGGTCGAGCTCGCGCAGGCGTCGCAGCGAGTCGAGGTAGGCGGAGAGGGAGCCCTCGCCCGGGGCAATGAACACGCTGCCCTCCCCGAGCACGGTGTCGCCCGTGAAGCAGACAGCACCGAAGAGAAGGCAGACGCTGTCGGCTGAGTGCCCGGGCGTCCCGAGCGCACGAAACGGCCCGACCTCCTGGCCGTCGACCGGCAGCACAACGGGCGCATCGAACAGCTCGGCCGCCTCCGCGTGATCAGCATGCGAGTGCGTCAGCACGACTCCCTCAATGCCGTCGTTCACGGCATTCCGGATGGCGTTGACGTGCGAGGGAAGAGCCGGCCCCGGGTCCACGACCCAACGGCCCACCACATACGAGTTCGTCCCATCGAGAGTGAGCGCCGACGGGTTCGCCGCGCGAACGCGCGTGACCCCCTCCGGATCGGTGTCTTGAACCGACACTCAGGGCTTTGTAGCGCAGTATCCTCGCCCAAGTTGGGCTCGCACTTGACTTCGGGGGACGCTGCTCTCAGCCGCAGGCCGGTTCTGCTTGCCCTGGCTGCGATGGCCGTTGTGCTTGCCATCGATGCCGCGGTCGGCGACAGCGCGGTGCTTGCCGAGCTGCTCGTCGCCGGCCCGCTGATCGCGGCGACAGGTGCCACGGCCCGCCAAACCGCGGCGATTGCGCTGCTCGCCCTCGCGCTCTCGTGTCCCGGCCGGCCTCCTATCGGACGCTTCGGCAGCGGCGCTCACGTGACCGGCATCGTCGTGGTGGCGGTGGGCGGCATGTTGTCGGTGCTGATCGCCCGGCTCCGCACCGAGCGCGAACGCGACGCAGCTCGCCTTCAGGTCCAATACGGCGTTGCGCGCGCACTCGCGGAGTCCGACAGCTTCGACGAGGCCGCCCCGCGGCTGCTCGCGGCGATCGCTCGGCCGCTCGGCCGCGAGCTCGCCCAGTTCTGGACCATGGATGACAGCGGCCGGCTCCGCCGCGTGGCGATCGTGGCGCGAACATGACCTCGACTTCGGCCCGTTCGAGCGCGCCAGCGCCGAGTTCGCGTTCGAGAGCGGCACGGGCCTCCCGGGCCTCGTGTGGGAACAGGGCCATCCGCTCTGGGTCGGCGACGTCCGCGCCAGCGGCGCATTCATCCGCGAGAAGGAGTTCAGCAGCGCCGGCCTGCGCGGCGGCATGGCGTTCCCGATCCGCAACGGAGACGAGCGCATCGGCGTGCTCGAGCTGTTCTCGCGCGAGATCCGCGAACGTGACCCCGAGCTCTACGCGCTCACGGAGGCGCTGGGCCGCCAGATCGGAGAGTTCATGGACGCCGTCCGCGCCCAGCAGGCCGTTCGCGTGAGCGAGGCCCGCAAGCGCGCCGTGCTCGCCTCCTCCCTGGATGCGGTCATCACGATGGATCACGAGGGGCGGATCGTTGAGTTCAACCGCGCCGCCGAGCAGCTCTTCGGGTATCCAGAGGACGCGGCCGTCGGCCAGGAGATGGCCGAGCTGGTCATTCCGCCGTCGCTGCGCGAGCGTCACCGCAACGGCCTGCGCCGCTACGTGGAAACCGGCGAGAGCAGGATCCTCGGCCAGCGGCTGGAGCTGACCGGGATGCGCGCGAACGGCGAGGAGTTCCCGGTCGAGCTGGCCGTGAACCGCATCGCCGAGGCGGACCCGCCGATGTTCACGGGCACGATCCGCGACATCACCTCCCGCCTCCAGGCGCAGCAGGAACGCGAGGAGGCGCGCGGACAGCTCGAGGCCATCCTTCGGGGGGTCGCGGATGCGGTTACCGCCCAGGGGCCGGACGGCAAGCTGCTGTTCGCCAACGAGGCGGCCGTCAGGACGCTCGGCTTCTCCTCCACCGAGGAGCTGCTGAACGCCCCAACCGCCACGATCCTGGACCGCTACGACATCCTCGACGAGGACGGGCGGCCGTTCCCGCTCGAGGCGCTGCCCGGCCGCCGTGCCCTCTTGGGCCAGGAGGCGCCCGAGGCGGTGGTGCGCTTCCGCGTCCGTGCGACCGGCGAGGAGAACTGGTCGGCGGTCAAGGCCACGTCGATCCGCGACGCGGACGGCAACGTGACCATGGCGATCAACGTGATCGAGGACATAACCGCGCACAAGCGCGCGGAGATGTCACAGCGCTTCCTCGCCCGCAGCGCCGAGGTGCTCGCCTCATCGATGGACCCGGACGAGCTGCTGGTGGAGGTGGCGAACCTCGCGGTGCCGGAGGTGGCCGATTGGGTGGCCGTGGAGCTCGTTACCGACAGCGGAGCGATCGAGCGAAAGGCGCTGGCCCACGTGGACCCCGAGGTGCGCGAGTGGGCGCTCGACATGAGCAAGCGCTA
Source organism: uncultured Thermoleophilaceae bacterium (assembly GCA_963774755.1). GTDB lineage: Bacteria > Actinomycetota > Thermoleophilia > Solirubrobacterales > Thermoleophilaceae > JACVRW01. Next base: position 13,216 of record CAVZGG010000003.1, on the reverse strand, counting down.
CCCGCCGGACCCCGACGCACCGGCCGGCGTCTACCAGGTGATCCGCACCGGCCAGGCGGAGCTCTATCCCGAGATCCCAGACGAGCTGCTGCGCGAGGGCGCCAAGGACGACGAGCACTACCGGATTCTCACTGAGTTCGGGATGCGCTCGGTGATCATCGTTCCGATGATCACCCGCGGGCGCACGCTCGGCGCGCTCACCTTCGTGAACGGAAACTCCGGGCGGCGCTTCGACGAGCAGGACGTGGAGCTCGCGCATGAGCTGGCCCGGCGCTGCGCGACGGCGGTCGACAACGCCCGGCTCTACACCGAGCGGTCGTACATCGCGCGCACCCTTCAGGAGAGCCTGCTGCCGGTGGAGCTTCCGGACATTCCCGGAGTGGAGGCCGCCGCCCGCTTCCGGCCCACCGGCGAGGGCAACGAGGTGGGCGGCGACTTCTACGACATGTTCGAGACCGGCAATCGCGCCTGGACCGTGGTGATGGGAGACGTTTGCGGCAAGGGCCCGGACGCCGCGGCGGTGACCGCGCTCGCCCGCTACACGCTGCGCGCCGCAGCCATGCGCGAGCGCCTGCCGAGCCGCAGCCTGGCCGTGCTGAACGAGGCGCTCCTCCGGCAGCGCGACGACCGCCGCTTCTGCACCGTCGCCTACGCATACATCGAGAAGCTCGACCGTGGCGCGCGCGTGGAGGTGGCCTGCGGCGGGCATCCGCTTCCACTGCTGCTGCGCTCCGACGGCAGCGTCGAGACAGTCGGGGCGCCAGGGACGCTCCTGGGCGTGGTTCCCGACCCCGACCTGGAGGACCGCGCCGTCACGCTCGAGCCGGGCGACGCGCTGGTCTTCTACACGGACGGCGTGATCGAGAGCCGGGGCGATGCCACGGTCCTGGACGAACGGCGGCTAGCCGAGCTGGTGGCCACCTGCGCCGGCACCGGGGCCGACGCCATCGCCGCCAAGGTCGAGGAGGCGGCGGTCCTTTCCCAGGGCGGCCGCCCTCGGGATGACATCGCCGTGCTCGTGCTTCGCGTCGCGGAATAGATCTTGCAGAGGTTGGGCCCGAGCAGGGACCGGGTACACCCGTCAGATGGCCATCAAAACGCGCAGGGGCGTGGAGAGGCACGATCGGCATGGGCTGAAGATGGACCTCGGGAGCGGTCCTGACGCCGCAGCCACGGCCCGCCGGGCGATCTCAGACCTCCAAGGTTGACCTCGATCCACCTCTGATCGAGACCCTCCGCCTGCTCGTGACCGAGCTGGTCACGAACAGCGTGCGGCACACCGCCGCCGACTCTCTGACGCTCAGCGTCGCGATCGGCAAGAGGGCGGTGCTCACCGAGGTGGCCGACACCGGCCCGGGGTTCGACCCGAAGTGCGTGGAGCATTCCGGCGACGACGACACCGGCTGGGGACTCTTCCTCGTCCAGCGCCTGGCGGACAAATGGGGCGTCAGGCACGACGGACCCAACAAGCGCGTCTGGTTCGAGCTGCGCCGCGCCTAGAGGCTGAGCTGCTGGCCCTCGGGCTCCGGCGGCGCCTGGCCGAGTAGCGAGCGAAAGCGCTGCGCAGCCGTGGGCGCGTCGTCGCCGCGGTTGTTGTTGAAGGCCACGTGCACCTCCCCCGCCTGCTCGGCCAATCCCCGGGCCCGCCCGGCGATCTCCTCCAGCTCCTCGTCGGAGTACTGCCAGGCGAAGCGCTCCGCCACGGACTTCCCCGTGAGGTACCCCTGCGTGTTGCGGCCGTGCGCGCGGAGATAGGCGATCGACGGGTTCGTGACCGCATCGATCGGCGGCATGATCTGGAAGTTGTCTCCCGGTGGGGCGTCCACGCCCACGAACGCCACGCCGCGGTCCGCGAACCAGTCGAGCGTCCGCTCGCGGCGGTCGTCGTCCACCCAGTTGCGGTTGCGCAGCTCCACGGCGAGGCCATGCGGGCCGAGGATCTCGACCAGCCCGTCGAGCTCCTCGAGCTCGTGCTTCCTGGGCGAGAACGCGGGCGTGAGCTGGAGCAGGTAGGTGCCGAAGCGGTCGGCGTCCCTGAGCGGCGCGGTCTCCTCGACCAGCCGCTCGGCGAGCGGGCGCTCCAGCTCCGGCGTGCCGTGCAGGTCGCGCAGGTCGGGTGGCAGCGACTCGACCGGCGCGGAGTGGCGGGAGAGCGCGCGGTGGGCCTTCACGTCGAAGGTGAAGCCGGGCGGGGTGATCTCGACCCACGAGTGGGCCGTATTGCGGTCGGGAATCGCGTAGAAGCTCGAGTTCAGCTCGACCATGTCGAAGTGCTGCGCGTACCAGGGCAGCCGCTCCTTGGCCGGCATCTTCGGCGGGTACCACTCCTTCACGAAGCCGGGGTCCGCCCAGCTCGAGGTTCCGACTCTGATCCGTCCGGCCATTGTCGTGGATGTTGACTACCCGCGCCTGCCGAAGCTGTGCGCCTTCGGCACCACCGCGCCGAGCTCGCCGGCGTCGCTCGACCACACTCGCCGCGGCTCGATGTGCTTGACCTGGGCGTTCGGGAGGTCCGGCCGGTCGAGTCGCTCGATCCGGTCGACGATCACGTTCGCGGTGCCCTCGCGGCACTCGAGCCGCCCCGATGCCAGCACGAGTGGCTCCGAGCGCACCGCCAGCCGGAAGCGATCGTGGACAGGCGGGGAGACGATCAGGTTGATCGTGCCGAGCTCGTCCTCCAGCAGCATGAACGTGACGCCCTTCGCGGTGGCCGGGCGCTGGCGGGCGATCACGAGCCCCGCCACGCGCACGCGCCGGCCGTGCGGGTGGGTCTCGAGGTCGGTGCTCGTGCTGAGGTCCGAGGGCAGCGCGGGCCGCATCAGCTCGAGCGGGTGCTCGCGCAGAGTCACGCCCGTTGACCCGTAGTCCGCCAGCATGCGCTCCCAGGCGCTGAGCGCGCGCAGGTCGGGGCCCTCCTGGGGCTCCAGCGGCAGCGAGAGCTGGGTGCCCTCCGGCACCTGGGTGCCCGGCACCGCCACACCCAGCATCCAGAGCGCGCGCCGCCGCCTGCCCCGCTCGTCTCCGTCCACGAGCGCGTCGCATGCGCCCGCCCAGGCGAGCCGGCCGAGCGTCTCGGCCGAGGCGCCGGAGCGGCCGGCGAGGTCGCCGAGTGAGCGCCAGCCGTGGCCGCGCTCGGCGGCCATGGCGCGCACCTCGGCCTCCTTCACACCTGTCACGTAGCCGAGGCCGATCCTCACCGTGCCCTCCTCCACCATGCACTCCGCCCCGCTCCTCACCACGCACGGCGGCCGCACCTCCACCCCCCGCCGCTGCGCCTCGTGCACCAGCGCGTCCGGCGGGTAGAAGCCCATCGGCTGCTCGTTCAGGAGCGCGCACAGGAACTCCGGGTGGTAGTGAACGCGCAGCCAGGTGGACTGGTAGGCGAGCAGCCCGAAGGCCGCCGAGTGCGCCTTTGGGAAGCCGAAGCCGGAGAAGCCGACGATCTGGTTCCACACGGTCGAGGCGGTCTCGGGCGTGGCCCCGCGCTCGGCAGCCCCGGCCAGGAACTTCTCCTCGTAGGCGCGGATCGCCGCCTCCGAGCGCCGCCGGCTCATCGCCCGCCGCAGCCCCTCGGCCTCCCCCGCGCTGAAGCCGGCGAACGCCATCGCCACCTCGAGCACCTGGTCCTGGAAGACGATCGTGCCGAGCGTGTCGCGCAGGACCGGCTCGAGCGAGGGGTGCTCGTAGGGCACCTCGAAGTCCGGGTCGGCGCGCAGCGCCTTGCGATGCTCGATGTAGGGGTGCACCGCCCCGCCGATGATCGGCCCGGGCCGCACGAGCGCCACCTGCACGGTGAGATCGTCGAGCGTCTCCGGCCTAGTCCGCTTCAGCATCTGCATCTGCGCGCGCGACTCGATCTGGAACACGCCGGTGGTCTCCGCCTCCTGGATGCGCGCGTAGACCTCCTTGTCGTCGTACGGGATCCGCGACAGGTCGATCCGCTCGCCCCGCGTGCGCGCGATCTCGTCGACGCAGCGCTCCACCGCGGAGAGCATCCCCAGCCCCAGCAGGTCGATCTTGAGGAAGCCGGCGTCGCCGCAGGAGTCCTTGTCCCACTGCACCATCTGGCGCCCCTCCATCGACGCGGGCTGGACCGGGCAGAGGTCGATCAGCGGCTGGGTTGCGATCACCATCCCGCCGGGGTGCTGCGACTGGTGGCGCGGCAGCCCCCACGCGTCGTGGGCGAGCTTCACGAGAGCGTCCCAGCGCGGCGAGCCGCCGCGCGGGACCTCGCTCAGTGATGTCATTTCGGTTCTTCCACGGGTCCACCTGGCGCGCCAGCCGCTCGATCTCCCCGGGCGGCAGCCCGAGCGCCTTCGCGAAGTCGCGGACCGCGGAACGCACCTGGAAGGTCGAGAAGGCGGCCACGAGCGCGCAGCGGTCGCGCCCGTAGCGGTCGTGCACGCGTGGGATCAGCACGTCGCGGATGTCGCGCGGGAAGTCCAGGTCGATGTCCGGCAGAGCCGTCAGCTCCTCGTTCAGGAAGCGGCCGAGCAGCAGCTCGTTGGCGATCGGGTCCACGTGCGAGAGCCCGGTGAGGTAGCAGACGATCGACGACACGCTCGAGCCGCGCCCGCGTCCCGGGGGCAGGAGGCGGCGCGCCGATTCCGGCCCGCGCACCTCGGCCGCCACATCGCGGGCGAGCTCGAGCAGGTCGCGGTGGAGTAGGAAGAAGCCGGACAGGCCGAGGTGGCGGATCACGCGCAGCTCCTCGTCGAGGCGGGCGGCGGCGTCCGAGCTCCTGCCGTAGCGCTCCTCGAAGCGCTCGCCGCAGAGGGCGGCGAGCTTCTCGTCCGCCTGCGGGTCCTCCGAGCCCGGGTAGCGGTAGCCGAGGTCCTCGGTGAGGTCGAAGCGGAGGCGCTCGGCGAGCCGCCCGCTCTCCTCCACCGAGTCCGGGTGCTCGCGAAAGCGCTCCACCATCCGCTCGGGCGGGGCGAGCACGTGCGAGGAGTTGCCGCGCCGGCTGGGCTCGGTCTCGTCCAGCGTCTTTCCCAGCTGCACCGCCACCATCGCGTCCTGGAGCGAGATGCGCTCGCGCGCGTGCACGTGCACGTTGCCGGTGGCCACGGTGGGCACCCCGAGCCGCTCGGCCAGCCCCGCGAGCAGCCGGTTGCGGCGCCGGTCGTGGCGCCAGAACGGGCGCTGGAGCTCGATCCGGAAGCGCTCGGAGCCGAAGATCCGCACGAGGCGGCGCGCCACGGCCGCCGCCTCGGCGTGGCGCCCGGCCTCCACGCGCGAGGCCACCGCGCCGTCGCGCGCGCAGCCGGACAGGCACACGAGCCCGGCGGCCAGCGGCTCGAGGTCGTCGAGCGAGATGTGCGGCTCGCCGTCGAGCGGGTCCTGGCGCCTGCCCGCCTCGGTCCAGCCCTCGCGCGCCCAGCGGCGGGTGTGCCAGTGCGACGCGGTGAGCAGCCGGCAGAGGTTCGTGTAGCCCTCGCGCGTCTCGCACAGGAGCGTGAGATGCGTGCCGTCGTCGAGCGTGACCTCGGCGCCCGTGATCGGCCGCACACCGAGCGGCTTCAGCGCCTGCGCCATCTCCATGGCGCCGTGCAGCCCGTCGTGGTCGGTCAGCGCGAGGGCGGCGTGGCCCTGCTCAGCCGCAATCCCGGCCAGCTCGACCGGATGCGATGCCCCGTCGAGGAACGAGTAGGCCGAATGGCAGTGAAGCTCGACGTATGGCACGAACACATGTTCGCATACCGTTACAAACCCTCAAGGGGGTCTGACCCCCTTTAGGGTTTAGGCCACGCTTTCGCGGCGACGGCGCTTTGCCTCGTAGAGGATCGCGTCGGCGCGTGCCACCAGGCGGTCGGCGGTCTCGCCCGCCTCGTAGACGGCGAGGCCGAAGCTGGCCTCGATGGTGGAGATCGGCGGGCGCGCGGCGCGCGACACGGCGTGCTGGAGGCGGCGCAACACGCGCTCCGCGTCGAGCTCCGAGGCGCCGGCGAGCACCACGGCGAACTCGTCACCGCCGAGGCGGTAGGCGTCGTCGCGGCGCAGCCCGGTGCGCAGGGCGTCCGCGAGCAGCCGCAGGGCGAGGTCGCCCGCCTCGTGGCCGAGCGTGTCGTTCACCCTCTTCAGGTTGTCCATGTCGCAGAGGATCAGCGCGAACGCCGCGTCCGACTGGGAGGCCTCGACCGCCAGCCGCCCGCGGAAGGCGCGCCGGTTCAGCACGCCGGTGAGCGCGTCGTGGGTGGCCTCGTGGCGAAGCTTCAGCGCCTGGTCGGCTGACTGGAGGGCGGCCACGGCCTGGTTGGCGAACAGCCGCAGCGCCTGGAGGCGCGCGCGGGTGGGCAGCAGGCGGTCGCGCGGGTCATCCACCCAGATCAGGCCGAGCGTGCGGCCCTGCGGCTCGGCCAGCGGCACGAGCAGCCAGTGGCGCGACCACGCGTGTGGGCCGCGGCCGTTCAGGTCCGAGCGATAGTCGACCGGGTTGCGCCCGAGCCGCTCCTCGGCCACCTCGGTCGGGACGAGGTAGCAGCCGGCCACCTCGAACTCCTCCGTGAACAGTGGCGCGAGCGTCTCGAGCGAGATGCCGTGGTTCACGGCATCCGACTCCATGTCCCAACCGGCTGCGGCGTACGGGGTGAGCGGCGCGCCGCGCGCAGGGGCGAGCTCGATCACGACCTTCTCGAACCCGAGCGCATCGCGAATGCCGTCGCAGACGGACTGGAGGATCTCGTCCGGCTCCTCCGCCTCGGCCAGGCGCGCGGAAACCTCGAGGATGCCCTCGAGCATGCGCTGATGCTGGACGTCGTTGGCCCTGTCCTGCGCCATACGGAGCGCGAGCGCCGCGTGGCGCGAGATCGCCACCAGGGCGTCGAGCTCCTCGTCCGTGGGGCGGTGCCCGGTCTCGGGCTCGTCGACCGAGACCACACCGATCAGAAGTCCCTTGGGGTCGCGCAGCGGAACGAACAGGGCGTCCTCGGCCGTCCAGGCATCCGGGTCCTGGCTCACCTCGATGCGCGGGACGTAGCTGTCCACGCCGAAGCCTTCCCAGTCGAATTCGCCGCCCGGCACGAAGTACGCGCCGCGGCGCTCGAAGCGCTCGTCGAGCAGCGGCACCCAGGTCTCGCGCGGCGAGCTCTTGCCCACGAGCTGCAGAGACCGATTCCTCAGACCCGACCGCGGCGGCGGTGAGCATGTCGTCGAAGGCCGGCCGGTACACGTTCACGACCACGGCGCTATAGCCGAGCAGCTCGGCGATCGCGCGGCAGACGTCCTCGAGCACGTCCTCGAGGTCATCGTTGTCGCGAACATCCGCGGTGCGCTCGAACATGGTGCCGAGGCGCGCGATCGTGGGGAGTTTCCCAGCGCGCATCAGGTGCTCCTCCGCGAGTTCTTGCTCGCGACCGTGCCGCCTACGGCGGCAGCCAGGATCAGCGCGACGCTGTCCGGCACGCGGGGGCTACGCGGGATGGTCACTCTTAGCTTTGTATCGGCGGCAGTTGGCTTTTACTGAAGCCCTAATTTGGCGAGCTTCGGCCACGAAACAGCGCAAAGTGCGGGGTCTTGCCACGTGATCGGGGCCATCCGTCAGGAACGCTGGAGGAACCAACCCCCTCCGATGAGGTCTCGGAACACGACGACATTGCGACCATCGAGGAGGACCACCTCGAAGTAGCGCCGCCGCAGCGGCCGGCCTGTCCACCAGCGATCCTCCACCACCCACTCTTCGCGCACGCAGTCAACGTCCCTACCGGCGATGTTGCGTGGCGAGCCGCCGTCGCCGGGGATCACGGACGTGGGCTTAGGCGTGCCGAGCCGGCGCGTCCGCCTGCTCTCGTCAGGCGTCACGAGGCGTCCGGAAACGGCGCGAGCACCGCGCGGCGCTCGGGAATGCGCGAGTCTGGATCCACGTCGAGGACGCGCAGCGCGGCGTCCGCCCCGGCGGCCTGGCGGGCCTGGCGGACCGCCTCTCCCAGCCGCGAGCGGCGCACCGAATCAGCCTCGTCGAGCAGGCGCCCCTGGTCGTGCGCCGGCGGGCCGAACGCCTCGACCTCGAGCGCCAGCGACTCCGAGGGCGCCGGCAGCTCGGCCAGCTTCTGCGCCAGCGCCAGCCGGATGCGGGCCGGCTCCGCGCTCGCGTGGCGCAGCGTGACCGCGGTGCGCCAGGTGCCGCCGGCCACGAAACGGGCGGACACGGCGAGCGCACGCAGCGAGCGCCCACGGCGCTCGCGCCGGGCAAGCACGCGCGCGATCAGCAGCTCGAGCGCACGCTCCAGCTGCTGGCCCGACGCAGCCTCCGGCAGGTCGAGCCGCTCGACCACCGGCTCGGACGGCCGGCGCGGCTCGAGCGGAGTGTCGCGACCACGGCTGAGGTCGAGCGCGAGCAGTCCCGGATGCCCGAAGCGCTCGGCCACCGCGCGCGAGGGCAGCGCGGCCAGCTCTCCGAGCGTTCGGATGCCGAGCCGCTCGAGCACCTCGGGCAGCGCCTGAAGCTCGGGACGGGTGCGCAGGAGGCCGACCGGCAGCGGCGCGAGGAAGTCGCGGGTTTGCTCGGGCTCCACAACGACAGCGTTGAGGGTGACTCGGGGCCGCGCGACGGGACCGGGAGCAGCTCCCGGCGGCCGCGCCTCGCCGCCGTGACCTTGCCTGAAGTGCGGCAGCATGCGCCGCGAAGCGGCTCGGCGCCACTCCGAAGCGAGCGCCCGCTCCGAGTGCGCGGCGGGCGGCCGCGAGCACGCCCGCGAGGTCGCCCCCGTGGATCCCCTCGAGGCCACCGGCCACGAAGAAGGCCGCTCCGGCGTGGTCGGACTCAAGCTCGGCCCCGATCCCCTCGAGGCGGTCGAGCACCGCGCTCCAGAGCGAGCGCACCCCCTCGGGATCGGGCGGCACGAGCCGCAGCCCCGGGCAGCGCGACATGGCCTCCCCCAGCCGCATCCCGCGCACGACGCCGAACGCCTCGGCGGGCGCGGACACCTCCCCCACCACCTGCTCCCGCCCGGCCTCCGGTGCCAGCGCGGCCGGCTCGGAGAGCAGCGCGCGCCGATCGCCGAGCGCCGCGAGGAGCTCGAAGCGGGGGTAGAGGACGCAAATCACCATGACCGAACACATGTTCGCATCCGGGTCGGCGGCGTGCAAGCGCAGTTGGCGGTTGCGGCCGCGCGGGCCGCGCGTGCTGCTGGCCTACTTCGGGCCCGAGCAGGCGTTGCCGACCTTGGCGCGCTGGCCGCGGTCGACGATCACCTGGCGCGTGGCCTTTACGCGGCCGTTCGCGTCGAGGCAGCTGAGCGTCCAGCTCTCCTTGGTCCCGGTCACGACCTTCGGGTTCGGCGAGCTGAAGGTCACGCGCCCGTTCGACCAGTCGTCCGGCGTGTTCGAGACCTGGTCGTAGTTGATCACGTGCAGCGTGTAGTTGCCCGGCGGCGGATCGAACAGCGACGCGTCCTCGGTGGTGTCTCCGAAGGAGGCCGATTGCGAGACGATCTGGCCGTTCGGCCCGATCACGTAGATGTCCCAGTCGGTCTCGGGATTCGACCACTCGATGTGCACCGTCATGCGGCCGTTGTCCACCCCGTCGGCCGGCCCCTTCACCGTGAAGGGGATCGCCTCGAACGGCGGGTCGGGCGGGTAGTCCACGTTCTCCGCCGGGATCCCGGCGGGGTTCGCGAACGTGATGCCCGCCTGTGGCGGCCCGGTCGGGTCGCGCCCGTCACGTCCGGCCACGACCGGTCGCGTGGACGGGTTCACGTGCCACGCGAACGTCGGCCCCGTCGTCTTCATCTCCGACGTCAGCGTGTCGGTGAACTGGATCGGATCGCGGATCACGGTGCCGAAGTCGTCCTGCCACACGGGCGAGGTCGAGGTCTGGAACGTCTTGGAGATCCTCAGTGTGGAACCGGCCGGCGCCGCGCCCTCGATCACCGAGTGGAGCGCGGCGTTGGCGGTGGCCTGGAGCATCGTGTAGTACGCCTCCCGGTTGCCGCCCCTGCCGGCGCCTGCGGCGGGCGCCAGCCCGAGGTACTCGGCCTCCACGCCCCTCGCATACGGCGGGTGGAACTCGTCCGGACCGATCTCGAACGTGAACGCGAAGCCGCCGGTGGACCAGAAGCTCCAGTCCTCGGTAGCCCCGGTCGTGTCGTAGAGACCGAAGCCGGGGTCGTTCGAGTAGCCGTTGTGCGCCGCCAGGGACGCGCCCAGCGCCTTGTAGGTCGGCTCGTCGAGCGGGAACCCGAAGTCGGCCACGCCCGGCGGGCGCAGGACCAGGTTCGAGTACGTGTGGTTCGTGATCAGGTTGGTGACCTGTCGCGCGGCGATCAGCTCGCGGACGTTCTGGATCTCAGGCTCGGAGAAGGGAGCGTCGCCGCGGAACGTGTCGTCGGACCAGGTCACGCTCGCGCCGCTGCCGCCCCAGAGCCCGCCGTAGTTGCGGTTCGGGTCGGTGCCGCGCAGCCTTCCGGCCTGGTTGTCGTCGCACGTACCGCGCGCGTACTTCTTCGGCGTGGTCTGCGAGACGCGGCAGTTCTTGCGCTTCATCTCGTAGTCGAACAGGGAGAAGTCCCCGAGCAGGGGCGCCTCGCGCGAGATGTTGAAGCCATCCGGGTTCACGACTGGCAGCACGATCGTCCGCGTCGTCTGGACGAGCTGAGTCGTTCGGGAGTCCGTCCCGTAGTTGCGCAGCAGGTCGTACGCGAACTCGAGCGCGTGCTCCGAGGACGGCCACTCGCGGGCGTGGTGCACGCCCATGTTCAGGAAGATCGGCTTCCCGTCCGCCGTGTTCGGCGCGTTGGTGGTGATCTCGATGCCGTTCACGTCACGGCCGAGCACGCTCCTGTGGTTCAGCGTGATCGGGCGCACCAGCGACGGGTACTGCATCGCCAGCTGCTTCATCTCGAGTTCGTAGTCCGGCAGGCGTCGGTACCCGTCGCGGCCGCTAGGCAGGCCGGACACGGCCGTCGCGCGGGCGTGGCGCACGTCACGCCGCTGGTTGCGACGAGTGTGCGCCGCGAGGTCGGCGATGCGGACCGTGTACCGGAAGCCCGCGCGGCGCAGCGTGCGGGCGTCGGCCCGGCCGTGCAGGATGACCTCGATCGACTTCGCGCTGCCGTGCTCGGTGAGGTCGAGCCCGAGCGTCTGGAGGCGCTCCTTGTCGGCACGGGTGCCGGTGGCCACGTCGACGACCTGGAGCTTGCCCTGCTGGCGCTTGACCAGGCGTGTGAAGTGAACGGACACCCGCGCGCTACCGGCATTGCCGCGATAGCGGCAGGCCTGGATGGTCAGGCGCTCGCCCCTGCGGACGAATCCCTCCGCGAGCTCGTTGCCCCCGAAGGAAGCCGAGCCGGCCACGAGGCGGCCCCTGGCGCCGAAGATTGCGATGTCCCAGTCGCCGCCAGACCTGAGGCGCGCGCTCACGATGCTGCGCGACCGGGCCTTCGCCCGGACCAGCTGCCGGCCGGTCGCCGAAGAGGCGATGTCGCGATGGCACGGGCGCGCCACCGAGCTGGCCGCCGTGACGGTCTGGCTCGCTTCCGCAGGCGCCGCGAGCGCGAGTGAGCCGAGGATTGCTGCTGCGACGGTGCCCGTCCGTGGGCGGTAACCCATAGGCGATCGAGCGTAACCCGGATTTGGCGCCTACGCCAGCCCGGCCACGACACTGGCCGCGCCGGTCACGAGGACCAGAGCGAGCACGAGCCTGTAGAAGCGCTCGTGGTCGAGGCGCCGGAAGGCGAACGCGCCGAGCACGTGGCCGGCGAGCACGAGCGCGAGCAGCACGAGCAGCTCGTCGGGATCGACCGTCGCGTCGCCCGCGATCGCCAGCACCGCCCATCCGGCGATGTTGAGCGCGAGGAACGCCGCGGCGAGAGTGGCGCGGAACTCGGCCGGGCGCAGCTCCTGCGCCTCGAGCCACAGCACGAGCGGCGGGCCGCTGATGCTGATCGACGTGGTGAGCACGCCGCTCAGAAAGCCCGCCACGGCTGCCGGGACGCGGGCGACGGCGGCGCGGTCGCGGAGCTGCCACAGCGCCGCGGCGATCACCGCCAGCCCCACGCCGATCTGGAGCGGCTCCCGAGACAGCGCGGCGAGCACCACGGCGCCGAGCGCGAGCCCCGGCAGCGCCGGGAGGATGAGGGGCGGAAGGCGCGACCAGCGAGCGTCGTGGCGCTCCAGCAGGACGAGCAGGTTGAGCGCCGCCCCGAGCGCGAGCAGCGCGGTCACGGCCTCGGCGGGCTCCATCACGGCGAACAGCGCCGGCGAGAGCACCAGCGCGAAGCCGAAGCCGCTGGCCGACTGCACGGCGGCCCCGACCAGAGCCGCCACGGCGGCCAGGATCATCAGTCGACTGTGACCAGTTCCTTCGGGAAGCCCGTGAGGATGTCGGGCTCCCCGTCGGTCACGATCACGAGGTCCTCGATCCGCACGCCTACCTTGCCGGGCAGGTAGACGCCGGGCTCGACGGTCACCGCGTTGCCCGCCTCGAGCGCGCCCTCCGCCGTCTTTCCGAGCCGCGGTGCCTCGTGCACCTCGAGTCCGACGCCGTGGCCGAGGCCATGGCCGAAGTGGTCCGCGTGACCGGCCCCGTCGATGATCTCGCGCGCCACGGCGTCCACGTCCCTGTTCGGCGCGCCGGCCCTCGTGGCGCCGAGCGCCTCCGTCTGAGCGCGCAGCACCAGCTCGTAGATCTCGACCGCCTCGTCATCCGGCGAGCCGGTTGCCAGCGTCCGCGTGCAGTCCGAGCAGTAGCCGTCCACAAGCGCGCCCATGTCGATCACCACGAGCGTGTCCGTCGGGATCTCGACGTCGCGCGGGACCGCGTGCGGACGCGCCCCGTGGTCGGCGGCCGCCACGATCGGCGGGAACGACGGCCCCTCGGCCCCGGAGTCCTCCATGAAGCGCACGAGCTGGATCGCCACCTCGCTCTCCGTGCGCCCCGCCAGGCCGCGCTCGCGCAGCGACTCGTACGCCGCGGTGGCCAGCTCGGCCGCGGCGCGCATCGCGGCCACCTCGTCCGGGTCCTTCACCGCCCGCAGTTGCTCCACGAGCCCGGCGGCGGGCACCAGCTCCACGTCGGGCCCCACCTTCTCGGCGAGCTTGGCGTGCGCCGCAACGCTGAGATTGTCGTCGTCGAAGCCGGCGCGTCCGCGCAGCCGGCCGGACACGTCCCCGAGCATGTCGCGTCCGGCCTCGATCCGCTCGTACTCCGGCACCTGAGCGCGCGCCTGCTCCACGTAACGGAAGTCCGTGAAGAAGAGGCGCTCGTCACGCGTGACCACGC
>CAVZGG010000002.1:0-351376 GCA_963774755.1 uncultured Thermoleophilaceae bacterium | reverse complement strand
ATGCGCCGTTGGTGCCGGTGAAGCCCGTCAGGTAGCGCACGTTCGACAGGTCGGTGACGAGTAGGGAGGCCAGGTCACGCGCCTCCAGCAGCTCTACGAGGCGATCGGTTCGGCTCACGCCTCGAGGCGCTCCTTGAGCATCGCGAGCGCGTCGCGGTAGCCGTCCACTCCCCGCCCCTGGATCGCGCCGATGCAGAGGTCCCGGATCACCGAGGTGCGCCGCCACTCCTCGCGGTGGTCGACCGCCGACAGGTGCACCTCGACCGCCGGCAAGCCGGCCACCTCGAGCGCGTCGCGGATCGCGTACGAATAGTGCGTCCAGGCGCCCGGGTTCAGCACGAGGCCATCGGCGCTCTCGCCCGCTCGGTGGAGCCGCTCGCAGTAGTCGCCCTCGTGGTTCGTCTGGGAGAAGCTCACCTCCATCTCGAGTTCGCGCGCGAAAGCCTTGACCTTCACCTCGAGCTCCGTGAGCTTGAGACCGCCGTAGTGGTCGGCGTTGCGGCTGCCGAGCACGTCGAAGTTCACGCCGTGCATCACCTCCACGCGGTGCCTCACTCGGCGTGCACCTCCTCCACCGCGCCACGCAGGTCGTCCGGCGCGACCTCGTGACCCGGGCTGACCTCTCCTGGAGCCTCCACGAGCACGAACGGTACCCGCCCGCCGGAGCGCTTCTTGTCGCGACCCACCAGCTCGACCACGTCGTCCACGGACGCCCCCGCGAAGCTGGCCGGGAGCCCGCGCGCAGCGAGCAGCTCGGCCACCTCTGTCCTCAGTGCCTCGCGGCCCGAGAGGCGCAGCGCCACGAGCAGGCCGATCGCCACCGCCTCTCCGTGCCGGTAGCGCGTGTACCCGGTGGCCGCCTCGATCGCGTGCCCGACCGTATGACCCAGGTTGAGCACCTGGCGGCGGCCCGCGTCGCGCTCGTCCTTGGCCACCACGGCGAGCTTGGTGCGAACGCATCCGAGGATCACATCGGCGTCGACGTCGCCGCCCTGGCGGACACGCGCCCACAGCGGCCCGCCGGCGATCAGCGCCGTCTTGACCACCTCCGCGTAGCCGGCGGCGAGCTCCTCCGGCGGAAGCGACTCGAGCGCGGCCGGGTCGCACAGGACGGCCGACGGCTGGTGGAACGCGCCCGCGTAGTTCTTGCCCTCCGGGAGGTCCACGCCCGGTCTTGCCCCCGTAGGCGGAGTCCACCTGCGAGACCAATGTGGTCGGCACCTGCACGTGCCGCATCCCGCGCTGGTAGATCGCCGCGCAGAAGCCGGCGAGGTCGCCGACCACGCCTCCGCCCACGGCCACGACGATGTCCCCTCGCTCCGCCCCGGCCTCCGCGAGCGCGCGCAGCACGAACTCGGCCGCGTGGATCGACTTGTGCTCCTCGCCGGCCATCGTGACGATCCGCTCGTGGCCCTCGAAGGGCTGGGCGCGGGCCACGTTCTCGTCCGTGACCACCAGGCGGCGCCCGTCGCCCGGGAAAAAGAAGTCCGATCCGATCAGCCCGTGGCCCAGGAACACCGGGTAGTCACCCGACGACGCCGACGCCCACACGAGCCGAGTGCCGGCGGGCGCTTCGTCGAGCGCGCGCAACGCCGGCAAGGCACGCCGGAGGACGTCGCGATCGGAGGGCGGCAGCACCGCGTCGGCCACCGAGGCGTAAGCGGCCGAGCGGTCGCCGTGCAGCTGGGCGAAGCGTCCACGGTCGCGCGCGAGCGGCCTGCCCTTGCCGGAAGCCCGCCGCCACGCCTCGTCGGGCTCCACCTCGAGGTGGACGACCGTGTGGGAAGCGAGCGCTCCTCGGATGCGATCCGAGCCGAGGGCGCCGCCGCCGAGCGCGATCACCCCGGTATCCGGCCGGGCGAGCAGCTCGAGCGCCACCTCCTCCTCGCGCGCGCGAAACGCGTCCTCGCCCTCCCTGTCGAAGAAGGCCTCGACCGGCTCGCCGAGCCGCTGCTCGAGCTCGCGGTCGCAGTCGAGCGCCTCCGCACCGAGCTCGGCGGCGAGCGAGCGAGCGCCGGTTGACTTGCCGGCGCCCATGAAACCCACGAGCACGAGTGCTATGCGCGCCTCCAGCCGATGCGCTCCTCGTAGGCCGCCAGCGCGGCCTTCGCGTCGTCGATGTTGTCCCCGCCGAGCTTCTCCCGGTACGCCGCCGCCAGCACGAGTGCCACCATCGCCTCCCCCACCACGCCGGCGGCCGGCACGGTGCACGAGTCCGTCCGCTCCCGCAGCGCCTGGGCGGGCTCCTTGGTCTCGGTGTCCACGGAGCGCAGCGGCTTCGTCAGGGTCGGCAGCGGCTTCATCGCGCCCACGACCACGACCGGGTCGCCAGTGGTCATGCCTCCCTCGATCCCGCCCGCGCGGTTGGTCTTGCGGTTGTAGCCGCGCTCGTCCGACCAGAAGATCTCGTCGTGCGCCTTCGAGCCCACGCGCTCCGCCAGCGCGAAGCCGTCCCCGATGCCGACCCCCTTCAGCGCCTGGATCGACATGATCGCCTGCGCGAGCCGCCCGTCGAGGCGCTCCTCCCAGGAGACGTGCGACCCGATGCCCGGCACGAGGCCGAACGCGATCACCTCGAACTCTCCGCCGAGCGACTCGTTCGCCTTCCGCGCCGCGTCGATCTCCGCCACCATCGCCTCGCTCGCCGAGGCGTCCAGCGAGCGGACGGGCGACTCGTCCACACCCTCGAAGTCCGCGGCGCGCAATGACTCCGGCGCCGGTGCAGTGACGGTGCCGATCCGCGTGACATGCGAGCGCACCTCCACGCCGAGCTCGCGCAGGAATGCCTTGGCGAGCCCGCCCGCGGCCACGCGCGCGGCGGTCTCCCGCGCCGACGCGCGCTCGAGGACGTTGCGGACGTCCGTGTGCCCGAACTTCTGGATGCCCGCCAGGTCGGCGTGGCCGGGGCGCGGCAGGTGGACCTCGTCCACCTCGGCGTCCACCGGCCAGGGGTTCATCCGCTCCTCCCAGTTCTGGTAGTCGCGGTTCTCGATCCACATCGCCACAGGGCTGCCGAGTGTCCGCCCGTGGCGCACTCCGGCCGTTACCTGAGCGCGGTCCTTCTCGATCTTCATGCGCCCGCCTCGGCCATGCCCGAGCTGTCGCCGGGCGAGGTCCCGGTCGATGTCCTCCGGGCGCAGCTCGAGTCCGGCCGGTAGGCCCTCGACGATGGCGGTGAGCCCCGGACCGTGGGACTCGCCCGCTGTTACGAAGCGCAACGACATGGCGCCCACACCCTACTTACGAGGGTGCGGGCGCCAGGTTGGAGGAGGTACTGCTGGGAGGGACTGCTAGAAGGGCTTCCAGTCCTGGCAGGTCCGCGAGTTCGGATTAGGCGCGCATGGGTTGAACGCGTTGATGCCGTGCGGATCCACGCCGGGGCCTGGGTCTAGGTCGTAGCTCGGGTAGGTGATCGTGGTGCAGGTGAAGCCGCCGTCTCCGTCGAGGTCGTAGACCACCTCGTAGAGCTCAGCGATGTTGCTGATGTCGTCGTTGTCCTGGTCGTCCTCGCCATCGAGCAGCGTGTCGCCGTCCACGTCGTGGTCTGCGATGTCGAGTGAGGCGAACGGGCGCTCCTTGAAGTAGCCGAACTCCTGTCCGCAGGTCGTGGCCGGCTTCGAACCCCACGGCTCCGCCTTCATCCGCTCCGAGGCGTAGAAGCGGTTCCACCATTCCGGCTGGCCGGGACCGCGTGCGGACTCCAGGAAGTTGGACAGCCCGTCACAGTCGGCGTCACGCTCGTCGTCACGCCATGGGCCGTCGCCATGCAGGTTGTACGTTGCCGGGAATGCGTAGCCCGGCGCGGGGATGCCGTAGGCCGGTCCTTGCCAGGACGGCACGCCGGGTGCCTCGTTCAGGCGGCTGTACTTCGTGCCGTCGCTGTAGCCGAATGGTGACTCCAGGTCCGTGCCGCCGGCCTTGGCCGCGTCGAACGAGCTGCCCGTGAAGCGCCAGGCGCGGTACTCCTCGAGCGTGGTGAGGCCGTCGCCGTCGAAGTCGATCCCGCTGGACCTCGACGCCGGCGCTACCGCCGTCCGAGGGGTCGAGCCCGTTCGGGTACGGCCGCTCGCCGGGATACGGCGCGGCCTTGATGTTCAGGTCCTTGGCCGAGTAGTACTCCCAGCCGTCCGACATCTGGTCTGCGTCGGTGTCCGCGAGGCACGGGTCGGTGCCGATCGCGAGCTCGAGGCTGTTCCCCAGCAGGTCGTTGTCGTGATCCGCGTCGTCGTTGCACACGGCCGCGCTTCCGCCGCCGCCGCCCGGACCGCCCGGCCCGTCACCGACACCGGTGACGACCGGTGACAGACGGCGCGGGGTGAACTTGGAGAACTTGCCGGCGAGCACGCGCAGCTGGAGGCGCGTCGGGCGCTGGCTGCTGTTGGCCACCTTCAGGAGGCGCGCGACCGCGACCGGAACACGCACCACGAGCTTGCGCTTGCTGGCGCGAACCGGCTTCGCGAATGCGGTGCGACCGGTGCTCGAGCGGAAGATCACCGTGTTCTTGCGACGCTGCGCCTTGAAGTTACGACCGGAGATCGTGAGCGTTCCGCCCACGGCCACGCGCATCGGCTGGACGCGCGTGATCTGGGGGGCCGGAGCCCGCTGCGCGTCTGCGCGAGGGCACTTGCCGGCACCACAAGGAGAGCCGCGGCGATCAGCGTCAGGGAGGTGATGATGATGCGTCGCATTGCAGTCCTATCGACTTTCCGTATCGGTGTCTGAAGTTTGAGTGGTCCGACTGGCCTCAACGACCACGTCGGCGATGAGGGGAGGCATGAAGCGGCGGTTCGGACCAACGGCGGCGCGCGCCTTGGAGCCGCCCGCCTTCGCGCCGGTCGCGCCGCGCCGACCTTGACCTTGCGGATCTCGTCGATCCGGACGGTGTAGGAGTCGCCGTCGTCCTCTGTGAAGATGTACTCGGAGCCGGCGCCGATGTAGGCAAAGGCGCACTTGGCCTCGCTCGGCTTGCACTTGCCCTCGCCGGCTGCCTTGAGCGTCGAGTCCACGAGGAACACGGCGTTCGAGCCCTTGGGCGTGACGCCCATGAAGATCAGGAGCGGCGCGGACTGGTTCGGCAGCATGTCGAGCTTCTCCATGCCCTTGATGCGCCGCGTATGGCCGTTCGCCTTGAAGGTCAGGTCGACCACGTACTTGTAGACCGTCGTCGTGGTGGTCGGACTGCCGCCGCCGGTGTCGCCACCGCCAGGCAGCCCGCCGGGAACGCCGCCGGTGGTGCCGCCGCCGGGCGTGACGGTGGAACCGCCGTCGTCCGTCGAGTTCGGCGCGCCGGCGGTGTCCGCACTCGGCCCTGCGTTCGCGGTTGACGGGCCGGCCTCCTTCTTGATCGCGCCCTTGGGCGGATTGAAGGGGTTGCTCGGGTTGAAGGCGCCCAGGGTCGAGCCGTCGCCGACCTCCTCGTCGCCCAGCTTGACCTTGGCGAGCTGCTTCAGCACGTCCGGCTTGGGCCCTGCGGCGGTGGCCGCCGGCGGAGCCGTCGAGGGTTCGTCAGCCGGCTGCGCCAGCAGCACGGGCACGGCGACGAGGCCCACAAGGAGCACCAGGGCGACGGGCCACAGGCGCTTTTCCTTGAGGTCATGCCATAGATCGAGCAGGAAGACGTTCATCACATTTCCTATGGGGTCGCCGTGGCGGTCGGGGCAGGCGAAGGCGTGGCCGGTGCGGGCGTGGCCGCCGGCGTGGTGGCCGGAGTGGCCGCCGGACCCTCGGGTGTCGCGCCGGCCGTTGCACCCTGCGTCTTCGGCGACAGGTACACGGTCGCCTTGATCTGGGCGCGCAGGCGCGGGAAGAGAACCGGGTCGCTGGCGTAGGTCACGCTGTCGATCGTCACCAGGCGGCCGTTCACGATCACGTCGTTGTTCACGAC
This sequence comes from uncultured Thermoleophilaceae bacterium, assembly GCA_963774755.1. Taxonomy (GTDB): domain Bacteria; phylum Actinomycetota; class Thermoleophilia; order Solirubrobacterales; family Thermoleophilaceae; genus JACVRW01. The sequence goes on along the minus strand of CAVZGG010000002.1, from coordinate 345,492 downwards.
GTGCACGAAGCGCTTGATGTCGTGGAAGAAGTCCGCGAGGTGGAAGAAGTCGCCGACGAACTCCATCTCGAGCGGCACGGTCTCGAGTCCGGTCGGGGCCGCGACAACCTCACCGTCGGCACCTGTGGCCGGCGCGCCGCCGCCGACCGGGAGCCCACCTTCGCGGGCGGTGGTCGAGGTGGTCGCATCGACGCCGGACTGGGCCGCTGCGTTGTTGGCGCCCTCGGCAGCCTGACCGGGCCCGCTCTGGGCCTGCTCGCCGCCGGCTGCCGCCGGGGTGCTCTCGCCGGATCCCTCCGGCGCGGGCGTGCCCGCCGCTGGCGGCCGGAGCGGCCGGAGGCTCGAGCGCGGTGCGCTCTCCCTGCAGGATCTTCGTGAAGCGGATGCCGGTGCCCTTGGCGGCGCCCTCCAGCTGCACGAGCAGGCTGGGCATGTCCACCTGGGCCGGAATCGCCTTACCGAGCCGGACGATCTGGGTGTAATCGCTGCGGAAGTCGGTCTTGGCCGAAGCGGCCGCGGCGACCTCGGCCTTGGCCGAGTCGCGCCGCTGCTCCTGCTGCGTGCGCTCGGCAGAGGCCGCTGATGCCTCCTTGCGGGTGGGCGCAAGCAGGAGGAACCAGTAGGCGACGATCAGGACGACCGGGATGACGCCCAGAAGGATCTTGCGATCGCGGTCTGACATGGACGACATCACGACCCACCTCCGAGTGACGCGGGAACCCGGGTCTCACCCTTGGGTGCCTCGCTTGCGGGCGGCACCGGGCTGAAGCTGACCGTGATGTCGAACTTGTAGAGCCTTCCGCAGTTCTGAAGAGTTGTGTCGCTGCTGCCGGACTCCTGAGTGGACTCATTCAGGGTCACGTCCGTCACGCGGTACATCTGCTCGAGGCGCACCATCATGCGGGCCACCTCGGACTGGCGCGGGGTGCAGCCGACCAGGTTCGCCTTGGGCACTGCCACTGCGGCGGGTCAGCGGCAGCGGTGCTGGCGCGCGGCTTCCGACACCCTCGCCGGTCACCGATGCCGTGGTGGTGCTGACCCAGCTGCCGTTCGGCATGACACGCGAGAGCTCGCGCATGAGGCGCTCCCAGTCGAAGCGCGTCTGCGCGGCGGCCGTGACTGCGGCCAGGCGCTGGTCCTTGATCGAGGCGAAGTCGGTGAAGGAGCCGAGCTGCTTGGTCTTGGCCTCCGCAGCGTCGGCCTCCTGGCGCGCTTCCGCAGCCTTGCTCTTGTTGTCGTTCACGGAGTTGGTGCTCATCACGTATGCCACGGCCATCACGAGCAGCACTGCGAGCACGCCGAGCACGCCGTAGGCGCCGCCCGACATTTCGCCGCTGGCCTTCGCGCGCCGCTGGTCACTCGGAATCAGGTTTACGGCCTTCATGCGGCCTTCCCCATCGCGAGTCCGGCGGCAACAGTCAGGCGGTGCGGATCCGCGCCGCCCTGGAGCGCCGACGGATCGAGGACGCCGAGGGGCGCCGCGACCGTGGTCGGCAGGCCGAGGTGAATACCAAGGCTCTCGACGAGCGCGTCGTCGACCGAGCCGACGCCGGAGAGGACGACCTCACCGACCGGCTTGGCCTGCGCCTGGGTCATGTAGTAGTCGATCGAGAGCCGGATCTCATCGGCGAGCCGTGCGCCGGCGTCCTCGTCGTCCCAGAGCGCGGACAGCGGCCGGGTGAAGAAGCAAGCCGTGCCCACGGCGATCGCGAGGTTGCTCACGCCGCCGAGGTGGCAGTAGACACGCGCGCTGTCATCCGAGCCGGGCTCCGTGGCGGAGGCGAGCGTACGGACTAGCGCGAAGGCGTCGAGGTCGATGCCCTCCGGCTTCAGGCCGGCCTGCTTGGCGGCCTCGAGGACAGCCTCGATCATCGAGCGCCGCGCGGCCACGAGCACGACCTGCATGCGCGGGGAGCCGTCGGGCGCCTCGGTGTAGGAGGCGACCTGATGGTCGAGCACGGCCTCGTCGAGCGGCATTGCGATCGCCTCGGCCGCCTGGAAGCGGACGGCAGCGTCGCGCTGCTTCTCGTCCTCGATGCGCGGAAGCTCGACCACGCGGACGACGATCTGCTGGTTCGCCACTCCGAGGCGGACGCTCTTCGGCAACCCGGCCTCTGCGATGAAGTTCTTCAGCGCCTCGGCGAGCCCGTCGCGGTCGACGACTTCGCCGTCGCGGACGAGGCCTTCCGGCAGTTCGAGGCTTGCGCCGCGCACGACGCGTCCGCTCTCGACCTGGGCGGCTGCGAGGTAGCGACCGTCGATATCCAGCCCGACGGTGCCACCTGAGGAGTTCTTACGGAGGGAGAGACTCATGGGCGTACGCAAGGGGTATCGGCCGTACGCTGGACGGCCTTAACGTCCGTCCAAAAATGTCCAGGGATGCTGGACGCTTCCTGGGCGAAGTCGCCCGTTAGTCGAGGAAGTTGCTCTCGTAAAGGTCGATCAGCTCTGGACCCGCGAGCACGCCCACGATGCCGCCCAGCGCCAGGAAGACGCCGAACGGGACCGCCTTCTTGCGGCCGGCGGCCCCCTCCCTCGCCAGGATCACGACGCCCACCAGAGAGCCGGACAGGAAGGCCACCAACAGCGCTGGGATGACGGACAGGCCGAGGTACAGGCCCATTGCGCCGGCGAGCTTCACGTCGCCCATCCCCATCCCCCGCGGGTAGGCGATCACCGCCACCAGCAGGAACAGGAACGCGCCCGCGCCCGCGATCAGGTTCTCGACGAGGTCGTCCTGGTCCACGAGCAGCGTTGCGATCACGCCGTACGCCGCAAGCGGATAGACGATCTTGTTCGGCAGGAGCTTGTGGTCGAAGTCGATCGCTGCAAGCGCGATCAGCGCGGCCACGAAGGGAAGTTCGAGGATCAGGTCGTTGTCGAAGCCGTGCACGGCGACCACGGCCGCAAAGGTGATCGCTGTCGCGAGCTCGACCAGCGGGTATCGCGCGGAGATGCGCATGCCGCAGTTTCGGCAGCGGCCGCGCAACAGCAGCCACGAGACGACCGGGATGTTGTCGTATGGCTTGACCGGCGCCCCGCAGCCCGGGCAGTGCGACCCGGGGCTCACGAGCGACTCCCCCAGCGGAACGCGGTGGGCCACCACGTTGAGGAAGCTGCCTATGACGAGCCCGATCAGGCCGCCGACGAGGATCTCGGGCGCGGACTCCATCGTCGCGGCACGCTATCCGGGACGGCGGCTGGCTCTAGCTGGCTGGGAACGATCTCGCGCCAGGTGTTCTGGACCACGCCGGCGGTTCCGACCGCGTTGATGTTCGCGAAGGCCGTCGGTTCGTACATGACGTTGTTGCCCGAGGAACCGGCCCAGACGCCGCCTCTGCCGTCCACCAGCGCCGCGCCCCTGATTGCCGAGGTGCCGGACGTCTCGATCAGCTTGGTGCCGGTCGAGTTGTCGAGGTTGGCGTTGTAGATGATCCCGAAGAACTCGATGTTGCCGCCGAAGTTGACCGCGCCCTTCTTGATCACAAGCAGGCCTGGGTTCGCGGCCGAGTTGCAGCACTTCGACTGGCCGGGAGCGGCCGGTGCGGAGTTGTTCCACAGGCAGCTCGACGCGTTCTCGATCACCACGACGTCGCCGTTCGGATTCGCCGGACAGCTCGGGTAGTAGGTGCCGTTTGCCTTGGCGACGTCCTCGAGCGACTGAAGCGCGTCGGCATCGATCGCCGGATTGTCGGGGGGCACGTTGGCGTTGTTGCCCGGAATGTTCAGCTCGTAGTGGTCGGGCGGCACCAGCTGCGGACCCTTGGTCGGGCTCAGGTCGATGCAGGTGGCGGACGGCGGGGGCTCGGCGCAGCGCACGCCGAGACCGAGCGGACTTCCGGTCGAGTTGACGAGCGTCTTGTTGCCGTTGTTCTGCCCGCGCACGGAGCCCGCGAGCACGGCGTACTGCGGGAAGTTCACGGCCTTGTCCTCGATCCGCACATACGCGATCAGAGCACGCGTCTTGCCGCTTCACGGTGGCCTCCGCACGCACCCAGACGTGGCGGTTCGGGATCGATGCCCCGTTTGCGGCGAATGCCCCGGCCTTGTCGTAGCGAGCCCAGCTCCCGTTGGTCAGAAAGGCGTCGTCCCAGAAGAGCACGGGCGCCCCGGTCGTCGGGTTCGCGTCGTCGCGAACCCAGGTCGTCCAGGTCGTCGCGCTATCGAAGTCGACCTGGCCGGAACCGTTGGAGCCGTTGTAGCTCCTCATGAGCTGAGCGCTCGCCGGACAGTAGAAGTGGCTGCTCGCGGCGAGCGAGCAGCTCGCCGGATAGGGAATCGTGGCGGTACCGGTGCCGCGGCGTCCGAGCACGAAGGTCTGCGCGGAGAGCGCCGCCTCCGCCAGGTTGAACGACGACTCGCGCTCGCGTTCCTTGCGCGACTGAGTCGTCTGTGTGTCCACCTGCGACAACACGGCCAGCGCCGAGGGCGACCATGACCATCAGCATCATCACGGCGGTCACGATGACCGTCCCGCGCTCGTCTCTCATCCTCTTCATCAGCAAGTTCACTCCCTGTGCCGGCGCGGGCACGCAGATGGTGTGGGTCTCGTCGTCGGAGAGCACCCCGTCGGAGATATCGAGCCGCATGGTGTGGTTTCCGGGAGTCACCGGCTTCGTCAGCAGGATCCCGCTACCGGCCGGCGGGTCTGCGGGACCGACGTCGTCGATCTTCCAGGTGTAGATCAGGGCCTTCTCCTCGGGGTCGGTTGACTCCGAGGCGTTCAGCACGATCGAGTTGTTCACAACCTCGACGGAGAAGAGCGCCGTCGGCTTGCGGTTCTGGTTCCGCAGATACACGGCGCTCTGGAGCACCGTCTCCGCGGGCGGCTTCCCGGGGTTCACGTCGACGTAGAGCGTCGCGCTCACCTCCGTGATGTCCTGCAGCCCGGTGGCGTTGTAGCCGAAGACCGGCCGCGTGCCGTTCACGACGTTCTCCGCCACGACGCTCGTCTTGTTCCAGCCGGTGCCGGGACAGTCGAGCGACGACGGGGCATTTGGAATCACAGCGGTCGTCCACGTTTGAATGTTGCGGTAGAGGAGGCCGCCCGGAGCCAGGCAGAAGCGGACCCGCTGGGTGTTGCGGGCGTTGAGGCTGCCCGCCACCACGTCCTTGCCCTCGGACTGGAAGATCAGATCCTGCGCCAGGTTGCGGTCGATGGCCTCGGGGCGCTCGAGGACCGGGCTTGCGAGGTTGCGGAGGTCCCGCGACATCAGATCCAGGGTGGTCCGCGCCTGGTCCTGCCCGTCGTTCTGGCGCTGGTTGGTGGCGGTGTTCTTCTGGAAGCTCGTGAGCGCGGTCAGCGTGGCGCCCAGCACGACGATCATCAGCACGGCTGCGATCAGCACCTCGACGAGCGTGAAACCCTCTTCCGGGCCGAGCTGTCGGAACCGCGCGGTCATGGGGAAGCGGTGAGCGCCGGATCGCTGAGAAGGGACTCGCCGAAGTCGTCGTCCACCGCGCTGATGCGGTAGTCGTGGGAGGAGCCGTCGGGCTCCGGCTCGATCCACGCCAGCAACTCGCCCGTCTTCGGATAGAAGGAGGCGTGCCGCTGGGCGTACGCGACTCCGTCACGGTAGAACCGGTAGAGCTGGATGGTGCCGTCGCTGTCCGTCGAGGCGTCCCAGCGGATTACCAGCACGCCGTCGTCCGCCGGCACGCCGTTCGCGACGTTGCATCCGGTCTGGCCTCCGATGCAGGAGCTCAGGTTGGTCGGCGCCGACGGCACGGTGTTCCCCGAGACGGGTCCGATCGCGAGCGGGTCGCTGGCCGTTCCCTCGCGGGGAGCACCGCCGGCCGAGGGCGTGTCGAGCGCGACGATCTTGTACCAGACGTCCCCGGCGCCAGGGTCGTGGATGCACTCGTCGGCCTCCGCGTCGAGCGTGGCCGACGCGGCGCCGAGGCAGGTGACGGGCGTGGTGATCGTCGCCGCGCTGTTACCGCTGTAGATGCGGTAGCCGATGACGTCGCACTCGGGGTTCGTCACCCAGGCCAGGTCGACGAAGGTTCCGTTGCCGTTGCGTCCTCCGGCGAACCCGCTGGGCTTCAGTGGGAGCATGCGGTTGAGCCGCACGGTCTTCGCGAACGGCGCGCCCGAGCGACCCTGGCTGTCGAAGGCGTCGGCCTGGATCACATAGGTGCAGTCGTAGTAGATCGGGTCCCCGGTCGCGGGGTCCGTGATGTCCCAGTCGAAGAACCAGGTCTTCGGGCCACCCGTGGCCTGACCCTTCGCCCTGCCGCTCACCGACCAGGTCACCTGCGAGGCGGACGTGGACGTCGTCGCCCTGAAGCGAGCGGTGTCCACGTCCGACTTCGATCAGAAGCGGGTCGAGCGTCGGGCTCGAGGGCGTCTCCATGATCAGACCGGTAACCGTCGGGCCGAGGCCACCGACCGGATTGATGATCGAGGACGTCTGGGTGATGCTCTGCCCGGTCTCCCGCGTGGTCCAGCGGAGCGTCACACGCACCCGCTTGTAGTCGTCGGGGTTGCGGTCAGTCGCGGTGCCGCCGGCGGCAAGAACGTCCGAGTCCGCGCAGTAGGCGATCGGTCCGTTGTGGGCGCCGAGACCGTCCTGCGGGTCGTCGAGGGAGCAGACGGTGATCGTCGCCGCGTAGTCGAGCCCGCGGGCGTGCATCGTGTAGTCGGTTCCCGGATCGACGTCCTCCAGACCGGGACGAGCGTTGAGCTCGTCCAGCAGCGCCTGCGCCGTGAGGTCGCGGTAGCGCACCGAGCGCGAGATCTCGATGACCGAGCGGGCGATGTTCGTACCGCCCTCTCGTGCCCTCGTCTTCGACGTGACGGCATTCGCGCCGTCGACCATCGAGACGACTCCGAGCACGCCCACGAGAAGAATGAAGATCGCGACCATCACCTCGACGAGCGTGAAGCCGCGCTGGTCGCGCGCAGGCGGGTGAGTACTCACACCGGGGCTATCGGTCGCGGCAGGGGTCGCCTAGAGGACCAATGGAGCGGATGGCCATAGGTGCGATTGCGGATCCGCTACCGGTGTCATGGGCCCAGAACGACGAAGGGCGGGCCCGAGGGCCCGCCCTTCATGCCGTTTACGGTCTTACTCGGACTACCAGTTGTCCGGACCGTCAGCGTTACCGCAGCCACCCTCTGAGGGGGGATCGCAGGTACGCGTGACGCCACCGGCACCCTTGGTGAGGGTGAACTCGTGCGTCGACTTCGAGGTCGCCACGATCGTGTAGCCGACCGTGCCGTTCTCGGTGATGATGTTGGCCGTACCGGCACCGCTCGGGATACCGCTCGCCGTAACGTCCTGCGACGTAGCGCAGCCGGCGTAGGTCTCGAGCTGAGTGAAGCACGACTCCATGTGCGAGGAAAGGTTACGAGCGTCCGACTTGGCCGCCGAGTCCTGACCCTTCTGACGCTGACCAAGGAAGGCCGGCAGCGCGATGGCCGCCAGGATGCCGATGATCAGAATGACGACGAGCAGCTCGATGAGGGTAAAACCCTCCTGCCCGTTGTGGATACGGTCGCGAAGCTTCCGCAGCATGTGTCTCCTCCTTTGAGGTGACTCTGGTTTGGTCTGGTGCCAGTTGCCGCGGCAAGCCGCCTAATGGGTGAACCTTGGGTGGCAGCTCGGCTGACTCCTCTTGGACGAATCCATTTGGAGTCCCGGAGCTTTGCGTCCCCGCCTCACGACGGGTTTGCCTTTACACCGTGGCTCTGGCCTCTGCCCCTAGATCGACCTGTCGGGCGTGAACCTTTACCCCCGCATTGCCAGTGCCTAGGCCAAACGTCCAGCGATCTAGGATCAGAACCGTGCACATCAGACGCGCACTCCTCCTCTTCGCCATCGTTCTGGGCATGGCCGCCCTCGTGGCGTCGTTCTCGCGGCCTCCCGAGAACCGGACCGCAACCGAGCAGAGCGAGGAGACGGGCCCGGGCGTGGGCACGGCGCCGGAGGCGGCTCCGGAGACCGCAACGCCAACGCCGGCAGACATACCGGCGCGCCCGATCACGTTCGATGCGGGGTCGCCCGACAGGCGACGCCTGGAGCAGGGCCGGGCCGCGACGCTCGAGATCGCGGTCGACGAGCCGGGCAGCGTCGAGGTGCCGGACCTGGGGCTGGTCTCGAACGCGGACGAGCACACCCCCGCCCGCTTCGAGGTCTTCCCCACCCGCGCGGGCTCCTACGCGATCCTCTTCAGGCCTGCCGACGACGATGAGAGCCGGCCAGCCGGCACGCTGGTCGTGACGGCCGAGGAGTGAGGCGACTGCTCGGGGCATCGGCCCTCGCGGCTGCGCTCGTGTGCGGATGCGGTGCGGGACGATGCCGACAGGCCCGCGGTCGAGCGCACCAACAGCCCGCCGAGCGCCCGCCCCCAGCGCCGCGGCTTCATCCGGCGCGCTGCCCCGCTGACGCAGCCGGCTGCCGTGTCGCCAGCGGTCGCATCATCTACGTGGAGCGAGTGGATCCCGATGGCGACGGCGACGCCCATTTCGTGCTCGCCTCGCGTGCGTCGATAACCGCGCCCGGCATCTCGGCGGTCGATGTCCGCCGGGCGCTCCGCCCAAAGCCGCTACCCGGCGTGGGAGACCGCCTGAGCGCGGCCGGCCCCGTGGAGCTCGGGACCTACGGCCAGCGCCAGATTCACGCGCTGCGGCTGAGGGTCGCGCGCCCATGAGTCAGCTCGCGACCATCGGCGTCTACGGCTTCACGCTCGAGGAGTTCCTGCGCACGCTGCGAGACGCCGACGTGCGGCGCGTGCTCGACGTGCGCCAGCGTCGCGGCGTGCGCGGGCCGCAGTACGCGTGGGCCAACTCCAAGCGCCTCCAGGCGTCGCTGGCGGACGCGGGAATCGGCTACCAGCACCACCCCGAGCTCGCCCCCACCACAGAGCTGCGCCAGCTCCAGTACCTGGAGGACGACCGGCTCGGCGTCGGGAAGCGCTCCCGCGAGCAGCTCGCGCCCGAGTACGTCGATCGCTACACGAAAGAGATCCTCGACAGGGCGGATCTCGATGCGCTGGTGGCGGAGCTACCCGAAGAGGGTGCGGGGGCGCTGCTCTGCGTCGAGCGCGATCCCGAGGCATGTCACCGCTCGCTGGTGGCCGACCGCCTCGCGACGGAGTGCGGCGTGAAGCTCACGCACCTCCGGCCGGACTGAGCAGCGGCGTAAGCTCGGGGCCGTGACGCCACGCGCGACGGACTGGGGCCTGGCGCTGCTGGTCGGGCTGCTGTTCGCGACCGGCGTGATGAGCCTGTTCGCCGGACGCTCCGGCGACGCCTGGGTGTTCGCTCTCCACGGCGCCGGTGGCTTCGCCCTCGGGGGCACGCTCGTTTGGAAGGGACGCCGTGTCTGGCGACGGCTCGTGCGTCCATGGGACCGCAGGACCGCGGCCGGGGCCGGGGCCGCGGCCTTCGTCGCCGTCTCGCTGCTCTCGGGATTGGCATGGTCGAGCGGCGTCCAGCTCTCCTTCGCCGGATACAACCTGCTCAACTGGCACTTCGCGCTCGGCACGGCGCTCACGCTGGTCGTCCTCGGTCACGCGCTACTCCGCGCAAAGCCGCTGAGGCGCGCCGACCTCGCGGAACGCCGCCAGTTCCTGAGCCTCGGAGCGGTCGCACTCGGCTCCTACGCCGTGTGGTGGGCGCAGCGCCCAGTTGGGGAGCTGCTCGAGCTGCGCGGCGCAACGCGGCGCTTCACGGGCTCGTACGAGCGCAGCTCGTTCACCGGCAACGACTTCCCGACGACCTCGTGGGTCGCCGACAAGCCGCGCGTGCTCGACCCGCGCGAGTGGCGGCTCGAGGTCGCCGGTCTCGTCGAGCGCCCCCTCGAGCTGACCCTCGACGACCTCGATGCCGGCGACGAGCTCCTCGCGACGCTCGACTGCACCGGCGGGTTCTACTCGCGTCAGCGCTGGCGCGGGATCGCGCTCGAGCGGCTGCTCTCGCAGGCGCGTCCGCTGGAACGGCAACGCACCTGCGGGTGATCTCGCACACCGGCTATCGCTGGGGCTTCGGGCTCGGGGAGCTGGACGACCTCCTGCTCGCGACCCGTGTCGGTGCGCGAGGAGCTCTCGCACGGCCACGGCGCACCGCTGCGCCTCGTCGCACGCAATCGACGGGGGTTCCAGTGGGTGAAGTGGGTCGTGCGGATCGAGCTGCACGACGGGCCGGATCGCGGCGCCGCGGCATCCACGGTCTGGAGCAGCTTCACCGACGAGGGCCGCGGCGCCGCGTGATCGCGCGCGACGCCCCGGCTGCCGGAGACAGGACCCGCGGCCGCAAGCGTTGCGGCCCTGTGTCGTTAGGTCGCGGGTGAGTTACTTAATCGAGTCGTAGACCTTGAACATCGGCAGGTACATCGCGATCACGATGAATCCGACGATGCCGCCTACGAAGAGAATCATTATCGGTTCGAGGATCGAGGTCAGTGCCTTGACGGCGGTCTCGACCTGCTCCTCGTAGAAGTCGGCGACCTTGGACATCATGCCCTCGAGGGCACCTGTCTCCTCGCCCACGCCGATCATCTGGGTGACCATGACCGGGAAGGCCTCGGGCACCTCTGTCATCGGCTGCGTGAGGGAGCCGCCCTTCTTGACCGACTCCCGGACGTTCTGCATCGCCTTCTCGACGACCTTGTTACCGGACGTCTTGCCGGTGATCTCGATCGCCTCGAGCATCGGCACGCCGGCCGCGATGAGGCCCGAGAACGTGCGCGAGAAGCGCGCCAGGGCCACCTTCTGGACGATGCCGCCGATCTTCATCGGGAACTTCAGCTTCAGGCGGTCCCACTGCATCTCGCCGCGCTCGGAGCGCTTCCACTTCTTGAAGATGAAGATGATCCCGAACGCGATTGCGCCCATCACGTACCAGCGCTCGAGGAGCATGTGCGAGAGGAAGACGGTGAACTTCGTGATCGCCGGCAGCTCGCCGCCGAAGTCCTTGAAGATCTTCTCGAACACCGGCACGAGGAACGCGACGAGTGCGAACAGCACGACGAAGGCGAACCCGCCGATGAGCGCGGGGTACATCATCGCCGCCTTGATCTGGCGGCGAAGCGCGGCGTCCTTCTCCAGCTGGTCCGCCACGCGGAGCAGCGTGTTGTCCAGGATGCCTCCGGTCTCGCCGGCCTGCACCATCGCCACGTAGAGGTCGTTGAACATGTCGGGGTGCTTGCGCAGCGCGTCCGACAGCGCGAGGCCGGCCTCGACGTCCTTGCGGACGTCGACGAAGATCTCGCGCAGCTTGTCGTTCTCGGTCTGCTCCTCGATCACGTAGAGCGAGCGGAGCAGCGACATTCCCGAGTTCACCATCGTGGCGAGCTGCCGCGTGGCGATCACGAGCTCGTCCGCCTTCACGCGCTTGAAGCGCGCCATGAGGTCGCCCGCGCTCGCGGGAGTCTGCTCCTCGATGTCGATGACGATCAGGCCCCTGCCGCGCAGCTGCGCCGCAACCGCCTGCTTGTCGCCGGCGTCCATCTCGCCCTTCGAGGGCATTCCCGCCAGGTCGAGGGCCTTGAATGCGAAGGTGGCCATCAGGCGGCCCTCATCGAACTGCCGCCCATGAGGCGCCGGAGCTCCTCAGGCGACCCGGAGCGGGCCTCGGCCAGCTCGCGCGAGATCTTGCCCGCGCGCACCAGCTCGACCAGCGAGGCATCCATCGTCTGCATGCCGTGCGAGGCACCGGTCTGGAGAGTGGAGTAGATCTGGTGCGTCTTGCCCTCGCGGATCAGGTTGCGGACCGCGGGGGTGGGCACGAGCACCTCGACTGCGACGCAGCGTCCCTTCCCATCGGCGGTCGGCAGGAGCTGCTGCGTGACGATGCCCTGGAGGGACACCGACAGCTGCACGCGGACCTGCTGCTGCTGTGAGGGCGGGAACACGTCCACGATGCGGTCCACCGTCTGGGCGGTGTCCTGCGTGTGGAGCGTGGCGAACACGAGGTGGCCGGTCTCGGCCGCGGTCAGTGCGGTCGAGATCGTGTCGAGGTCTCTCATCTCGCCGACGAGGATCACGTCGGGGTCCTGGCGCAGCGCGGCCTTGAGGCCGAGCCCGAAGCTCTGCGCATCCGCGCCCAGCTCGCGCTGGTTGACGATGCACTTCTTGTGCTTGTGCAGGAACTCGATCGGGTCCTCGATGGTGAGGATGTGCTCGTGGCGGGTGTCGTTGATCAGGTCGAGCATCGCCGCGAGCGTCGTGGACTTGCCCGACCCGGTCGGGCCGGTCACGAGCACGAAACCACGTGGCTTCTTCGTGAACTCCTCCAGCGTGGCCGGAAGCCCGAGCGTGGAGAGCTTCGGCATGTCGTGCGGGATCAGGCGGAAGGCAGCCGAGAGCGCCGCGCGCTGCATGTAGGCGTTCACGCGGAAGCGGGCCTTGCCCGGGATCGAGTAGGCGAAGTCGATCTGCCAATCGGTCTCCAGCCGCTGACGCTGGTCGTTCGTGAGGATCGAGTAGATGACCTCACGAGTGAGCTGCGGCGTCAGATGTGGGTAATCCAACGCATGCAGCCGGCCGTGGTGGCGGATCATGGGCGGTGAGCCTGCTGTCAGATGAAGATCGGAGGCATTGCGCTCCATCACCTGCAGCAGGACTTCTGCGAAGTCGAACTCCATCAGAACTCCTATCGGCTGGAGGGTGCAATCACGTGACTCTTGCCACCTCGGCAATGGACGTGACGCCGTTTTTGACCTTTTCGAAGCCGTCGGCGCGGAGCGGGCGCATGCCCTGCGCGACGGCAACCTTGCGGATTTCGTCAGACGAGGAACGCTCGATCGTGAGGTCGCGAATCTCGTCGCTCATGGACATCACCTCGTAGAGGCCCGTCCGGCCCTTGTAGCCGGTCCCGCCGCAGCGGCTGCAGCCGATGGGCTCGTACGCCTCGAGGTCGAAGGCCACGTTGAAGCCGGCCGCCTCGAGCGAGGACACGCTCAGCATCGTGCGGCTCTTGCAGTAGGTGCACAGCTGCCGGACGAGCCTCTGCGCGACGACGCAGACGATCGCCGACGCGCTCAGGAACGGCTCGATGTTCATCTCGGTGAGGCGGGTGATGGCCGACGGCGCGTCGTTTGTGTGCAGCGTCGACAGCACCAGGTGTCCCGTGAGCGCCGACTCGATCGCGATCTTGGCCGTCTCGCCGTCCCGGATCTCGCCGACCATGATCACGTCGGGGTCGGCGCGCAGCATGGCGCGCAGGCCGCCGGCGAACGTGAGGCCGGCCTTGAGGTTCACCTGAAGCTGGTTCACGCCCGGGAGCTGGTACTCGACCGGGTCCTCGATGGTGATGATGTTGCGCTGCGGCTCGTTGATCTCGTTGAGAGCCGCGTAGAGGGTCGTCGACTTGCCCGAGCCGGTCGGGCCGGTCACGAGCACGGCGCCGTAGGAGCGCCGGAATGCCTCCTCGAAGATCTTCTCGCTGCCCTCCGCCATCCCCAGGTGGTCGAGCCCGATCAGGGCCTGCGACTTGTCCAGGATTCGCATCACGATGCCCTCGCCGTCCACGCGCGGCATCGTCACGACGCGGGTGTCGATCGCGTGCTTCTCGACAGTGAGCGACACGCGTCCGTCCTGGGGCACGCGCTTCTCGGCGATGTCGAGGTCGGCCATGATCTTCACGCGCGAGATCACGCCGGCGATCATGCGCCGTGGGATCTGGGTCGTCTCGCGGAGGATGCCGTCCACCCGGAAGCGCACGCGCATCTCGCGCCCCTCGGGCTCGAAGTGGATGTCGGATGCTCCCTCCTCGACCGCCTGGCCGATGATGGAGTTCACGAGCTTGATGACAGGCGCGTCGTCCGCGGACTCGCGGATGTCTGAGACCTCGGCGAGCTCCTCCTCGCCCGAGTCGATCGCTGCGGCGACCGCGTCGTCGTAGCGGCTCATGCGGCCGATCAGCCCGACGATGTCGTCGGGCGCGGCCACCACCGGCACGACCTCGTTGCCGGTCATCAGCTTGAGGTCGTCGAGAGCGAGGACGTTCGACGGATCGGACATCGCCACGAGCAGCAGACCGTTCTCGTCCACGCCGACGGGCACCGCGCCGAGCCGGCGCGCGGCCTGCGGCGTGATCGAGTTGAGAGCGCTGACGTCGGTCTTGAAGATCGACAGGTCGATGTGGTGGAGGCCGAAGCGCTGAGCCACCGCACGTGCGAGCTGGTCCCCGGTGATCGCGCCGGTCTCGAGCAGCACCTGCTCGGGTGAGCGCCCGGAGGCCTTGCCCTCCTCCACGGCCACGTCCACGCGCTCGCGCGGGAGGAAGCCCATCTCGACGATCACGTCGGAGATGAAGCGAGAGCCCTGCTTCTTCGTGGGAGGAGTGAGCCCGCTTTCCGGTAGTGGGCGCGGGGGCTTCGACTTCGCCCTCAGGCACGGCACGCAACGGCGCGGCCGCACCCTCCTTCTTGGTCATCGCGCGTCGGCGACTACCTGGACGAGCGACTCGGCGTCGATGTAGCCCTCGATCAGGCTCGCCTTGCCGCTTCGCCCAATCACCACGATCGCCGGTGCCTGGTTGACGCCGAGATCCTCCACCATGGACCCGTAGCGGTCCGCGTTGCGCACGTCGTCGGTGAGTACCACCACGGACTTCGTGCGACGGTCGAGCGACCGGACCGACCGTGCGACGGCCTTGTCATCGATGCCCTTGGGGTTCTGGAAGAAGATCACGACCTTACGGTTATCGGCGACAGCACGCTCGGCCTTCAGGTGTGAGTTGGTGATCGGCACGTCAAGTTGCAGATCGTCGGCCTTGACCCCCACGCTGCGACCGAGCCCGCTCACGAAACCGGTGGCGACCTGGCCGTAGACACCGCCGGGAAGGGCGTTCTTCACCTTGGCCGGGCGGCCGATGTCCTGCGGCTTGTTCACACCGGAGAGCTTGAAGTCGAGATCCATCGAGACAGCGCGGCCGCCGTCACCCTTGCCGGACAGCTCGAGTGAGACGCGGCGCATGATCTTGTCGTCGCCGACCCAGGCGTCCAGATGGCCGTTCTTGACCACGCCTGCGAGGTTGGCCTCGGCGCCGGCCGGCACCTGGCCGGTGCGGTCCATCGCCTTGACGACGTCGGTGATCGCCTTCGCCGAGTTCACGTCGGCGGAGACGTGCGTCACTTCGACGCCGTCCATCTTCTCGGTGCCCTCGGACTTGACGTTGCGAAGCCAACTGCCCGGATCCACGTCGACCTTCGGCGTGTCGGCCACCGGGCCGGCGCCGCTCTCGCGGGCGGCGACGATCTTGTTCCAGGCCTTCTGGGGGACGGCGTAGCCCGTGTCACCGCGCGTGAACCAAGCACGGTCGCCGGTGGTCACGAAGCCGGCGCGCCCGTCGAAGCCGGGCACGTCGACGTTCACCTGAACGTCGACCTGGGGCATCTCCTTGGCGCCGCCGATCTCGAAGGCGCCGGAAGTCTTGATCGTGTTCTTCTCGCCCTGGGAGCTGAACGACAGAGCGCCGTCGAAGCTCGCGCTCTCGAGCGAGTCAGGCGTGAGGCCGGCCACCAGGAGCTCCTGAGGGGCGGCGGGCGCCGCGGGCTCGGGAGTCGCCTGAGCGGGCGTCGCGGCCGGATCGGCCGTCTGCTGCCCGACGGGCGCCGAGTCATCGGCTGCCTTGTTGCGTGCGTTTGAAACCGCGAAGACCGTCGCTCCGAGGAGCGCGACCCCGAGGAGGGCGAGGAGGAAGGGGCGGGAGAGCGCCATTGCCTCGCATATCGGCAGGCGTCCGCTTCTTGTTTAGACCTGGGCGTATGTACTAGACGACGGGCTGGACAACCGCTCGGCGCATGGAATCCACGGGCGGCTCCTCCCCGGTCCAAAGCTGGAGGCTTCGAGCCCCCTGGCGCACGAGCACCTCGAGCCCGTCGACGAGTCGCGCGCCGCGCTCCTCGGCCCAGCGGGCGAAGGGCGTCTGAACGCCTCCGTAGACCAGGTCGACCACCACCCTTGCGTCGACGAGCGGCAGCCCGTCGAGCGAGTCCGTGGGGCGAAGGCCGACCGAGGTGGCGTTCACGAGCAGCTCAGCGGGCCCGGGACGCTCCGAGGCGGCTGACCCCGAGGTCCGCCGCCAGACTGGCGGCTCGCTCGGGGGTGCGGTTCCAGACGGTCACCTCCACCCCGGCCTCGGCAAGCGCCCAGGCGGCCGCGCGCCCGGCCCCTCCCGCTCCCAGCACGAGCGCCGTTGGCGGCAGCGGCTCGCCCAGCGCATCGAGGATGCCGCCCGCGTCGGTGTTGTCTCCCGCGATCCGCCCGTCCTCGCCGAACGTGAGCGTGTTCACCGCGCCGATCGCGCGGGCGGCGTCGCTCAGCTCGTCGGCCAGGTCGTGCGCCGCCAGCTTGTGCGGGATCGTCACGTTCGCCCCGCGGTAGCCCGACCCCGGCAGGGCTCGCGCGGTTTCCTCGAAGCGCTCGGGCGGCACGGGCAGCCTGAGGTAGCGCCAGTCGAGGCCGAGCTCCGCGAAGGCCGCGTTCATCATCACCGGCGAGCGGCTGTGCGCGACGGGGAAGCCGAGGACGCCGGCGAACGCGCTCAACAGGTGGTCGGCGACTTGCCGCCGTTCTTTTCCCGGGCGCGGTTGTACTCGTTCACGTAGCCCTGGAACTCGGCGTCGGTCTTGGCGAAGTTGTGCTTGCCGCAGGTGCCCGGCTTGACCACGTAGAAGAGGAAGCCGGTCTTGGCCGGCCGGGCCGCGGCCCTGATCGACGTCGAGTCCCGGGTTTCCGATCGGACCGGGCGGCAGGCCGGGGTGCACGCGCGTGTTGTACGGGCTGGGGTTCTGAAGCTCGGATTCCTTCAGCGGGCGCTTCCAGTTGCCGACCGCAAAGCGCGTGGTCGCATCGATGTCGAGCCGGATGTCGTCGTGGAGCCGGTTGTAGATGACCGAGGCGATGATCGGCCGCTCCTTGGCGAGCATCGCCTCGCGCTCGACCAGCGACGCGATGATCAGCACGTCGTAGGCGGTCAGGTTCTTGCGCTTGGCGTAGCTCAGGTCCACCTTGTCGAAGTTGCTCTTGAACTGGGCGAGCTGCTGGTCGCGCAGGCGGGCCACCTTCTGGCCCTTCTTGAGCTCGTAGGTGGACGGGAACAGGAAGCCCTCGAGGCTGGTCGGGCGCTCGGCGCCGTAGTCGCGCGGGTTGAGCGAGGGCGAGCGCCGAGTGGCGCGCACGTACTTGCCGCGCAGTCCCGCGGTGAGGGGCGCGATCTCCTTGCGCGAGAGGCCCTCCGGGATGGCCACCTGGACGACGTTGGGCGGCACGCCCTCCTGAAGGGCGTCGAGCGCCGCGGCGAAGGTCATGTCCTTGCGCAGCTGGTAGCTGCCGGGCCGGAGATCGCCACTGTGGCCCATCAGCCGGGCGCGAAGCTGGAAGAAGCCGGCGTCGTCGATCACGCCGCTCTGCTCGAGGCGGTCCGCGATCTGGGAGAGACTCGAGCCCTGGGGAATCGTCACCCGCACGGGCGCGCCCTCGTCGTCGCCCTTGAACGGCTGGAACAGCGAGACGAGGAACCAGCCGATCCCGAGCAGGATCAACGCAAGCACCCCGAGGGCGATCAGGCGGCCGGGCCCGCGCCGCCCGCGCGCGGCGCGACGGCCGCCCGGGCCGCGCCCGCCACCGTCCCCGCGGTCCGTGAGCCGCCGGGCCTCGGCGAGCCAGTCGCGGCGATGCCCGTCGGATTCCGCGGGCGGCGGCTCAGCCATCGGCTCCGGCGCGGCCGGCGTTTCCGCCTGCGGCCGCGACGTGGTCGCCACTGATGACTCGGGAGCCATGGCCTCCGAGTGGAAAGCCTCCGCGCGTGGCGGCTGCGGCACGCTCCTGCCCTCGCGCGCGGCCCTGCGGGCCTCGCGCTCCATGCGCGCGGCCTCCCGCTCCTCGGGCGAACGGCCGCCCTGATCGGGCGGCGGTGCGGGGCTCACTCGGGGGCGCCCGCTCGACTACGGGCCAGATAGCTCTCCAACAGATGGGCGGCGGCACGCGAATCGGCGTCGCCCTCTCCCCCGGTGCGCTCCGCGAGTCGCGTCGTGAGGCGCTCGTCGTGAAGCTCCACCGGTACCGAGACTCTCCGCTCGAGCCGTTCGGCAAACGTCCGGGCCTCACCCGCCTGGTGCCCCTCGTCACCGCTCAGGGTGAGCGGGAGGCCCACCACCACGCGCTCCACGCCCTGCTCCTCCACGAGCCGGGCGAGCGTCGCGAGGCCGCGCTTCGTGTCCGGCCGCTCAACCACGGCCAGCGGCGTGGCGAGCGTGCCGCTCGGATCCGAGATCGCGCAGCCGCAGCGGGCCGACCCGTGGTCGAGCGCGAGGATGCGCGCCATCAGGCGAGCGCCTTCTCGATCTCGGCCCTGGCCGTGGCGAGCGCGTCGGGAAGCTTCTCGGGATCGCGACCGCCGGCCTGAGCCATCGTGTCGCGACCGCCGCCGCCTCCGCCGGCCACCTGCGCCGCCGCGCGCACGACGTCGCCCGCCTTCACGCCGCGCTCGACCACCGACGGCGCCACGTTCGCCACGAGGTGCACCCGCCCGTCGTCGGCCGAGCCGAGCACCACGGCCGCGTCGCCGAGCTTCTGCCGGACGGCGTCGGAGAGGTCGCGCAGCGAATCCGAGTCCATCGCGTCCACCGCCTGCACGACCACGCGAACCCCGCCGATCTCCTCGGCCCCGGCCACCAGCTGGTCCTGAGCGCCGCCGTCGGAGCCGCCCTTCGGCCTGCGCTCCAGCTCCTTCACGCGCTCGCTGAGGCGCTCCACCGCGTGCACCACCTCGTGCTCGGGCACCTTCAGCCGCGCCGCGATCTCGTTCAGACGCTGGGTGCGGTCCTGGAACAGCCGCGCCGCCTCGGGCCCGGTCACGGCCTCGATGCGGCGCACGTTGGAGGCGCTCGACGTCTCGGTAGTCACGTGGAAGAGGCCGATCTCGGATGTGGCCGACACGTGCGTGCCGCCGCACAGCTCGCGCGAGACTCCCTCGATCTCGACCATGCGCACGCGGTCGCCGTACTTCTCCCCGAACAGCGCCATGGCGCCGAGACGCTCGGCCTCGTCGCGCGTGGTCTCGATCGCTCGCACCGGGTGGTTCGAGGCGACCCAGCCGCCCACGAGCCGCTCGACCTCCGCCAGGTCCTCGGGCGACAGCCGCTCGCCGTGCGTGAAGTCGAAGCGCAGCTTGTCCGGGCCCACGTAGGAGCCGGCCTGGCGCACGTGGTCGCCCAGCCGTTCCCGGAGCGCCGCGTGCAGCAGGTGAGTGGCGGTGTGGTTGCGCATCGTGGCGAGCCGCGTGTCGCGCTCCACCAGAGCGCGCACCGTCTCCCCCGCGCCGATCTCGCCCTCGAGAGGCTCGAGCGCCAGCGCCTGGTCGTCTCCCACCCGGTAGACGTCCACCACGCGCGCGCGTCCGGAGGGCGTCTCCACGAGGCCGGTGTCCGAGATCTGGCCGCCGCCCTCGGGGTAGAACGGGCTCTCCTCGAGCTTGGCGAGCAACCACCCGTTGGCTCGCTCGGCCACGCGCAGGAGGGTGTCCGCCTCGGTGGTCTCGTAGCCCACGAAGCGCGTCTGGAAGCCGGCCTCGCGCGCGAAGCGCATCACGTCCTCGTGCTGCACGTGCAGCTCGGCGCTGGGCCGGGAGCTGCCGCCGCGCGAGGTCTCGCGCGCGCGCTCCATCAGCTCCTCGAAGCCCTGGTCGTCGACCGACAGGCCCTCGTCCGCCAGCAGCTCCTTGGTCATCTCGTAGGGGAAGCCGTAGGTGTCGTGCAGCCTGAAGGCGTCCTCCGCCGAGATCCAGGACGTGCTGTCCGCCTTCGCCTTTTCGATCAGCTCGTCGAGCAGCCGCTCGCCCTGCTCGAGGGTGCGGCTGAAGCTCTCCTCCTCCGCACGCGCCCAGCGCTCGATCGTGGACCATTCGCGCTCGAGCTCGGGGTAGGCGTCCTTCATCGTGTCGCGCACGCGCTCGCACACGCGCACGAGAAACGCCTGGTCGATTCCGAGCACGTGGCCCTGCTGGATCGCCCGGCGCATGATGCGCCGCAGGATGTAGCCGCGGTCCTCGTTTGACGGGACCACGCCGTCGGCCAGCAGGAAGGTCGCACCGCGACCGTGGTCGGCGATGATCCGCAGCGCGCGCGTGGTTGCAAAGTCGTCGCCGTACTTCTTGCCCGACAGCTCCTCCCCGAACGCGATCAGCGGGCTGAACAGGTCCGTCTCGTACACGGACGGGACGTCCTGGAGGATGCTGGCCATCCGCTCGAGCCCGAGGCCAGTGTCGATGTTCTTCGTCGGCAGCTCCGGCAGCGACCCGTCCGCCTGGAGCTCGTACTGCATGAACACGAGGTTCCAGAACTCGAGGTAGCGCTCCGTGTCGTCGCCGGGGCGATCGGTGTCCGGGCCGAACTCGGGCCCGCGGTCGAGGTAGAGCTCGGAGCAGGGGCCGCACGGACCGGTCGGACCCGCCTGCCAGAAGTTGTCCTCCCGGCCGAGCAGCACGATGCGATCGTCGGGGACGCCGAGCGCACGCCAGACCTCGATCACCTCGCCGTCCGGGCCCAGGCCGAGTTCCTCGTCGCCGCCGAAGACGGTGATCCAGATGTCGTCGAAGTCGAGCCCGAAGCCGTACTCGGTGGACGTCGAGAGGTCCAGGGCGAAGGCGGCGGCCTCCTTCTTGAAGTAGTCGCCCACCGAGAAGTTGCCGAGCATCTCGAAGAAGGTGAGATGGCGGAGCGTGATGCCCACGTTCTCGATGTCCACCGTGCGAAACGACTTCTGGCACGACGTCAGCCGCCGGCTCGGCGGCTCCTCCTCACCCCGGAAGTAGGGCTTGAAGGGATGCATGCCCGCCGGGGTGAGCAGAACGCTGGGGTCGTAGCTGCTCGGAACGAGCGACGCGGAGGGCACGCGCAGATGGCCGTTCTTCTCGAAGAACGAAAGGAACCGCTCCCGGATCTCGGCAGCCATCATCGGGCATGGAGTCTAGGCGGCGCGCGTCGCGCACGAACTAGCACCCCAAAGCAGGGCACATCAGCCGCAGGACCCGCTCGCAGGACCCCTCTTCCCTGCAATTTCCGTCCAGTTCGTGACAGAAGTTGCTCGCCTCTTGCAGCTTTCCGACCCAAAGGTGTGCATTGCATGTGCATGCACGCGAGTCGCGGGCATTAACGCCGACGATGCCCAGTACATGCTGCTCGCTGAACAGCTTGTAGGGGAAGCGCGTGCGCGCAGAGCGCGCTCGATGGACGCGCGCGAACGCACCGTCGTAGCCGTTTTCGCCGCCCTCTACTGCGTCGCCGCGGTCCTCATCGCGGTGCTGTTGCCCTCGGAGCGCGACGTCAGCCTCGTCCTGGTCGCAGCGCTCCTGCTCGGACACGCCGCGGTCTCTCAGGTGCGCTTCGAGTTCGGCATGGGGTTCGTCGTGCCCGAGCAGCTCGTCGTAATTCCGATGCTGCTTCTCCTGCCGCTGCCGTACGTACCTATCCTGATCGCGGCAGCGGGTGCGCTCGGCCTCGTCCCGGACTTCATCAAGGGAAGCTGGGCCAAGGATCGCTGGCTGAAGCCGATCGCGGACTCCTGGTCGTACCTCGCGCCGGTCTTGATCCTCGCTGCCTTCGCCCCGGGCCCCCCCGAGCTTTCGTCGGCGCCGGTGTACGCACTCGCGATCGCCGCGCAGCTGGGCACGGACTTCGCGCAGGCCGTCATCCGCAACCGGCTCCTCGACGGAGTGCCGACCATGGAGCTCGCCCGCTGCTTCGTGGGCGCCACCCGTGTCGAACTGGTGCTCTCCCCCATAGCGCTCGTCGCGACGCTCGCGGCTTACGAAGAGCCGCTCGTGCTCGTCGCCGTGATCGCCCCGCTGGTGTGGTTGCTCGACAACTTCTCGAAGGACCGGGCGGCAAGGTATGCCTCGGCGCTCGAGCTCAACCGCGCCTATCGAGGCACGGTCATGCTGCTGTCGGACGTGCTCGAGTTCGAAGACGAGTACACGGCGCAGCACTCGCGTTCGGTCGTTGACCTCGTCAATGCCGTCGCAGACGAGCTCGGGATCGCCCCCGACGAGCGCCAGGAGCTGGAGTTTGCGGCGATGCTGCACGACGTCGGGAAGATCTCGATTCCCAAGGAAATCCTGCACAAGCCGGCCGCACTCACCGGCCAAGGAGTTCGAGGTCATCAAGCACCACACGATCGAGGGGCAGTTCATGCTCGACCGTGTTGGCGGGCTGCTCGGCAGAGTGGGCGAGGTCGTGCGCTCGTGCCACGAGCGCTGGGACGGGACTCGGCTATCCCGACGGCCTGGCCGGCGAGGAGATCCCGATTGGCCGCACGGATCGTGTTCGCGTGCGACGCCTACAACGCGATGACAACCGACCGGCCTTATCGCCGGGCCATGTCTCGCGAAGCCGCGATCGACGAGCTGGTCGCGAACAACGGGGCGCAGTTCGATCCGAAGATCGTCGACCGCGCTCACCAAGGTGGTCGCGTACGGCGAACCCGCAGCCGTCACCAGCATCGACGGAGTCCGTGCCGTCCTCGCTGGCGCCCCGGTTCCGCAGAGCGCCGGCGCAGCCGCGAGCTAGTCCGCGGCGGGCAAGCTGTTCGTTGGGCCCGCCTCCCAGGCGTGGCGCAAGGCGATGCTCGACAGGCCCCACACGAGCAGCGCTCCCGCGCCCGCGATCAGGAGAACCGTCCTCACACCCAGAACTTCGATGAGCCCTCCAGCAGCGAGGAACGCTGCTGCAAATGCCCAGGCGCTCAGCCCATCCCGCACCCCGAACGTGCGCGCCATCAAGCTGTCGTCCACGGTCGTCTGGATGAGCAGGCGCTCGTAGACGAGGAGGAGCCCGTTGCCGATGCCGGCCACGGCGAAGGCGGGCACGGCGGCCGCAAACCCAGGAGCCAGCCCGCAGGCTATGAATCCCACACCCACGAGGGCGAGACCTCCGAGGAAGCGACGTTTCAGCACGGCCGCCTCCCCGCCTCGCGAGCCGGACAACGACCCCGCGACGAAGCCGAGTCCGTAGATAGCGGTCAGCGCCCCGAAGCCGGCGTTGCCCGCGTCGAGCTCGTCGATGGCGAACGGCAGCTCGGCGACGTTGAAGAGCCCGGCGAACAGCAGCATGGCCCCCGACGCCACGATGACGGCTCGGATCCCGACCATCCCGGCGATGGTCGCCAGCCCCTCTCGTGCTTCGCGAAGAAGGCCGGGGCGCTTGCTCGACGCCTCATCCACCGGTGGGGCCGCCCCGAAGCGCAGCTGTGTCAGGACCAAGGCAGACAGCGCGAACGTGGCGGCGTTGCCGTACAGGATCACCTCAGGGCCGCCAAACAGGAGGACCAACGCGGCCAGGGCGGGGCCCACGATGTACCCGAGGTCTGTGATGGCGCCGTACAGCGCCGTCGCCGCCGGCAGCCGCTCCGGCTACACGAGGCTGGGAACGGCGGCCAGCGACGCGGGGTTGAACAGCCCGGTCCCAGCCCCCGCGAGCACGGCCAGTGCGACCGTCGCCGTAAAGCTGTCGACGAGCGCTATCCCGAGAAACGCCACGCCACGGACGACGTCCGAGAGGATCAGGCAGTTCCGTCGCGACCAGCGGTCGGCGGCCGCCCCGAATATCGGACCGAACAGCATGGCCGGAATGAAGTCGGCGAGGAGGATGAGGCTGATCGCCCACGCCGAGTTGAACCGCTCGTAGGCGACGACGAGGAGCGCGATGTAGGCGGCGCCATTCCCGAGCGCCGACTGAGCCAGTACCGCGTAGTACGCGCGGGCCACGCGCTCGTGTCGTAGTAGATCGAGGGTGCGGCCCACTCAGGAAAAGTAGAGGTTACTGAAAGGCAAAGGGTCGCGCCGTGATGACGCGACCCACAGTGCCAAACATCCTACTGACGTTCCTTAGTGACGAAATGCCATCGAGTTCCTCCCGGTTCCTCGGCCTATTTTGCAGAGGTTCCACGGTCGAACTTGCGAATCTGCGGCGACTATGGCACGTCTAGCGGCGGAATGCGAGCCTTTTCTGCAATTAGTTGTGCAGAAGTTGTTCTAAACGCAGCGGTTAGGCCGCACGGCCCGGTGGCGGGACTCAGGCGTTTTGAGCTGAGCCGGTCGCCTCTGACACCGAGGGAAGCTCATCGCCCGCGGTAAGCGGGCTCGCGGGGTCCTTGACGGCGCCCCTGATCTCCTCGGCGGAGACGTTCAGCGGGTGATGACAGGCCGCCGCGTGGCCGCTCGGGTAACGCGTGAGCGGCGGCTCGACCTCGCTGCAGATGTCCGTTGCGCGTGGGCAGCGGGGATGGAAGACGCAGCCGCTCGGCGGGTCGATCGGGTTCGGCGGCTCGCCGCTGACCACGATGCGCTCGCGGTCGCGGTTCTCCTGAGGATCCGGGATCGGGATCGCCGACAGCAGGGCGAACGTATACGGGTGGATCGGCTTGGTGTAGAGCTCCTCCGAGGGCGACAGCTCCATCAGCTTGCCGAGGTACATCACCGCGATCCGATCCGACACGTGCCGGACCACCGACAGGTCGTGCGCCACGAACATGTAGGTGAGCCCGAACTCCTCCTGGAGGTCGTCGAGCAGGTTGATGATCTGGGCCTGCACCGACACGTCGAGCGCGGACACCGGCTCGTCCAGCACGATCAGGCGCGGCTCGAGCGCGAGCGCGCGGGCCACGCCGATGCGCTGGCGCTGTCCGCCCGAGAACTCGTGCGGGTAGCGGTTCAGGTGCTCGGGCGCGAGGCCCACGAGCTTAAGGAGGTCGCGGACACGGTCTTCAACCTTGTCTCGCGGCGTTCCGTGCAGTTGGAGTGGCTGGCCGATGATCTGGACCACGCGCTTGCGGGGGTTCAGCGATGCGAACGGGTCCTGGAAGACCATCTGCATCTCCCGCCGCAGCGGCTCGAGCTGCTTGCGGCCGGCGTGGGTGATGTCGTCGCCGCGGAAGCGGAGGTGCCCGTCCGTGGCGTCGATCAGGCGCATGATCGCCCGGGACATCGTCGTCTTCCCGCAGCCGGACTCCCCCACGAGCCCGACGGTCTCGCCCTCGGCGATCGAGAGCGTCACGTCGTTCACCGCGTGGACCCGCGCAACCTCACGGTCCACGATGAAGCCCTGCTTGATCGGGAAGAACACCTTGAGGTGCTCGATGTCGATGAGGGGCGAGCCGTTGTCGCTCACGCGGCGTCGACCCCGGTGGACTTCGCCGCCAGCCCGATCTCGCCAGGCCTCACCTCACGCAGCTCCTTCTTCTGCTCTGAGGTGAGCCAGCAGCGATCGTGGTGCTCCGCATTGCCCTCCACGTGGGCCTCGAGCGGCGGCACCTCGATGCACTTCGAGAACTCGTGCGGGCAGCGCGGGCGGAAGTGGCAGCCCTTCGGCCGGTCCGAAAGCGACGGCGGCAGCCCGGCGATCGCCGGCAGCCGCTCGGGGCGCGGACGGTCGATCCGGGCGATCGACCCGAGCAGGCCCCACGTGTAGGGATGCTGCGGGTCGTAGAAGATCTCGTCGAGCGTTCCGTGCTCCACGATCCGGCCCGCGTACATCACGGCGATGCGGTCCGCGATGTCGGCCACCACGCCGAGGTCGTGCGTCACGAGGATGATCGCGGCGCCGGTCTCGTCGCGCAGCTCGCGCATGCGCACCAGGATCTGCGCCTGGATCGTCACGTCGAGCGCCGTGGTGGGCTCGTCCGCGATCAGCACGCTCGGGTTGCACGAGAGGGCGAGCGCGATCATCACGCGCTGGCGCATGCCGCCCGAGAACTCGAACGGGTAGTTGTCGATCCGCTCCCGCGCACGCGGGATCCCCACCTTCTCGAGCAGCTCGATCGCGCGCTCGCGCGCCTGCCGGTCGGGGAGCGCCTCGTGCTCCTGGATCTGTTCGACGATCTGGGCCCCGATCTTCATCACCGGGTTCAGTGACGTCATCGGGTCCTGGAAGATCATCGCGATCTCCGCGCCCCGGATGCGCCTCAGCTCGGCCTCGGAGGCGTGGATGAGCTCCGTGCCCTTGTAGTGGGCGCTGCCCTCGAAGAGCGCGTTCGGCGAGCGCGTGAGCCCCATCAGCGTCATTGCGCTCACGGACTTGCCCGATCCGGACTCACCCACCACGGCGAGCACCTCGCCGGCCGCGAGCTCGAGGGACACGCCGTCCACCGCCTGGACCACGCCCTCCTCGGTCGCGAAGGACACGCGCAGGTCCTCGACCGTGAGGAGCGGATCGCCGCTGGGCACCGGGCCGGAGCTCACTGCAGGCGAATCCGTGGGTCGAGGTAGGCGTACAGGATGTCGACGATCGTGTTCAGCAGCACGATGAAGAACGCGGCGAACAGC
The DNA here is from genome assembly GCA_963774755.1 of uncultured Thermoleophilaceae bacterium. Classification (GTDB taxonomy): domain Bacteria; phylum Actinomycetota; class Thermoleophilia; order Solirubrobacterales; family Thermoleophilaceae; genus JACVRW01. The sequence goes on along the minus strand of CAVZGG010000002.1, from coordinate 319,223 downwards.
GTCGTGGCGAGCACGGGCGGCACGTCCAGCTGGCCGACCGCCTCGGCCGCGTACTGGCCCACCCCCTGGAGGTCGAAGACCGTCTCGGTGAGAATCGCGCCGCCGCCCACCACCGCGCCGAAGTCGAGGCCCCAGAGCGTCACGATCGGGATCATCGAGTTGCGCAGGACATGGCGGACCATGATCTGCCGCTCAGAGAGCCCCTTGGCCGTGGCCGTTCGCACAAAGTCCTCGTTGATCGTGTCGAGGATGTTCGATCTCAGCACCCGGGAGTAGAACCCGATGAACAGGATCGCTAAGGCCGTCCAGGGCAAGATCAAGTGGTATGCCCAGTCGACCGGGTCCTCGGTGAACTCCACGTACCCGCCGTTCGGGAACCAGCCGAGCTTGTAGCCGAGGTAGTGGTTCATCAGCGCCCCGATCCAGAACACCGGCATCGAGATGCCGATCAGGGCGATGATCGTGAGGAAGCGGTCCGCGAATTTGCCCGCCCTCATCGCGCTGTATAGGCCGAAGCAGATCGCCACGAACATCCACAGGATCGCCGCTCCGAACGCGAGCGCCAGCGTCCGCGGCAGTCCCTTGATGATCTCCTCGCTCACGGGCAGCTGCGTGGTGTACGAGATGAGGTCGCCCGTGAAGATCTTCTTCATCGTCGTGAAGTACTGGACGAAGATGTTGTCGTCGAAGCCCCACTCCTCGCGGATCGCCTGGATCTGGGCCTCGCGCGGCTGCTTGCCGGCCATCCGCTCCGCCGGATCGCCGTTCGGGATCACCTGGAAGATGAAGAACGTGAGCACCGACACCGCCCAGAGCACGAACAGCATCTGGAGCACCCGGCGGACGATGAAGCGGCCCATTCCCTAGTGCTCCAGCCGGACCTTGGCGCGCGGGTCGAGCGCGTCCCGAACGCCGTCGCCAAAGACGTTCAGGGACAGCACCGTGAGCACCAGCATGATGCCCGGCACGATCGCGAGGTGCGGCGCGGTGGCCACGCGGTCCACGCCCTCGTCGATCATCGTGCCCCATGACGGGTTCGGCGGCTGAACGCCGGCCCCGAGGAACGACAGCGCGGATTCGAGCAGGATCGCGTTCGCGATCAGCAGCGTGAAGAAGACGAGGATCGTCGAGGCGAGGTTTGGCAGGATTTCGGTGAGCATGATCCGAATCGGCCCGGCCCCCTGAGCCCGTGCGGCCTCGATGAACTCCTTCTCTCGCAGCGAGAGCACCTGGCCGCGCACCGGCCTGGCCATGTATGGGATGTAGACCAGCCCGATGATCAGGATCGGGATCGCGAGCGAATCACCCGCGATTTGGATCGGCCCGATCTTGAGCCCGCCAAGCGCGAGCGCAACACCGAGCGCGGTACCGAGGATGATCACGGGGAACGACCACATGATGTCGAGCAAGGTGCGGATGACAGTGTCGGTGCCACCGCGGAAATACCCGGACACCACACCGAGGACCGATCGACAGGAAGACGGTGATGAACGCGGCCGTCAGCCCGATGAAGAGCGAGTTGCGGCCGCCGTAGAGCAGCCGCACCATGATGTCGCGGCCGTTGCCGTCGGCGCCGAGGAAGAACTTGCCGTCCGCCTTTAAGTACTGCGGGCCGATCGGTACGCCGTCGAGGCCGACGACGTTGACCGTCTCGCCGTCGACCCTGATCGTGTCGGTGAGGTGCCCGTCGGTCGGCCCCGTCTTCGCCACGTTGTCCGCCCACAGCGGCGCGGCCGCACATACGGCCACGAGCAGGATGAAGACGAGCCCGAACAGCAGCGCAACCTTGTTGCGCCTCAGTCTCCGGAGACCGAGCTTCCATGGTCCGAGGCCGTGAACATGCTCCCGCTCAGCCTGTTCCTCCCAGGCTGCCGGCCCCTGAAGGGTCGTCTCGGTTGCCGGCTCCGTGGCCAATTCGTTCCCTCAGCTCCCTCGAGAAAACACACTACCCGACAGGGAGGGCGCCGAAGCGCCCTCCCTGCGGGAAGCGGTCAACGTCCTACTTGAGGCAGAAGCTCGAGTAGTCGTTGAAGTACACCGGGTGGAAGCGGGTGCAGTTCTCGAAGTCCATGCGCTCCGAGACGAACGTCGCCAGCTTCCTGTGGCCGTACGGGACGATCCAGGCCCGTTCGACCAGCTTGTTGTTCAGGTCCTTCCAGTCTTCCTCAGCCTCCGTGAGGTCCGCGACCTTGTTCAGGTCCGCGATCCCCTTGGTGATCTCCGGGTCGTCAACGTTCCCGAAGTTCTGGTTGTTGGTCGGCTGAATCGACTTGCCGTCCACGAGGAACATGAAGTTCTTCGGGTGCGGGAAGTCCTGGAACCAGTTGGCGAAGCCGGTCTGGGCCTTCGTCTTCTGGTTACCGATGGTCTGGAAGTAGACACCGCCGTCAAGGATCTTCGGCTTGGCGTTGAAGCCCATCTTGTTGAGCATGTCCGCGTAAGCCTCGGTGACCTTGTCGGTCGGGTCATCGTTGTTGCCGTAGACGGTCACGTCCATGCCGTCCACGCCGGCTTCCTTGATGAGGGCACGTGCCTTCTCGAGGTCCGGCGGCTCGTTCGGGTTGCCCCACGGGCAGTCATCGACGTCAAGTGCCTCGTCGAATCCGGGAACGCCCGGCGGCAGGAACGAACATCCAGGTGCGACCTCGCCCGCGAACAGACGCGCGAGACCGGGCTTGTCGACGCCCCAGTTCACGGCCTCACGGACCTTCGGGTCGTCGAACGGCGCCACCTGCGTGTTCATGAACATGTAGTACGTCGAGGCCGCCGTGATCTCCTCATAGCGGTCCGAGTACTTCGCCTTGACCTCCGGCTTGATGTCAGCCGGCGGCGGGTCCTGCATGTAGTCGAGCTTGCCCGAGATCACGTCCTGAGCCTGGCGCTGGGCCGACTTGATGATCTTGGTCGTAATCGTGTCGATGTTGCCCGACGGGATGCCCGGAATCGGGTTCTTGTCGTACTCCGCGTTGCGCTCGAGCACGAACTGACGGTTGGGCACCGACTCGGTGACCATGTACGGACCGACGCCCGGGGGCGGGTCCTTCGTCATGTTCTTGAACGGCGTGTCGCTCGGGATGAGCCCGGCGAACCACATGGCGAGCACGTGTGTGAACGAGCCGTCCGGCGAGGTCAGCTTGATCGTGATGTCGCCGGTTGCGTCGTCGGTCGTGATACCCGTGATGTCGCCCTCGGCCTTCCCGGCGTCCAGGTACTCCTGCGCGCCCTCGATGACGAGGTAGAACGCGCTACCGCCCGACTCCAGGTTGAGAACGCGCTTGATCGCGTGCTCGAAGTCCGACGCCTTGACGGGTGTGCCGTCCGAATACTTTTGACCTTCGCGCAGCTTGAGCTTGTAGGTCATGCCGTCCTCTGAAATCTCCGGCAGGGCCTCGGCCAGGCCTGGAATCAGCTTCGCTCCAGCCTGCCCCTCCTCGCGCGCGTAAGTGATCAGCGGCGTGTACACGAGCCACAGCGGCTCGATGCCGTTGACGGTGTACGTGAGCGCCGGGTCCATGTAGTCCGGCTGCGAAGTCTGCGAGATCGTGATCGATCCGCCCTTCTTCGCCTCTCCGGACGAGCCGCTACTGCCACTGCTTCCATTGTCGTCGTCGTCGCCACATGCGGCGATGACGAACAAGGACAGGCAGGCGACGAGCACAACCAGCGCACGTCTACCGAGCTTCCCCATTCAATCCCTCCAGCGGTTTTGTTTCGGCAGGCAGAAGTGCCCACCGCGCGGCAAGATACTCGTTGGTTCGAGGGTTTCGGCCCCGTTCCCCGGAACCAAAATGTGCGCTTAACGCAGGTTCAAGCGGCGCCCGGCGGCATTCGCAGCAGCTCTTCGCGCATGACCGTGAGCGACTTGCGGATCAGGCGCGACACGTGCATCTGCGAGAGGCCGACGCGCTGTGCGATCTGCGTCTGCGGCAGTCCCTCCTCGAAGCGCATGCGAAGAATCTCGCGCTCACGCGGCGGCAGCCGGTCGAGCGCGGGCTCGAGCGCGGCGCGGTCCTCGGAGCGCTCGAACTCCTCGTCCTCGCCGCCGATCGTCTCGAGCGGGTCGAGCTCCTCGTCGCCGCCGGGGCCGGTGGAGAGTGAGACGGTGGAGTAGGCCGAGCCCACTTCCATGGCCTCCAGCACCTCCTCCGGCGTGGTCTTCAGCTCCTCGGCGATCTCGGCGATGCTCGGCGAGCGGCCGAGGCGCCCGGTGAGGCGCTCGATAGCGCCCGACATGGATGCGTTCAGCTCCTGGAGCGCTCGCGGGACCCGGATGGCCCAGCCCTTGTCGCGGAAGTGGCGCTTGATCTCGCCGACTACGTTCGGCGTGGCGTAGGTGGCGAGTGAGACCTCACGCTCGAGTTCGAAGCGGTCGATCGCCTTGATGAGTCCGATCGCGCCGACCTGCTCGATGTCCTCGAGCGCCTCGCCGCGGCCGGCGTAGCGGCGCGCCAGCGAGCGAACGAGCGGCAGGTGGCGCTCGATCAGCTCCTCGCGAGCGGTGGTGTCACCCGCCTCGTGGTAGCGGCGCAGGAGCGCACGATCTTCCGAGCGCGCCTTCTCCGACGAGGCCGAGGAACGACGCTGGGGGGTCGTCACGGAAGGCCTTTGAGCTTCTCGAGCCGGACGACGATGGCGCCATCACCAAGGTCCTCCACCCCGAACGAGTCCACAACCGTCTGGAGAATCCTGCGCAGCGTGAGGTGTCCGGGCGGCATTTCACCGTCGCGCAGGGCCTCCGCGACGGCCGCCTCGGAGAGCGGCCCGACGCGTGTTCGGATGCTCATCTCCCCTACCTCGAACGAGAGCTGCACGCTCCCCACCTGTCCCGCCTCGGCCAGTAGGCGCTCGACGGCCAGCTGGAGATCGTCGATCTCCTCGAACGCGAAGTCCACGCGCTCGGCGATGCCACCGATGATCAGCCGCACTACCGCCTGAAAATCGCCGGACAGCGGCGCCTCGAGGTCGATGCGTTCGTGCAGCTCGTTCACTTGGGCTCTCCGATGGTTCCTTCTCCGACAACACGATCCTTACGCATTAGGCACGCGAGCTGCCCTGGGGCCACCGCGTGCGCCTCGCTGTCCAGCTCCAGCAGCACCTCTCCGTCGCGCTCGAATGCGCGGCAGGCGATCGGCGCGGCGTGGTAGCGCAGCCGCACGTGCTCGACCTCGGACGCGCGGCGATGAAGGGTGGTGTTCTCGAGGATCACCGTCCGCGTGGCGAGTTCTCGCTTGGGTCCGACCACCACGCGGTTGCTCGTTGCATCCTTCTCCAAGACGTAAACCGGCTCGGGCGTAGCGAGGCCAAGGCCGCGGCGCTGGCCGACGGTGTAGTTGTGGTGGCCCTCGTGGCGACCCAGCACGCGGCCCTTCCGGTCGACGATGTCGCCGGGCGCGCGCAGGCGCGGGCCGCCGTGGCGCTGAAGGAACGCGCGGCCGCCGAGGCCGGCTACGAAGCAGAGGTCCTGGCTCTCGCGCTTGTCGGCCACCGGCAGCCCGGCGTCGCGCGCGAGCTGGCGGACGGCGTCCTTGGTGAGCCCGCCGAGCGGGAAGCTGAGCCGGTCGAGCAGCGCGGGGTCGAGCTTGGCAAGCATGTAGCTCTGATCCTTGGCGGGATCGGCGGCAGCGCGGACGAGGGGGCCGTGCTCGTCGCGCGCGACGCGCGCGTAGTGACCGGTTGCGAGGCGGGCTGCGCCGAGGGCGTCGGCCAGCTCGAGCATCGCGTCGAAGCGGACCTCGCCGTTGCAGCGCACGCAGGGGTTCGGGGTGCGGCCGGCGGCGTAGCCGTCGAGGAAGTGGTCCACCACCTCGGCGCGGAAGCGCTCACGCAGGTCGAGCGTGAGGTGCGGGATGCCCATGCGCTGCGCGAGGTCGCGCGCGCCGAGCACGGCCTGCGGGGAGCAGCAGCTCTTGTCGCCGTCGGTGGCGGGGTCGGCCCAGAGCTCGAGCGTCACGGCGATCACCTCGTCGCCGGCGTCCAGGGCGAGCTGGGCGGCGGCGGCGCTGTCCACGCCGCCGCTCATGGCGACGAGCGTGCGCCGCTGACTGCGCTCAACGCTCACTGCGCCGTCCTTGGCGGCCTTGCCGAGCGCCCTGTGCAGGGCGTCGACCGTGAGCTCCGCGGCATGCCTCTTCGGCGGGCTCAGGCCCCCAGCTCCTTCGCAACGTCCTCGGCGGACAAACGGCAAGCATCGAAGAACAGCCGGCCCTCGATTAGCTCCACCGTTGCGCTCGCTGCCGCCGTTAGTGCCCCGCAGCCCTCCGCGTCGAAGCCAGCTTCTACGACTCGATCGCCCTCGATGCGTACCGCGATACGCACGAGGTCACCGCATGCGGCGCCGCCGGCCGCGCCGGTGTGGGCGCCAGCCCGCGAGGGCGCCCTCGCCCGCAGGCGCGTCTAGATGTTCGGCGAACGACCGCACTGAGGGCGAAAACTATCGAGCGCCCAGCCCCGCCGCCCGACTCTCTCCACGTTTTGCATGACATGTCATGCAAAACGAGGAGAGAGTGGCCCCAGCCTGCCGTTGTCGGATCCGGTAGTTGGGCCTGCTGTTGTAGCAAGTCCGGGTGTCCTCCGGGGCGGGCCACGGCCCTACCTCGAGTCGGACTCCCTTACCGGTGGTATTCGGCTCAACATGTGCGGCCGACTGGCGTACAGGCTCGGGCCTTGATCGAGCCTACCGCGAGTCGGGCGGCGCGGCCACCTTCACGCCGAGCTCGTCGAGCTGGCGCTGGTCCACGGGCGCGGGCGCACCCGTGAGCGGGTCCACGCCGCTGGCCGCCTTCGGGAAGGCGATCACGTCCCGGATCGACGCGGCGCCGGCGAGCAGCGCAACGATCCTGTCGATGCCGAATGCCACGCCACCGTGCGGCGGGGCGCCGTAGGTGAGCGCTTCGAGCAGGAACCCGAAGCGCGCCTTCGCCTCCTCGGCTCCGATGCCGAGCAGCTCGAAGACCCGCTCCTGGACCGCCGGGTCGCTGATACGGATCGAACCGCCGCCGATCTCCCAGCCGTCGAAGACCACGTCGTAGGCGCGGGCGCGCCAGGTGCCGGGATCGGCGCTGAGGTCGCCGGCCGGGCTCGTGAACGGGTGGTGCACCGCCTCCCACCGACCCTCGTCGTTTCCACTCGAAGGCCGGGAAGTCCACGACCCAGAACACGTCGTGGCCCTCGGGCTCGCCCTCGGCGACCTCGGGCCGCAACGCGCCCAACACCTGGGCGGCGACCTCAGGCTTGTCCGCAACGATGAGAATCGCGTCACCCTCGTGCGCATTGAGTGCGCCGGTCGCCCGCGCAACCTCATCCTCAGAGAGGAACTTCGCGATCGGCGATCGCCACGACCCGCCCTCCTCGACGACCGCCCACGCGAGCCCCTTCGCGCCGAGCGCCTGCGCCTTCTCGGTGAGCTGGTCGAAGCGGCTACGCGGCCACTCGCCGCCCGTCTTCAGTGCCCGAACGACGCCGCCCGCCTCCACCGCACCGGCGAAGACCTTGAACTCGGATGCCGCGAACACCTCGGACAGGTCCACGATCTCCACGCCCAGCCGGCGGTCCGGGCGGTCGGAGCCGTAGCGCAGCATGGCCTCGTCGTAGGTGATCCGCTCGAGCGGCAGCGACAGCTCCACTCCGCCGAGCGCGAGCACGCGCTGGAGCAGGCGGTCGACGACGTCGAACACGTCCTCCTCCTCGACGAACGACAGCTCCATGTCGAGCTGCGTGAACTCGGGCTGGCGGTCAGCGCGGAAGTCCTCGTCGCGGAAGCAGCGCGCGATCTGGAAGTAGCGCTCGTAGCCCCCCACCATCAGCAGCTGCTTGAACAGCTGCGGCGATTGCGGCAGCGCGTACCAGGAGCCGCGCACCAGCCGACTCGGCACGAGGAAGTCGCGCGCGCCCTCGGGGGTGGAGCGCGTCATGATCGGCGTCTCGATCTCGAGGTAGCCCTCGTCGGAGAGCTGGTTGCGGATCTCGCGGATGACCTCGTGGCGCAGGATCATCTGGTCGCGCATGCGCTCCTTGCGCAGGTCGAGGTAGCGGTAGCGCAGGCGCAGCTCCTCCCCCACCGGATCGTCCTCGTCGATCTGGAACGGCGGCGTCTCCGCGTCGGCCAGCTGCTCGAGCTCGGTGGCCACGACCTCCACCTCGCCGGTCGGAAGGTCGGGGTTCACGGCACCCTCGTCGCGGCGCACCAGCTCGCCGCTCACCGTGATCACGTCCTCGCTGCGCAGGTTGCCCGCGGCGGCGTGAGCCTCGGGCGCCTCCTCGGGACGGAAGACGAGCTGAAGCAGGCCCGTGCGGTCACGCACGTCGATGAAGATCAGGCCGCCGTGGTCGCGCCTGCGGTGCACCCAGCCGGCCACGCGGACCTGGTTCCCGACGTCGTCGGCGCGCAGGTCGCCTGCCCAGTGCGTGCGGTAGCGGTTGGGGCGCGGAGGCTTCACGCGTCCGACCATTCCCAGGACATCGTCCACCGACTCGGCGCGCTGCTGGGCGCCCGTGTCCATGTCCTTGACCTCGATCTCGTCTCCGAGAATGACCGTCCAGCGGGCACCGAGACGGTCTGCCTGCTTCAGCTGGCCTTTCAGAGACCGCCCGGCCTGCTCCATCTGGGCGCGCAGGCCGCTGCTACGGAGCTGCCCGACGAGCAAGAAGGCGTCACGACCGGTGCCGGCCACGAACACGTCGATGCCTTGGTCCTGTTCGGCAGCGCCCGCCGCCAGGAGCATCCGCTCGACTCCCGCGGCCCAGCCCACGCCCGGAGTCGGCGGGCCGCCCAGCTCCTCGATCAGGCCGTCGTAGCGTCCGCCGCCGCCGAGCGCCGCCTGCGCCCCCAGGCGCTCGGACTCGAACTCGAACACCGTGCGCGTGTAGTAGTCGAGCCCGCGCACGAGCGTGGCATCGATCTCGTAGGCCATCCCGGCCTGGTCGAGTAGCGCCCGCACCTCGGCGAAGTGCTCCTCGTCCTCCGCGGTCAGCCGGTCGACGAGGCGTGGCGCGTCGGCCATCACCGTCTGGGTGCCGGGGTGGTCGGCGTCGAACGCGCGCAGCGGGTTCTGCTCGAGCCGCCCGCGCACCTCCTCCGACAGCTCGCCTTCGCGCGCGCGCAGGTATGTCCTGAGCTCGTCGATGTAGTCCGCGCGGGTTTCCGGAGTGCCGAGGCTCGACAGCCGCAGCCGCGACGGCCCCGTCCCGACCCTCTCGAAGATCTCCGCCAGCAGCAGGATCAGCTCAGCGTCGAGCGTGGGATCGTCCGAGCCGAGCGCCTCGGCGTCGATCTGGGTGAACTGGCGGAAGCGGCCCGCCTGCGGAGCCTCGTGGCGGAAGAACGGTCCGGCGGTCCAGACCTTCACCGGCTGCGGCAGCTTGTGCATGCCGTGCTCGGTGTAGGCGCGGCAGATGCCGGCGGTGGCCTCGGGGCGCAGCGTCAGCGAGCGGCCGGCCTTGTCCTCGAAGGTGAACATCTCCTTCTGGACGATGTCCGTGGACTCCCCCACCCCGCGCGCGAACAGCTCGGTGTCCTCGAACACCGGCGTCTCCATCGGCTCGTAGCCGGCGCGGCCCAGTACGTCGCCCGTGATCTCCACGACCCGGAGCCGCCGGCGCGCGTCTGGAGGCAGCACGTCCAACGTGCCGCGCGGGGCCTGGAACTTCTTCACCTCGCCAGCTCGGCCAGGAACGGGTTGGTGGCCCGCTCCGCCGCCAGCGTGGTCGTGCCCATGTGGCCGGGATAGACGGCGGTCTCGCCCGGGAGCGACTCGACGAGACCGCGAATCGACTCCAGCAGCGTCGCGTGATCGCCGCCCGGAAGGTCGGTGCGGCCGATCGACTGCTCGAACAGCACGTCGCCGGAGAAGATCGCCTGCTCGTCCGGGATCGAGAAGGTCACGTGTCCGGGGCTGTGGCCCGGCGTGAACAGCACGTCGATCTCGAAGCCGGCCAGCTCGAGCCGCTCGCCGCCCTCGAGCGTGTGCTCGGCGTCGTAGGACTCGAATGGGCCGAAGCCCGGCCAGGGCACGAAGCTCATGATGTCCGCGAGCACGAACGCTTCGATCTTCGGCACCCAGACCTCGGCGCCGGTCGCGCGCGCCACGGGCGCCACCGCGCCGACGTGGTCGAAGTGGGTGTGCGTGAGGAGGATGGCGTCGAGCTGCACGCCGAGCGCGTCGATGGCGCCGAGCAGCTTGTCCGCCTCGTCGCCGGGGTCGATGATCAGGGCGCGATCCGAGCCGTCGCGGCGGAAGATGTAGGTGTTCTCCGCCACCGGGCCGACGGTGAACATGCGCACGTCCATGCCTAGCCGCCTGGCGCCTTGCGTCGCTGCCGGAAGCGGTAGATCGCCGAGTCGGTCGCGTAGCCGAGCGGGATGTAGAGCAGGAACATGAAGCCGGCGAGGATCACGCCCGAGGCGACGTCCTTCTTGAACACGAGCACCACCAGGACCCCGAAGACCGCCGCCGCGATCGCCGCGCGGTTGGCCGCGCTCTTCCAGGTGGGCGGGCTGTCCAGCCGCTCCGCGCGGCGCTGGCGCGCGATCTGCTTGGCGTCCTCGCGCGTCTGAGGGCGGCCGGTGCGGCCCGCGCGCTCGATCGTCCCCGCGGGCGTGCCGCGGTGCTTGCGTGTGCGCTTGCGCTTGGTCTGGGCCATGGACGAGCGACGTTACCGGACGGCCCGCAGCACGTCTTCGAGGATGTGCCGCTCCGGGTCGAACCCGCGCAGCGGCACGTCCTGCGGGAAGTCCTCGAATGCTGCTCGTGGGGCGAGCCCGATCAGCTCGGCCTCGGCCACCTCGGCGCGCTCGCGCACGTATTCGACGATGTCGCGGAGCGGAACCGCGTTGTGGTCGTGGACGTTCGTGGACACCTGAGCCCTGTTGCGGTCGTGCAGGTAGAGGCCGAGCGCCCGCACGCCGGGCAGGCCGCCACCGGACTCCCGCAGACCGGCGGCGATGTTCTTCGCCACCGCGAGGTCGTCCGTCACGAGATCCACGTTGAAGGCCACGAGCGGCCGGCGGGCCGCCGCCAGGATGGCGCCCGCCGTGGGGTGCGGCGTGCGCGGGCCGTAATCGGGGACGAGCTCGCCCGTCTCGATCCGCCGCGCGAGCTCCTTCGGGCCGCCGCGCCGGATCCACGCGCGCTCGGCGTGCTGCGGCCTCGTGGCGAGCTCGCCGTAGAGGAACACAGGCACGCCCAGCTCCTCGCCAATCAGCGCCGCCGCGGTGAGCACCTCGCTGATCGCTGCGCCGTGCCGCTCCTCGTCCAGGTACACGACGGGCATCACGTCGAGCGCGCCGACGTGTGGGTGGATTCCCGTGTGCGCGCTGATGTCGATGCGCGCCACCGCGGAGCGAGCCCCGTTGAGGAGCGCCTCGGCCATCTCCCCCTGGCGGGCGGCCAGGGTGAAGACGGCGCGGTCGTGATCCGGGTCCGTGTGAAGGTCGAGGAAGCGCGCAGGCGCAAACGCCCGCCCGATCGCCTCGAGCGTCGCGAGATCGCGCCCCTCGCTGACATTGGGCACGGTCATGAGCAGCGGCCGGGTCGTCCACGTGCTGAAGGCTACGAGACAGCCTCTAAACTCGGCCGCCGCGGCTCCGTAGCTCAGCGGTTAGAGCGCACGACTCATAATCGTGAGGTCCCTGGTTCGAATCCAGGCGGAGCTATCGCCGCGGCGAGGAGTGACGCTCGCGCACTCAGCGAATATGCTCGCGCCCTCGTTCCAAGGACGACGAGGGGGGCTGTTCTATGACGATGATCGATCGCCGCGCGTTCCTGAGGCGCACCGGCATGTCCACGGCCGCGCTGGCGGCCCTTGGAGGCCCGCTCCAGGGCCTGTTCGCGCGCGGTGCGCTCGCAGTCGGCTCGACCGGCGTGGCGCCCAACAACGGCGGATACGGACCGATCGGGCCGGTGCCCGACCTGACGGACGACGTGGTGCGGCTACACCTGCCCGAGGGCTTCGAGTACCGCAGCTTCACACCCACGGGCACGCTGATGAGCGACGGCGTCATCACGCCGGCGCGCCACGACGGCATGGCCGCCTTCTCCTCGGGGCCGAGCCGCTACCGCCTGGTGCGCAACCACGAGGTCAACGGCCCCGTCGGTGCGTTCGGCACGCGCAGCAAGGCGTACGACGAGATGGCGGGTGGCGGCACGACGACCCTCGAGGTCAACCGCCACGCGGCCAAGGTGGACTCGTGGGTCAGCTGCAACGGCACGCAGATGAACTGCGCCGGCGGAGCCACCCCATGGCGTACCTGGCTGACCTGTGAGGAGACCGTGAACGGCCCCGATGTCGGAAACGACTTCACCGGGGCGGACAACAGGCTGCTGACGAAACAGCACGGCTACGTCTTCGAGGTGCCGGTGGACTGGGGACCGGGCCAGCACCAGAAGCGCGTGCCGATCCGGTCGGCGGGCCGGTTCGCCCACGAGGCGGTCGACATCGACCCAGGGTCGGGGATCCTCTACCAGACCGAGGACAACTTCGACTTCCCGTCCGGCTTCTACCGCTACATCGCGCCGCAGAACCCGATGCAGGTCCGCGAGCTGCGCGACGGCGGCAAGCTCGAGATGCTCAAGGTCAAGGGCGTCCAGAATGCGGTGCTCGACAAGGGCCAGACGCCCGGTGTCACGTACGACATCGAATGGGTCACGATCGACCAGCCGGATACGACGTTCGCGCCTGGCACGACGAACAACCAGGCGATCGTGTTCGTCGGCAACCAGGGGCGCGCAAAGGGCGCCGCGATCTTCAGCCGTCTCGAGGGCATCTTCTTCGACTCCGGCAAGATCTACCTGGTCTCGACGCAGGGCGGGGACACGCCGGCGGGCGAGCCGCCCCCTGCCGGCTACGGCGACGGCTTCGGGCAGCTGTGGGTCTACGACACGGCGGAGGAAACGCTCACCCTCCTGTTCGAATCGCCGAGTCGCACCGTGCTCGAGCTCCCCGACAACCTCTGCATCAGCCCGCAGAAGTCGTCGCTGCTGTGCGAGGACGGACCGACCGAGAACTACCTGCGCGGCGTCACGCCGGACGGCGAGATCTTCGACTTCGCGCTCAACGCGATCGAGCGGCGGATGGGCGAGGAGTTCGCCGGCGCGACCTTCACCCCAGACGGCAAGGTGCTGTTCGTGAACATCCAGGCGAGCTCCGGCCTCACCTTCGCGATCTGGGGCCCATGGAAGAAGGGGGCGCTGTAGGTCCTACGAGCCGGGCGCCTTGTACTGGACCTCCCCCGCCTTGCGCAGGGCATCCAGCGTTTCGTCGACGCTCAGGAGGACCGTCGTTTCGATCGAGCTGAGCGCGCCGCCGCCGCTGATCGCCAGGACGACCGCGGCCATGGAGACGTTGTCGGGGGCCTCCCACAGGTTGTAGCCGTCGTGCGTCCCGAAGCCGTACCAGAACCCGTGGAGCTTCCCACCGACCGACTCGACGTACGACTGGGCGGCCTGCCGGCGGTCCTCCGGGTTGCCGATCAGCCTGGCCCAGGTCTCCGGCGTGTAGCTGAACTTCGTTAGATAGAGCGGCATCTACGTCCTCTCGTTCGCTCGCGGGTCGCGGTTACGCTAACCGCATGCGGTGGCGCCTGGTTGCACTTGCCCTGCTCGCGTGGCTGGTCGCGCTCGCCGCGGTCGAGAGCGCGAGCGCTCGGCCCGTGGCGACGCCCCGCTTCGTCAGGAACATCGACGTCGGTGAGACGGGCTGGTTCTCGTCGCCGGGGCTCGTCGACCTGACGGGCGACGGCCGCAAGGAGATCGTCGCGCCCTTCTATTCCACGTTCGTATTCGCCGCGAACGGCCGGCTGCTCGGCAGGGGGACCGCGACGGAGGGCCGGGTCTACGCGCCGGGGGTGGTGGCCGACCTCGACAGCGACGGCGTCATCGAGATCGTGGTCGGCGGCAACGAGGGCACAGTCGCCGCGTACAACCTGTCCGGGGGACGGCTGCGGGTCAAGCCCGGCTGGCCGGCCTCCACCTGCAGCGACGGGCAGTGCCCGGAGGCGCGCGGCATGGCTGCGGCGGACCTCGACGGCAACGGCAGCATCGAGACCGTCGTCACGACGACGAACACGGCGACGAGCGGCGCGCAGGTGTTCGTGTTCAACGCGTCCGGCGGCCTGTATCGCCCGGGCGGGGCCGAGGCAGCGTGGCCGAGGTACAACGCCTCAGACAGGACCTTCAACGGGATCGGCAACCACGGCTACGGCGCCTACGGGGAGAACGTGGGCATCGGCAACCTCGACGACGACGCGCAGCTCGAGATCGTCGTCACGTTCGACAACCACCAGATCAACGTCTTCAACCACGACGGCACCTCGGTGCTGGCCTCGCCCTGGTACACGAACCGCGAGAGCGGACACGAGGGAAGGCGCCTCGGCTGGGGGCAGTTCATCCGCTGGCTGAACCCGCGCGTCGAGGCCCGCCACTACCACCGCCACGTCGGCCCCTGGCCCGACGTCCGCCGAACGCCGTGGCTCCAGTGGACGGCCTCGCCGCCGTCGGTCGCCGACCTCGACCGCGACGGGCGCAACGAGGTGATCGGGCTGCCGAACGTGGAGCGCGGCATCCCCTACCGGACGCAGTCGTACGCGTTCATGGCGCTCGACGGCGCCCAGCGCGGCGGCGCGCGGTCGGCGCGCCGGCACCGCGGTTTCGGGACGCCGCCGCTGAGCCGGCGCCCGGCCCACCGCCCTGACGGCGACTGGTACCCGCCGTCGGGCATTCCGGCGCCGACCGTGGTGAACATCGCCGGCGACAGGCGCCCCGAGATCGTGGCGGCCGTGCCCGATGGGTCGGTGTACGCGGTCAGCCCGAGGGGTCGCAAGCTGTGGCGGTACGGCTACGCCCGCGGCCGCGCGAAGACGTTCGCGTCAGAGGTCGTGGCGGCCGACCTGAACCGCGACGGCCGTACCGAACTGGTCTTCGGCACCTACGGGCCGGGACGAGGCGCCGGCCGGCTCGTCGTGCTGTCAGCTCGGGGCAGGCGGATCTACGACAGGCGTCTCCGCGGGCAGGGCACTAACGGCAACGGCATCGGAGTGCCGGCGGCTCCTTCGATCGCCGACCTGAACGGCGACGGGCGGCTCGAGATCGTGCTGACCACCTTCGACCACGGCATCGACGTCTACCGCGTCCCGCGGTCGGGGACGAACAGGCTGGCGTGGCCGACCGGCCGCGGCGGTCTGCTGCGGGGCGGCGCGGGCCCCGCCACGGCGCCCTAGGTCAGCTCGAGTAGTGCGACGCGGCCGGCGATCACGGTCGCGCCCACGAGCGGCACGCCGGGGCGGTAGACGAGGTGCGTGTAGGAGGGCGCCTCGAGGATCACGGCGTCGGCGCGGGCGCCGGGTGCGAGCCGGCCCACGTCGTCGCGCCCGAGCGCGCGGGCACCTCCCAGGGTGGCGGCCAGCAGCGCCTCCTCCGGCGTCATGCGCATGTCGCGCACTGCCAGGGCGATGCAGAACGCCATCGAGGTCGTGTAGCTCGAGCCGGGGTTGCAGTTGGTGGCGATGGCCACGTCCACGCCGGCATCGATCGCGCGGCGGGCGTCGGGGTATGGCTGGCGCGTGGAGAAGTCCGTTGCGGGCAGGAAGGTGGCGACGGTGTCGCTCGCGGCCAGCGCGGCCACGTCCTCGTCCGTGAGGTAGGTGCAGTGGTCCACCGACGCCGCCCCCATCTCGACCGCGAGCTGCACCCCCGGCCCAAAGCCGAGCTGATTGCCGTGCACGCGCAGGCCGAGGCCCGCGGCGCGGCCCGCCTCGAGCACGGCGCGAGACTGGTCGGCGTCGAAGGCGCCCTCCTCGCAGAACACGTCGATCCAGCGCGCGAACGGGCGGCAGGCATCGAGCATCTCGCCGCACACGAGCTCCACGTACTCGTCCGCGCGCCCCTCGTACTCGGCCGGGACGGCGTGGGCTCCGAGAAAGGTCACGTCGTCGGTCAGCTCGGCGGCGACCGCGCACGAGCGGCGCTCGGCCTCGGGCTCGAGCCCGTACCCGGACTTGATCTCGAGGTGGGTGATCCCTGCCTGGATCGCCTCTCCGCGCCGCGCGCGTGCGAGTGAGCGAAGCTCGTCCTCGCTCGCGGCGCGGGTGGCCTCGGTGGTGACCCTGATCCCCGACGCCGCGTAGGCCCGGCCGGCCATCCGGGCGGCGAACTCGTCGGCACGGTCGCCCGCGAAGACGAGATGCGTGTGGCTGTCCACGAACCCCGGGATCACGCAGCGGCCGGCGGCGTCGACCCGCTCGTCGCCCGCGGCACCGGCTCGCTCGATGGATGCCACGCGCTCGCCGTCGATCACGATGGCGGCGTCGCGCACCAGTCCCAGCGGGCCCTCGCCCAGCGACGGATCGCACGTGACGAGGAGCCCGATGTTGTCGATCACGAGCGCGCTCACGCGATGCCTCTCAGGATGGCCGAGTGATGCTCCGTTGCGTCGATGCGCGTGTGGACGCCATCTACGACCACCTCGCGGCCGTCCACGAGCACGTGCTGCACGTCGCGCGCGGAGCCCGCGAACACGACCGAGTCGAGCGCGTGCTCCGGGTCCCAGCCGGCCAGCCCCACCGTTTCGAGCGAGACGGTCACCAGGTCCGCCCGAGCGCCCGGCTCGAGCCGCCCGGCGTCCGGCCACCCGAGGCAGGCGTGCCCGCCCTCCGAGGCCGCCCGCATCAACGCGGAGGTGGTGTGGTGCCCGCGTTCGCCGCTCGCAAGGCGCTCGTCGAGCTCGACCGCCCGAGCCTCTTCGAACATGTCGATCACGGCGTGGGAGTCACTGCCGAGCGAGAGCGAGGCGCCGGCGTCCACGAGCGGGCGCATCCGGCCGACGCCGTCGGCCAGGTCGCGCTCCGTCGTGGGACAGACGCATGCGCACGAGCCCGAGCCGCCGAGCAGGGTCACGTCCCCGTCGTCGAGGTGGGTGGCGTGAACGGCGGTGAAGCTCGCGTCGAGCGCGCCGGCATCGGCGAGCAGCGCGGTCGGGGTGCGCCCGTACGCCGCCAGACAGGCCTCGTTCTCGGCCGGCTGCTCTGAGACATGTGCGTGCAGAGGACGGTCCTGCTGCCGAGCCCACGCCGCGACAACCGCCGCCGCCTCTGGATCGACCGCGCGCATGCTGTGGATCGCCGCGCCGATCCGCACCGATTCGCTCTCCTCGAGTTCGTCCACGCGTGCCGCCCACGCCTCCGCGCTGCCGTCCGAGAAGCGCCGCTGCGCCCCCTCCGGCGCCGCGCCGATCCCGCCGTGCAGGTAGCAGCAGTCGAGCAGGGTGAGGCGGATCCCGGCCTCGGCCGCCGCGGCGATCAGCGCGCGCCCCATCTCGTTCCGGTCGCTGTAGGGCGTGCCGTCGGGACCGTGGTGCACGTAGTGGAACTCGCCGACGGTCGTGATGCCGGCGAGCGCCATCTCGGCGTACGTCGCGCGCGCGATGGCCAGATAGCGCTCGGGATCGAGCCGCTCGGCCAGCGCGTACATCTGCTCGCGCCAGGTCCAGAAGGAGCCGGTTCCGTGCTGGGTGCGGCCGCGCAGCGCGCGCTGGAACGCGTGCGAATGCGCGTTGGCGAGGCCCGGGCAGCGTTAGGCCCCCGAGATCCGCGCGCCCGCGGGCGGGGCCGCCACCCCGCCGGACACCGCCGTGATCCCGCCTTCCTCGACCTCCACCACGACGCCCACCTCCGCGCCGATCCCGCCCAGCCACGCCAGCTCGCACCAGTAGGTCGTCACGATCCGACCCGCTCCACGAGCCTGCGCGCGCGCTCCACGAACGCGTCCCGGTGGAAGCGCTCGAACTGCTCCCAGGTGGTGAGCGTGGCGGGATCGCTGACCCGGTCCACGAACAGCGTGCCGTCGAGATGGTCGAGCTCGTGCTGGAAGGTCCCGGCCGTCAGCCCGCGCCGGACCTCATCGTGCTCGGCTCCATCGCGGTCGAGATAGCGCAGCCGGACGTTCACGTGGCGCGGGACCTCGCCGCGCAGGTTCGGCACCGACAGGCAACCCTCGTTGATCTGGGCGATCTCCTCGTCGAGCGGCTCGATCACCGGGTTCACGATCACCGTCAGCGGCACCGGCGGCTTGTACGGATAGCGCGGGTTGCCCGGGCGCACCTCCACGACCGCGACGCGCACGGTCTCCCCCACCTGGTTGGCGGCCAGTCCGGCCCCGTCGGCCGCGCGCATGGTCTCGATCATGTCGTCGATCAGCCCCTGCACTGACTCGGATTGCAGCTCCTCGGACGTGACCTCGCGCGCCCGCTCGCGCAGGACCGGATGCCCGATCTCCACGATCTCGCGCGTGCTCACCCGTCGTGCTCGCGCATCGGGATGCGGACCCCGCGCTCCTCCGCGACCTCGATCGCGCGGTCGTAGCCCGCGTCGGCATGGCGCATCACGCCGGTGCCGGGGTCGGCGGTGAGCACGCGGTCGAGCTTCTCGGCGGCGAGCTCGGATCCGTCGGCCACGCACACCATGCCGGCGTGGATCGAGCGTCCGATCCCCACGCCGCCGCCGTGGTGGATGCTCACCCACGACGCCCCGGATGCGGTGTTGACCAGGGCGTTCAGGAGCGGCCAGTCGGCGATCGCGTCGGAGCCGTCGAGCATCGATTCGGTCTCGCGGTAGGGCGAGGCCACCGAGCCCGAGTCCAGATGGTCGCGCCCGATCACGATCGGTGCGCTCAGCTCGCCGCTCGCCACCATCTCGTTGAAGCGGAGGCCCAGGCGGCGCCGCTCCCCGTACCCGAGCCAGCAGATGCGTGCGGGCAGCCCCTGGAACGCGATCCGCTCGCCGGCCATCCGGATCCAGCGGGCGAGGCTCTCGTCTTCGGGGAACTCGTCGAGCACGGCGCGGTCGGTGGCGGCGATGTCCTCCGGGTCGCCCGACAGCGCCACCCAGCGGAACGGCCCCTTCCCCTCGCAGAACAGCGGGCGTATGTAGGCGGGCACGAAGCCGGGGTAGTCGAACGCGCGCTCGAAGCCGCCGAGCTTGGCCTCGGCGCGCAGGCTGTTGCCGTAGTCGAAGACCTCCGCGCCGGCGTCCATGAAGCCGACCATCGCGAAGCAGTGGGCGGCCGCCGATACGCGCGCGCGGCGGATGTACTCCTCCGGGTCGTCCCGGCGCAGGGCGTCGGCCTCGGCGAGCGTCAGGTCGGCGGGCACGTAGCCGACCAGCGGGTCGTGCGCGCTCGTCTGATCGGTGACCACGTCGGCCTCGAAGCCCTGCCGGAGCAGCTCGGGAAGGACCTCGGCGGCGTTCGCGCACAGGCCCACGCTGAGCGGGCGGCGCTCGCGCTTTGCTCGCAGGCAGCGGTCGACGGCATCGGCGAGATCGTCCGCCTCCTCGTCGAGATAGCGAGTCTCGAGCCGGCGGCGGATGCGATCGCGGTCGACCTCCACGCAGAGCGCCACGCCCTCGTTCATCGTCACCGCGAGCGGCTGCGCTCCGCCCATGCCGCCGAGGCCGGCTGTGAGCGTGATCGTGCCGGCGAGCGAGCCGTCGAAGCGGCGCCGCGCGATCTCCGCGAAGCACTCGTAGGTGCCCTGGACGATCCCCTGGCTGCCGATGTAGATCCACGACCCCGCGGTCATCTGGCCGTACATCGTCAGACCGAGCGCCTCGAGGCGGCGGAACTCGTCCCATGTGGCCCACTCGCCGACCAGGTTCGAGTTCGCGATCAGCACCCGCGGCGCCCACTCGTGCGTGCGGAACACGCCAACTGGCTTCCCCGACTGGACGAGCATCGTCTCGTCGTCCGCCAGCGTTCGCAGCGTCCGGACGAGGGCGTCGAACGCCTCCCACGAGCGCGCGGCCTTGCCCGTGCCGCCGTACACCACCAGCTCGTCGGGCCGCTCCGCCACGTCTGGGTCGAGGTTGTTCATCAGCATCCGCATGGCGGCCTCCTGCCCCCATCCCCGGCAGGACAGCTCGGCGCCGCGCGGGGCGTGGACGGTCCGCACGCTCACTCGAGACTCCCGATTACGGCCTCGACCGCGTCGAGGACGGCCCCCGACGCCACGAGCGCCTCCACCTCGGCGAGCTCAGGCGCCAGCCAGCGGTCCGGTCCCGGTCCGGGAACCACCGCCCGCACCGCGGCACGCGCGGCCGCGGTGCCGGGCCCCGGCTCGAGCGGGGCGCGAAGGTCGAGCGCCCGTGACGCGCAGGTGAGCTCCACCGCGAGGATGCGGCCCAGGTTCGCGACCACGGTTCGCAGCTTGCGCGCCGCGCCCCAGCCCATGGACACGTGGTCCTCCTGCATCGCGCTCGTGGGCAGCGAGTCGGTGCTCGCGGGCACGGCGAGCCTCCGGTTCTCGGCCACCATCGCCGCCTGGGTGTAGTGGGCGAGCATCACCCCGGAGTTCACGCCGGCGTCGTCCGTGAGGAACGGCGGCAGACCGTACGAGCGGGCCGGATCGAGCATGCGGTCCGTGCGCCGCTCGGCGATCGCGCCGACCTCGGCGGCCGCGATCGCCAGGAAGTCGCAGCCCATCGCCACCGGAGCGCCGTGGAAGTTGCCGCACGACTCCACGCGGCCGTCTGGCAGCACGACCGGGTTGTCGATGGCCGAGCGCAGCTCCGCTGCGGCCACGCTCTCCACGTGCGCGTGCGTGTCCCGGGCCGCCCCGTTCACCTGCGGCGCGCAGCGCAGCGAGTAAGCGTCCTGCACGCGCGGGTCGTCGTAGCGGTGGCTCGCCACTATCTGCGAGTCGGCCAGCAGCCGCGTGAGGTTGTCGGCACTGAGCGCCTGGCCGGGCTGGGGGCGCATGCCCACGAGGTCGGAGGCGAAGGCGCGGTCGGTGCCGAGCAGCGCCTCCGTGGACATGGCCGCCGTCACGTCCGCCGTCCGGAGCAGGCGGGCCAGGTCGTGGAGGGCGAGCAGCAGCATCCCAAGGATCCCGTCGGTGCCGTTGATGAGCGCGAGGCCCTCCTTCGGCGTGAGCGTCACCGGCTCGATGCCTGCGGCGGCGAGGGCCTCGGCGGCAGGCACGCGCTCGTCCCCCGCCGTCCAGACCTCGCCCTCGCCGAGCAGCGCGAGGCCACAGTGAGCGAGCGGCGCGAGGTCCCCGCTAGCGCCGAGCGAGCCGTACTCGGGGACCACCGGGTCGAGCCCGGCGGCGAGCAACGCCAGCATGGTGTCGGCCACGACGGGGCGCGCGCCCGAGCGGCCCATCGCCAGCGAGCGGGCGCGGAGGAACATCATGGCCCGCACGGCCTCGCGCTCGATCGGCGGGCCCATCCCGGCCGCATGCGAGCGGATCAACGCGCGCTGGAGCTCCTCGCGCCGTTCCGGCGGGATCCAGGTGCCGGCGAGGGAGCCGAACCCGGTCGACACCCCGTAGACCGGCTCTTCCGAGTTCGCCAGGCGCGCGAGCACGGCCGCGCTTTCCTCCATGGCCGTGCGCGCCTCGTCCGAGAGCCGCGCCGCCACTCGGTCGCGCGCCACGGCGACCACGTCGGCCGGCTGCACGCGGTCGCCGGTGAGCTCGATCGTAGCCGTCTCCATCGCGGCCATTCGATCACATAGCTGTGCCCCGTCTACCAGGCTAGGCGGCCACGGCGGGGGCGGGCGCCGCGATGGGCGCCGCCACCGGAGCCTGAGCGGGTGGTGCGACTGGTGCGGCGTTCGCTGCCGCGCGAGCCTGGGCGAGCTCCGCGTCAACCTGGCCGGCCGGCAGGCGTCCGGCGAGGAAACAGGCGAGCACACGCTGCTCCGCCGGGCTCAACCGGTGGATCACGATCGGTGCCGGGGTCCTTCCCATCACCACGATGTTCTGGTTCCCCGCAAAGCCTCCTGCAAAACAGAACAGCGCCTCTAATGTTGATTCGCGGTGAAGACCTTCTGGCGCCTGCTCGGCTTTCTCCGCCCCTACCGCCGCGGGGTGACTCTGTCGTTCCTGCTCGCGAGCGCTGCGATGGGCGTGAGCGTGCTGATCCCGTATCTGGTCGGGCGCACGGTCGACGACATCGGCAAGGAGGGCGCGAACCTCTGGCCGCTGGCGATTGCCGTGGCTGGTCGCCGGCGTGCTGCGGCTCGGTGTTCAGCGTCGCGCGCAGGATCGTCGCGGGCACAGTCTCGCTGGGCGTGGAGTACGACCTGCGCAACCGGATGTACCACCACCTCCAGTCGCTCGAGCTCGCCTTCTTCGACGGCCAACAGACGGGGCAGCTGATGTCGCGCGCCACGGTCGACCTTCAGGCCGTCCGCTTCTTCCTCGGCTACGGCCTCATCTTCCTGGTCCAGTCGGCGATCACGATCGTGATCGCGGCGGTCGTGATGGTCGCGCTCGACCCCGGGCTCGCGGCTGTGGCGCTCGCGCCGACGCCGTTCGTCGTCTGGATCGCATTCCGCTACGGCCAGCGCAACCGGCCGGCGACCCAGGAGGTGCAGCAGCGCATAGCCGAGCTCACCGCCGAGGCCGAGGAGAACATCGGCGGCGTGCGCGTGGTCAAGGCCTTCGCGCAGGAGCAGCGTCAGCTGCGCCGCTTCAGCAAGGCGGTGGCGCGGGTCTTCGATCAGTCGATGATCTCCACGCGCCTGCGCGCGTTCTACTCGCCGTTCATCGGCTTCCTCCCCCAGCTCGGGCTGGCGGCGCTGCTGCTCGTGGGAGGCACGCAGGCGATCAACGGCACCATCACGGTCGGCGAGTTCATCGCGTTCTACGGCTACGTCCTGATGCTCACCGGCCCGATGCGCTGGCTCGGCATGGCGCTCGGGATGGCACAGCGGGCCGTGGCGAGCGGCGCGCGCGTGTTCGAGCTGCTCGACCGCGAGCCGCGCCTCACCGCGGCGCCTGACGCGAAGCCGCTGCCGCCCGGCGGCGGGCGCGTGGAGCTGCGCAACGTGAGCTTCAGCTACGACGGCGAGGAGCCGGTGCTGCGCGGGATCGACCTCGACGTGGAGCCCGGCAGCACCGTCGCGATCGTCGGCCCCACGGGCTCCGGCAAGACGACGCTCGTGATGCTGATTCCGCGCCTCTACGACGTGGACGAGGGCGCCGTGCTGGTGGACGGCACGGACGTGCGCGACGTGGACCCTGCTGCGCTGCGCGGCGAGGTGGCCGTGGTGTCCGACGACGCGTTCCTGTTCTCAGCCAGCCTCGGCGAGAACATCGCCTACGCCCGCCCCGACGCGAGCGAGGAGCAGATCGTGGCCGCCGCCGAGCGCGCCGGCCTGGCCGAGCTGCTCGAGGAGCTGCCGGAGGGACTGGACACGATGGTCGGCGAGCGCGGACTCACGCTCAGCGGCGGGCAGCGCCAGCGCGTGGCGATCGCCCGGGCGCTGATCGCCGAGCCCCGCATCCTGATCCTCGACGACGCCACGTCGAGCGTCGATGCCACGACCGAGAACCAGATCAAGTCCGCTCTGGGCGAGGTGATGACGGGGCGCACCACCTTCGTGATCGCGCATCGGCTCTCGACGATCGCGCTGGCGGACGAGGTGGTGGTGCTCGAGAGCGGCGAGATCGTGGCCCGGGGCACGCACGCCGAGCTGCTCGCGAGCTCGCCGCTCTACCGCGAGATCGCCGAGAAGGGCCTGCCGGACCAGGTGTTCCTCACGCGCGAGGACCCGGAGCGAGAGGTGGCGGGGCTGTGAGGGATGCGAATCGCGCCGGCCGCCTGCGCCACCTGATCAGCCTGCTGCGCCCGTATCGCGGGCGCGTGCTCCTGATGTTCGTCGCGCTCTTCATCTCGACCGCGGCCGCGCTGGCGCCTCCATACCTCGCCGGCCGGGCGATCGACGAGGGCATCGAACAGAAGGACATGCACGCGCTGACGCTGATCGTGATCGCGTTCGTGGCCGCTGCGGTCCTGAACTGGGTCACCACCTACCTGCAGACGTACCTCATCAACTGGGTGGGCCAGCGGGCGCTCCAGGATCTCAGGGTCGAGCTCTTCGAGCACCTCCAGCGGCTGTCGATCGGCTTCTACTCGCGCAACAGGGCGGGTGTCCTGATCTCGCGGCTGACGAACGACATCCAGGCGCTTGACCAGCTCGTGACCGAGGGCATCTCCACGCTCTTCTCGGCCACGCTCACGCTCGTCGGCACCGCGGTGATCCTGGTGCTGCTCGAGCCGAGCCTCGCCCTGATCACGTTCCTGACCTTCCCGGTCCTGCTGGTGGCGAGCGTGGCGTTCCGGCTTGCCTCGGCCGGGGCCTATCGGCTCACGCGCGAGCGGATCGCGCAGGTCACCGCCTATCTCCAGGAGACGCTGTCCGGCGTGCGCGTGGTGCGCGCCTTCGGCCAGGAGCCGCGGCACCGCAGTCGCTTCGCGACGCTGAACGACGAGCACCGCGAGGCGAACATGAAGACCGTCTACCTGAACGCGGCGTACTTCCCCGCGGTCGAGCTGCTGTCCGCGGTGGCCACCGCGGCGATCCTGATCTACGGAGGCAACGAGGTCGTCGACGGGGCGGTGACCATCGGCGTGCTCGCCACGTTCGTCTTCTACCTCCAGAGCTTCTTCGACCCGATCCAGTCGCTCTCCCAGCTCTACACGACCTACCAGGCAGGCATGGCCGCGCTCGACAAGATCTTCGAGCTGCTCGACGAGGAGCCGGACGTAGCCGACAAACCGGACGCCGTGGAGCTGCCGCGCGTGCGCGGCGAGATCCTCTTCGACCGCGTGACCTTCTCGTACGGCGGCGACGCGCTCGCCCTCGACGACGTGACCCTCGACGTGCCGCCGGGACAGACGCTCGCCCTCGTGGGCGCCACCGGCGCCGGCAAGTCGACGCTCGCGAAGCTGGTGGCGCGCTTCTACGACCCGGACGAGGGACGGGTGCTGATCGACGGGCACGACCTGAGGGACGTGACCGAAGCCTCGCTGCGCTCGCAGCTCGGGATCGTGCCTCAGGAGAGCTTCCTGTTCTCGGGCTCGATCTGGGACAACATCGCGTTCGGCCGCCCGGGCGCGACCGACGAGGACGTGAAGGATGCTGCGCGGGCGGTGGGCGCGCACGACTTCATCGAGCGGCTGCCCGACGGCTACGACACCGAGGTGGGCGAGCGCGGTGGGCAACTGTCGGCCGGCCAGCGGCAGCTCGTGGCCTTCGCCCGCGCAGCCGCGGCTGACCCGCGCATCCTGATCCTCGACGAGGCCACGTCGAACGTGGACGTGCGCACCGAGGCGCAGATCGAGCGCGGGTTGCGCCGGCTGCTCGCGGGACGTACGGCGATCGTGATCGCGCACCGCCTCTCGACGATTCGCAACGCGGGCCGCATCGTCGTGCTCGACCACGGCGGCATCGCCGAGCAGGGCACCCACGACGAGCTGCTGGAAGCGGACGGGGCGTACGCGCGCCTCTACCGCGACTGGGCCGAGCAGTCGGCCGCCTGACAAGAGGTATCCTCCCCGCCGTGGGGAGGCGACTAGCTCTGGTCCTTGGGCTCGCGGTGCTGCTGGTGCTGCCCGCCTCCGCGTCCGCGACGGTCACCATGACCGACTTCAAGGTGGAGCCCAGCTCGAAGCAGGGCGGCGGCCACCCGAGCGTCACGATTTCGCAGTCGTTCAGCTACGACAACACCACGGACAGTGTCAAGGACGCGTTCGTGCGGCTCCAGCCGGGCCTGCTCGGCAATCCGCAGTCGGCGGCGTTCTGCACCCAGGCACAGTTCCAGGCCGATAGCTGCCCGGCCGACTCGACGGTCGGCAGCGTCGCCATCACCGCGCTTGCGTACGCCCTGCCGATGATCGGCGTCCCCACGAACAGCAGCGGCGTCGTCTACAACATGAAGCCCACCGGCAGCGAGCCGGCGCGCGTCGGCATCGTCGTCGAGGCCGCGGGCGGCCTGTCGAAGCTCTTCCTCCAGGCGCCGGTCTACGTGCGGCCCGGGCCCGACGGCTACGGGCTCGAGTCCACGTTCGCCGACCAGCCCCGCACCGCGGGCGTTCCGGTGCAGATCACGAAGATCGCGCTGACGTTCAACGCGAGGGGCAGCAAGGGCGCGTTCATGCGCATGCCGACGTCGTGCGCCGAGGGCAACTCGCTCAGCCGCGCAAACTCCTGGGAGGCCCCGAACGCCTCTCTCAGAAGGAGTTCAAGATGACGCCGACCGGCTGCAACTCGCTGGGGTTCTCGCCGAGCGCGGAGGGGTCGATGGGCGCGCCGGGCGTCACGGACGCACACGAGTTCCCGCCGGTGAGCACCACGCTCAAGTTCGACCCCGAGGAGGCCGCCCTGAGGCGCGCCGAGGTGATCCTGCCGCTCTCGCTCGGGCCGAACCTCCCCGGAGCGCAGCGCGCGTGCCCGCGTGCCCAGGCGGACGCGAGCAGCTGTCCCGAGAGCTCGCGCGTGGGCACCGCGATTATCGACTCGCCGCTGCAGCCGGCGCCGGTGCGCGGCCCCGTCTACGTCGCCTTCAACACCTCAAACCCGCTGCCAGGCCTGCTGGTCCTGCTGCCCGAACCGGTCGGCGTGCGGCTTGACGGCCTGGTCGAGCCGATCATCCAGGGAACAAGGAACACCTTTGCCTCGAATCCCGACCTGCCGGTGCGCAGCTTCACGCTCGCGTTCGACGGCGGCCGGCCCGACGCGGCGCTGATCCTGACCCAGGACCTCTGCGCCGAGGGCAGCGACCTCACGATGAGCGTGAAGCTCGTGGCGTACAACGGCAAGGAGTCGGCGTTCGACCAGGAGCTGGCCACGCCGGGCTGCGACCCGCGCGCGAAGGTTTCGGTGCGGCGGCGCGGCAAGCTCGCCACGCTGGTTGCGCGCGTGACGGCGGCGCGCGGCGGCCCGGGCGTCACCGGCATCACCGTGAGGCTGCCGAAGGCCCTAAGGCGCGGGAAGCCGGGGGCCATCGTCGTCGCCGGCGGCCGGCGGCTCCAGCCGCTCAGGACCGGCAAGCGGCGCGTGACGATCCCGTTCGCCGGCGACGGCGTGCGTTCGGCGAAGGTCGTATGGAAGGGGCTCCGCACCAGCCGCAGGCTCAAGCGAACCACCCTGATCCGCATGAGCCTCAAGGACTCCCGCAACCACACGACGGCGCTGAAGAAGCGCGTCCGAGTGCGCGGGAAGCGCCCGAAGTAGGGCCGCCAGTAGCTATCCTCGACCCTCCCGTTGGGGGGTCGTCTAATGGCAAGACGCCAGCCTCTGGAGCTGGTTATCGGGGTTCGAGTCCCTGCCCCCCAGTAATCGCTTGTATCATCTGTAGCAATGGAGCCTCTCGGGATCGCCTTCGTCCTGTTTTTCTTCGTGACGATCGTGCTCGGGCCCATCTTTGGCGCCGAGGACCGGCCTGACTTCCTTCGCCCGGACAGCAAGTTCCGGAAGACGATCACTCCGCTGCGGCGTCGCTAGCCGCTAGAGCGAACCGAGGTCCGTCTCTGTGTCCGCCAGCGCGGTCGGGTCGACCTTCGTGTGCTCTGTCAGGAAGCGGCGTGCGTGCTCGAGGTCGTCGGAGCGGCCGACCGCCATCGCGGCCTTCACCTCTCCGTCGTCCACGTAGAAGGCGGTGAAGTCGTGCTCCTCCATCGAGCCGCGCACGACCGGGTCGCCGGAGCCGGGGCCCACGTATTCCAGCGACACCCAGTCCGCGAGGTCTGAGAAGAAGTAGGGCACCACGTCGTGCTCGACGCCGCGGCCGAGCATGTTGAGGGCGGCGGTCTTGCCCTGGTTGAAGGCCACGTCCCAGTGCTCGATCCGGATCGGCCCGCCGTGGATGGGGCTGTCGTACTCGCAGATGTCGCCTGCCGCGAAGATCCCCGCCACCGAGCTCTCGAGGCCCGCCGAGCAGCGCACGCCGCCCGCGTCGCCCAGCTCGAGGCCGGCCGCGCGCGCGAGCGTCACGTCCGGCATCACTCCGATGCCCGCAACCACGAAGTCGCACTCGAGCTCCAGCCCGCTCTTCATCACGACCCTGGTCACGCGCTCGCCGTCGCCCTCGAAGCGCTCGAGCTCCTGGCCGCCGTGCACCGTCACCCCGTGCTCCTCCAGCACGTCCTGGAGGAAGCGTCCCACCTTCTCGCCGAAGAAGGGCTCGAAGGTCACGTCCTCCATCATCACGATTGTGCAGTCCACGCCGTGGGCCGCCGTGAGCGACGCGGCCACCTCGCAGCCGATGTAGCTGCCGCCGATCAGGACGGCGCGCTTGCGGGTGTCGGCGTCGGCGCGGATCGCGTCCGAGTTGGCGAAGGCGCGCAGGTAGTGGATCCCGTCGAGGTCGCAGCCGTCCACGCGCAGGCGCTTCACGTTGGCGCCGGTGGCGAGCAGGGCGGTGTCGAACTCGATCTCTTCCTTCGTGGAAAGCGTGGCCACCCGCTCGGCGGTGTCCAGCTTCATCACGCTCGTGCGCTGGAGCCGCTCGATGTTCTGCTCGTCCCACCACTCGTCCGGGCGAAACAGCACGTCCTCGCGCGACTCCTTCCCCTGCAGGTAGCCCTTCGACAGCGGCGGCCGGTTGTAGGGCGGGTCGGGCTCGCGACCCACCAGCAGGATTGATCCCTCCCCGCCCTCCTCACGCAGCCAGCGCGTGCAGTTCGCGGCGGCCATGCCGCCGCCGATCACCAGGTGGTCGACCTTGCGCCGAGCCACGGCTAGGCCGCGGTGCGGGCGGTGAACATCTCGGTCACGCGGGACTCGATACCCACGTCGAGCACAACCAGCACCTCGTCGTTGGGCTCGATGACCGAGTCGCCTGTGGGCACGAACCCTCCGCCCTCGCGCAGGATCGAGATCACGAGCGAGCCGTCCGGCAGCCCGAGGTCCTTCACGGCCCGGCCGGCGGCGGGCGAGCCCTCGGCCACCTCGAGCTCGATGATCTCGAGCCGCTCCTCGGGCAGGTCGAGCAGGTGCACCAGGCCGTACTTCGGAACCTCGTGCTCGATCAGGCGCAGGATCAGGTCGGTGGCGGAGATCACGGGGCGCACGCCGAGCAGCTCGAAGTGCTGGAGGTTGCGCGGGTTGTTGCAGCGCGCCACCACGCGCTCCACTCCGTACTTCTCGCGCGCCACCTGGGAGATCAGGATGTTGTCCTCGTCGTCGCCCGTCACGGCCACGACCAGGTCCGCGCGCTCGATGCCGGAGCGCTCGAGCACCCACAGCTCCGAGCCATCGCCGTACATCGCGCTGTGCTCGAGCTCCTGCTCGACGACCGCGTAGCGGTGCTGGTCCGCCTCGATCACGGTCACCTCGTGACGCTTGTTGATCAGCTCGCGGGCGAGGTTCCAGCCCACCTTCCCGGCTCCGACGATCACCACGTACATGGCTAGCCCGCCACTCCCTCGAACCGGATCTGCCCGCGGACCGCCGCCTCGAGCAACTCGATGGCGGTCTGGGTCGGGCAAACGGTCTGGAGACCCTGCTCGGCATACCAGCGAGCGCGGGCCGGATCGAGCACGCGCACCACCACGCGGTCGACGTTGAAGCGCCGGTGCGCGATCTGAGCGATCACGAGATTGGTGTTGTCGCCGTCGGTCGAGGCGACGAAGGCATCCGCCGTCTCGATTCCGGCGGCAAGCAGGGCGTCGATCTCGAGCGCGGTGCCCTCGGTGAACTGACCGCCCCGCTCCTCCCAGCTGTTGGGCTGGCCGCGGTCGAGCAGCGCGATGGCCTCGGCATCCTCGTCCAGCACGGAGACCTCGTGGCCTTCTTCAAGCATTGAGTTGGCTATTGCGGACCCCACGCGCCCGCAGCCAACGATAAGAACGAACATATTGGTCCCACAATACATCCGGCCGGGCGCAATGCCGCGCCAGTTGTGGCCCTGCGCTCAGCGCTAGGGCAGCACGCCCTCGCGGGTGCCCTCCTCGCCGGCGGGCGGGGCTGTGAGGATGACCTTGCAGGGGGCCTTGTCGATCACGTAACGGGTGGTCTCCCCCACGAAGCGGTCGCGAGCCCGCCCGCGCCCGCCGAGGATCGCGCCGCCGCGCAGGCCGCTGGGCTCCTCGGCGCCAAGCACGATCGCCTCGACGCCGCGGCGACGGGCCTCGGAGACGATGGCCTGGCCCTCCGAGCGGCCGCGCACCATGGCGGTGGCCACCTCCACGCCCGCGTACTCCTCCCCCACCTCCTTGGCCCGCGCGAGCACGCGCTTGGCCTCCTTCACCCGCTCGTCGGGCACGCGGGCGTCGATCGGCAGCGACATCGGGATCTCGAAGACGAAGAGCGCTTCGAGCACGGCACCGCCCTCCTCCTCCTCGCTCGCGGAGGCGGCGAGCCGGCCGGCGGTGCCGACGATGTCGTCGTCGAGCTCCTCGCCGAACACCGGCACGAGGATGCTGCCGTACTGAGCCCCGCGCGACTCCTGGAGCGCCTCCGCCGGGATCGTGAAGCGCTGCGTGAGCGACTTCCCCTGGCCGCGCCGGTAGACGACGTAGAGCGTGATGCCCGCCACCATCCAGGCGGTGCCGATCAGCCGGGCTCCCCCGTGGAGCGTCACGACGCTCAGCCAGACCGAGAGCGCGAACAGTGCCCCGAAGACGGCCGGGAGCGGCACGCGCGCGCCCCGGATCGGGATCGAGAGCGGCACTCGGAATGCGCTCGGGCGGTCCGGCTCGCGGAAGCGGAGCGCGATCACGGACAGGTGCGCGATCGCGAACGCGATCATCGCGCCGTAGGCGAACAATCCGGCCAGGAACTCGACGTCGTGCGGTAGCGCGAGCGCGAACGCGATCACGGCGGCCAGCAGGATCGTCACGTACGGCGTGCCGCGGCGCCTGTGGAGGCGTCCCACGGCGCTCGGTATCTGCCGGTTGGTGGCGAGCGAGTAGGCGAGGCGCGCCAGGCCGAGCATCTGCCCGTTCATCGCAGCGAGCAGCATCGCGGCCGCCGTGAGGCCGACCAGGTAGCGGGCGGCGTCGAGGAGCGCCCCGGGCTCGTAGGCCGACACGATCGCCAGCACCGGGGCCTCGATGAAGCGGCCGCCGAGCGCCGTGCGGTCGCCCACCACGGGCGCCGCCATCAGGCCCGCGATCGAAACGCACAGGAACAGCAGCATCACGGCGGCGATGGAGGTGAGCACCACCCGCCGCAGGCCGCGGCGGCCCACGCGGATCTCCCCTGCGAGGCCGGATGCGGCCTCCACGCCGATCACAGCGACGGTGGCGATGCCGGTGGCGAAGATCAGGTCGTCCCAGCGCGGGGCCACGCCGAGGTCGATCGACGAGGTGATCGCGCCAGGGTCCCAGTACTGGGCGAAGCCGATCAGGGACACGGCGATGAGCACCGCGATGCTGAACAGCGAGAGCCGCAGCACGGTACCGAGCCGGTTGGCGGACAGCCCGTGAATGTTCTGCATCGCCACCATCAGGAGCGCGGCGCCCGCGATCACGAGCGGCAGGGCGCCCTCGTCGAGCTCGCTCCAGAAGACGGCCAGGTACTCGGAGACGACGACCGCGCCGATCGCCATCACGATCAGGTAATCGAGCAGGATCGCCCAGCCGGCCACGAAGCTCCAGAACTCGTCGAAGGCGTAGCGGGCGAAGGTGGAGGCGCCACCGCGCTCCACGTGCAGCGAGCTGCCCTCGACGTAGGTGGCCATCGTCACGGCAAAGAAGACGCCGGCGAGCAGGAAGACGATCGGCGTGAGCCCGAGCGCCCGGCCCGCCACCACGCCGAGCGAGAAGAAGATCGCGGAGGCGACCGCGCTGAGCGTGATCGCGAACAGCGCGGGCTCGCCGAGGCCGCGCGTGGCCAGGACCCGCGCGCGCTCCGAGCTTCGCTTCAGCCCTTCCCGTGCGCGTTCCGACATCTGGCTCGCGCGGCGCTCCTCGGCCCCCGGCTCATCTGGACCGGAGCGGCTCATCGCTGGTCGCCGTCGCCGTCGCCGTGGGCGCTCGCGAGCCAGACGCGTCCCGCGCCGAGCAGCGCCAGCATGGTGCCGAGCACCACGCCGAGCGCCAGCGGTCCGCCGCCGCGAGCGAGCGCGGACACCACCATGGCCACCCCGATCACGACGAGCAGGGAGCCCAGGATTCGGGTCGAGGCGCCGTACGCGGTCCTCACTTCGTGACCCTTGGGGAGGAGTCGATGATCACGCGACAGGGCCGCTCGGCGAGCACGGTCTCCAGCGTACGCCCGAAGAGCGAGGCGCCGGTGCGCCGCGGCGGCAGCGGCATCACCACGGCACGCGCCCGGATTTCCTTGGCCTCCTCGACCACGCGCCGCCCCGCCTGTCCAGGGCGCACCTTCTCCCAGTGGCCGCTCACTCGGCGGCCGCCGCGCACGCGCGCGGAGTCGATGATCGAGGCCGCCTTCGCCTCCTGCTCGGGCATGGCGGCGTTGATGGGCGAGTTCGGCGGAACCGTGATCGTCACGAGCACGTGGATGCCGCGGCGTCGGCGGGCGGCGAGCCGCACGGCCGTGGAGACCGCCTCGGGCGAGTAGTGGTCGTCCTCGAACGCCACGAGCACCGACTCGTACTCGACCTCATGCTCGACCGCGGGCTTGGGCACCACGACCTTGTGTGTCTCGGTGAGCGAGAGGCCCTGGCGGCGGCGGTAGATCACATAGAGGGTGATCCCAAGCGCCATCCAGCCGACGCCCGACACGAGCACGCGCAGGTCGAGCGCGGTGGCCACGATCAGCGCGATGCCCGTGCCGAGGCCACCGAGGACCGAGTAGAGCGGCAGGGCGTGGCCGCGGATCCTGATGTTGCCCGGCCCCTTCCAGGGCCTGTCCGCATCCGGGCGTTTGACCCTCAGCGTGGCAACCGCCGCGTGCGCGATCGTGAACGACAGCATCGCGCCGAACGCGTAGATCACGCCGAGGAAGTCGGCCTTGCCAGGCAGGATCGCGAGGCAGGCCACGCCGCTGAAGACCGCGATCGCCACGTAGGGGGTGCGGAAGCGCGGGTGGAGCGCCCGGAGCAGCTCGGGGAGCTGGCGATGCTGCCCCATCGAGTAGCTGAGCCGCGAGACCCCGAGGATGCCGGCGTTGGTGGCGATGAACAGGATCGTGGCCGCGAGGATGCCGACGTAGATCTCCGCCGGATGCTCGAGCGAGCCGAGGTCCATGTTCTGGACCACGCCGAGCACCGGGTCGTCGGCGTAGCCGCCCTCCTCCTTCGGGAGGGCGAGGAGCGTCTCGCCGTTCTTGACCGGCATTGCCGACAGCGCCACCGCCGGGAGGAACGTGTAGATCACCGCGACCGCGCCGACCACGAGGCCGATTCCGCGCGGAATCGTCTTGCCGTAGTCCTTGGCCTCCTCGGCCATGTTCGAGATCGTCTCGATGCCCGTGTAGGCCACCATCGCCACCGGGATCGCGATCAGGAAGTCGCCCGACAGTGGGGGTGGTGCCCAGATCGATCTGGCGGACGAGCAGCTCCGGATCGAAGACGAGCACGACGCCGACGATCACGAGGACCACCTGCGTCAGGAAGTCCGCGACGGCGAAGCCGATGTTGACCCCGGCCGACTCCTTCACGCCCACGATGTTGAGCGTGCCGAGCAGGACCACCACGATGATGCCGGCGATGATGTCCGTCGGCGACTCGCCCAGTGGCTCCCAGAACACCGCGAGGTAGTGCGGCACGAAGAACGCCGAGATTGCGATCGTGATGATGTACGTGAGCATCTGGCCCCACGCCGCGAAGAAGGACCAGAACTCGTTGAAGGCGCGCCGCGCGAAGCTCGACGAGCCGCCCGCCTCCGGGAACATCGTGGTGGCCTCGGCGTAGGTGGCGGCGGTCGCGGCGAAGATCAGGCCGGCGATCACGAAGACGACCGGCGTCATGCCCGCGGCGTAGATCGCGACGAGACCCAGCGCGTAGTAGATCGAGCTGCCGACGTTTCCGTAGGCGGTCGAGAAGAGTGCGCCGGTGCCGAGCACGCGCTCGAGCCCGCGGTTCTTGGGCCGGTACTCCGCCATCAACTCTCGAACGCTAGTGGTCCGGGAGGCGGTTGGTTAGCTGTCGAAGCCCGACACCGATGCGGTCGAGGCCGCGCAGCCACGGGCCGCGCCTGCCGCCACGCTCGTCGGCACGGGCGAGCGCGCGGCGGGTGGCCTGGATCACGGCGTACCGAAGCGGCTCCGGCGGGAACGGGATCGGCCGGCGCCGGACCAGCTCGAGCCGCGTGAGCTCGGTGTGGCGGTCGTGCAGCAGGTCGAGGGCGACGCGGGCACCGAAGCGGGTGGCCGCCACGCCCAGGCCGGTGTAGCCGACCGCATAGGCCGCGCGTCCGCCCAGCGCGCGGCCGAAGGTCACGCAGAAGCGGCTCGAGGTGTCGATCGCCCCGGCCCAGCGGTGGGTGAAGCGAATCCCCTCGAGCTGCGGGAAGGTCTCGGCGAAGTTCCGCGCCAGCAGCTCGAACGTGGGTGCGTGGTCCTCGAGCTCCGGCCGCATGCCGTTGCGGAAGTGGTAGAGCGCCTCGTAGCCGCCCCAGAGGATGCGGTCATCCTCGGTCAGGCGGTAGTAGTGAAAGCGGTTGCCCGAATCGGCAACGCCCTGGCGGCGCTTCCACCCAATCGCGCGGCGCTGCTCGTCGCTCAGCGGCTCGGTCACCAGCACGTAGTCGTAGACCGGCACGACGTAGCGCCGGATGGAGCGCACGAGCGGCGGATAGGCATTCGTGGCAAGCAGGACGCGCCGAGCGCGGAGCCTGCCGGCCGGCGTCTCCAGCAGCACGCCGTCAGCGTCGCGTCGCAGTCTCGTCACGCGCGTGTGCTCGTGGATGCGCACCCCCTGGCGTAGCGCGGCGTCACGGAGGCCCCACGCCAGCCGCGCCGGATTCACGGTCGCGTTGTCCGCTCGGTGCCAGAGGCCCGCCAGGTAGGTCGGGGAGTTCACCTCCGCCCGCACCGCCTCGCCGTCCAGGAGCACTGACTCCTCACCGTGCTCGCGCCCGGTCGCGGCCGCCTCCGCGAGCCATTCGACCTCGTGCTCGCGTGTGGCGACGTCGATTACGCCGGCCTCCTCCCACGCGGCATCGATCCCATTGGAGGTGAGCGTCCGGCGGATCGCGGCGAAGTTCTCGCGCCCGAGCCTCAGCAGCGTGTCGATCTCATCCGGCCATCGCGACAGCCCGTTCTCGAGCCCATGGCTCAGCGACGCCTCGACGAAGCCACCGTTCCGACCGCTCGCGCCCCAGCCGCAGCGATCGCCCTCGAGCAGGACGACGCCCTCGTCCGGGGCCGCCAGCAGGGCCGCCCACAGGCCGGTGAAGCCGCCGCCGACGATCGCCAGGTCGCACCCCGTCTCCCCCTCGAGCGGCGGAAGCGGCTCCGGCGCGGCGGGCGAGTCGAGCCAGAAGACGCTCTGCTCGGAGTCGGCGAGCGCGCCGCTCAGCCGCTGCGAAGCCAGTCCAGCACCTCCGCAGCGTGTCCGTCTGGCGGAAAGATGGGATAGAAGACGTGCCGGATCCTCCCGTCGTCGATGACGAGCGTGAGTCGCTTGAGGAGCGTGAGCCCGCTGGTCTCGAAGGTGGGAAGGCCCAGCTCCCGGGTCAGTTCGAGCCGCTCGTCGCTGAGGACCGGGAACGGCAGGTGGAGGCGCTCCGCCATCTCGCGCTGGTAGGCGCTGTCCTGGGTGCTGAGCGCGAGGACCCGGACGCCGAGGTCGGTGAACTGCGCATGCGTGTCGCGAAAGCCGCAGGCCTCCGGCGTGCATCCGCGCGCGCCCGGAATGGCGTTCCAGCCGGGTGGGAGCTCCTCGTCAGGGCGGCCGGTGCGCGGGTAGCAGAAGAGGACCGTGCGGCCGGGCAGCCCGACCGACCGCGATGCTCTCCCCGGTCGTCGACGGTAGAGCCAACGGGGGAACGGCTGCATTGAGGAGATGGTCTGCTGCGCCGTCGTTCTCTGGGACCGGCAGGTCTTTGGGGATCGTGTGGATGTCGTCGGCGTGCGGCATGGGTCTTTCAGCCTATGCGCCAGCCAGACGGAGCCGCCGCAACGTGCGCTCTCCATGCTTGGCCACGTCGTCCCAGGTCAGTCTCATCACCCGGTTCCCCGCGAGCTCGAGATCGGCGTCGCTGTCCGCATCGCGCTCGCGGTCGCGGCGGGTGCGGTGGAATTCGAAGCCGTCGAGCTGGACAGCGAGTCTGTGTTGGGGCCAGAAGGCGTCCACTTCGTGGGTCGCTCTGTTCTCCCTCAACTGCAGCATTGAAGAGTGGGGTCGGGATGTCGGCGGTGGTTTCCAGGAGCTTCTTGAAGCGGCGTTCCAGCTCGCTCTTCTGGGTGCTGGGCTCGTAGGCGGCGATCGCACGTCTCAGGGCCCGCGCGCCGCGGCGGCCGTTGGCGCGCTCGAGGACGTCGTTGATCGCCTTGAGGTCAAAGAGCCGGAGCCGCTCGGCACGGTCGATCGCCTTCGCCAACTCGTGCGGTCTAACGACAGCACTGAGATCGAGGAGTGTCCGGGCCACGGTGGTCACCGGGATGGCGTCGTGGACAGTGAAGTCCTGCGGAGCGAGCATCCGGGTGCTGTGAACCTGCGATGCCCGGAATCCTGTCTCTGTGCCGCGAGTCGCGGTCACGTCGAGCCATCGGCTGTTCGGCCTGAGTCCCCAGAGATCCGCGGCTGACCGGTGGCTCAGTACCGCGCCCGAGCCGCAGGCCATTACTGCCGCGAGGTACCTGCCGGACCACGGACAGCGGGTCCAACCCGATGGCATAAGACCCTCCCATCGTGCAGCGGATGCAAGGTTCCGGCCCGCACGCGCCGCCCTATCGCGGAACGGTCCAAGCCGAGGACGCCCAGCTGCGTGCGTGCCACCACCCCGTGTTGCCGGCCAGCAAGCCGCGCGACTGGACGGTCCGCGCTCAGGTGGGCATGAAATCGTTGCGGATTCCGCTACGTATTTCTGCCACCTGGCCAGGGTGGCAGCGGGGGTGTGACCGGTGGGTGACTTGTGTGGCAGGGGCGTTACGTCCGTGGCGCGCGGGCCGTGAGGCTCGCCGCGCGCCACGGCCACGGCCACGGACGCTTGGGCCCGTCTGGCGGCCGGCGGTCGGCCCGGCCCTGCCGCCTGGCGGCCGGGCCGTCCGCCGGAGTGGCGTTTGTGGTTAGACCAGGAACGGGATGATCAGCAGGGCCACGATGTTCGCGACCTTGATCATCGGGTTGATCGCGGGGCCGGCGGTGTCCTTGTAGGGGTCGCCGACCGTGTCGCCGGTGACCGAGGCCGCGTGGGCCTCCGAGCCCTTTCCGCCGTACTCGCCGTCCTCGATCAGCTTCTTGGCGTTGTCCCAGGCGCCGCCGCCGGCGGTCATCGAGACCGCCATGAAGAAGCCCACCACGATCACGCCGATCAGCAGGCCGCCGAGTGCCTGGGTCGAGAGCAATCCGACCACGAGCGTGACCACGATCGGGATCAGCGCCGGGATGATCATCTCCTTCTGCGCCGAGGCGGTCACGATCGCGACGGCCTGGGCGTAGTCCGGCTTCTCGGTGCGGTCCATGATGCCCGGCTTCTCCCTGAACTGCCGGCGCACCTCCTCGACCACGCCGGCGCCGGCACGGCCCACGGCCTCGATTGCGAGCGCGGCGAACAGGTAGACCATCATGCCGCCGACGAGCAGACCCACGAGCACCTCGGGCTGCGAGATGTCGAAGCTGACGACCTGCGCCCCCTCCTTGTTCGCCTCCTCACGGAGCTCCTCCACGAAGGCGGCGAACAGGACCAGGGCCGCAAGGACCGCAGACCCGATCGCGTAACCCTTGGTGACTGCCTTGGTCGTGTTGCCGACCGCGTCCAGAGGATCGGTGACGTTGCGGACTTCCTCCGGCAGGTCCGCCATCTCGGCGATACCGCCCGCGTTGTCCGTGATCGGCCCGAACGCGTCCAGCGCGACGATCAGTCCGGTGAGCGAGAGCTGCGCCATCACCGCCACGCCGATCCCGTAGATGCCGGCCAGCTCGTTGGCGAGCAGGATGCCGCCCACCAGCAGGAGCGCCGGGGCCGCGGTGGACTGGAAGCCCTGGGCGAGGCCCTGGATGATGTTCGTCGCGTGGCCCGTCTGCGACGCGCGGGCGGTCGTGCGGACCGGCCGGAACCGCGTCGAGGTGTAGTAGTCCGTGATCACGAACAGGCCCGCGGTCACGCCGACTCCGACCAGGGTGCAGAACCACAGCTTGATCGCGGTGGGCGCGTCAGTGCCGGCCCGCAGCAGGTCCGAGACGCCCTCCTTGTACGTGAGGTCGTCCAGCATCAGCAGCGTGATCGGGAGGAACGCGATTGCGGCCAGCACTCCGGACACGATCAGGCCCTGGTAGAGCGCCCGCTCGACGTTCCCCGCGCGGCTCCGGACCGCGTAGGTGCCGATGATCGAGGCGATCAGCGACACGCCGCCGATCACCAGCGGGTAGGTGGCCACCGTCCCGATCTCCTGGAAGGTCAGGACACCGAGCAGCATGACGGCCACGGCGGTCACGGCGTAGGTCTCGAAGAGGTCGGCCGCCATGCCGGCGCAGTCGCCGACGTTGTCGCCCACGTTGTCGGCGATCACCGCTGGGTTGCGCGGATCGTCCTCCGGGATCCCGGCCTCGATCTTGCCGACGAGGTCGGCGCCCACGTCGGCCGCCTTGGTGAAGATGCCGCCGCCCAGACGGGCGAAGACGGAGATCAGCGAACCACCGAAGCCGAGCCCGAGGAGCGCGTCGATCGCATCCCGCTCGTCCGTGCCGGCGAGGATCAGCACGCCGTAGTAGCCGGCGACGCCGAGCAGCGCGAGGCCCGCCACGAGCATGCCGGTCACGGCGCCGCCCTTGAACGCCACCTCGAGCGCCTTGGACACTCCCGAGCGTGCCGACTCGGCCACGCGAGCGTTCGCGCGCACCGACACATTCATCCCGATGAAGCCGGCCGCACCCGAGAAGGTACCGCCGATCAGGAAGCCGATCGCCACGAGGATGCCGTTGGCGTCCTGGGCCTCGAGCCCGATCGCCAGCACGATCGCCAGCACGACGGCGACGCCGGCGATGATCGTGTACTGGCGGCGGAGGTACGCCTTCGCGCCCTCCTGCACGGCCATGGAGATGTCCTGCATCTCCTGGTTGCCGGGCGAGAGCGCGAGCAGCCAGCGCGAGGTAACGACGCCGTAGATCAGAGCGCAGCCAGCGCATACGAGCGCGATTACCACGCCCCAGTCAGTCAGGAATTCCAAGGGGTATGTCCTCCGTCTTGATTCAGAAGAGTCAGCGCGCGACGTTCCCGCTAGTGATGAACGATTGCGCTGTCCAGCGCCGTCGCGCAGATGTCGTCCGGCTGCGGACCGATCTTCGGCACCGCCCGGAACAGAAGCGCGCGCAGTCTATCGAGGTTGTCGGCGAACGCGCCGAACGCCATATCCGCGGACACCGGCGGCACGTCCGGCCGGTCCTTCAGCCCAACGTCGTAGTCGGTGACGAGCGAGATGTTCGCATAGCAGAGCTCGAGCTCCCGGGCGAGCCAGCACTCGGGGTACTGGGTCATGTTGATCACGTCGAAGCCCGAGTCCGCGTACCAGCGCGATTCAGCCCTCGTCGAGAATCGCGGCCCCTCGATCACGACCACGGTTCCGCCCTCCACCACCGGGATGCCCTCCTCGCGCGCGGCCTCCGCCAGGACCCCGCGCAGGTCGGGGCAGTAGGGGTCGGCAGCCGAGACGTGGGTGGTCTGCGGCCCGTCGTAGAAGGTGCTCTCCCTGGCCGCGGTGCGATCCACGAACTGGTCGCAGAGCACGAACGTGCCCGGCTCGAGCTCCGGCTTCAGCGATCCGCAGGCCGATGGGCCGACGATGCGGTCGACCCCGACCTCCTTCATCGCCCAGATGTTCGCCCGGTAGTTGATGCGATGTGGGGGAAGCGTGTGCTCGTCCCCGTGCCGGGGCATGAACGCGACCTCGGTGCCCTCCACCGTCCCGACCCGCACCGGCGCCGACGGCGGCCCGTACGGCGTGGCCACCGGCACCTCGGTCATGTCGTCGAGGAACCGGTAGAAGCCGGAACCTCCGAAGACTCCGATCACGAGCCGGGCGTCCAGATCTTCGAGGGGGGCGGCTTCTCCGGCGGCTTCTCCGACGGCGGCTTGCTGACTTTCCTTTGCGAACAGCATCTGGACCTGGTCCAACGCGTTCTGAATCGGTCCCACGGCCTCCTCCGGGACCAAGGGCAGCATCTGCTTCGCCGCGTCGATGGCCCTCTGCGCCTCGACCGGGTCCTTCGCGCCTTCCACGGAGAGCTTCTGGCCGGCGAGGTTCACGAGCGTCGCGACCGTCTGCAGAACCACATCCTCCGTCTTGATCTGCTTCAAGGCCTCAAGAAGCTGCTCCTCTGTCGGCTGCTGCGGCTCGTTCACGTGGCCACCTCCTCGGCCGCGTAGGTGCGCTGAGTGAGCGCCACCTCGGCGGCATAGATGTCTTCCATAGTGGCCCCTTCCGCCAGCGCACGCTTCTGGCGTTGGGCCCCGTTCTGCTCCGGTAGGCCGGGATCGATGCCGAGCACACCCCGCGCCGGCGCCGTCCAGGCCAGGAGCCTGTCGAGCGCGGCCGCGGCCGGGTACTCCTCTGCCCGCTCCAGGTCGATCAGCTTGCCGTCGAGCCCGTTGCGGATCGCCCTCCAGAAGTTCTCCTCGATCATGCGCCCCGGAGGATCCTGGAAGGGCACGCCCTCGTCGTGGTCGAGCGCGGCCTGGGCGACGCACGCTGTGATCAGTCCGGCGAGCGCCGTGGAATCGTCCCCGCTGGTCTGCGCGTCGCAGATGCGCATCTCGACGGTCCCGTACGAGTGGTGCGGCCGCACGCTCCACCAGACCTGCGTGAACTCGATGATCGAGTTCGTCCGGACCAGGAAGTCGATGTAGTCCGCGTACGCCTGCCAGCCGCCGAACGCGTCCGGGATCCCGCAGCGCGGGAAGCTCTTCGTGAAGATCTGGCTGCGAGCCGAGTGGAGCCCCGAGTGGCGCCCGTCGAGAAACGGCGAGTTCGCCGAGATCGCGAGCAGCTCGGGCATCACCGGCGGAGCCGGTCGCAGACCCGGATCGCCCGCTCTGCCCCATTCACCCCCACGTGCACGTGCACGCTGAAGGTGTTGTTCCGCCACGCCACGTACTGGAGCGAGTCCTGCACGCGCCGGTAATGCTCGGTGTCGATGATCTCCTGCTCCTGCCAGGGGCTCCACGGGTGCGTCCCGGTGGCGCCGAGCAGCGCGTCATGCCGGGCCGCCAGCGCGAACAGCCGCGAGCGCGCCTCGCGCTGCTTCCCCACCGCGTCCGCGAAGTTCTCTCCCCGGCCCGAGCGGATCTCGATCTCGGACTTGATCAGCTCGCCGGCGACAGCCTCGGCGAGCACGGCGTCCTCCTGCGCCGCCGAGCGCAGGTCCTCGAAGCGCTGGTCGAGCGACAGCGTGCGCGGGTCGAGAATCGCGAACTCCTCCTCGAGCCCGACCGTGAAGTCCGTCGAGGCCTCGAAGACCTCCCTGACCCTCAGCATGTCCAGCATGGATGAGGTCTCAGGTGAGGTAGAAGTAGAGCGCGTAGAGCAGGTCGACGGCGGGGCTCGAGGTGTGAACGGTGACCTCGGGCGGGACCTGCAGCAGGGCTTCCGAGTAATTGAAGATGATCTTCACGCCGGCCTGGACGAGGTCGTCGGCCACCTCCTGTGCGGCCTCGGTGGGCACGGCGAGCACGCCCACCACCACGTCCTCCTCGCGGATCACCTTCTCGAGGTCGTCGTACGGCCGCACCGTTAGCGCGTCGCCGATCTCGCTCCCGACCTTGCCCGGGTCCTTGTCGAACAGTGCGACGACCCTGAAGCCGTGGTCCGCGAAGATGTCCGACCCCGCGATCGCCTGGCCCAGGTTGCCCGCCCCGAACAGCGCGATGTTGTGCTTGCCGGTGGTCCGCAGGATCTTGCGGATCTGCGAGACGAGCGAGTCGACGTTGTAGCCCACCCCGCGCTTGCCGAACTTGCCGAATCCGGACAGGTCGCGGCGGATCTGCGTGGAGTTGACGTGCGTGTAGTCGGCCAGCTCCTGGGACGAGATCGTCTCGCGCCCCATCTTCTTGGCCTGGGTCAGTACCTGCAGATATCGCGACAGACGGGCAGCGACCCCGAGCGAGAGCCGCTCCGTGGCCACCGGCTCGCCGTCGGGGCGACCCGGTTGAAGCCCGACGCCGCCCGCTGTTGGGTCGTCGTACCTCACGAGCCGTCCACTCTATCTAGCTGCTGCAACA
Organism: uncultured Thermoleophilaceae bacterium; assembly: GCA_963774755.1. Lineage (GTDB taxonomy): Bacteria > Actinomycetota > Thermoleophilia > Solirubrobacterales > Thermoleophilaceae > JACVRW01. The sequence goes on along the minus strand of CAVZGG010000002.1, from coordinate 277,159 downwards.
GGACCGCCTCCTCGACGTGGAACTCGAACAGCTCCACGCCGTCCAGGGCAAGTACCGGGATACGCTCGCCGTACTCCCGATACATCGTCGGGTCGAGCGACACGTCCACCTCGTGGAGCTCGAATGGCCGCTGCGCCCGCACCCGCTCGACGACCGCGCGGGCGTCGTCGCACAGATGGCAGCCGGGCTTGCCGTAGAGCGTGACGAGAGCCATGCCAGATGATGCTGCCACTCTTTTCGCGTGGACCACATCGAGTTGCTCGTTTTCGGCCTCCTCGTGGCCACAGCCGCGCTTGCCGTGCTCGGTGGGCTGCTGCGCGTTCCGTACCCGATCACGCTCGTGGTCGGCGGCGCGGTGATCGGCTTTCTCCCCGGCCTGCCCTCCGTAGAGCTCGATCCGGACATCGTCCTCCTGATCTTCCTCCCGCCGCTGCTCTACGGCGCGGCCTTCTTCACCTCTGCGCGAGAGCTGCGCCAGGAACGCACGCTCGATCGCGGCGCTGGCCATCCCCCTGGTGTTCGTGACGATGGCGGCGGTCGCGGTCGTGGCTCACGAGGTGATCGGCCTGGGCTGGTCGGAGGCCTTCGTGCTGGGCGCGATCGTCTCGCCGACGGACGCCGTCGCACCCGCCGAGATCATGCGCCGCGTCGGCGCACCGCGGCGGCTCGTTGCGATCGTCGAGGGCGAGAACCTGACCAACGACTGGACCGCCCTCGTGCTGTATCGCTTCGCCGTCGCCGCGGCGGTGTCCGGCTCCTTTTCGCTCTGGGAGGCCGGTCTCGAGTTCATCGCCAGCGGCGTCGGCGGCCTGTTCGTGGGCCTGGCGGCCGGCTGGGTGATCCGCCAGGTCCGATCGCGGATCGACGATCCGCCTATCGAGATCACGATCTCCATCCTCTCGGGGTACGCCGCCTACCTGCCCGCGGAAGAGCTCGGACTCTCGGGCGTGATCGCGGCCGTTACGACCGGGCTGTACATGGCCTGGTACACGCCCCAGCTCACCACGCCGGTGATGCGCCTTCAGGGCGTGGCGGTCTGGGAGATCCTGACCTTCCTGCTGAATGCGGTGCTGTTCCTGCTCGTTGGCCTTCAGCTGCCGGCGATCCTCGACGACCTCTCCGGGACCTCGACCGGCGACCTGGTCCTGTGGGGCGCGCTCGTGAGCGCGGTCGTGATCGGCGTCCGGCTGGCGTGGGTGTTCACGCTCCCGTACGTGCTGCGATTGATCGACCGCCGCGAGACCCAGCGTCGACGGAGGATTCCGGCCGACCAGCGCCTGGTACTCGGCTGGGCGGGCATGCGGGGCTCGGTGTCGCTGGCCGCGGCGCTCGCAATTCCATTGACCACCGACGGCGGCGGAGCCTTCCCCGAGCGCGCCCTCATCATCTTCCTTGCGTTCGCAGTCCTCCTCGTGACGCTGGTGGGCCAGGGTCTCACGCTGGGTCCGCTGATCAACGTGCTCGGCGTCGAGGACGACGGCCAGGAGAGCCGGGAGGACACCCTCGCCCGGCGGCGTGCGGCGGAGGCCGCCCTCGCGCGGCTCGACGAGCTCGGCGAGCCCGACTGGATCAGCCCCGAGAGCGTCGGCCGCGCCCGCCAGCTGTTCGACTACAGGGAGCGGCGCTTCGGGGCGCTCGAGGACGGCGCGGACGAGAACTTCGAGGACCGCGCCGATGCGTGGCGGCGGCTGATGTATGACCTGTTCGACGCCCAGCGCCAGGCGCTGCTGGAGCTGCGCAACAGCGGTGAGATCAGCGAGGACATCAGGCGCAACGTCGAGCGCGACCTGGACCTCGAGGAAACGCGGATCCAGAACTAGAGCCGAGCGGCCGCGTCGAGGCCCAGGTAGTGCGGGTACTCGACCGGCTCGAGGAAGCGCGCAGCGCCGGCGATCATCGCGGCGTTGTCCGTGCAGAGCTCCACCGGCTGGAACCCAGACCTCCGCGTCCAGGCCCTCCACCGCGGCGCGCAGCTCGGAGTTCGCAGCCACGCCGCCGCCGATGGCGAGCCGCTCGAGCCCCTCGCGTCCCAGCGCAGCGCGCGTGCGCTCGACGAGCGCGTCGACGATGGCGCGCTGATACGAGGCCGCGAGGTCTGCGGCCTGCGACTCCGCGGCCGTGCCGAGATCTCGGATCACGTACAGCAGGGAGGTCTTCAGGCCGCTGAAGCTGAAGTCGAGCTCGCCCGGCGCGCTGCGCGGGAAGTCGAAGGCCTCCGGATTGCCCTCGCGGGCGAGCCGGTCGATCGCAGGGCCGCCGGGATAGCCGAGGCCGAGCAGGCGGGCGCCCTTGTCGAAGGCCTCCCCCGCGGCGTCGTCCAGCGTCTGCCCGAGCACGGAGTAGCCCGACGGGTCATCCACGCGCGCGAGGAACGTGTGGCCTCCGCTGGCCACGAGCGACAGGTACGGCGTCTCGACGGGGTGCGGGCCGAGCGTGCTCGCCACCACGTGCCCGTGGAGGTGGTCCACGGGCACGAGCGGCAGTTCTCGCGTGGCGGCGAGCGCCTTCGCGGACGACAGCCCCACGAGCAGCGCCCCGATCAGCCCCGGGCCGCGGGTCACCGCCACGGTGTCGATGTCGTCGAGCCGGGCCCCGGCGCGCTCGAGCGCGTCCGCCGTGACGGCGTCCACGAGCTCCAGGTGGTGCCGCGAGGCGATCTCGGGAACCACGCCGCCGTAGCGCGCGTGCAGCAGTCCCTGCGATGCGATCACGTTCGACGCGATCTCCCCCTCGGCGCTCACGACGGCCGCGCAGGTGTCGTCGCAGCTCGTCTCGATGCCGAGAATCACGCGGTGGTGCGTTCCTCCACGGTCCGCCACATGATGAGCGCGTCCTCGCGGTTGTCGTGGTAGTAGGCGCGGCGCCGGCCGGCGGCGCGGAAGCCGAAGCGCTCGTAGAGGCGGATCGCGCCGTCGTTCGAGGTGCGCACCTCGAGCGTGTACTGCTCGCTCGGCTTGTCCGCCTGCTCGAACAGCCGGTCGAGCAGGGCGGTCGCGATTCCCTGGCGGCGCCTGCGCGGATCCACGGCCACGTTCATCAGGTGCCAGACGGTGTCGTAGCGCGAGCAGACCAGATAGCCGACCATCACCCCCTCCTCGAGCGCGGCAAGGCAGATCCCGGACGGCTTCGAGAGCTCGAGCACGAACATGGCGAGCGACCACGGCGTGGGGAATGCGCGACGCTCGATCGCGATCACCTGCGGCAGATCGGCGTAGGCGAGCTGGCGGATCTCGAGTTCGGGGGTCACTGTTGCGGCTTGGCGTCCGGGTCTCTCAGATAGTCGGGCAGAACGGCCTCCGGCGGCTCGTCGGGCACCCCGGCCCCCAGGCGGCAGACGTGCAGCGCACGCACCACATGAGCCTCGGAGTCATCCGGCTCGACCGGGATGCGGGCCTCCTCGAGCACCTCCCGAAATCGTACAGAGCCGTCTCCCGCCGCCAGTGGCGTGATGCCCTCGTCGCGCAGGCGCCTGGCCAGCTCCTCTGGCGGCATGGCGAAGGGCGGCCAGATCCGCTCCACGCCCTCGTACAGCGCGCCGAAAACCTCCCCCCTCCGCGCGTCGATGAGCGGGAGCCGCAGCGGCGCCTCGATCCCCGCTGCAAGCGCGGCGAGCGAGGAAACCGGCCGCAGCGGCAGACCGTTTGCGCTCGCCAGCGCGCGGGCGGTCGCGACCCCGATGCGCAGACCGGTGAACGTGCCCGGGCCCACCCCGACCGCAATCGCATCCAGATCCCGCCAGCCGACCTCCGCGCGGCTCATGACGTCGGCCACAGCCGGCATCAGCTCACTTGCATGCGCCGGCGGCCGCTGCAGGCGCTCCGGCGGCGCCACCACCTCGGACCACTCGCCGTCCGCCCGCAGGACGCACGCACCGGCAGCCGAGGTGGAAGTGTCGAGCCCGAGGAGGGTCACGCGACCGTGATCCGGCGACGATCGCCTCCGGCGTGCTCAAGGAGGACGCGCGCGGTCACCCGCTCCAGCGCGGGCTCGGCCACGGCTGGCCATTCCACGAAGCCGACCCGCTCGGGGGTCAGGTAGTCGTCCAGCAGCGCCGGGTCCTCGCCGCCCAGGGAGCCCAGCCGGTAGAGGTCGAGGTGCGCGATCTCGGGCGCCCCGCCGAGCACCTGCCCGATGGTGAAGGTGGGGCTCGTAACCGGCCCCTCCACGCCCAGCGCCCGGCAGGCGCCGCGCACAAAGGTGGTCTTCCCGCTCCCGAGCTCCCCGCTCACGAGCACCACATCACCCCGGGTGAGGCGGCTCGCAAGCTCCGCGCCGGCGGCTTCGGTGTCCTCTGGACTGTTCGAGTGTTTGACCGTCGGGGGCATCGGATACGCCTTTAGAGAGCCTACGAACCTTGGCAGGGGGAGTTTCGAAATGCGTAGTTGGCTACTCGCGGCCTTCGTGGCCGCCCTGATGATGCTTCTGAGCACGACGGCCGCGTCCGCGGCGACGCCCGCTGTGGGGTCGTCACCGGACTGGAGCACCGTCGATGGCGCCGTTCCGTACGGCAACGGCCACGCCGTGCCGCTCAAGGCCGCCACGCCCGCGTGGTTCACCGACGCGCTCGCGGCGCGCGTGGACGCCGCGAACGGGGCCCCGGTGGCCGCGCCCAACGACGCCCCGCTCCCCGGGGAGGTCGGCATCCGTCCCGGCTCGTGGATGCTCGCCCCGGCCGGCTGCACCATGAACTTCGTATTCGGCTCGCCCGGCAGCTACTCGATCGGCACCGCGGGTCATTGCGGCAAGGCCGGTGAGGCGGTCACGCTGCTGACGCTGGCGCCCGGTGGCGCCAACCCCGTGCTGGTCGAGCTCGGCACGATCCAGAAGAGCGTGGACGGCGGCATCGGCAACGACTTCGCGCTGGTGTCCATCCGTCCCGAGCTGCAGAGCTGGGTGAGCCCGACGATGGCGGTCGTGGCCGGCCCCTGCGGCTCCTACACGGGCGCGGGTCCGGAGCCGGTCTTCCACTACGGCCACGGGCTCGCGGTGGGCACGGGTGGCACGCCCCGCGCCGGTCTCGCGCTGACCTGGGAGAGCAACGCCTTCGGTTGGTCGGGCGCCGCCGCGCCCGGCGACTCCGGAAGCGCGGTGCGCGTGAACACCGGCATGCAGGCCGCCGGCGACCTGACGCACCTCGTGGTCGACACCACCTGGCTGCCGAGCTACATCGCCGGCACGCGAATGAGCCGCATCCTTCAGATCGCCGGTCAGCCGCTGGCCAACAGCCCGCTCTGCTGACCTGACCCATTTCCCCCCGGGCGTCGGCCGGCCACCCCCGTCCGGCCGTCGCCCGCCCCTCGTCAGTCGAACAGCGTCGGCGGAGTTTCCTGCTCCGCCGGGGCTGCGGCTGCCGCCGCGGCCACCGGCGCCACGGCGCCGATTGGCACCGGCGGCGGCTCCTCGATCAGCGTCGGGAGCCGCGCGAAGTCCTCTCGCAGCTCCTCGAGGGTCTTAGTGCTGCGCAGCGCCGCCGCCGGGTGGAAGAGCGGATAGACCCGAAGGAGTCGGCCGCCGAGCTCGTGGACCTGTGGGCGGCCGTGCACGCTGGTGATCCCGCGCTGCGAGCGGGTGAGCAGCTTGGTCGAGAAGTTGCCCAGCGTGCAGATCACGCTCGGCTCGATTAGCTCGATCTTGCGGTGGAGGAACGGCCGGCAGGCGTCGATCTCGTCCGGCTGGGGATCGCGGTTCCCGGGCGGCCGGGACTGGAGCACGTTGGCGATGAACACGTCCTCGCGCGCCAGGCCGATCTCCTCGAGCAGCTTGTTCAGCAGCTGTCCGGCCCGCCCCACGAACGGAAGCCCCTGCTGGTCCTCGTGCATGCCGGGGGCCTCTCCGACGAACATCAGGTCGGCGTCGGCGTTTCCCGAGCCGAACACGACCTTTGTGCGGGTCTTGAAGAGCGGGCAGCGCTCACACGCTGCCGCTTCCCGGTACAGCTCGACAAGCTCCGCGCGGCGCTCCTCTGCGCTGCGTGACTGCATGGCGCAAGACTAAGACGTGGGGTTGACGGCAAGGCTCGTGGGTATCCTCCAAATCGTCGGCCGCTACCGACGACGGAGTGGACCGACCGGGGAATGAACCCACCAGAGACCAGCCTCAACGGCCCACTTCGGGTGGGCCTCGTCGGCCCCGGGCGGGTCGGTACCGCGCTCGCGCGCGCGCTTCGCGACGCCGGAGTCGAGGTCGAGGGGCCACTCAGCCGTGGTAAACGCCCGGCCGGCTGCGACGCCATCCTGCTCTGCGTCCCCGACGCTGAGATCCCCGCGGCGGCCGAGGTCGTGACAGCCGCCGCGCCCCTCGTGGGCCACACGAGCGGAGCCACGCCTCTGTCCGCGCTGGCGCACGCCGGAGTTGCGGCGTTCGGGCTCCATCCGCTTCAGACCGTCGCTCACCCGGATGTGCGCTTCGAGGGCGTGGGCGCGGCGGTGGCCGGATCCACGCCCGAGGCGCTCGCCTTTGCCAGCGGGCTCGCCGAGCGCCTGGGCATGACGCCGTTCGAGATCGACGACGACGGCCGCGCGGCGTATCACGCCGCCGCGTCGATGGCATCGAACTTCCTGGTCACCCTCGAGGCCGCGGCGGAGACGATCGCCGCCGGTGCCGGGCTCGAGCGCGGCGAGGCTCGCGCGCTGCTCGCTCCGCTGGTGCGCCAAACGGTCGAGAACATCGCCGAGCTGGGACCCGAGGAGGCGCTCACCGGCCCCGTGGCCCGCGGCGACGAGGCCACGGTCGCGAGCCAGCGCGCGGCCGTCGAGGAGGTGGCGCCGGACCTGCTCGACCTGTTCGACGAGCTGGTACGCCGCACCCGCGACCTCGCCGCGCAGAGGGCAACCGCATGAGGACCGTCCGCACGGTTGCCGAGCTGCGCGAGCTGCTCGCCCCCGAGCGCCGCGCCGGGCGTGGGATCGGGCTGGTGCCGACGATGGGCTCCTTCCACGACGGCCACCTGTCGCTGATGCGGCGAGCCCGCGCCGACAACGAGGTGCTCGTCGTCTCCCTCTTCGTCAACCCCGCGCAGTTCGCCCCCGGCGAGGACTTCGCCGGATACCCGCGCGACGAGCAGCGAGACACGGAGCTCGCCGAGGCCGAGGGCGTGGACATCCTGTTCTCGCCGCCCGTCGAGGAGGTCTACCCCGAGGGCTTCGACGCAACGGTCGGGGTCGGCGGCCTCACCGACACGCTCGAGGGAGACGAGGCCCAGCGCGGCGCGGAGCACTTCCAGGGCGTGACGACCGTGGTGACCAAGCTCTTCAACATGGTGGGGCCGGACGTGGCCTACTTCGGGCAGAAGGACGCCCAGCAGGCGCTCGTGATCCGGAAGCTCGTGCGAGACCTCGACATCCCGGTCCGGATCGAGGTCTGTCCCACGATCCGCGACGCGGACGGGCTGGCGCTCAGCTCCCGCAATGCCTACCTGAGCCCGGAGGAGCGCGAGCGCGCGCTCGCCCTCAGCCGCGCGCTGCGCGCTGCCGAGGCTGTCGTGGCGAGCGGTACCCGCGAGGCGGCTGCGGTGGTGGCCGCGGCGCGCGATGAGCTCGCGCGCGCGGGCCTCGAACCCGACTATCTTCAGCTCCGCTCGGCCAATGACCTCTCCCCCGTCGAGCGTGTGAACGGCTCGACCCTGCTTGCCGTGGCCGCCCGTGTGGGGCGCGCCCGGCTGATCGACAACGCGATTCTCGGAGGCGAGAAATGAGTCACCGTCCCACCCAGCGTCCCGCCATCAGCCTCAGCACCCTCGCCGAGAAGAAGGCGCTGGGTGAGCCGGTCGTGATGGTCACCGCCTACGACTACCCGAGCGCCCAGGTGGCCGAGGAGGCCGGCGTCGACGTGGTGCTGGTGGGCGACTCCGGCGCGATGACCGTGCTCGGGTACCCCTCGACGGTGCCCGTGACGCTCGCGGAGCTGCTCATGCTCGCCCAGGCGGTGCGGCGCGGGCTGAGTACGCCGCTGATGATCGGCGACATGCCATTCGGTTCGTACGAGGCCTCGAACGAGGAGGCCATCCACAACGCGCAGCGCTTCATCAAGGAGGCCGGCTGCGACGCCGTGAAGATCGAGCGCGGAGGCACCTCCGTCGAGCGGGCGCGCGCGCTCGTCGGCGCCGGGATTCCCGTGATGGGCCATGTGGGGCTCACGCCGCAGACGGCAACGGCGCTCGGCGGCTACCGCTCGCAGGGGCGTACCGCCGAGCGGGCGCTGGACGTGCTCCACGACGCGCTCGCGCTACAGGACGCCGGTTGCTTCGCGCTCGTATTCGAGGCGATCCCGAGCGCGCTCACCGAGGCGCTCATGCCTCGCATGGAGATCCCGGTGATCGGCATCGGCGCGGGGAACGCCACGGACGGCCAGGTGCTGGTCTTCCACGACCTGCTCGGCATCTACGACGGCCACGCGGCGCGCTTCGTGAAGCGCTACGCGAACGTGCGGGACGAGATGATCAAGGGCGTCGCGGCGTTCGCCGACGAGGTGCGCGCTCGGCGCTACCCCGAGCCGGAGCACGGCTACACCATGGCCCCGGACGAGATCGCGCGGCTCCACGAGCTGCTCCAGGAGCAGACCGGCGAGCCGTTCACGGGCGGGTTCTCGCTCTGACGATCCACAGCGGGCAGCTCCGCTTCTCCACCGAGGGGAACGGGGACACGATCGACATCACGGCCGGCGTGCAGAGCGTGGTCGACCAGTCCGGGGTGGAGAGCGGCCTCGTGTCCGTGTTCGTGCCCGGGTCGACCGCCGCCGTGACGACGATGGAGTACGAGCCGGGCGGGATCCACGACCTGCGCGAGGCGCTCGAGCGGCTGGTCCCGCAGGCCGCCGACTACGAGCACAACCGGCTGAACGCGGACACGAACGCGCATGCACACATTCGAGCAGCGATCGTGGGCCCGTCGGAGACGTTTCCGGTGCGCAGCGGCCAGCTTGCGCTCGGCACATGGCAGCAGATCGTGCTCGTGGACTTCGACGATCGCGAGCGCCAGCGGACGGTGGTCGTTCAGGTAGTGGCGTAGGACCGAAACCCCAGGCCGCCAGTAGGGTTCAGGGGTTCATGACCCGATTCCGTCGTCTTATCCCATCGCCCGCGATGGCCGTGGCGCTGCTGGCGCTGTTCATGGCCATGGGGGGCTCGGCCTATGCCCTCGTCATTACGAGCGGCAGCATCAAGAACAACACGATCCGGAGCGTTGACGTGCGCAACCGGGCACTCCTCGGCAAGGACTTCCGGCCGGGTGGGGTCGGCGGTACCGCCGTCAAGGAGTCGACCCTCGGCACGGTGCCAGGCGCTTTCGTGGCTCACGGCAGTGCCCGCTATGCGGTCGTGAACGCCGGCGGTCAGGGCATTCGAGGGCGTGGAGTCACATCGGCGGCCCGCACGGCCGAGGGTCGCTACCAGGTGATCTTCGATGCGGACATCCGCGGCTGTGGCTACTACGCAACCGTCGGAGGCCCGACGGCGGCAGCGCCGCCCGACAACGGGCAGATCACCGTGAGCGGACTGGGCTCGAACGTGAACGGGGTGGACCTCCGGACGACCGGAGCCAACGGCAACGACGCGAACAAGCCGTTCCACCTAGTCGTTCTCTGCTAGGACGAGTCGTCTGAGGGCGACTTGTCGTACTCCACGCGGCGGAGCACCTTCGCGGGTGCTCCGGCCGCGATGGAGTACGGCGGGATGTCCTCGGTGACCACGCTGTTCGCGCCGATCACGCAGCGCTCTCCCACGGTCACCCCGCTCGTGACCACGACATTCGCGCCGCACCAGACGTTGTCGCCGACCCGGGTCGGCCCCTTGCTCGTGAAGCCCTGCCAGGTGATCGGCCTGTCGGGGTCGTCGAAGCGATGGTTGGAGTCCGTCACGAAGCAGCCATTCGCGAACATGCAGTGATCGCCGATCTCCACCAGGTCGGCGGACGCCACCATGACCCCGATGTTCAGGAACGTCCCCTCGCCGATCCGGATGCGCGCCTCGTCGGCCGCGGTGAGCCAGACATCCGGCTCGAGCAGCGTGCCCTCGCCGATCTCGAGCCGCCCCTCGCGAAGCGCCTCGAGCACGTTCCCGTGCAGCGGCCAGCGGGCGAACGCCCGCCGCCGGGCGAGCTCGCGGTGGATGCTCAGCCGGTTCCACGGCAGCGAGTTGCGCTCGTACCAGCGCCACTTCTGCCACCACAATCGAGCGTTCTGCACCGGACGCAGCTTGCCAGACATGACACGTCCGAACGGAAGTAACCCGCATCGGCTCGCGTTATTCGAACGGGGCGGCGTGGGTTCCGTAATGGACCCCGTCTGCGACGGGGTAGTGCTACCCCGGGGCGGTCGGACTGCGAAGCGCCGCCCCTCCATCCTCGACTTGCTCTACTTGGAGGGTGTCCTCAACTGTCCTCTACGACCCAGACTGTGGGTTCTGCCGGGTTTCGCTCGCCCTGCTGCTCCGGTGGGACACGGCGGAGTCGGTTGCGTCCCGTGGCGCTGGGCAGCGAGGAGGCCGACGCGCTGCTGGATGGCATGTCGGAGGACGAGCGGATGGCGTCGTGGCACCTCGTCGAGGCGGGCGCCGTGCACTCCGGAGGGGCGGCGTTCGGCCCAGTCTTCGCCCGCCTGCCGGGAGGCGCGCCTCTTGCGCGGGTGAGCGAGCGCTTTCCCCACGCCTCGGACCGTGTCTATCGCTGGGTTGCTGACCATCGCTCGCCGCTCGGGCGCGCGATCCCGGCGTCAGCCCGCCGGTGGGCCGATCGCGTGATCTCAGGGTCTCGGCCAGACGGCCGATGATTACCTGGATGGCAATCGACCCGCTCATCGATCTTCCGACCGCAGACGACTTCCACGCCCTGCTGGCCCGGGAGGAGCTGCGCCGCGCCCGCACGGGCGAGACGCTCACCATCGCGATGCTGGACGTGGACGGCCTGCGCTGGGTGAACGCCCACCACGGCGCCGGCGCGGGCAGCGACGTGCTGCGGCTCTGCGTGTCCGTCCTCCGCTCCAACCTGCGTGCGGTGGACGAGCTGGCCCGGATGGGGCCGGACGAGTTCGGGGTGCTGCTGCACGCCACCGACTCGCGCAACGCCGGCATCTGGGCGGACCGCTTCGAGGACGAGCTGCAGGCCGTCTCCTTCGAGATGGACGCGGGGCCGGTCACTTGCTCCGTCGGCCTGGCGGACACATCGAGCGGCATCACCGTCATGGAGGCCGCCACCCGGGCCCACCGGCGTATGGAGGTCATCCAGACCGTGCGCAAGCTCCGCCGCACCCGCGGCGGCGACGCGCTGGGCCCGGCCTAGACCGGCCAGGTGGCAGAGACATCGGTGCGGAAAACGCAACGATTTACTCCCACCTGGGTGGGCCACCTTCGATCTGCACGTTAAACCGCCTCGGCTCAGGCAGCCGCGGGCACCTTCGCCCGCGTGCCGCGCTTCTTGCGCGTGGCCGGCGTGACTATCTCGGCCAGGAAGCTGCCGGTGTGCGAGCCCTCTGTGGCGGCCACCTGCTCGGGGGTGCCCTGCGCCACCAGCTTGCCGCCCTCCTCGCCGCCCTCCGGCCCGAGGTCGATGAGGCGATCGGAGGTCTTGATCACGTCGAGGTTGTGCTCGATCACGACGACGGTGTTGCCCTGGTCCACCAGCCTGTTCAGCATCTCCAGCAGCCGTTGTACATCGGCGAAGTGCAGCCCGGTGGTGGGCTCGTCGAGGATGTAGAGGGTCCGGCCCGTGGCCACCTTCGACAGCTCGCTGGCGAGCTTCACCCGCTGCGCCTCGCCGCCGGACAGCGTGGTGGCCGGCTGGCCCAGCCGGATGTAGTCGAGCCCCACGTCGTGCAGCGCCTGGAGCTTGCGCTTGATCTTCGGGATGTGCTCGAAGAAGCCCACCGCCTCCTCGACGGTCATGTCGAGCACGTCGGCGATCGTCTTGCTCTTGAAGCGGACCTCGAGCGTCTCGCGGTTGTAGCGCTTGCCGTGGCACTGCTCGCAGGGCACATACACGTCCGGCAGGAAGTGCATCTCGATCTTGATCTGGCCGTCGCCGCGGCAGACCTCGCAGCGGCCGCCCTTCACGTTGAACGAGAAGCGACCCGGCTTGTACCCCCGTGCCCGCGCCTCCTGAGTCCGCGAATAGAGCTCCCGGATGTGGTCGAAGAGCCCGATGTAGGTGGCCGGGTTCGAGCGTGGCGTGCGACCGATCGGAGACTGGTCGATGTTGATGATCTTGTCGATCTCGTCGAGGCCGCTGATGCGCTTGTGCGCGCCCGGCCGCTGCTTCGCCCGATGCAGGCGGTTCGCGACCGCCTTGAAGAGCACCTCGTTCACGAGCGTGGACTTGCCCGAGCCGGACACGCCCGTGACCGAGCAGAACACCCCGAGCGGCAGCTTCACGTTGATGTTCTGGAGGTTGTGCTGAGAGGCGCCCTCGATCTCGATGTAGCCGCTCGGCCGCCGGCGCTTCTTCGGCAGCGGGATCTCGCGCTCGCCCGACAGGAACTGACCCGTGGCCGACTCCTTGACGCTCATCACCTGCTCGGGCGTGCCCTCCGCCACCAGCTCGCCACCGTGCTCGCCGGCCCCCGGGCCGAGGTCTACCACGTGGTCGGCCGCCCGCATCGTTCCCTCGTCGTGCTCGACCACGATCACTGTGTTGCCGAGGTCGCGGAGCCGCTGGAGGGTCCCGATCAGGCGCTCGTTGTCACGCTGGTGCAGCCCGATCGAGGGCTCGTCGAGGATGTAGAGCACGCCGACGAGCGAGGAGCCGATCTGGGTGGCCAGCCGGATCCGCTGCGCCTCGCCTCCGGACAGCGTGGCGGCCGCGCGCTCCAGCGACAGGTAGCCCACTCCCACGTTGTCGAGGAAGCGCAGCCGCTCGTCGATCTCGCGCAGGATCATCCGGGCGATCTGGCGCTCGGTGTCCGACAGCTCGAGCTCCTCGAGCCATTCGATTGCGCGCCGCGCTGACATGCGCGTGAACTCGTGGATTCCCAGCCGGCCGACCTTCACGGCCAGCGACTCCGGCCGCAGCCGCGCGCCCTTGCACTCCGGGCACGGGCGCAGGGTCATGTACTCCTCGATCTTCTCGCGGGACCAGTCGGAGTCGGTCTCGCGGTAGCGCCGCTCGAGGTTCGGGACGATGCCCTCGAAGGTGGTCGTGTACGAGCGGCGCCGGCCATAGCGGTTCCGGTACGAGATGTAGATGCGGTCGCCGTTGGTGCCGTACAGGAAGCAGTTGCGAACGTCCTCGGCGAGGTCCTCCCAGGGGCGGTCCATGTCGACCTCCCACTTGTCCGCAATCGCCTGCGTCATCTGCTCGTAGTAGTTGGACGCGCTCGTGGACCAGGGCAGGATCGCCCCGTCGTTCAGCGACAGGGAGGGGTCCGGCACGATCAGCTCCGGGTCGATCTCCATCTGCGAGCCGAGGCCCGTGCAACGAGGGCAGGCGCCGTGCGGAGAGTTGAAGGAGAACATCCGCGGCTCGAGCTCCGGCATCGAGGTGCCGCAGTGGAGGCACATGAAGCGCTCCGAATAGGTGGTGAGCTCACCGCTGTCCGCATCCTCGATGTCGACGATGCCCTCGGCGCGCGCCACCGCCGTCTCGATCGAGTCCGCGAGCCGCTTGCGGAGGTCGTGCCGCATCACGAGCCGGTCGATCACGACGGAGATGTCGTGCTTGTACTTCTTGTCGAGGACGATGTCCTCCTCGAGCCGGCGCAGCTCGCCGTCGACCTTCACGCGCGTGAAGCCGTCGGCACGCAGCTCGTCGAAGAGCTTGCCGTACTCGCCCTTGCGGCCCCGCACCACCGGCGCGAGCACCATGAACTTGGTGCCCTCGGGGAGCTGCATCACCTGGTCGATCACCTGCTCAGCGGACTGCGCGGCGATCGGACGGCCGCAGTTGTAGCAATGGGGATGTCCGACCCGCGCCCAGAGGAGACGCAGGTAGTCGTAGATCTCGGTGACGGTGCCCACCGTCGAGCGCGGGTTGCGCGAGGTGGTCTTCTGGTCGATCGAGATGGCCGGGCTGAGGCCCTCGATCGAATCCACGTCCGGCTTGTCCATCTGGCCCAGGAACTGGCGCGCGTACGCGGACAAAGACTCCACGTAGCGGCGCTGCCCCTCGGCATAGATCGTGTCGAATGCGAGGCTCGACTTACCGGACCCCGAGAGGCCCGTAATCACGATCAGCGAATTGCGCGGCAGCCTCAGGTGGAGGTCCTTGAGGTTGTGCTCGCGGGCGCCGGATACGACTATCTCGCCACTCGGATTCACTGCGAATAACGAGTGTAGAGCCGCTGACGGATCGAACACCCGTTCGTTTTGCGCAGATTGCGGGGTTCGAGGACTAGGGTGACGGGCGATGCGGTTCGGCTACACGATCCTCTACGTCTCCGACGTCGCAGCCAGCCTGGACTTCTACGAGCGAGCGCTGGGGCAACGACGCCGTTTCCTGCATGAGAGCGGCCAGTACGCGGAGCTGGACACCGGCGACACCGCCCTGGCGTTCGCCGCCCACGAGCTCGCCGCGGCGAACCTGCCGGGCGTCTACCGACCGGAGGAGCGGCCCAGCAGCCGGCCGCCGTTCGAGGTCTGCTTCGTGACCGACAACGTCCAGGCCGCCTTCGACCGCGCGGTCGAGGAGGGCGCCGCCGCGGTCAGCCCGCCCCAGACGAAGCCGTGGGGCCAGGACGTGGCGTACGTCCGCGACCCGGACGGCAACCTGGTCGAGCTGGCCTCGCCGGTCTAGGAACCGACGCGGGCGTACACCTCGTCGAGGAGCGCGTCCGGGTTCTCGAGCTCGAAGTTCTCGTCGAGGTAGCGGGCGGTCTCGTCGCGGGGGGACCCGTTTAGCGCCATGTTCAGGGCGATCACTCGCGCGCCCTCGTGGCCGTCGCCCGTGGGCTGACCGGCGGCCGGCTCGGGAGGGGCGGGCGGCGGCTCCTCGGGCGGCACCGGCTGTGGCTCGGGCCGCGGCTCTGTCGGCGGCTGCGGCGGGCGTTCCGACTCGGGCTCTGGTTCCGCCTCGGCCTCCGGCTCCGGCGCGACGGGCTCGGCCGCCGCCGTCCGGGCTTCCGACACTCCCTCCCCCACCGCGCGCAGCTCCTCGAGGTCGGCCTTGAGCGCCGAGAGCTCCTCGCGGACGCTGTCGGCGAGCTTCTGGAGCGACTCCTCAATCCTGTGGGCGCGCTCGGACAAGCCGGGCCGCGACGGCCTCGGCCTTCTCCAGCTGCGCGTCGATCTCCTGCGCCGCCTCAGCGCGCAGCTCGGCCGCGCTCTGCTCCGCAGCCTCGAGAACCGCTCGCACCCCCTCGGCCGCCGCTGCACCGGCGGACTGCTTTCCACTCCCCTTGCTCACCCCCGGGAGGGTACAGCGGGACTACTGCTTGACCCGGAAGGCCCCGCGCATGAACGGGTGGATGCGGCAGAA
Organism: uncultured Thermoleophilaceae bacterium; assembly: GCA_963774755.1. Classification (GTDB taxonomy): domain Bacteria; phylum Actinomycetota; class Thermoleophilia; order Solirubrobacterales; family Thermoleophilaceae; genus JACVRW01. The sequence continues at coordinate 261,764 of CAVZGG010000002.1, read as the reverse complement.
GTACGTGTAGGTGCCCGGCCCCAGGTTGTCCGGCGTCTTCCACTCGAGGGCGCCGGTCGCGGGCGGCACCGCCGACCCGAGCGTGTTCGACTCGAACTGGACGTCCCCGTCCGCGATCGGATACGCGATGCCCGTCGAGCGGTTGCAGGGCGCCTTGCAGGAGGTGATCGAGTGGTAGATCTTCTTCGGGTCGTCGACGAGGTTGCGGAAGTTGAGCGACTGGCCGGGCCGGATCACCGGTGGCAGGCCCGCCGGGCCCGGCAGGCTCAGATCCCCGAACTGGTACTTGAAGTCCACGATGTCGAGGTTGCCGGGATTCTCGGAGCCGTCCGGCAGCTGGCGTGGGTCGGGCAGGCCGGTGGCCTGACCGCCGTGGTTGTCGTTCTCCGCGAGATGCCCGTGAGTGACGGTGCCCCGGTAGTTCACGCGCTTCTTGAACGGGTCGCGCCCAGGCCCGCCATCGGCCATGTAGACGATCATGATCCCCATCGACTCCCACCAGGCACCGCGCTTCGTGTCGTAGGTGGCACTCGTTGAGAGCACGTCGCCCCGCCGCAACTTCACGCGCCAGTCGAGCCGAGTTCCGGTCATGGCCACGTCCCACGACACGGCGCCCGCCGGCTCGTAGTACTTGGCCACCGAGCGGAACAGGTGCGCGGTATTCCCACGGCCGCGTGGAGCGTCCGCCCTGCGCGACGGTCGAATCTTCTCGCCGCGCCGGCGCACATACAGATCCGTGTGGAGGCCGCCGGGATGCAGGTGACCCGCGGTGGCGACCAGCACGCCCGGCCTGTCCACCACCCACTCGTTCTTCTTGGGGCCGCTGCCGTAGGGGTTCCGCGCGTCGTCGGGGTACGTGTAACGGCCCTTGTCGCCTGACCCCTTCTCGACGTTGAATACCGGGTAGAGGCTGCCGTTCTGGACGTCCATCCAGATCGGGCGAACGGAGCGCATCCCGCGCGCGGCGCGCGAGTTCTTGGGCACGAAGTCCACGACGTAGACCATGTACACCTGAGTCGGCACCGGCGTCAGGTTGTGGATCATGTGGTTGAGGATCAGGGAGTCCGAACCCTTGATCGGGTAGCCGTAGCCCTTCGGCAGGCGCATGATCGTCTTCTCCTCGCCGGCGGCGAAGAAGGGCTCCACGGGCAGCGACGAGGTGTGGGCCCGGCGTGCGGTGTTGACCCAGACGCCGTGGTGGAGATGGATCACCTCAACGCCCGGTACGCGGCCGTTCAGATAGGTCAGGTCGGGGCGGATGCGGGTGAAGTAGCCGTCGACCTGGGGCTTCTCGCGGATGACCTCGTAGCCGATCTCGTTCTGGCCCGGGACGATATTGAACGGGCCGATCTTGTACTTGATCCGCTTTGCGCCGTTCGCCAGTGAGCTCACCGCGACGGCCTTGCCCTCGGGCGCGGCCATCGCAGCGGGCGCCGCGATCGCGAGCAGGGCAAGCGTGGAAATGAGCGCGCATCCGGCGCGCCTCATCGCAGGGGGCACGCCATTCATCCTAGCTATTTGCGCCTATCCTGCAAATTAACGCGAGGCCTCGGCGAGAGCGCCGAGCCGAGCATCCGCCCGCGCGACCGCATCGGACGCCGCGGCGAACCGCTCCGCGCTGCCGGCGTCGGCTGCCGCTCCGAGCTCCTCGTACGCGCGCTCGGCCGCCCGCGCCGCAGAGGCCAGCCGCGGCGATTCGGCCGCGTCCGCCACCCGGCCGTACGCGGCGGCCAGCTCAGCCGCCGTCGCGGACTGTTCCTGCGGGGTCTCGCCGGCCGACAGGGTCGCTCTGAGCGAGGTGCGCTGGTCGTCCAGGCGCTCGAGCGCCGCTCGCGTCGCCGCTCGACCCCGCGGCCGAGGCGCGGCTGCCGTCGAACGGGTCGAAGCACAACGCCCGCCGCCAGCCCGGCCAGCGCGGCGACGATTACGGCCGCGACCACCGCCCGCTTCGGGATGCGGCGCATGCGGATCGCAGGCGGAACCGGCGGCGGCTCGCGCTCCTCGACCCTCTCCCGACGCGAGCCGCGACGGCAGATCCACGCCGAGCGCGCGCGGCGGCATCGGCGAGCAGCTCGGTCGCGGACGCGGGCCGCTCCGCGGGGTCCTTCGCCATTGCGCGGGCGATCACCTCGTCGAAGGCGGCGCCGAGCTGAGGACACGCGCGCGCTCGGCCTGCGGCGGCGGCTCCACCAGGTGCCCGTATGCCTGGGCAGCCGGCGCGCCCTCGTACGGCGGCCTGCCGGTAAGGGCATGCACGAGCAGCGAGGCGAGCGTGTACACGTTGCCTGCCGGCTCGAGCGACTCGCCTAGGAGCTCCTCGGGCGGGCAGTAGCGCACCTCGTAAACTCCCAGCCGACTCGAGGGCCAGGCTCGCGCGGACCGCCCGCTACCCCGAACCCGTCCAGGAGCGCCGCGTCCCCCTCCACGAGCAAACTCGTCCCGGACAGGCTCTGGTGAACGAGACCGTTGTCGTGGGCGAGGTCGAGGGCGTCACAGACCGGCGCGAACAGCCTGAGCACCCGCTCGGATGGGAGGGGAGAGCCCTCGACGAGAGATCCTCGAAGGTCGCCTCTGGGTATCGGGCCATCGCGACGTATGGCCGGCCGGAATGTTCGCCAACCGCGTGCACGGGCAGCAACGCCTCGTGTTGCAGCGTCGCCCTCGTCCGAGCCAGTCGCCGGAAGCGCGGCCAGGTTTGGCGGTCCGACGGCCGGTTCCACGCGATATCGAGCGTCACGGGCTCCCCGTCCGGGCTCACCGCCTGGCAGATCAGCTCGGTGGCGCCACGCCGGGCCACGAAGTTTTCCACCACGTAGCCGTCGATTACCTCGCTGTCCTCGAGGCCGAGCCCAGGGGGCTTTCCTGCCGCGAGCTCTCATCCGGAATCGTCGAACGTCACGGGAGGCGGTCGCTGGCGGCGCCGGCGGTGGACTGGGTGCGGGAGCCGGTGTGCCGACGGGCGGTGCGACCGGCGCCACTGGCGGCAGTCCTGCTCGGGCGTGACCGGCGCTGCCGGGGCGGGAGCAGCAGCGCTCAACTCACGGTCGGCGGCCGCGCGTCTCGACGCGGCGCGGCGGGCCCTCAGGCGCCGCGCGCGGCGCGCCTGCGCCAATTCACGCGCGACCGCGGGGTCCTCGGCCAGCTCGGGGAGGCCCGACACGGAGCCCAGGCGGACGTTGGGTGGGCGTTCAGCCCTATCGGGCTCCCCCTCACCCCCGAACGCCACGCTGGCCAAGCAGGAACGCGCCCGCGAAGGCAAGCATCGCGACCACTATCGCCCACGCCCGCCTCATGGGCAACGCCGGAGCGAGCGCCCCGTCGGGTACAGGCACCGGTCGACGCGCTTGGGCGGCGCACCAGCCCGGATCAGGAAGCTCGTGTACTTGCCGATCCGCCGCCCCTGTCGCATGAACAGCTTAAGGCGGATCCCCGCCCGGAGCCTGCGCTCGAACTCCGGAAAGCGCACGGTGCGACCCCTGCTCGTGCGGCGAACCGAGCCGACCGGGCAGCCCTTGCCAACGCACCTCACCAGGATCACTGCGCGGCGCGGTGCCCGTACGGCGAGGACCTGAATGCGAGCGCCATGTGGCAGCACCTTGCCGGCGAGCCGCACAACGGGAAATGGCGTAATGAATGCGTCGACCTGAGCCGGTCCCACCGGGGCGGCGACGACCGTCACGGCACGCCGGATGGTGCTGACAGCCCCGTCCGAGTCGGTGACCTGCTGACCCACCTCGTACGTCCCTGCGCTCGGGAACGCGTGCCTGACGGCCGCCCCGCTCGCGTCGTCGAACTGGCCGTCGCCATCCAGATCCCACACGGGGGCACCGAGGCCCTCAAGGTCGCTCGCGGTCGAGATCAGGTCGACGCCCTGGCCAGCCACCGGGTTGGGCGGGCTCCATACGAAGCCCGCCAGGGGGGGCGCGTTCACGCGGATGTTGACCCTGGCGGTCGCCTGCTGCCCGTTCGTCTGAGTCACCAGAAGCGTGACGCCGTGGTTCCCGGGCGTGGCGAACGACCACCCGAGCGGGTTGTCGTCGAACTCCCCGTCGTCATCGAGGTCCCACACGGCTTCCGTGATCGATCCCGACGAGGCCATCGACTGATCCGAGAAGGCCACGACCTCGCCGGCCAGCGGGACGGCGGGCGAGAAGGTGAAGGACGCGAAGGGCAGGTCGAGCACGGTCACGTTGTGCGTGACCGTCCGGACGACCCCGTCGGAATCGGTCACCCGAAGCCGGACCGTCCGTGTGCCTGCCGCGAACGCGTGGGTCACATTTGCGCCGGTAGCATCGTCGAACTGCCCATCGTTGTCGAGGTCCCACTGCTGCAGAATCAGCGCGCCCTCGGCATCAGTCGAGGTGGAGATGAGGTCCACAGGTTGATTTGCGACCGGCGTCACCGGACTCCACACGAACGCCGCCGTGGGGGGCGCATTCACCCGGATCTGCTTCTCGAAGACCGCCTGGTTGCCGTTCGTCTGGGTCACCCGCAGAGCGACGGTGTGGTTGCCTGGAGCGCTGAACGACCAGCCGGCCGGGTTGTCGTCGAACTCGCCGTCGTTGTCGAGGTCCCACACGGAGTTCGTGAGGGATTGGCCGGCGGACGCCGTCGAGGTGTTGGTGAAGGTGACCGACTGGCCCACGAGCGGCACGGCCGGCGAGGAGGTGAAGCTCGCGGTCGGTCCCGCGAGGTCCTGGACGGTCAGCTGGCGCGTTTCGGTCGTGGCCAAGCCGTGCTCGTCCGTGGCTTTCAGTGAAACCGTGCGCGTCCCAGCGGTTGCGTAGGTGTGGCGCGGATCCTCGCCGGTGGCGATGCCACCGTCACCGAAGGTCCAGACGAGCGTGACGGTGTCACCGTCGGGATCGGTAACGACCTGGTCGAACCAGACCTCCTGGCCGGGGAACGGGCTCGTGGGGGTGAAGTCGAAGGACACGTCCGGCGGCGAGTTGACGGTGAACGTGTGCGAAACGTCGACAGAGCCATCGTCGTCGGTTACCCGCATCACAACCGTCACATCATCGCCCGGGGAGCCGTAAGACTGGGTCGCGACCGTCCCGGTTTCGTCGAAGGCGGCGTTGCCCCTGACGTCCCATTGCACGGTCGGATCGCCGACGATGCCGGGGCCTGGAACGAACGTGAATGTCACCTCCTCGCCGGGATCCGGCGGGTTGGGCGCGATCGTGAAATCGGACCCGGAGGGATCGGCGCTCGCGCTGGTGGCGACGAGCGCGAGGAGCAGCGCGGCGAGGGCGAGACAGCGAAACGTCGAGGACATCCGGTCCATTCTGGCTCCATTCAGGACATCCCGTCCGTTCTGGGTGCAGGAGCCTCAGGTGTAGCAGAGGATGGGATCAGCGTCATCCGGTGTTTACTCAGGCGCTTGCTTCGACCTCGGCGAGCTCATGCCGCAACGACTTGATCTCGTCGCGGAGCTTGGCCGCGTACTCGAAGCGGAGGTCGTCCGCGGCCGCCAGCATCTCCTCCTCCAGCTCCACGATCGTGCGCCGGATGTCCTCGGCCGACATGCCCTCCGTGTCCTTCCGGCGACGTCCGCGGCCGGTCGGCACCTTCGACTCCGTCATGAGGAAATCGCTGATGTCGGAGATGCCCTTCTGGATCGTGGCCGGCGTGATGCCGTGCTCCTCGTTGTACGCCACCTGGATGGCACGGCGGCGGTCCGTCTCTGAGATCGCGGTGCGCATCGCGGCCGTCTCCTTGTCCGCGTACATGATCACCTTGCCGCGGATGTTCCGGGCGGCGCGGCCAATCGTCTGGATCAGCGAGGTCTCGCCGCGGAGGAAGCCCTCCTTGTCCGCGTCGAGGATCGCCACCAGCGAGACCTCCGGCAGGTCGAGCCCCTCTCTGAGGAGGTTCACGCCCACCAGCACGTCGTACTCGCCGAGCCGCAGCTCACGGATGATCTGGATGCGCTCGAGCGTGTCGATCTCCGAGTGCAGGTAGCGCACCTTGAAGCCGTACTCGAGCAGGTAGTCGGTGAGGTCCTCGGACATCTTCTTGGTGAGCGTGGTCACGAGCGTCCGCTCCTCGACCTCGACCCGCTGGCGGATCTCCTCCATCAGGTCGTCGATCTGGTTCTTCGTCTCGCGGACGTCGACCTCGGGATCGACCACGCCGGTCGGGCGCACGATCTGCTCGACGATCTGGGACGAGTGGTTGCGCTCGAAGTCGCTCGGCGTGGCCGAGACGAACACGATCTGCGGGGTGTGCTCGAGGAACTCGTCGAAGGTCTGGGGCCGGTTGTCGAGCGCGCTGGGCAGCCGGAAGCCGAAGTCCACGAGCGTGTTCTTGCGCGAGCGGTCGCCCTCGAACATGCCGCCGATCTGCGGCACCGTCTGGTGCGACTCGTCGATGAAGCAGACGAAGTCGTCCGGGAAGAAGTCGAGCAGGCAGAAGGGGCGCTCGCCCGGCGCACGGCCGTCCAGGATGCGCGAGTAGTTCTCGATGCCGTTGCAGAAGCCGAGCTCGCGCATCATCTCCATGTCGAACTGCGTGCGCTGGCGCAGCCGGTGGGACTCGAGCAGCTTGCCCTGCTCCTCGAGCTCCTTGCAGCGCGCCTCCATCTCGTCGCGGATCTCCCCGACCGCCCGCTCGATCGTGGGCCGGTCGGTGGCGTAGTGCGTGGCCGGCCAGATGCCGGCGTGCTCCAGCTCCTGGAAGACCTCGCCCGTGAGCGGGTCGAAGTGCTGGATCGCCTCGATCTCGTCGCCGAAGAACACCGCCCGGTAGGCCGTCTCGGCGTAGGCAGGGAACACCTCGAGGGTCTCGCCACGCACCCGGAAGGTGCCGCGGCCGAGGGCCTGGTCGTTGCGCGTGTACATGTTGTCGACGAGCTTTCGCAGCACCTCGTCGCGGTCGACCATCTCGCCCTTCTTCAGCAGCGTGACCTGGGCGTTGTACTTGTCGGGCGAGCCGAGCCCGTAGATGCACGACACCGACGCCACCACGATCACGTCGCGCCGGGCGAACAGCGCGCTGGTGGCCGCGTGGCGGAGGCGGTCGATCTCCTCGTTGATCGAGGAGTCCTTCTCGATGTAGAGGTCCTGCGCCGGCACGTACGCCTCCGGCTGGTAGTAGTCGTAGTACGAGACGAAGTACTCGACCGAGTTCTTCGGGAAGAACTCCCGGAACTCGTTGCAGAGCTGCGCCGCCAGCGTCTTGTTGTGGGCGATCACGAGCGCGGGCCGCTGGACCTGCTCGATCGTGAACGCCATCGTCGCCGTCTTGCCCGACCCGGTGACGCCGAGCAGAGTCTGAAAGCGATCGCCGGCCTCGATTCCACGCGAGAGACCCTCCAGCGCAGCGGGCTGGTCGGCAATGGGCTTGTAGGCGGCGTTCAGCTCGAACTTCGGCACGACCTAAAGAGGCTAGCGACGCTTGCGGAAGGTCACCTGCCGCGTCACGGAGACCGGCTTTGCCCGCGCGCCAACATCCGTCCAGCGTTGGTGTCGCAGCTCTGGCGGGCGAGTCTTCGTCTGCCACCATCGGGGCATGGCCAGGATGGCCCTCCTGTGTGCCGCCATGATGGCGGCGGCCTCGCTCGGCGTCGTAGAGCCCGCGCAGGCGGCTTTTAGGTTCGACCGCACCGACGTGAGCCTGTCGCTTGGGACGAATCAGCGCTTGACCGACGTCGCGGTCGGCGATCTCGACGGCGCGAACGGGCCCGACATCGTCGTCTCCGCGCGGGGCGACAACAGGGTGTACGTCGTGCGCAACCAGGGTGGCGGCACCTTCGCCGGGCCGGTCGGGTACAGCGCGTGTGCCCCTCTGGCCGGCGCGCCCAGGCAGATCGTCACCGGGCAGCTGAATGTCGCCCAGGACCAGCGGCTCGACGTCGCGGTGGCGTGTGGGGTCCTGACCGTGTTGCCCGGCGACGGCGCGGGTGCACTGGGGGGGCCGGTCCCGACGGCCCTGGCCTCCAGCGGGTCGCTCGCCGCCGGCGAGCTGACTGGGGGCGGCGGCCCCGAGCTCCTCACCGGGGCGCCGACCGCGAACGCGGCCGCCGACCTGCTCTGCTTCGTCGTCCAGCCGTTCGAGCTCGCCGACATCCGCTGCGGCAACCCAGCGCCCGTCGAGAACCCGCCGCTGCTCGCGAGCACCATGCAGGGGCCGCTCGCCGGCACTCAGACGCCGATCGCCGCGAACTTCAGCGACCCGCTCGGGCGGCGCTACGACGAGGTCGTCGGCGTGAACCCGCTCAACACGCGGGAGGTCAACGTGTACGGAAGGGAGCCCGTGAGCGACTTCACCTCATGGTCCTCGACGATGCGTGCGACGAGCGCCGACAGGGCGTACTTCTTGGATGTCGGCGACGTCGAGGGCGACGGCGACCGCGACCTGCTCGTCGGCCACCTTCAGGGCGGCGTCCTCGACGTGTTCGTCTGGGGCCGCAGCGGGATCGTGCCCGGCGCGGTCCCCAGAACGACGCAGACGATCGGCTCCGCCACGACGGACGGCAAGCTCGCGGACTTCGACGGCGACGGCGCGCTCGACGTGGTGGTGGCGGGACTCGAGGGCCGCCTGGCGGTCCACCGGGGCAGGGGCGACGGCACGTTTGGCTCCGCGCGAGGCCGTGGCGGTGCCCGCCGCGGCGGGCGCGATACTGGCGGTCGCAGACCTCGCCGGCGACCGAAAGCCAGACATCGTCCTCGGCACATCCCAGGGCTCGGCGGCCCGGTCCGACCAGGTGACGGTCTTGATCAACACGACGCCCACCGCGCCACCGGCGGGCACGCCGGTCCTCCGGCCGGCCAGGGGCATCACCGGGCTCAAGGCGAGATTCCGGGTGAGTCGCCGTCAGAAGGCCCTGCGGCTCGCCAAGGCGATGAACCCGTCAGCCGCCGCGACCAGACAGACGCTTACCGCCAGGCGCCCCGGGCGTAGCGCGAGGCGGGTCGTGATCGGCAGCGGCAGGACCACCGTGGCCACGGGCACGCGGCGCACGGTCGTGCTGAGGCTGAACCGCCGGGGCAGGAGGCTTGTCCGCGAGCGCAGGAAGATGACCGCCCGGCTCGTGCTGGTCGCGCACGGACCGACGGGCCTGCGCGACACGATCAGGAAGAGGGTTCGGCTGACCGCGAAGCCCGCGCGGCGCTGACCGCGGGGGTCAGCGTCAGGCGGCGCTTGTCGGCCGCCGAGAGGCGCTTGATGCGCACCTCCTCGCGCATCGCCTCGGAGCGGGTGGCGAACTCGCGGGTGTAGACGAGCTCGACCGGGCGGCGGGTGCGGGTGTAGCGGCTCGCGGTGCCGGCCTGGTGCTGGCGTAGGCGCCGCTCGGGGTCGGTCGACCAGCCGCAGTAGAGCGTACCGTCGGCGCAGCGAAGCAGGTAGACGAACGCGGCCACGAGGGGGAGCTAACCGCACCCCTCGGATGCCTGCTAGCTCCAGCGAAACGGGAGCCCTCCGGTGCGACGGTTCAGTCATCGCAAATGACAACGCATCGGAGGAACTCGAAATGAAGAAGTCAAGCATCGCCCTCGTCGTCACCGGCGCCCTCGCCAGCCTCTTTGCCGTAGGCCTCCTGGCCATCGGCGGACTTGCTTTCGTGGGTGAGTCGGAGAAGGACAGCGACGGTTACCTGTCGACCGACACCCACCAGTTCGAGGCCGGAACGCGTGCACTCGCGACCGAGAACCTCGATGTGGATCTCGACGCCGGCGACTGGGTCCTGGACACCAACGACCTCGGCAACGTGAGGCTCCAGGTCGAGTCTCGCGACGACAAGCCGGTATTCGTCGGCATCGCACGCACGAGCGACGTGGAGAACTACCTCCAGGGCGTCTCGCACACCACGCTCACGGACGTCGATACCTCGCCGTTCGAGGCGCAGTACGACGACCACGCCGGCAATAGCCGCCCGGTCGCCCCGGCGGACTCGCAGATCTGGGTCGCATCCGAGAACGGCTCGGGCAAGCAGACCCTGAACTGGGAGATCGAGGACGGCGACTACTCGGTTGTGGTGATGAACGCCGACGGCTCCGCCGGAGTCGACGCCGACGTCAGCACCGGCGCCAACGTCCCGTTCCTCGACGAGATCGGCTGGAGCGCAGTCGGCAGCGGCGGGTTCGTGCTCGTCATCGGAGCCGCCCTGCTGGTCCTGGGCATCCGCCGCCCGAGCAACCCGAGCGGACACGCTCCGGTCGCCGCGCCGGCAGCCGCCTAGGCCCGCGGAGAACGGAACTGACGCATACCACGGCCCCCGCGCACTCCGCGCCCGGGGGCCGTTGCTCGTTCAGGCGGGCTTAGCTCTGAACGTGGCCTCGCCCAGGCAGCTGTAGATGGTGAAGGTCCCGATCGGGTACTTCGGGATGAGGAACTGGTACTGCCAGCGGAGGTGGCCCTTGATCGTCCCGTTTCGCAGCTTCTTCGAGGTGAAGCGGAAGTTCGCGGTCACCTCGTTGTAGTAGAAGGCGGGCTTGATCTTGGACTGAAACTCCACGGTCCGGTTGATCTGGAACGTGTAGACCAGCGGCTCCGCTCCGACGAACGGCTGGCCGGTGCCCTGGATCGGGATGCACGTCACGGGTGCGCCGGTCACGAAGTCGACCGCCTGCTTGCCGCGGGCGAGCTTGAACGTGACCTTGTGGCCGCTGCTGGTCTTGCCCGCGTACTTGACCGGCTTGGCCGCCGAGGCCGTGGCCGGAAGAGCAACGAGGGCGACGAGACAGAGGAGTGCTGTCGTGAGCTTCTTCATGCCGCCAGCATCCGTCGTTGCGCACGCAATCACATCGGGGACTCCCCTAATCCGTGCCCCTGATCTTTGCGCTCGCCCCTTAGCCTTGACCCTGACATGGCAGTGGTGATCGCAAGCGCGCTGGACAAGGACATGGCGGGGAATCCCCTGTTCAGGGGTGTCTCGTTCAAGCTCGAGCGCGGCGACCGCATGACGCTCGCCGGCCGCAACGGAGCGGGCAAGACGACGCTGCTGCGGATGCTGTCGGGCGAAACGGGCATCGACGGTGGGGAGCTGATGCTGGAGAAGGGCACGCGGGTGGCCCTGCACGACCAGCGCGCGCCCCGGGAGCGCGAGCTCACGCTGCGCGACTACGTGCTGTCCGGCTGCCGCGACCTCGTGGCGCTCGAGGAGGACCTGCACCGGCTCGAGGGCGAGATGGCCGAGCGCCCTGACGACGGCGCGCTCCTCCAGCGCTACTCGCGCGCGCAGTCGCGCCTCGAGCACGCCGGCGGCTGGAACTGGCGCGTGCGCGCGCTCGGACCGCTGCACGGTCTCGGCTTCACCGACGAGCAGCTCGACCGGAAGCTCGCGACCTTCTCGGGCGGCGAGCTCACCCGGGCATCGCTTGCCCGTGCCCTGGCCGGCGACCCCGACCTGCTCCTGCTGGACGAGCCAACGAACCACCTCGACATCACCTCGCTCGAGTGGCTCGAGGAGTACCTCACGGGCCTCGACTCGGCCGTGATCCTCGTGGCGCACGACCGCTGGTTCCTGGAGGCGGTCGGCACCTCCGTGCTCGAGCTCGAGGCCGGGCGCTCGCGCTTCTTCCCGGGCTCGTGGCACGCATGGCGGCGCGAGGCGGCGGCGCGCGAGATCCAGCTCGGCAAGCAGATCGAGAAGCAGCAGGCGGAGATCGCCCGCATGGAGCGCTTCATCGAGCGCTTCCGCTACAAGGCGACCAAGGCGCGCCAGGCGCAGTCACGCGTGAAGAAGCTCGACAAGATGGAGCGGATCGAGCGCGATCCCACCGACAACCGCTCGCTCGGCTTCAAGTTCGGCGGTGCCGAGCGCGCCGGACGGGTCGTGCTCCACATGGAGGACGGCCGGCTCGAGGTTCCGGGCAGGACGCTGCTCGACGACGGCGAGCTCTGGCTCGAGCGCGGCGAGCACGTGTCGCTCGTCGGGCCCAACGGCGCTGGGAAGACGACGCTGATCGAGGCTCTGGCAGGCCGGCGCGAACTGGACGGCGGGCGGCTGCGCACCGGCCACAACGTGCAGCTCGGATACCTCTCCCAGCACGCCGAGGAGCTCGGCTCTTCGGGAACCGTGCTGGAGGCCGCGCAGCGCGCCACGCGCCTGACCCCCAACAAGGCGCGCGCGCTGCTCGGCCGCTTCCTGTTCAGCGGCGAGGAGGTCGAGAAGCCGATGGAGGGCCTGTCTGGCGGCGAGCGGCGGCGCCTGTCGCTCGCGATCCTCGTGGCGTCGGGCGCGAACGTCCTCATCCTGGACGAGCCCACCAACCACCTCGACATCGATGCGCGCGAGGCCCTCGAGGACGCGCTCAGCGGCTTCGACGGCAACGTGCTGCTCGTGTCCCACGACCGCGCGCTGCTCGACGCGGTCGGCACCCGGACGATCGCGCTCGAGGACGGGCGCCTGCTCAGCTACCAGGGCGGCTGGGCGGAGTACTCGCGCGTGCGCGATGAGCGCCGCGACGCGGAGCGCGCGCGCCCGGGGCGCGAGAAGCGCGCGACCGCCAAGGCCAAGGCGGCGAAATCGAGCGGAAACGGCCGCACCAAGCCGGCCGGCCCGTCGAAGAACGCGGTCAGGCGGACCGCCCAGCTGGAGCGCGAGGTGGAGAAGGCCGAGGCTGCGCTGCGCGCGATCGAGGACGAGCTGGCCGACCCGTCCGCGTGGGCCAGCCCGACAAGCAGCGAGCGGGCGACGGCACGGCATGTGGCGGCGAAGAAGGCCGTCGAGGAGGCGTACGCTCGCTGGGAGGACGCATCCGCCTAACGACGCCGGATGCAGAGCGAGGCCAGGTCGAGGCCGAAGATCGGGTGCAGCACCTGGCAACCCATTCGCGCAGAGAGGAAGTAGTTGGAGGTCCCGGTCGCGAACGGCACCGCAGGCACCGCATCGGCGGCGAGATCTCGATCCAGCTTCGCGTAGGCCCGCAGCCGGGCATCTCCGGTCAGGCCGGCCGCGTTGGCCATGCGCCGCTCGAAGTCTGGATCCTCGAACAGCCCGGGCCTGAAGCCGTCGCTCGCGAACTGCGAGTTGATGTAGCCGAACGGGTCGGCGTAGTCCACGAACCAGTTCGAATAGGTGATGTCGAAGGGCTCGCTCGGGTCTCCGGTGCGGTCGAACATCTCGCCGAGAAGAAACTGCCGGATGGTGAGGTCGATCCCGATCGCGCTGAGGTTGGCCTTCAGGATCTGGGCGTGGCGCGTGCAGCCGGGCAGGTCGCACGTGTACAGAACGGCGCGCCGCTGCCGGCCTCCCGTGAGACGAAGGGCGGACTCCAGGTCCGGGCCGCCCAGCGGGTAGACCGCGGCATCCTCGAAGCCGGGGAGGCCCGGCGGAATGAACTGGTCCGCCGGCCGGCCGATCTCCGTGCCACCCGTGTGCTCGGCGAGTGCCCGGCGGTCCAGGGCGAAGGCCACGGCGCGGCGCAGGCGGGGATCCGCAAACGGTCCGCGGCTTGTGTTGAACACGAAGGAGTAGATGCTCAGCGAGGGCTGGGTGAAGAGCTGCTGGCGGCCGTCTTGTGCGGCCTCGCTGCGGGGCCCGTAGCGCTTCGTAAGACCCTCCACGACGTCGGTCGGCGCGCCTCCCGTGAGCTCGGCCGGATTCAGCTGGACGTAGTCCGCTCGTCCGGCTTTGACGGCAGCAACGGCCCTGGCTCGGATCGACACCGATTCTGTAGCGGATCTCCGCAAGCCTGTGGGGCCGCGGCCCCTCGTAGTTGGGATTGCGGCGCAGCACAAGACTTCGCTTCGGAATACGCGATGCCACGTAGTACGGCCCCGCCGACGGCACGAGGTCGATGCCCTTGGCCGTGATGGGAGTGCTCGGCGGGACGGCGCAGAAGTAGCGCGCAGCAAGCCTGGCGGTCAGGTCTGGCGCCGGCCGCTCCAGCCGGATCACGAGTCTGTCGCCGCGTGCCCTCACGCCCGTGATCCGCCGCGCCCGTCCAGCCACGTATTCATCGACCCCTACGACGTCGCGCACGAGCTCCCCCGCGAACGACCCGACCCTAGGGCTGAGCACGCGCTCGAACGTGCGCTCGAACGCCTCAGCGGTCACGGGCTCGTTCGATGGCGGCGAGAAGCGGAACCCGCGCCGGACGGTGAATACGTACGTGCGCCCATCGGGGGACACCGTGGGCGGCCCGCCCGCGACCTCCGGCACCAGCCTCGCGCCCTCCGGGTACCCGCGATCGGGATAGTTGTAGAGCAGTGCACAGGTGGCGCTCAGGCGCTGGAAGTCGGAGGCGAGCGCCGGGTCGGTGGAGCCCGGGTCCGACGGCACCAGAAGGCGCGCCACTCCCCCGCGGACCGAGGCGCGCGATGGCTCGGGGGCGGTCCTGTCCTGGACGCTCACCCACACGACCCCGTTCGAGACGGTCACGTCCTGCGGGGCCTCGCCGACCTCGACCGTCGCCTCGACGCGACGAGTCCTCAGGTCGATACGGGAAACGGTTCCACTGAGGCTGTTCGCCACCCAGACCGCCCCGTCCCCCACGGCGATCCCCGTGGGACGGCGCCCCACTCGGATGGTGTCGGTGACGGCGGTGCTACCCGGGTCGACGCGGGCGACCGTGTCGTCCTGCGTGTTGGCCACCCACACCGCTCCGGCACCTGTCGCGACCGCCCCCGGGCCGCGCCCGACCGGTGTTGAGCTGGTGACGGCGTTGGCGCTCGCCGGATCGATCCGGGCGACCGTGTTGTCGACGTCGTCCGTGACCCACACGCCCCCGGCGCCGGTGGCCACCGCGCTCGGGCTGTTTCCCACTGGGATGTTGTCCACCTCGCGCGTGCGGGTGTCGACCCGCGCGATGGCCCCGTAGGCGCTTCCGACCCACACCGCGCCATAACCGGTGGCCACCGGGTTCGGGCCCGGGCCGCTGAAGAGCCCGGGATCGGTTTCGAGTCGCGCCGTTCGAACGACCGAGCGAAAGTCGGGGTCGAGCCGGAGGAGCACCGTGCGACGCGCGTCGCCGATCCATACGGCGTTGTCGCCCGCTGCCAACCCGGCCACGCTCGCGCCGGGCGCGGTTGTGCTGACGACCTCCCGCCGGCGCGGGTCGATCTGAGTGGCGGTGTCGTCGGCCTGGTTGGCCACCCAGATGTGGTCCGCCCCGGCCGAGACGTCGGCCGGCCGGACGCCTGTGGGAATGGTCTCGACAAGCCGGTTCGAGTCCGGGTCAATCACCGCGAGCGTGTTTCCGGTAGCCCGTCGCGCACTCGGGTCGTCACCCCCGGTGAACACGGCCGCCAGCGCGGCGGCCAGCAGCAGCCCGCCTCCCACGCCGAGTAGCACTCCGCCACGCCGCGCCTCCAGGCCAGCGAGCACGGGGCGTGCCCGCGCAGGCGCGTCGATCTCGGGGTCCTGAGCGAGGATCGCTCGCTCCAGTTCCTGGAGCGAGCGGCTTGGCTCGATGCCGAGTTCCTCGATGAGCGCGCGCCGGGCGTCGCGGTAACTCGCCAGCGCGTCCGCCTGGCGGCCTGAGCGGTAGAGCGCGAGGATCAGCTGGGCGCGCAGCCGCTCGCGTGCCGGATGCTCGCGCACCAGTGTCTCCAGCTCGGGGATCAGTGCCGCGTGGCGCCCGAGCGCGAGATCGGCCTCGATGCGCTGCTCGAGCGTGACCAGCCTGAGCTCCTCGAGGCGGGCGATGTAGGTCTGTGCGAGCGGCTCGTACGCGAGATCCGCGAGCGCCGGGCCGCGCCACAGGCCGAGTGCCTGGCGAAGCAGCTCGCTCGCGCCGGCCGCCTCGCCTCGCTCCAGCGCATCGCCCCCGTCGCCTGCGAGGCGCTCGAAGCGCTCGGCGTCTAGCTGGGCGGGCTCCAGGTCGAGCACGTAGCCGCCGCCGCGTGTGAGCACAAAATCTTGGCCGAGCTCCTTCCGGAGCCGGGACACGTAGACCTGCACCGTCTTCGTAGCCGTGTCCGGTGGCCGCTCGCCCCAGAGCTCGTCGACCAGACGATCCGTGGAGACGACCTCGCCGCGGTGGAGCAGGAGGATCGCGAGCACGGCTCGCTGCCTGGTTCCTCCGAGCGGGACCAGCCGCCCTTCGTGCTCGACCTCGAGCGGGCCCAGTATGCGGAACTCGATCATCGTCGTGCGACCTGCGCCACGCTACCGCCAACCCGCCGTTTTCGCCTGGTTGCAGTCGCTTGCTGCCGGATGTTTGCCACGCCGGAGGACGCTCGGCGAAACGGATCGCGACCGCGGTCCGAAGACCGGAAGGAGCCAGAGATGACCCTCCGCCTTGCTCGCGCCGTGCGCGGCTTGGCGCTCGCGGCGGTGATCAGTGCGCTCGCCGCGCCGATCGCCTCGGCGATTTCGGACGAGCAGCTCAGGGCGGACGCTCGCGGCAAGTCGGAGCTCAGAGCGACGCCGGTGCGTGTGGTCGAGGTCGAAGCTGATCGCGGCTTCGACTGGGGCGACGCCGGCATCGGCGCCGCCGGCGTGCTCGCACTGATTGCAATCGGCGCCGGCGTCGCGATCGCCACTGGCCATCGTCCCGTCCCACCTCACAACCCCCAAACGACCCGCTGAAAAGGAGACCACTATGACCTCAGCACTACGTGTGTTTGCAGCGCTGGCCCTGCTGGCGGCATTCGCCCCGGCTGCGCAGGCGATGGAGTTCTCTCCCTGGACGCCCGCAGTCAATGCAGAAGGCCTGCCCGGCACGAGCAGTGAGTTGAACACGGCGTTCCAGGACGGCTGTCCGATCCAGGCGCCCGATGGGTTGAGCCTGTTCATGGCCTCGACGCGGCCCCGGTTCGAGGGCGATACGCGAACCGACATCGACATCTGGGTGGCCGAGCGGGAGTCGAAGGACGCGCCCTGGGGCGCGCCGCAGAACCTGGGCGCGCCGGTCAACTCGACTTCGGACGACTTCTGTCCGACGCCGATCCGCGGCGAGGGGCTCTTTTTCGTGAGCCGTCGGGTGGTGCCCGGCGTGACCTGTGGCATGGGTGACATCTACCTCACGCGGCAGAATCCCGCCCGGGGCTGGGAGACGCCTGAGCACCTCGGCTGCCAATCTGACGGCGGTCCGAACACGCCGCTCGACGAGCAGGGACCGTCGTACGTGAAGACCGGCGGGCCGACGCTCTACTTCTCGAGCGGTCCCGACATCTACCGAAGCGAGCGTCACGGCAATGGCAGATTCGGTCCTGCCGAGCCGGTTGCGGAGCTGAACAGCGCCGCGATGGACATCCAGCCGAACGTGCGGAGGGACGGCCGCGAGATCGTGTTCGCCTCGAACCGCGGCGGCGCCACGGCGTTCGGCGGCCAGGACATCTGGGTTGCCACGCGCAAGGGCGTGAACGGCCTGTGGTCGGCACCCGTCAACCTCGGGTCAGCCGTCAACACGGCAGCCAACGAGACGCGTCCGTCGCTCGCGTGGGCAGCAACCACGCTCTACTTCGGACGCGCCCCCGGAGCCCCGATAACAGCTGACATCTGGGTCACCACCCGGGAGCAGATCGGCCACTGAACGGCCCGTGCCGGCCGACGACCTCGGCCCTGACGGCCGAGGTCGTCGGCGTAGTTGTCCCTCGCGCAAGCAGGCGCTTGCGCAGCGATCCGCCCGGGGGTAGCGTCAAAGCGTGATGCGAACTGTCGGGGTCGCTGTTCTCATCGTTTCGGCCGCGCTGTCGTCTCCTGCAGCGGCCTCCATCGGCCCCTACACCGGGACCGGCGAGGGTCTGCTCGATCGCTACCGGCACATCGACAATCACGCGCCGGACCCGGACCACATCGTCACGGACTCGAAGGACGTGTACCGCGGGCGCTTCCGCTACAGCTTTCGGATCGACGGCTTCGGCAACATCTCGGGCAACGGAAACGGGTCCTACCGCCGACCCACGACCTGGCACCTCGAGGGAGTCAACGGCAGCGAGGGCGCATTTTCGTGCGATATCCAGATGACCACCACCGATTTCCGCGTCCGCGTGACGGGGCGCGCCAATGACGGCCGGATGGACATCCGGTTTGCGCTCGAGGGCGCCCGCGAATCGAACGAAGAGACCCTGTGCGGCGCCAAGTACTACGGGTTCGCGACCGACGACACACGGCTCGCCAACTCACTCCAGCTCGTGCAGCCGGCAGATGGTCTCCCCGTGAGTCAGACGATCCCCGCGATCGCCCCGCTCCGAAAGCTGGAGAACCTGGGTGACGACTTCGACCGGCGCGTGAACCTGCACGAGTGGTCGATCACGATCCAGGCGCCTCCGAGGCCACCCGAGCTCCCGGATCGCTCAGTGGGTGGCTACGACACGCCGCAACAAGCCGGCCGCCGCGGCCGGATCTGCACGATCGAGGGGACCGGAAAGCCCGACATCCTCAACGGAACGCGGGGCAACGACATCATCTGCGCATACGGCGGGCGCGACGTGGTCTCCGGCGGCGGCGGGCACGACCTCGTCTTCGGCGGGCCGGGCCCCGATCGCATCTCAGGCGGCCGCGGCCTCGACGTCCTCTACGGCAACGGCGGGCGCGACCGCCTGAACTCGAAGGACCGGCGGCTCGACCGCCTCAACGGCGGCAGCGGCCGCGACAGCGCGCGTGTGGACCGCGGGCGCGACCGCGTCCGAGCGGTCGAGCGCGTCAACTAGACCCCGCGCCGCCCGAATTAGGGTTCGCGTTCAGGGACTCCTCCCGATGTAGCGGGGGCGGCAGGCCCGCATCATCGCGACTCCAACCACAACGCAAAGGAGTCCCGATGTCCGTTTCCCACGCCACCACCCCCACCAACGAGTCCAGCGTCGCCTCGCTACTGCGCTGGGTCACCGGCAGCCTCGTCGTCGCTGCCGTGGTCGCCGGTCTGACGCTCGCACTCTGGCCTGCCTCCGAGGCCGACAAGGCGCGTGCCGATGGTGAGCAGTTCGGCGACGCCGTCGTGCAGCTCTACAACTCCGACACGCAGGCCGAAGTCGACGCCGCTCTGGTCGAGGTCGACCAGGCTGTCACCGACACTCGCGAGCACGCCGGCGACGAGGTCGCCAGCCAGGTCGACGAGCAGGCGGACGCGCTCAACCGCGCTGCCGACGGCTTCGTCGGTGCCAACACGACCGATGACGCGTTTGAGCAGGACCTCTACCAGGCCGAGCTCGACGTAGCGCTCGACGACCTGAGCAGCCAGGCATCGGACTTCCGCGCCCAGGGCCCCGAGGTGCACCAGGCCTTCTGGGAGGGCGTGGACGAGTCGCTCTCCAACGGCTGATCCAGACTCACGGACGTTGCAGACAGTGCGGCGGCGGGCGCGTTGCGTCCGCCGCCGTAAGTCCTTGGCGCCGTACGTCTTAGTAGGGGTAGCGCGCCCAGTTACAGGGTCAGGATCAGGGTGTCGCCCCGATGTCCCCGAGCGGCCTGACCTCGATCATCACCCTATGACCGCAATCAAGATGCAACACCACCTCCAGGACCTCGAAGCGGAGCGCGCGCTGGCCTCGATTGAGGGCCTCGCGGGGGACCCCGCCTACATGGATGACCTCCACGACGAGATCGAGGCGACGCGGCACGCCTACATCGCCGCTGCCGTCACCGAGATCGCCGTTCTACGCGCCGACCTGTCTGGGCGGCTGTTGGGCTAGGTCAGAGCCCGAGGTCGTCGGCGTAGTTGTCCCGGTACTCGCCGCGCCGCTCGAGCACGTTCTCCACGTAGGCGCGCGTCTCCGGGAAGGGAATGTGCTCCGCCGACCTGAACGCGGACGCACCGCCCGCCTTCTCAACCCACCGGTCGACGTTGCCGAGGCCCGCGTTGTACGCCGCCACAGCCAGCGTCTCGCTCCCCCCGTAGTGGTCGATCAGGTAGCGCAGGTAGTAGCTGCCGTACGAGATGTTGATCTGCGGGGTCGCGAGGTCGGACTGCTTGAAGCGGTAGCCGCCCGAGTGGTTCGCGATGAAGTCGGCGGTGTCCGGAGTGATCTGCATGAGCCCGCGGGCGCCCGCGCGCGAGGTCTGGTCGCGGAAGCGCGACTCCTCGTAGATCACCGCCGCGATCAGCGCGGCGTCGAGGCCCTTGTCGCTCGCCTGCTGGCGAATGATGTCGTCGTGCTTCAGCGGGAGCGTGATCTCGCGGACCGCCTGCTCTCCCAATCCGGACACGAGCGCCGCGCAGATGGCGCCCAGCAGAGCCACCACCACGACAGCGGCAAGCCGCCGGCGCCGGATTCGGGCGCGCGGGCGACGGCGGGCGGCGCTGCTGGCGATGTGTGAGCTCACGGGACCCGTTCGAGTTTCGCAAGTACCAGGGACAGTGTCTCTCTCAACTCGTCGAGCGTGCCGTCGTTGCGCACCTCGAAATCCGCACGCTCCGCCTTCTCCGTCTGGGAGAGCTGCCGTCCGGTCCGCTCAGAGACCGCCGTGTGCCCGCGGGCGCCCGCGCGCTCCTCACGAACGGACTCGTCAGCGACCACCGCGATCGTGGCATCGAACGCGGCCTCCATCCCCGACTCGAACAGGAGCGGGACCTCCACCACGGCCGCCGGCGGCGCCGGGTCGAGCGCCTCGACCTCCTGCTTCCAATCCGTGACGCGCCGACCCACGCGCGGCCAGAGCTCTCCCTCGAGCCAGGCGCGCGCCTCGTCGTCTCCGAAGACGCGCTCCGCGATCAGTGAGCGGTCGAGCCGTCCGTCGGGCGCCACCTCGGGGCCGAGGCGCTCGGCGACGATGTCCCGCAGCTCGTCACCCGCGAGCAGCTCGTGGACCACGGCGTCCGTGGACAGGGTGGCTGCGCCGAGTTCCGCGAGCGCGTGGAGTGCCTCGGACTTCCCAGCGCCGAGTCCGCCGGTGAGCCCCACGAAGGGGACCCCGGCCATCTACTTGTCCTGGGACTCTTCGTTCTCGGCGGGAGGAGGCGCGGGCTCCTCGGTGGCCTCGACGGCCGGCTCGGCCTCCGCGGCGGGGTCGGGCTCCGCGTCGGGCGCAGGCTCGGGATCCGGGGCGGGCTCGGCGTCTACGGCGTCCGGTGCCGGCTCGGCCTCGGGGACCTCTGCGTCGGGCGCGGCGGCCTCGGCGTCCGGCGCATCAGCCGGCTGCTCGTCGGCCGGCTCGTCAGCGGGCAGGTTGCGGAGGGCGTCCAGACCGCCGATCGACGGTCCCGCGAAGACGTCCTCCGAGAGGCCCAGGTCCGGCACGTCGCCGAGCTCGCCCGCGGTCGCCTCCGCCGCGGCGGCGCCGGCCTCGGCGGCCGACTTGATGTGCGCCAGTTGCTCCTCCACGCGCTTGACGCTCAGCGAGAGGCGGCGGCGCTCGGAGTCGATCTCGAGGATCTTCACTCGCACGTCCTGGCCGGGCTCGACGATCTCGCGCGGGTTCTCCACGTGGTGGTGGGCCAGCTCGGAGATGTGCACGAGCCCCTCGACTCCGTCCATGATCTCGACGAATGCCCCGAAGGTGACCACCTTGGTGACCTTGCCCTCGAGCTCGTCGCCGATCCGGTAGGTGTCGATCACCCGCTGCCACGGGTCCTCCTGGGTCTGCTTGAGGCCCAGGGAGATGCGCTGGCGGTCGCGGTCGATGTCGAGCACCTTGACCGGCACGACGTCACCGATCGAGAGGATCTCGGACGGGTGGTTCACATGGCTCCAGGAGAGCTCTGAGATGTGGATGAGGCCGTCGATGCCGTCCAGGTCCACGAACGCGCCGAAGTCGACGATGTTCGAGATCGCGCCCTCCACGACCATCCCGGGCTGCAGGCGGTCGAGAATCTGCTGGCGGACCTCCTTGCGCTCCTCCTCGAGGACCGCGCGGCGGCTCAACACCACGTTGTTGCGCGAGCGGTTCAGCTCGATGACCTTGCACTCGATCTTGGTGCCGAGGAACTCGTCGAGGTTCTGGACGCGGCGGATGTCCACGAGCGAGGCGGGCAGGAAGCCGCGCACGCCGAGGTCGATGATCAGGCCGCCCTTGACGACCTCGATCACGGTGCCCTCCACGGGCTCGCCCGACTCGGCGGCGGCCTCGATCTTGCGCCAGGCCTTCTCGAAGCGCGCACGCTTCTTGGAGAGGACGAGCCGGCCGTCCTGGTCCTCCTTGGTGAGAACGAGGGCGTCGACCTCCTCCCCCAGCTCCACCTCGTCGTGCGGGTCGACCGACTTGCGGATCGAGAGCTCATTCATCGGAATGACGCCCTCGCTCTTGTAGCCGATGTCGACCAGGACCTCGTCCTGGTCTATCCGGACAACCTTTCCGGACACGACGTCTCCCTCGTCAAAGGGGACGATGGTGGCGTCGTAGTTGGGGACGATCTGCCCGTCGATTTCGAGCAGCATGCCGCCCGATCCCTCGACGGTTCGAGGTGGTGTAACGGTCTCTGTATCCGGCACTGAACGCACTAGCCTAGCTAGTCTGCCCGCATGCCGACTCGTCGCACCGCACGCGGCCGCGAGCGCACCGCGCTGGGCGGTGAATATGACGTCCTGATCTGCGGAGCGAGCTTCGCCGGGCTGACCGTGGCACGCGAGCTGACCGGCAGCGGAGCGCGGGTTCTGGTGCTGGATCGGTACGAGATCGGGGAGCGCCAGACCTCCGCGTGCGGGATCCCGACGGAGTGGCTGCGAGCGATGGGCCTGATGGGCTCCCACCGCCAGACCTTCGGGCGACTGGTGGTCCACACCCCCTTCGGCACCTCCCGGCTTGAGCTGCCGTGGACGTTCTCGACATTCGACTACCCCTCGCTGTGCGAGCTGCTCGCAGCCCAGTCCGAGCACGACTTCGAGACGGCGAAGGTCAACGGTCGCACCGGCAACGTCGTGCACACCGACCGCGGCGACCTGTCCGCGCCCGTGATCGTGGACGCGCTCGGCTGGCGCCGCGTGCTCGGGAGCGGCTATCAGCCGCCCGACGCGCCCCTCTCACGCGGGCTCGAGGTGCATCCGTGGGGCGTCGGGGAGGACATGGAGCTCTGGATCGACCGCAAGTACGTGCCCGCCGGCTACGGCTGGAGCTTCCCGGCCGGCGAGGAGATCCGCATCGGCGTCGGCTCGTTCGACCCCCGCTTCCACGTGAAGGACACGACCGTGATGCTGGCCGACGACCTCCGGCGCGAACCGGTCCGCTACCAGGGGAACTGGATCCCCCACAAGCTGCGTGCCGCCACGGACGACGGCGTGTTCTTCGTGGGCGACAGCGCCGGCCACTGCCTTCCGCTCACCGCCGAGGGCATCCGGACCGCGTTCTACTTCGGGATCGCGTGCGGCCGCGAGCTGCGCGCGGTCGTGGACGGCAGGCAGTCGATCGCGTCCGCCCTGGCCCGCTACGGGGATTTCTCTGAGGCGCACCGCTGGAAGTTCGAGGCGATGCTGGCCGCCCAGAAGCTCGTCCCGCGCGTACCGCCGCGCCTGCTGCACCGCTCGATCAAAGCGATGCAGTGGAAGCGCTTCGTGGACTGGAGCTTCGGCCACTACCTGGAGATCGCCCCGCCGGAGTTCGCGGGCCGCCCTCGGTCAGCGGTTGTGGTTGACCAGCTCGATGTTGTTCCCGTCGGGGTCTAGGACGAACGCGGCGTAGTAGCCGGCGTGGTACTCGGGGCGCTCGCCCGGCGCGCCGTTGTCGCGGTAGCCGGCCTCGAGCGCGGCCTGGTGGAAGTCGTCGACGGCCTGGTTCTCGTCCGCCGGGAAGGCCATGTGCAGGTTCTCGGTCGGGTGATCGCCGGTCAGCACCGAGAACGAGCCCGGCTCTCCGTTGAACCCCGCCCGCTCGGGCGTGTCCGTGCCGAGCACGAAGCGGGCGTGCGGCGCGATCGTCTCGTAGAAGCGCTTCGACGCCTCCACGTCGGCCACCCTGATCCATAGGTGGTCGATGGCACCGGTCATCGAATCCTCGAAATGGACCGCCTCGACGCTGTTCCCGTCCGGGTCGAGCAGGAAGCCGCCGTAGTAGTCGTCGCTGTAGATCGGCCTCGGGCCTGGCTCGCCGTCGCTCTCGAAGCCCGCGTCCACGCCGACCTGCCAGAAGGCGTCCACGTCGCCCCTCGACTTCGCGCCGAAGCCGATATGCAGCCCGCGCGTGACCGGCTTCTCATCGCTGGCCGCGGCCAGGGAGAAGTCGTCCCACTCCGGGCCGAGCTCGCTGGTCGACGTCCGATCGATCCCGATCGCTCCGAGCACCGTGTCGTAGAAGCGCTCCGACGCCGCGCGGTCGGAGACGCGGATCGTCACGTGATCGAACACCGGGAAGAGCTCAGCTGAACAGCTTGCGGAGCAGGCCCTTCTTCTCCTTGGCGGTCCCCTTCACCTGGTCACCGCGCCCTTCGGCCTTCAGGGAGCTGTCGCCGCTCAGCGCGCCGCCCGCTTCCTTCACACGGCCCTTTGCCTTGTCGGCCGCGCCACGGGCGCGGTCCTCATTGGGTGTCGTATCAGCCATCCAGTGAGGGTTCCCGGATGTGGGACGGGGGAATCCTCACCCGCACGGTCACGCGGGTCGGCCGAGTCGGCTCGGCGAGCGACAGGAAGTCGCGCAGCGCTCCCCCGTGCAGGCAGAAGCCGCACGACAGATGGTCTGCCGGGGACATCGGCCCGGGGCCAGGCAGGACGGGCGCGTCACAGGAGGGACAGGCGAGCGTGCCGGTGGCGAGCTGCCAGGACGTCTCGGTACGGCGCAGTTCGTGGCGGCCGGCCAACCGCTCGACCGGCTGGTCCCGCCCGGGCTGGAGTCCCTCGATGTCGCGATGCAATGCCACCAGAGGTTCAGTCTAGGGCGCGCCCGCCGCGGGCCTACTCGCGCACGATCAGCACGGTGCCGGCGGCCAGCAGGGCGATCCCGAGCAGCTTCTCCCACGTGATCGCGCGCTCGTCGAGGCCGAGCACGCCCAGCCGGTCGAGCACGACCGAGGCGCCCAGCTGGCCGGCGATCACCGCGGCGGTGACGCCGCCGGCGCCAAGCTCGCGTACCGCGACCAACGTGGCCAGCACGATCAGCACGCCGCCGAGCCCGCCGAGGACCCAGTAGTACCAGGCCGGCGTCTCGACGCTGTCGTCGACGTGGAAGCCACCGTCGAATACGAAGGCGACGAACAGGACCAGCACCGTGCCGGCGATGAAGTTGACGGTGACCGCGCCCAGGTCGCCCAGCTTGTGCGAGATCACGTTGTTGGCGGGCGCCTGCCCTGCGACGACGGCGCCTGCGGCGACTGTCACCAGCACCGCGAGCTCCTTGCTCACTTTGCCTCCAGCCAGTTCTTGCCGGCGCCGACGTCCACGCCGAGCGGCGGATCCATCTCGAACGCCCCCGCCATCTCACGCTCGATGATCTCGCTGGCGGCGGCCACCTCCTCATCCGGGCCCTCGAACAGGAGCTCGTCGTGGATCTGCAGCACGAGCCGCGTGGAGAGGCCCGCGGTGCGCAGCTCGTCGCGCGCGCGGACCATGGCCATCTTGATGATGTCCGCCGCGGTGCCCTGGATCACCATGTTCACGGCCAGCCGCTCGCCCAGCGAGCGCGTCTGGAACTGGCGCGAGCGCAGCTCGGGCACGCGCCGGATGCGGCCGAAGAGCGTGGTCACGTGGCCCTCCTCGCGGGCGCGCTCGATCGTCTCCTCGATGAATGCCTTCACGCGCGGGAAGCGCTCGAGATAGGCGTCGATGAACACCTGCGCCTCCTCCTGCTCGATCTGGAGGCGGTCCGCGAGCCCGTACGCCGAGAGGCCGTAGACGATCCCGTAGTTGACCATCTTGGCCTTTGAGCGCGTGCCCGGGTCGGTCTTGCCGCCGAGGATCGCCTCGGCGGTGGCGGTGTGCACGTCCTCGCCGCGCCGGAAGATCTCCTTCAGCACCGGCTCGTCGGCGATGTGCGCGAGCAGCCTCAGCTCCACCTGCGAGTAGTCGGCCGAGATCAGCATGTTGCCGGGCGCAGCCACGAAGCAGGCGCGGATCTCGCGGCCCTGCTCGGTGCGGATCGGGATGTTCTGGAGGTTCGGGTCGGTGCTGGACAGGCGGCCGGTGGCGGTGGCTGTCTGGTTGAAGGTGGTGTGGAGGCGGCCGTCGTCGCCGATCAGCTCGGGGAAGGCGTCGAGGTAGGTCGACTTGAGCTTCGTGACCTCGCGCCACTCCTCGATGGCCGGGATGATCTCGTGCTCCTCGCGGATCGCCTGGAGCACGCGGGCGTCCGTGGAGAAGCCTGTCTT
Organism: uncultured Thermoleophilaceae bacterium; assembly: GCA_963774755.1. Taxonomy (GTDB): domain Bacteria; phylum Actinomycetota; class Thermoleophilia; order Solirubrobacterales; family Thermoleophilaceae; genus JACVRW01. The sequence goes on along the minus strand of CAVZGG010000002.1, from coordinate 235,707 downwards.
ACCGCGGCGCTTGCGCGAGAGCCCGAGCTTCTCGAACAGGATCTGAGCGAGCTGCTGCGGCGAGCCGATCGTGAACTCCTCGCCGGCCAGATCCCAGACGCGGCGCTCGAGCTCGGCGGCGCGCAAGCCGAAGCGCTCGCTGATCTCCGCCAGGCGCTCCACGTCGAGCTTCACGCCGGCGCGCTCCATCTCCACGAGCACGTCCACGAGCGGCAGCTCCACGTCGTGGAAGAGCCCGGTGAGGCCGTCCTCCTCGAGGCGCTCGCGCTGGCGCTCGGCGAGCACCCGAGTCACGACCGCGCGCTCAGCGATCCCGTCCGCGCCCTCCACGCTGGCGGCGATGCCGGCCTCGGTGGTGAGCTCCTCGAGCGGATAGCCGCGCCGCGCTGGGTCGATCAGGTACGCCGCGATCAGCGTGTCGTGCTCGAGCACCGCCGCCGGTGCGGTCTCCTCGCTCACGGCTGTGGTCTTCCAGTCGTGGTACACGAACGGGCGCTCGCCGCGCGCCATGGTGAGGGCGGCGAGCGTCTCGCACTCCGCCACCAGCACCTCGCCGCCGCCGTAGGCGGCCACGCGCATCGGCCCGATCGGGGGACCGCCGACGTCGAGCGTCTCCTGCCCCTCCTGTTCGCCGGCCGGCCGCGGGCGCTCGGCAGCGATCGCGACCAGCTCTCCGTCGAGCGATCCGATCTCGGCGAGCGGGACCTCCCGTGCACGTACGGAGATCACCTCCTCGACGCGCTCGGCCGGCGCTGCCACCTCCCCGTCCCCCAGCGCCTCCTCGAGCCGCTCCAGCGGAGCGCGCAGCTCGAACTCGCGGAAGGTCTCGCGCAGCCGCGAGCGGTCGGGCTCGCGCGCGGCGATCTTGGTGAGGTCGAGGTCCAGCTCGATGTCGCGGATCGCGGTGGCGAGCTGCTTCGAGATGCGGGCGTCCTCGGCGTGGTTTATGAGGTTCTCCTTGCGCTTCGCCCCGGAGATGTTCTCGATGTTGCCGAGCACGCCCTCGAGGTCGCCGTGCTCCTGGAGCAGCTGCGTCGCCGTCTTCTCGCCGATCCCCGGCACACCCGGGATGTTGTCCGAGGTGTCGCCCTTCAGCCCCACGAAGTCCGGGATCAGCTCCGGCTCGATGCCGTAGCGGTCGACCACCGCGTCGTGGTCGTACACCTTCGTGTCGGTGATCCCGCGGCTCGTGGCCATCACGCGCACGCCCGGCTCGATCAACTGGAAGAGGTCGCGGTCGCCGGTCACGACCATCACGTCGAAGCCCTCGTCACGCGCCCGGCGCGCCACCGTGGCGATCACGTCGTCGGCCTCGTAGCCCTCCACACGCACGTTCTCGTAGCCGAAGCTGTCCACGAGCGGATCCAGGTGCGGCCACTGCTCGGCGAGCAGGTCGGGCTTCGAGTCGCGCTGTCCCTTGTACTCCGCGTAGACCTCCTTGCGCCCCGACATGCCCGCGTCCCAGACCACCAGCGTGGGCTTCACGCCGTACTCGGAGATGATCTTCACGAGCATCGACGCGAAGCCGAAGATCGCGTTGGTGGGCTGCCCCTTGGAGGTCGCGATCGACTCGGGGAGCGCGAAAAACGCGCGGTAGACGAGGCTGTTCCCGTCGATCAGGAACAGTTCTTTCGGCGACTCCGGCGGCACCGTTCAACCCTATCGACGGCATCGGCCAGCCGGCCACCAGCATCAGCGAGGGGTGGGGCGCTTTCCCTGGGCGAAATGGCAAGGAAAAGCGCCCACACCCAGGATCGTCAGTGCTGTCGTTCGTATGATCCGACGGTGGCCACGCCCTCCGCACAGTTTTCGCTCACGCTTCGCGTCGCGCTTCCGTCGAAGCCGGGCGGGGTGCTCGGCAAGGTCACGGCTGCGATCACGCGCGTGGGCGGGTCGATCGTGGCCGTGGACACCGTGGATGCCAAGGGCGACCGGACGATCCGCGAGATCACGGTCGAGTGCGGCAGCGTCGATCACCGCGGCCAGGTGATCTCCGCCGTCCAGTCGGTCAAGGCGGCCGAGGTGGTCGAGATCACCGACCGCACCTTCGAGGTGCACCGGCGCGGCAAGATCCACACCGGCCTCAACATCCCGCTGAAGAGCCGCGACGACCTCTCGATGGCCTACACGCCCGGGGTCGCGCGCGTGTGCACGGCCATCGCCGAGAACCGCCAGAAGGCCTTCAAGTACACGATCAAGGCGAACACCGTGGCCGTCGTCTCCGACGGCACGGCCGTGCTCGGCCTCGGCGATATCGGCCCCGAGGCCGCCATGCCCGTGATGGAGGGCAAGGCGATGCTGTTCAAGGAGTTCGGCGACGTGGACGCCTTCCCGATCTGCCTCTCCACGAAGGACGTGGACGAGATCGTGGACACCGTGATCCGCATCGCGCCGACCTTCGGCGGCATCAACCTCGAGGACATCTCCTCCCCTCGCTGCTTCGAGATCGAGCAGCGTCTGCAGGATGCCCTCGACATCCCGGTCTTCCACGACGACCAGCATGGCACCGCGATCGTCACGCTCGCCGCGCTGATCAACGCCTGCCGCCTCACCGGCCGGCGCATGGAGGACCTCGAGGTGCTGATGGTGGGCGCGGGCGCCGCGGGAGTGGCCGTGGCCAAGATCCTGATGGACGCCGGCGTGACCTCGATCGTGGCCTGTGACCGCTTCGGCGCGATCCACACGGGCCGCGACGACTACCAGGCCGGCTCCATGAACGCTCCCAAGCGCTGGTTGGCGGAGCACACGAATTCCGGCGGGCGCGACGGCCAGCCGCGCCAGGTGATCGAGGGCACGGACGTGTTCATCGGCCTCTCGGGCCCGGGCATTATCGACGCGAAGGACCTTCAGAAGATGAACCCCGACCCGTTCGTCTTCGCGATGGCCAACCCGAACCCCGAGGTGAAGCCCGAGGAGGCCGCGCCGTACGTGCGGGTGATGGCCACCGGCCGCTCGGACTACCCGAACCAGATCAACAACGTGCTGGCCTTCCCGGGCATCTTCCGGGGCGCGCTCGACGCCCGCGCGACGGCGATCACCGAGGACATGAAGCTCGCGGCGGCGCGCGGGATCGCCTCGGTGGTCGGCGACGACGAGCTGGACGAGGACTACATCATCCCCAGCGTCTTCAACCGTGACGTCGCCCGCGAGGTCGCGGCCGCCGTATCCGAGGTGGCGGAGCGCAGCGCCGAGGCGGGCGAGCCCGATCAGCCGACGGTGGAGCGGGCCACGGTCGGCTGATGCGCGTCGCGGTCACCGGCGCGACCGGCATGCTCGGCAGCGCGCTCGTGCGCGCGCTGGTGGAGCGCGGCGACGAGGTCACGGCGCTCTCGCGCGACGCCTCACGTGCCCGCGAGGCGCTCGGCGTGTCCGCCGAGACGTGGGCCGACCCGGAGGCGGAGCGCCCACCGCTCGACGCCCTCCGCGGGCGCGACGGCGTGGTGCACCTGCTCGGCGAGGTGATCGCGCAGCGATGGTCTGACGAGACCAAGCGCGAGATCCGCGACTCGCGCGTGCTCTCCACGCGCAACCTTGTGGCCGCCCTGGGGGAATTGCCCGCGGAGGAGCGCCCGCGCGTGCTCGTGTCGGGCTCCGGGGCCGGCTGGTACGGGCACCGGGGAGACGAGCGGCTCGACGAGTCGAACACGGAGCCCGGCGACGACTTTCTCGCGCAGCTGAGCATGGACTGGGAGACCGAGGCTCGCGGCGCGGAGGAGCTGGGGGTCCGCGTGGTCCTGAACCGGACGGGCGTGGTGCTCTCCGACTCCGGCGGGGCGCTCGAGAAGATGCTGCCCTTCTTCAAGGCCGGCATCGGCGGGCCCGTGGCGGGCGGGCGCCAATACGTGCCGTGGGTGCACGTGGACGACGTGGTCGGCGCCACCATGTTCGCGCTCGACAACGAGGCCGTGAGCGGTCCGGTGAACGTGACCGCCCCGGAGCCCGTGACCAACAAGGAGCTCTCGCGCACGCTCGGCCGCGTCCTCGGCCGCCCCGCCTTCGCCCCGGTGCCGGCGCTGGCCGTGAAGGCGCTCTATGGCGACATGGCACAGATCGTGACCACCGGCCAGCGCGCGATGCCCGGTCGCCTCACCGAGCTCGGCTACTCCTTCAGGCAGCCGGACCTCGAGTCGGCGCTCAGAGACGCGACCGGACGCTAGTCGGCCGCGCGCTCGGTGCGCAGCTCGGCCATTGTCTTGCCGCCGGTCGCGCGCTGGATGTCGATCGTGTAGATCAGCGCGGCTGCGATGACCAGCACCATCAGCGCCACCGCGATCAACCCGATGCGGCCGCCGCTGCTGGCGTCGATGCTCGTGACGAAGTAGACGGAGGCGGCCAGGAGGATCAGCTCGACCACGATCAGCGTGGTCCGCGCGGGGCCGCTCAACCCGCTGTGCAGCTTCCAGCGGGAGATCTCGCGCGGCGGTATCACGGCCCATGCGAAAGCGCCGAGCACCGTGAGAATCGTGCCGGTCACGAGCCCCACCTTCTCCCCGTAGCCCTTCGCCTCCGAGATCAGCGAGGCGATGATCGCGGACCCGAGCCACACGAAGGTGAGCCAGAGGGCCGCGGCTCCGATGACGGCAAGCAGCATCAGCTCACGCTCCCAGGTACGCCTTCTGGACCTCGGGGTTCTCCCGCAGGGCCTCGGACTTGTCGGAGAGCGTCACTGCCCCCGTCTCGAGCACGTAGGCGCGCTTGGAGACGTCGAGGGCGAAGTTCGCGTTCTGCTCGACGAGCAGGATCGTCGTGCCCTGTTTGTTGATCTCCGCGATCGTCTCGTAGATGCGTTCCACCAGGATGGGCGCGATCCCCATCGACGGCTCGTCCAGGAGCAGCAGCGTCGGCTGCGCCATCAGGGCGCGGCCGATGGCAAGCATCTGCTGCTCGCCGCCCGACATCGTGCCGCCCTTCTGACGCTCGCGCTCCTTGAGGCGGGGAAACAGCGAGTACACCCGCTCGAGGTCATCGCTGATGCCGCTGTCGTCGCGGCGCAGGTAGGCGCCGAGCATCAGATTCTCATAGACGGTCATGCGCGGAAACACGTGCCGGCCCTCTGGCGAGAGGGCCACGCCCATGGAGACGATCTCCTGCGGAGGCGTCTCGCTGATCTCCCGGTCCTGGAAGCGGATCGAGCCCTGCCGTGGCGGGGTGAGTCCTGAGATCGAGCGCAGCGTCGTGGACTTGCCGGCGCCGTTCGACCCGATCAGCGTGACGCACTCGCCCTCCTCGACCTCGATCGAGATGCCCTTGAGGGCCTCGATGTTGCCGTAGAACGTGTGCACGTCCTTGACCTCGAGCATCGCCATCAGTCGGACTCCGTCCGATGGGTGCCGGTGTGGTCGCGCTCCGCCTGCTTGCCGAGGTAGGCCTCGATCACGCGCGGGTTCTGCCGCACCTCCTGCGGCGTGCCCTCCGCGATCTTCGTGCCGTGGTCGAGCACGGTGATGTACTCGGAGGCCTCCATCACGACCTGCATGTCGTGCTCGATGAGCAGGATGCTGAGCCCGCGCTCGTCGCGCAGCTGGCGCATGAAGTCGGTGAGCGCCTTCGACTCCTGGGGGTTCATCCCCGCCGTCGGCTCGTCGAGCAGCAGCAGCTTGGGCTCGGACGAGAGGGCGCGCGCGATCTCGAGCCGCCGCTGATCGCCGTAGGACAGGTTGATCGACATCTGGTCGTGGAGGTCGTCCTTCAGCCCGACGTAGCGGAGCTCTTCCCGCGCCTTCTCGGTTATGCGCTCCTCCTCCCTGCGCACGCTCGGCGGACGGAAGATCGAGCCGAAGAGGCCGGCCTTCATGCGCGCGTGCTGGCCGACCATCACGTTCTCGAGCGCGCTCATCGTCGCGAACAGGCGGATGTTCTGGAAGGTCCTCGCGACTCCCATCGCCATGATGCGATCCGGCCGGCGGCCCGTGATGTTCCGTCCGTCGAACTCGATCTGCCCGAACGTGGGCTTGTAGAGCCCCGTGAGCATGTTGAAGAAGGTTGTCTTGCCGGCGCCGTTCGGTCCGATGATCGAGACGATCCGCCCGCGCGGAATCTCGAACGACACGTCCTCGACCGCCACGAGGCCGCCGAAGACCTTCGTGATGGACGTTGTCGACAGGATCACGTCGCCGTCCGCGCCCGGCTGCGGGGTGGCCGCCTGGCCTGTGTCGTCCACGGCGCTCATGCGCGAGCCTCGAACGTGTCGGTCTCCGGGCCACCCACGCCGGTCGTGGCGCCCACGCCCACGCCCTCGGCCAGCTCGAGCTTCCGTCTTCGCTCAGGGAGCAGGCCCTCGGGTCGCAGGATCATCATCATCACGAGCAGGAAGCCGTAGATCGCCGACGACATCTCGGTGAGGTCAAGGTCAAGGTTGAACCACTCGCGCGGCTTGGCGTTCGCGTCCGGGATGAACTTGTAGTTCAGGTACACCAACGTCGCCGCGCCGATCAGCACGCCCTCGATGGAGCCGAGGCCGCCGAGGATGACCATGGCCAGGATGAAGATCGAGAAGAAGAACTGGAACTGGTCGGCGTTCACGGTGTTGAGCAGCGACGCGAGGAAGACTCCCGCCATCCCGCCGAAGGCCGCGCCGGTGCCGTAGGCGAGCAGCTTGGTCTTCACGAGCGGCACGCCCATGGACGCGGCGGCCACCTCGTCCTCGCGCAGCGCGATCCACGCACGTCCCAGCCGGGAGTCGCGCAGCCGGTAGTTCACGAACAGCACGATCAGGACGAGCACGAGCGCCGTCCAGAACCACGGGCGCAGGTCGAGCGACTTGAACGGCTCGATGCCGGGGAAGTCGATCTTGTCGATCGGTGTGATGCCCTGTCTGCCCGCGGAGAAGTTGGCCCCCTCGCCAAACACGCTCTCGAGTGGACCGCCCAGGACCGGCACGTCCTTGTAGTGCAGCTCGTCGCCGTTGATGACGATGCGGCCGATGATCTCACCGAAGGCGAGCGTGACGATGGCGATGTAGTCGCCGCGCAGGCGCAGCGTCGGCAGGCCGATCAGCATGCCGGCGGTCGCGCAGATGATGATCGCCAGGATCACCACGAGGACGAAGTTCAGGTGAATGCCCGGCAGGCTCGCCGCGGGATCTGAGACGAGGAACGAGAAGCCCTCCCCGCCCTTGCCCGCCTCTGCGTAGAAGCCGGACATGAACCAGCCGGCCGTGAGCGCTCCGAGCGCGAAGAACGCCACGTACCCGAGGTCGAGCAGCCCGGCGTAGCCCACGATGATGTTGAGGCCGAGGGCCATGACCGAGTACGCGAGGATCAGCACCGCGATGCCGAGGAACTCGCTGTTCTCGTCGTGCGCGAGCGGCAGGTAGATCGCCCAGATCAGGATCCCCACCATCACCGCGATGGTGATCCGGCGGTCATCCGCGAACAGCAGGCGCAGCAGGATCAGCACGCCGAGTATCAGCGCCATCGCGAAGCTCATGCCGAGCAGCTGGGATGTGAAGATGATGACCAGCGGCACCGCCACGGCCGCGTTGAGAAGCGTGCGCTGGTCGGTCTTCGCCCGCGGCATCGCTAGCCGGCTTCCCTCGTCTCCTCGCCCAGCAGACCCTGCGGGCGGAAGACCATGATCAGAACGAGGTATGCGAACACGATCGCCGGCGTCCACTCGCCGCCGATCCGGTTGTCGGAGGTCTGCTGGATGATGCCGATGATGAACCCGCCCAGGACGGCGCCCTGGAGGTTGCCGATGCCGCCCATCACGGCTGCCGTGAAGGCGATGAGGCCGGCCTGGAAGCCCTGGAAGTACCAGATCGTCGTCTGGTAGAGCGCGTAGACGAGGCCCGCGGCGCCTGCCATGAGGCCGCCCAGCAGGAACGTCAGCGAGATCGTGGTGTCGACGTTGATGCCCATCAGCCGCGCCGCCTCTGGGTCCTGCGCGGTGGCGCGCATGGCGCGGCCCATTCGGCTCTGGTTGATGAAGGTGGTGAGCAGGAGGACCAGCGGGATCGTGACCGCGATTGCCAGGACGTCTCCCTGGTGGATCACCACGCCGCCGATCGAGAAGAGCTCCTTCTGAGGATTGACGAGCTGGGCGACGCCCTCCTGCGAACCGCCGATCCAGAGGATGCCGACGTTCTGCAGGATGAACGACATGCCGACCGCCGTGATCAGCGGTGCGAGCTTGGGCGCCGATCTCAGTTCCCGGTAGGCCACCCGCTCGATCATCACGTTCAGGGTCCCGCTGGTGACCATCGCGACGATCAACGATGCGAACAATCCGACGATCAGGGGGATGGTCGCGGTGGCCTCGGTGAGCCCGATGACTCCCCAGAACCATGCCGCCGTGACCAGCGAGCCGATCATGAACACCTCGCCGTGGGCGAAGTTGATCAGCTCGATGATTCCGTAGACGAGCGTGTAGCCGAGCGCGATCAGCGCCCAGATGGCACCGTTCGAAAGGCCGGCGACCAGGTTGTTGCCGAGCCGGGTGAGATTGCCGTCCGTGGCGAGGTCGTGAAGCCCGAACGTGACGGGCATGATCAGGAGAACGGCAATGAGGCCGTACTGGCCGATGTACTTCCTGACCCGGTCCCGAGTGTTAGCCCGGACGGGCAGCCGTGGTGCTTCGCTACTGGCCTCCAAGATTCCCCTCGGTGCGACTTCTACCACGGAAAGGGGGCGGACCGATAGGCCCGCCCCCAATTACCGCATTACTGCAACGTAACGATCAGCCTGCTTCGGCCTTCACCGTCTCGTCGTACTTGAGCGCGCCACCGTCGATCGAGTAGACGCCGTAGTCGGTCAGCGTCGTGTCGCCGTTCTCGTCGATGTCGTAGGTGCCAAGCACCGACTCACGACCCTTCGTTGCGAACAGCGCGTCGATCATCGCCTGGCGATCGGAGCAGTCCGCCCCGAGCTCCTTGCAGGTATCGATGACCAGCTTCATGGCCTCGTACCCGTAGATCGCGTACGGATCGGGGTTGTCCTCGCCGTACTTGGCCGAGAAGTCGTCGAAGAACTTCTGGCCTTCCGGCGGGTACTCGTCCGGCGACAGCGTCGCCACCGTGACCTTCACCCTGCTCGCGACGTCGGCGGGGATACCGCCCTCCTTGGGATCGGAGAAGCCGGACTCGGCAACCCCGTCAGGCCCGTAGAGCTTGGCGTCCGGCACCGCAGCGGCAACGTCCTTGTACAGCTGGACCGCGCCGTTGGCGGTGATGCCCGAGAACACGAAGCAGTCTGCGCCCGCGTCCTTGATCGTGGACGCCTGGGAGCGGAAGTTCGCGGCCTTCGGGTCGATGCCCTCGTTGCCCGACACCTCGAGCCCCTGCGCCTTGGCAGAGCTCTCGATGTTCCGCGACAGGCCCGCTCCGTATACCTCCTTGTCGTTCAGGATGTACACGTTCGTGCAGCCGTCCTTCTTCATGACGGTCGCCAGGGCAGCGCCCTGGATGGTGTCCTTCGGAACGATGCGCAAGTAGTGGCGCTCGCCCGTCGGGTAGTACTTGTCGGGCTCGCCCTTGTCGGCGCCCGGCTCGTCCGAGGTCAGGCCCACGGCGGTGTTCGCCGGGCTGATCTGGGCGACCGGAACCTCGTTCAGGATCGGAATCGAAACTGCGCTTCCGCCTGAGTTGAACTCGCCGATGTAGGCAACGGCCGCGTCGTCTCCGGCAACCTTACGCGCGTTGGCCCCAACGGCCTCCGGCGTCCAGCTACCAGCCTGCGCGGTCGAGTCGTCGAGCGACGTGTACTTGATCGTCGTCTCGCCAGCCTTGCCTCCGACCTGGTCGAGGGCGAGCTTGATGCCGTTGACCATCGCTGTGGTCTGCGGCCTTGATGCACCCTGAAGCGGGAAGCGACGAATAGACGTCTACCGTCTCCGCGCCTCCGCCCGAACTACCTGAGTCTCCGCTGCCGCCGTCGTCGTCGTCATCGCCGCAGGCAGTCATGCCCAAAGCGAAGGCGCCAATGAGGCAGGCGAACAGTGCCAGCCAACGTACTTGCAAAACGTCCCTCCTATGGAGTGGCTCCAACCTTGGCCGGGATCCTAAACACGGTTCCGTATCCCTGCCGTTAAGCGGTACGTGCTTAACGAGGAGAAAATCTCGCTGCAAGTGAGCTTTCCGGGGCCGCTTCGGCCTCGTGATCGGGACGCCGCGACTGCACCCAGGCGACCGCTGTGAGCACCGCCATCCCGCCCGCGATTTGCACGGCGGCGAGCGCCTCGTCGTGGATCACCCATGCGAAGACGGCCGCGAGGACGGGCTCGAGCGTGGCCACCACCGCGGCGCGTGGCGCGGCGATGTGGCGCAGGGCGGCGACCATCAGGATGAACGGCACGAGCGTGCCTCCCACCACGATCGCTGCGGCGAGCAGGGCGTTGCGGGTGGACGAGAGGCCCTCGAACGGGAACGACCACCAGGGCGTGACGAGCGCCCAGAACAGGCTCGCGAACGCGAATGCCCAGAACAGCGTCGTGACCGGCTCGTGCCTGCGCCCCTGACGCTCGGACCCGACCATGTAGATCCCGAAGGTGAGCATCGCGGCGAAGGCGGCCACCACGCCGACGGGGTCGAGCGAGCCGGCGTCGTAGGCGCGAACGACGAAGAAACAGCCGACGAGCGAGAGCGCCACGGCGCCCCACAGGCTCGGCGGGAGCCGGCGCCCGTGGAAGAGCGCCAGCCAGACGAGGAGACCGAGCGGGGCGAGGTACTGGATGGTCACCGCCGGGCCGATCTCGAGCCGATCGATCGCCACGAAGAAGGTGGCGTGGACGGCGGCAAGGCCGAGCACCCCGAGCACCGCGAGGCCTGGCAGCTCGCTTCGGTCGACCCTGAGGAGGTCACGGCGCGTCAGGCCGAGCACGATCAGGAGGATCAGGCAGGCGCCGGCCGAGCGCAGCTGCGAGAGGCGCGCGGCGTCGACCCCGTCGTCGAGCAGGTAGCGCGCCATGCTGCCGTTGAGGGAGAACAGCGCGGCGCCGGAGGCAGCGAGGATGTAGCCCCGGGTCGGGTGGCGCTCGAACGTCGTCAGCGCGCCGCTCCGACGCGCTCGAAGCGCCCGTCCGCGCCGGGTCGGTAGAGGGCCAGGCGGGCGGCCGCCACGTGCGGGCGCAGCCGCAGCGCCGCCGCGATCACGCGCTGGCGGTTGCGCCCGCCCTCCTCCACGGACTCGAGCACGAGGCGCATCGCGTCGTAGCCCGCCCGCTCGGGTGCGAGGGTGGGGCCGACCGCCTCGATCCGAGCCGCGTCGGCGGGAACCGCCAGCGTCTCATCCGCGGCCAGGATTCCGCTCGAGGCGAACAGCGGTACGGCGGGCAGCGCGGACCCGACCTCGTCCAGCAGCGGGGCGGTGCCGGCGTTTGCGACTCCCAGGTAGATCACCGCGTCGGGGCGCGCGTCGGCAAGCTCCTGCGCGATGTCGGGGATCTCGTCCGGTTCTCCGCGGAACTCCTCCGAGGCCACCGGCTCGATCCCGTCCCGGCGCGCGAGCGCCGCGATCTGCCCGGCCAGCTCGCGGCCGTAGATCTCGCGGTCGAAGACCGTCGCCAGGCGGAGACCGCCGCCCGCGCGGACGCGCTCGACGAGCCACTCCGCCTCGTCCAGGTCGGAGGGGCCCACGCGCACGAAGCTGCGCTCGTCCGACGGGTAGTAGCGCTCCGGGCCGGCGCGCGGGCGCCCCGGCGGTCGCTGCGTGAGGCTCGTGAGGCCGTCGCCGGGCGACACCTGGAGCAGCCCCGCGTCGTTCGTGATTGGCAGCGACACCGCGCTCGCCCCGTAGTCGAGCTCTCCCAGGTAGGCGATCGCGCTCGGGTCGTCGACGGCGCGGTGCGCGTTCGTGCTCACCAGCGCGGGGTCCCAGGGGTAATCCGGCGCGTCGTTCGTGGTCGGCAGCTCGCGCAGCCGGATCCGCAGGCTGCCCGCACGCCCGTCCGCGTCGGCGAGTGCGCGCCGCTCCCCGGCCACCACGGCGCGCGCTGCGGCAGCGGACACGCCGTGCCGTGGAGCACTCGAGTAGACCGTCGCGGTGTTCCCCTCGATGCGGGTCGGCTCGTCTGACCCGCCGCCGCACCCGGCGAGCAGCGCGGCGAGCGCCAGCGCCCCCCAGGTGGATGTCCTTGCGAGTTCCAAGGGGCGCCATTCTGACGGGCGTGGGTATCGTGACCAGCGTGCGGATCGGCGTGCTCACGGGGGGAGGCGATTGCCCTGGCCTGAACGCGGTCATCAGGGCGATCGTGCGCAGGGGAATCGATGACCACGGACACGAGATCATCGGCTTCCGCGACGGCTGGCGCGGGCCGATCGAGAGCGTGCACGAGGACCTCACGATCGAGTCGACGCGCGGCATCCTGCCGCGCGGGGGCACGATCCTGCGCTCGTCGCGCACCAACCCCTTCAAGCGCGACGACGGGCCCGAGGTGATCCGGGCGACGCTCGCCTCGGCAGACCTCGACGGGCTGATCGCCATCGGCGGCGAGGACACGCTCGGCGCGGCGGCGCGCCTGCACACCGAGCACGACCTGCCGGTGATCGGCGTGCCGAAGACGATCGACAACGATCTCGCGGGAACGGACATGACCTTCGGCTTCGACACGGCGGTGCAGATCGCGACCGACGCCATCGACCGGCTGCACACCACCGCCGAGTCGCACAACCGCGTGATGATCGTGGAGGTGATGGGCCGCCACGCGGGCTGGATCGCCCTGCACTCAGGGCTCGCGGGCGGCGCCGATGTGATCCTGATCCCCGAGCGGCCCTTCGACATCGAGGAGGTCTGCCGCCTGATCCAGCGCCGCCACTCACGGGGGCGCTACTTCTCGATCGTGGTGGTGGCGGAGGGCGCGGTGCCCGAGGAGGGCACGATGGAGACGATGACCGCGGGCGAGGACGAGTTCGGCCACGCCCGCCTGGGCGGCATCGGGCAGCGGCTCGAGCGCGAGATCGAGGAGCGCACGGGCTACGAGAGCCGTGCCACCGTGCTCGGCCACATCCAGCGCGGCGGCACGCCGACCGCGTTCGACCGTGTGCTCGCCACACGCCTGGGACTGGCGGCGGTGGACGCCGCGAACGAGGGACGCTGGGGCGTCATGCCCGCGCTGCGCGGGACGCGCATCGAGCTGGTGCCGCTGTCGGAGGCGGCGGCGGGCCTGCGGACCGTGCCGGTCGAGGACTACGAGGCCGCGGCGACGTTCTTCGGCTAGCGGGCGAGCGGACGCCGCGCTAGAAGCCGGCGCCCTGCTCCTCGGGCTCGGCCAGCTCGCGGCCGCGCATCTGATCGAGGAACGGCTTCGTGATCTGGTACGCCGCGGCGCCCACCACGAGCGCCGCCGTGAGGAGGAACGCATCGAATGCCTTGATGCCGAACGCCCAGGCCGTGATCCACCAGACCAGCCCGACCGTCAGGGTCACGAGGACCGCCATCAGGCGCTTCGGTGCTCCGCGACCACTCGGCGCAGCTTCGTGACCGCGTTGAAGGCACTCTTCATCGCGCGGTCCGCGCCCGACCCGTCCGCCGGCAGCATCCCGATCTGGCGGGCGAACGAGGCGCCGTCGAAGTAGCCGGTGTTGCTCACGATCTCGCCGTTCTCGAGCTCGAGCAGGTCGAGCCCGCGAATCTCGATGTGCTTGCCGGTGGGCTCGATGCCCAGGTACGGCGCACCGTCGAACGTGCCCTCGATGCGCCACTCGACCGCACAGCTCTGCTCGCCGGCGACCAGCCGGGTGACGGTCGTGCGGGCATCGGGCGTGGCCGCGAACACCGACTTGAAGTACTGCCGCATCTCGTCGCGGCCGCGCAGGACGCCCACGGGCACCATGTCGTCGACGCCGTCCTCGCGCCAGTGGGCGACAGCGGCCTCCACGTCGCGGCGGTCCATCGCCTCGAAGTAGCTGCGCACGTGCTGCTCCACCGCCTTGCGCCTCGTGATGCGCTTGCGCTGGGGCTTTGCGTCGGACTTTGCGGGGGCCTCGGGCGCGGCTTCTGGAGCGGCGTTCTCGGCTGTCTTGGGCTGGGCCATAGTGCGAGCCACCCTACCAGCGTTTTCGGCTCTCAGCGATGCGTCAGGCGGCCGCCTCGGCGGGTCTGGCGCGCATGCGCCGAGCGTCACTCGGGCGCAACGCAAGCAGCATCAGACCGGCGAGAACGAGGGCCGCGCCGACGAGCGCCGCGGCGCCCGGGCGCTCGCCCAGCACGATGAAGCCGAGGGCCGCTGCGGTCACCGGCTCGGCCAGGGTGAGCGTGGCCGTCTCACCCGCGCCGATGCGCTTGAGGCCACGCGCGAAGAGGGTGTATGCGAGAGCGGTCGGCAGGGCGCCGAGGTAGAGGGCCAGCGCGAGCCCCTGGCCGGTGAGCAGCTCACCCGTGGGCACGATCGCGAGCAGCGGAATCAGAACAGCAGCACCGATGGAGAACACGGATGCCATTAGTGCTTCCGGTGTTGCGCCCTGGTCCATCAGTCGCTTTCCGGCCACGGCGTAGCCGCCGTAGCCAGCGCCGGCGAGCAGCGCGAGCCCCACCCCGGGCAGCGAGACCTCGCCGCCCGAGCCACCACCGAGCACAAGCGTTGCAACGCCGGCACAGCCGAGCGCAGTGGCGCCCGCCCAGCGGGCGCTCAGCCGCTCGCCCGTGAACGCCCGCGCCATCAGGCCGGTGAACACAGGCGCCGAACCGATCGCCACCACCGTGCCGACCGCCACACCCGTGTCGTCGACGGCCGCGAAGAAGGTGGCCTGGTAGGCGGCCACGCAGAGGCCCGAGAGCAAGACCAGCCGACGGTCCGCCCCGCCGAGCTGAAAGCGGTGGGTGGCGAGCGCAATCGCCACGAGCAGAACGGCCCCGATCGCGATGCGCGCCGTGCCGACCGCCAGCGGCTCGATCTCGGGCCCGAGAGCCTGAGCGGTGCCGGTGGTGCCGAACAGAACGGCAGCAGTGAGGACATGAACACGAGCCACGGTCGGGTCAGATTGTTCCACAATCTGCCCCGGAACGCAAGCCCCCAGGATCAGGTGGGCATGAAGAACGTTGCGGAAAACGCAACGATTCTCTCCCACCTGGCGGTTCGGACCCCTTCGGTGCTGCCGTTAAAACGCTACGCCCGCAGCGCGGCCGCGAGCTCGCCAACCAACGCACCCACCGCCTCCGCCCCGCCCTCGCCCGCTGCGCGGACCACGCGGCTTCCCACGATCACCCCGTCGGCGATCTCGGCCACGGCGCGGGCCTGCTCCGGCGTTGAGATGCCGAACCCGACCGCCACCGGCACCTCGGTTGCGGCGCGCACGCGGCTCACCGTGTCGGCGAGGCCGGGTGGCAGCTCGCTGCGCTCTCCGGTGGTCCCCGTGAGCGAGACCGTGTAGACGAACCCGCGCGCGTCGGCGCCGATTTCGGCGATCCGCTCGGGCGTGGTCGTGGGCGCCACGAGCGGCACCAGCGCCAGGCCCTCGGCGTCGCACGCCTCACGCAGCTCGCCGGCCTCGTCGTGAGGAAGATCAGGAACGATCAACCCAGACGCCCCAGCAGCCGCCGCCTTCAATGCAAAAGCGTGAACCCCGGCGGTCAAGACGATGTTCGCGTACACCATCAACACCACAGGCACCCTCACTGCAAGCTGTTCGCAAACGCCGAGCACCGAGTGCGGCGTCGCCCCCGCAGCCAACGCCTCCGTCCCGGCCGCATGAATCACAGGCCCATCAGCCAGAGGATCCGAAAACGGAATCCCGAGCTCCAGCAGATCAGCGCCAGCGTCCGCAGCCGCCAACCCAGCCGAAACCGATCCCTCGATGCTCGGATAGCCCCCCATCAAATACGGCATGAGAGCGGCGCGCTTGCCGTTCTGAGAGAAGGCGGACTCGATGCTCATGCCAGCGCCAGCACCTCAGCCAAATCCTTGTCCCCCCGCCCTGACAACGTGATCAGGCTGAGCCCAGGCGACGGATTCGCGAGCACCCACGCCACCGCGTGCGAGGACTCGAGCGCCGGCAGGATGCCCTCCAGCTCCGCCACCCGGTGGAAGGCCTCCACCGCGGCGCCGTCCTCTACGGCCTCGTAGCGCACGCGCCCCGAGTCGCGCAGCCAGGCGTGCTCTGGGCCGACACCCGGATAGTCGAGGCCGGCGGAGATCGAATGGGCCTCGAGGATCTGGCCCTCCTCGTCCTGGATCACGCCGGTGAGCGCTCCGTGGAGCACGCCGCGCGCACCTGTGGTGAGCGGCGCAGAGTGGCGCTGCGTGCTGAGCCCCTCCCCCGCCGCCTCGACTCCCACGAGCTCCACCTCCGCGTCGTTCACGAACGGGATGAAGGTGCCGATGGCGTTCGAGCCGCCGCCCACGCAGGCGATCGCCCGGTCGGGCAGCCGTCCGGCCTGCTCGAGCAGCTGGGCACGCGCCTCGTCGCCGATGCGGCGCTGGAGGTCGCGCACCAGCGCCGGGTACGGCGCCGGCCCGACGCATGAGCCGATCACGTAGTGGGTGGAGTCCACGTTCGCGACCCAGTCGCGGATCGCCGCCGAAACGGCCTCCTTGAGCGTGCGCGCGCCGGCGTCCACGCCCTGCACCTCGGCGCCCAGCAGGCGCATGCGCTGCACGTTCGGCTCCTGGCGGCGCATGTCCTCGGTGCCCATGTAGACGACGCACTCCAGCCCGAGCAGCGCGCAAGCCGTGGCCGCCGCCACGCCGTGCTGGCCCGCGCCGGTCTCGGCGATCACGCGCGGCTTCCCCATCCGCTGAGCCAGCAGGGCCTGGCCGAGCGCGTTGTTGATCTTGTGCGAGCCGGTGTGCGTGAGGTCCTCACGCTTCAGCCAGACCGCGCCACCCACGAGGTCCGAGAGCCGCTGGGCGTGGTAGAGCGGGGTCGGGCGCCCCACGTAGTCGCGCAGCAACCCGTCGAGCTGGGCCACGAACGCGGGGTCGGCTCGCGCGGCCGACCACTCACGCTCGAGCTCGTCCAGCGCCGGTATCAGCGTCTCGGGCACATAGCGGCCGCCGTAGGGGCCGAAGCGCCGCTCGAGCGGCGGGCTCGTCATGCCGCCACGTGGTCGGCGGCCTCGACCGCCCGGAAGAAGGCGCTCAGCTTGTCCGGGTCCTTGCGGCCGGGCGCGGCCTCAGTGCCGCTCGCCGTGTCGACCGCGAACGGGCTCACGGCGGCGATCGCCTCGCCCACGTTCTCCGGCGTCAGTCCGCCCGACAGAATCAGCGGCGGCTTGCCCGGATGCAGGCGAGCGAGCCGCCAGTCGAAGCTCTCACCCGTGCCGCCGGGCGCGCGATCGGAGTGCGTGTCGAGCATGTGGAAGTCGGTCCGGAAGGCGCGCAGATCCTGGACCTGGGCGGCGTCGCGCACCCGCGCGGCCTTGATCACCCTGGCATCCGGTGCGACGCCTGGCCTCCCGGCAGTACGCGGGGCCCTCGTCGCCGTGGAGCTGGAGCAGGGTGAAATGGCAGACGTCCGCCGTCTCGGCCACGTGGTCGAGCGTCGCGTTCACGAACACGCCCGTGAGCTCGACGCGGCGGTGCAGCTGCGCCCCGATCGCCTCGGCCTGCTCGAGCGTGCACACGCGCGGGCTGCCCGGCCAGAAGATCATCCCGAGCGCCCAGGCGCCGAGGCCCGCCGCCAGGTGGGCGTCCTCGAGCGCCGTGATTCCGCAGATCTTGACGCGGGTCATCGCCCGCCTATCGTGGCAGGCGTGCGGCTAGGGCAACAGCCCGCCGCCGTCGCCGCCGCCCTGATCCGACGAGGGCTGATCGGCTGACTTCGGGCGCTTGGCGAGCTCCACCGTCACGGTCTTCTTGGAGTCGCCGCGGTAGTAGGTGATCTCGGCCTCATCGCCCGGGCGCTTCTGGGAGATCGCGGCCGCCACCTCGCTGGAGTCGCTGACCGGCTTCCCGTCCACCTCGACGATCAGGTCGCCGCCGGCCGCAACGCCCTGGCCGGTCTGGGTGCGACCACCGCGCAGGCCCGCCTTCTCGGCGGGGCTGCCCTTGGTGACCTCGACCACGAGCGCGCCCTTGTCGGCGGCCAGGTTGAGGTCCTCCGCGAGCTGGTCGGTCACGTCCTGCATCTGCACGCCGAGGTAAGCGTGCTGCACGGTCTCGCCGGCCTTCAGGTCCGGCAGCAGCCGCTTCGCCGTGTTGACCGGGACGGAGAAGCCGATGCCCACCGAGCCCTGCCCGCCGCCTGTTGCGATCTGCGAGTTGATGCCGATCACGCGGCCGTTCGCATCCAGCAGCGGACCACCCGAGTTGCCGGGATTGATCGACGCGTCGGTCTGGATCACGTCGGGGATCGTGAAGCCGTTCGGCGCCTGGATCTCACGCTGGAGCCCGGAGACGATGCCCGTGGTGACCGTGCGGCTGTAGCCGAAGGGGTTGCCGATCGCGATCACCGGGTCGCCGACCTGCGCCTTCGAGGAGTCGCCCAGCGGGATCGGCGTGAGGCCGCCGCTCACGTCCGAGGGATTGATCTTGAGGACGGCGATGTCGGTGGACGTGTCCACGCCCTTGACGTCGGCGTCGACGAACTCGCCGTTCTCGTCGAACCGAACCTGGACGCTGTCCGCGCCCTCGACCACATGAGCATTGGTGATGATCGTGCCGTCTTCGTCGACCACGAAGCCCGAGCCGGTCGCGGTCCCCTGCTGAGGACCGCCGAACGGAGAGTCGCTGTCCGTGGTCACGCCATCGGACTGGATGAAGACCACACCGCGCCCCTCCTCCTTGTAGATCTCGCCGGGGGTGCGGCCGGTGCTCGCGGTGGAGGCGTTGGTCGGCTGCGTCGTGGGCGTCTCGCGCACCACGGTTGTGGTGTCGCCAGTGTCGATCACATCGGTGGCGATCAGGACCGCGCCGATGACCAGCACGATCAGGCCGCCGAGTACAGCTGAAGCGAGGTTGGCGAGCGGGCTCTTTGTGGTCATGCAGGGAGGTTTAGTGCGCCGACCTTACGGTGGGGTAAATGTCTTAACGACCGTGGCGCGCCCGGAGGGATCGCCACGAGGCCGCGCAACCTGTCGAACAGGCTGCCCCGGCTGAGCTCCCTGCGCACGGCCCTGCGCTGGCCCAGGCCAGGCGCGGCCGGCGCGCGCGGGTCGTAGCGGTGCCCGCGCAGACCCTTTGCATAGGCCTCAGACGCCGGTCCCGCGAAGCGCCCGAGCCGCCGCTCGAGCCCCAGCAACGTGGTTGACGCCGGAAGGTCCCAGTCCAGCCGAATGAGCGCGCGCCGCAGCTCCGAGAGCTGAACCTCGGCGAGCTCGTCGGGCCCGAGCGTGCGCAGGCGGCGCACGCGATTTCCCAGCATGACCACGCCTGCAACGAGCGGCACCGCCAGCAGCAGCAGGAGCACCGGCACGAGCCAGCTGTTTCCGTCCTCAGACCCCAGGCCGGCGCCCGTGTCCGTGCCGCGCTCGGAGGCCGCCACGCCGGCGCGCGTCTGGCGCACCTCGCCCGCGTCGGCGGCCGCCGCGCTCGTGGCGAGGGCGCTCGACTGCGACTGCGCCGGCGAGCGCGCGGGAGTGGGGTCGAACGGCACCCAGCCGATGCCCTGGAACCAGACCTCCACCCAGGAGTGGGCGTCGAGGTCCCGGACCCGGAACTCGCCGCTGTCCTTGTTGAACGAGCCCGGAGAGAAGCCCGCGGCCACGCGCGACGGGATGCCCGCCATGCGCAGCATCAGCGCCATGGCGCCTGAGAACTGCTGGCAGTAGCCCCGCTTGTCGTCGTAGAGGAAGCCCATCAGCGGGATCGGCCGCGTGGGCACGCGCTCGGAGTACGTGAACGTGTCCTGCAGATAGCGCTCGACGTTCTTGACGGCGGCGTACGCCGTCGGCTGAGTTGAGGTGAGCGTCTGCGTGAGGTCGTACATGCGCTCGTAGGGCGAGTTTCGGATCGCGACCTCGGCACGCGGCCCCCAGCCGCTCGAGGGGTCGCCGCGCAGCGGCACGAACACGTTGTCGCGCGCCAGGGCGGCCCGCTGGCGAGCCGCGTCGCCCTGCAGGCCCAGGCCCTCCGTGGCGCTCTCGCCCGGGTTGGGGAGCTGGACCTGTGTGTAGGCGACCTTGCTTTCGACGAGTAGCCCGTCGGCACGCCCTCCAGCTGCGCCTTGGTGGGATTCGGCGCGTAGGCACGGACGAAGTACGAGTCGCCCTTCTCGAGCGTCACCCCCCGCCTCAGCCGCGTGGTTCCGTCGGAGCTTGGCCGGGCACCGCCCACGCCGTCCACCCGGACCGTGATGCCGGCGCCCACGACCATGTCGCTGGACAGCGAGCGGACCGTGAAGCGGATGCGCTCGTCCCAGTTCGGGTTGTACTCGTTGTAGTTCCAGCGGCCCTCGGGATTCGACTCCGAGAACGGCACGTCGGGGCCGAAGCGGTTGTCGTCCGCCTCCGCGGAGCGCACCCAGCGCAGCCCGTCGAAGGAGTCGAGTACCTCGGCCTTCCAGTAATGCGGCCGGTCCGACTTCACGTTCAGCACCGTGGCCCCGGCCCGCGACCAGTCGAGCGGGCCGTACTCGTGGTTCCAGTCGAACGTGATCGTCTCGCCCTTGCCGAACAGGCTCCAGGCCCCGTAGTTCCACCAGGCACGATCGCCGTCGAGCGCGGCAGCCACTGGGAGCGTCAGCACTCCGACGCTCGCCACCACGGCAGCGCCCACCCCCGCCTCGCGTTGCGGCATGCGCGGGAGCCACAGCCAGGCCCCGACCAGCAGCAGGAGCACGAGGCCGCGCAGCGCCGGAGCGCCGGGGTCGTTCTCGGTCACCGGGGTGCCGTACAGGATCAGCAGGGTCACGAGCCCGGCTATGCGCAGCGCCGCGACACCACGGCGGGCGGGCCAGAAGGCCAGCATCGCCGCGACGGTGAGGAGCGCCGGGACACCGAGCAGGATGCTGCGCCGGATCCAGGTGTCGGGTCCGTCGTAGGGCCAGGTCACCTCCTGCATCCCGGCCAGGCCGCGGTCGAGTCCGTCCGCGAGCTCGCCCCAGTGGGCGGGGAGCAGCAGGCGTCCGGGAAGGCCGGCCGCCATCAGGCCAAGCGCAAGCATCGCGAGGCCGATCGCGGCGGCGAGCGCGTGCAGCGCCGGCCGCGGGAGCGGCGCGCGCGGAAGCAACCCGAGTGCGGCGGCGCCGCCGGTGGCCACAAGCAGCACGAGCAGCGTGCGGCCGACGGGTGGGTCCTTGACCAGCAGACCCCAGTGCGCCGCGGCGAACGCGCCCAGGGCAGCGAATGCGATCAGCCGCATGGAGAGCGAGTCGCGCGCGACGGCTGCGGCGGAACGCGCGCTGCCGGTCGCGATCGGCGGAGCGCCTGCCGCCGCGGGCGCCGGGGTGCGGCCAACGACGCCGCTCATGCCGCGCTCCGGGTGCCCGTGGCGCGCCGCGCCCTTTCGACGAGGCAGCCCGTGCAGCCCGCCACCTCGAATGCGGGCCGGACGCCGGGAAGCGCGCCGGGTGTCACCACGTACCGCGACCCGGCTGGCAGGCGCGCGAGGGCCCGTGGCGTGGTGCGAAGGTCGGCTCCGGTGACCCAGATCACCGCACCCCCGCGCGGCCCGAGGATGCCGCCGGCCGGAGCGGCCCCCTCTTCCACGAGGGCGAGGCGCGCGTGCACCGCCGGCCACGATCCGAGGTCATGGCTGATGTCGATCGGCCGACGGTCGCCCGGCAGGAGCACAGCGCAACCGTCGGTCCGGGCGAGCCACACGCACAGCGACGCGGCGGCCCGCACCGCCATGTCGAGAGCCTCCTCGTCAGCCGGACCCGAGGGGTCCATCACGATCAGCGGGGCCGAGTCGAGTTCCGCTACCAGACGGCGTTCGAGCATCTCGCCATGGCGAGCGACGGACGGCCAGTGGATGCGCGACGCCGGCGCGCCCTCTCGGTACGCGCGCAGGCCATCGATCTCGAGCTCCGCCGCGGAGGCGTCGAGCCGGCGCCCTGAGAGGCTCGGCTGCGCGCCCATCCCGGCCTGCGCACCGGCGCCCGCGCCGCCGCCGCCTGGCGCGGTCACCGGCTCGACCCGCGGAAGCACGAGCACCTCCTCCCCGCCCCGGCCCTGGAGCTCGCGTGAGAAGAGGTGCAGCGGGTCCCGAATCACGAGCAGCTCGGGCTCGAGTACGCGCCGTCCGCGCCGGGAGAAGCGCACGTTGATGCGGAGCCGCCGTGACCATCGCCCGGCCACCGGCACCGGCCAGCCGAGCAGCGGCTCCAGCAGCTCGCCGCCGGGCGGCGGCAGCACCCCGCTGCGCACCTCAACCCGCAGCGGATAGGGCTCTTCCTCGACGACCGTGTGCGGCCCGGGCACCCGCACGACCGTGGCACCGTTGGCCGCCAGCAACACCCAGACGACCGCGCCGACCGACAGCACCACGAGACCCACCCCGGGCACGTACAGCGACGCCGTGTCGAACGTTCCTCCGGCCAGGCACAGCGCCACTCCGAGCAGCGCCGTGAGGAGGGGCCGGAGCATCAGCCCGTCAGAGCGCGGGAACCCGCTCCAGCGCGTCGCCGACCACCACGGCGCGCTCGTCGGCACCGGTGCCGGGTGCGAGCAGAAGGCGGTGGGTGAGCACGGCCCCGGCGAGCTTCTGCACGTCGTCCGGGAGCGCGTGGTCGCGGCCGTCGAGCGCCGCGTAGGCCTTCGCGGCGCGGAACAGCATCAGGCCGGCGCGCGGGCTCGCACCGAGTTCCACACGCGGGTCGGCGCGCGTGGCGTCCGAGATCGCGACGACGTAGCGGCGCAGCGCCTCGCTTCCGTGGACCGCCGCGGCCGCGGACTGCGCGGCGAGGATGCCTGCCACGTCGGCCACGGGCTCGAGGTCGAGCACGCGGTCGCTCTCGGCGTGGTCCATCAGCATGTCGCTCTCCTGCTGCGCCGTTGGGTAGCCGAGCGAGACGCGCACCATGAACCGATCGAGCTGCGCCTCTGGCAACGGGTAGGTGCCCTCGTACTCGACCGGATTCTGCGTGGCGACGACGATGAACGGGCGCGCCAGCTCGTGCGTGTGCCGGTCGACCGTCACGTGGCGCTCCTGCATGCACTCGAGCAGCCCGGACTGCGTCTTTGGCGAGGCGCGGTTCACCTCGTCCACGAGCACGACGTTCGCGAACACCGGACCCGGGCGGAACTCGAAGCGGTTCTCGCGCTGGTTGTAGACGTTCGTGCCCACGACGTCGGCCGGCAGCAGGTCGGCCGTGCACTGGATGCGCGCGTACTCGGCCTCGATCGAACGGGCGAGCGCGCGGGCGAGCGCCGTCTTGCCAACTCCCGGATAGTCCTCGATCAGAACGTGGCCCTCGGCGAAGAGCGCCACGAGCACGTCTCGGATCACGGAGTCCGGAGCCTTTACCGCGCGTGCGATGTTGTCCCGGAGGCGCGCGCCGAGCTCTGCTACCGCGGGCGGGTCGAGCTCAGGGACGGTCGACATGCACCACCATGGTAGGGATACGCCTAACCCGGCCCGATGGGTTCCGCGCCAGGATCGGTCGAGTGCGTGAGCTCGCGCGCGGCCATCTCGGGGTCGGGCGAGCGCATCAGCGCCTCTCCGATCAGCACCGCGTCCACCCCGACCTGCTCGAGCTCTTCGATCTGGTCGCGGTGGTGGATGCCCGACTCGGATACCACGACCTTGCCTGCCGGCACGTCGGCGAGCAGGTCGAAGGTGCGCTGGAGGTCGACGCTGAAGTCCTCGAGGTTGCGGTTGTTGATCCCGATCACGTCGAAGTCGAGCTCCAGCGCCCGCTCGAGCTCCTCGTCGTCGTGGATCTCCACCAGTGCGTCGAGATCGAGCTGCCGCGCCTGCGCGTAGAGCGAGGCGAGCCTCGAGTCGTCGAGCGAGCCCACCACGAGCAGGACCGCGTCCGCGCCGGCGAGCTTGGCCTCGTAGAGCTGGTACGGGTCGATCGTGAAGTCCTTGCGCAGGATCGGCAGCTCCGTGGCGGCGCGCGCCTCGCGCAGGTCCGCGAGCGACCCGCCGAAGTGCATCTCCTCGGTGAGGATCGACACGGCCGCCGCGCCGCCGCGCTCGTACGCCTGGACGATCTCGGCACAGCTCGCGCCGTTCGGCGCGAGCGCACCCGCGGACGGCGAGCGGCGCTTGTGCTCCGCGATCAGCGATGTGCCCGGACGCGACAGCGCCTCGGCGAACGGGCGGCCCTCGCGCCCGGTCTCGACCTGCGCCTCGAGTTCGGACAGCGGGTGCTCGCGCTGCCGCCGCTTCAGGGCGTCGCGCGTGGCGTCGACGATGTCGTCCAGGCGCGGGATCACGCGGCGGTCGCCCCCACCCAGCGCTCCAGCACGCTTGCGGCGGCTCCGTCGTCGATCGAGCGCTCCGCGGCTCGCACGCCGTCGGCGAGCGAGTCTGCGCGACCCGCCACGTAGATTGCGGCGCCCGCGTTCAGAACCGCGAGCGAGCGCTCTGTGCCGGCCGTCCCGGAGAGCACGTCGCGCAGCACCTGCGCGTTCTGCTCAGGCGTGCCGGCGCCCACCGCGCCGTCGGCCGAGAGCTCGATGTCGACCTGATCGGGCGTGACCTCGTAGCTGCTCAGACGCCCGTCTCTCAGCTCCACTACGCGGGTTGCTCCGGAGACGGAGAACTCGTCCAGACCATCGGCGCTCGACACTACCAGCGCCCGCTCCGCCCCAAGCTCTCCGAGCGCCGCGGCCATGATCTCGATCTTCCCGGGATCGGAGACGCCGATCACCTGCCGCAGCGCACCGGCCGGGTTCGTGAGCGGACCGAGGAAGTTGAAGATCGTGCGCACGGCCAGCTCCTTGCGCACCGGCACGATGTGCTTGAACGCCGGGTGGTGAAGCGGCGCGAACATGAACCCGAAGCCGATCTCGCCGATGCAGTCGGCCACCGCCTCCGGCGCCAGGTCGATCCGGCCCCCGAGCGCCTCGAGCACGTCCGCCGACCCGCATTGGCTCGTGGCGGAGCGGTTGCCGTGCTTGGCCACCCGGCAGCCGGCGCCCGCGGCGACGAAGGCCGCGGTTGTGGAGACGTTGAAGGTGGGACGCCCACCGCCCGTCCCGGCCGTGTCGACCAGGTCGTCCCCGGCCTCGACCTTGACCGAGCGCTCGCGCAGCACCGCAGCGAGGCCGGCGATCTCCCCGACCGTCTCGCCCTTCGTGCGCAGGGCGATCAGGAATGCGGCGGCCTGGGCCTCCGAGGCGTTTCCGTCCACGATCTCGGCGAGCACGCGGGAGGCATCGCTCGGCGCGAGGTCCTCGCCGCTCGCCACCCGGTCGATGGCGTCTGTGAGCACGTCGTTCGGCATCAGCGGCGGCGGCTGAACGTGACCTTCATCGCGGCGGTGGCCTCCGCCGTCGTCTGAATGCTCGTGCCCTGGTAGCGCTTGAGACCGCTGTTCACCGTGAAGGCGCGCCCGCTGGCGAGCGCGCGCACCGCCTCCGGCGGACGCCGGCGACCGGACCAGCCGAACTGACCGGGCATATAGAGGCCGGGCGGGTCGAGCCTCAGCGGACCGATCCGGTAGCGGTCCTCCCAGATCGGCACGGTGCCGTGGCCGGGGAGCAGGTCGAAGACGCGCGAGTTGGTGAGGTGGCCCTTGTCGCATACGGCGTCCCGCGACGCCGCCACGAGATCGCCGAGTGCGGTGCTCTGGCTCTGCTCGAGACGGCTCTCGACCGAGAGCGACCAATTGCCCTCCTCAGCAAGGTCGCCGTCCACCTTTATCAGCGCGGCAAGCCCGCCGCTCTCCTCGTCGAACGAGCATGGAATCGCGCCTTCGTTCCGCGGGTCGGCGTTCTCAACCTGGTCACTCCAGTTGTAATCGTTCAGCGTTCCGGTGCCCACCTGGCGCGCGCGGAACCGCCTACCACCGAAGCAGTCGTGGTCCACGACGACCGCGACCGAGGGGTAGCGGGTGACGTAGCTGTAGGAGAGCGTGAACGCTCCCTTCAGCTCGTATCGCGGCTCCCAGGTCTCGCTGCCGCTCTTGCTGCCGCGGGCCGTCACGTTGTAGAGGAACACCTCCCGGCGGCTGCAGCCGTGGCCGCGCGGGCGCGGACGCCGACGCGCGGCGCCCACGATCACCACGCCCTCCTGGCCGGTCGCGCTCAGCCGGTACCGGTACCTGCCCACGCGGTTGAAGCGCCGCTCGCCGGCGCCGCCGGCGGGCACGCCGACCGGGTCGAAGTCGGGCTGCCCGATGCTCTCGACGCGCTGCGGCGTGGCGGTGAGGTTCTCCCAGCGCACCGTGAAGGTCGGTGGAATGCGAGTCCGCTCCGGGTCGGGGCCGTCCGGCTTGATCAGCACGACCGCCGCGAAGGCATCACCCGCCCCGGCCAGGGAGGTGATCAGGACGACGAGGAGAGCAAACCGTTTCATCCCAGGAAGTTCTTCAGTATCGACTTTCCGTGCGGGGTGAGCACCGACTCCGGGTGGAACTGCACGCCCTCGAGGGGCAGGTCGCGGTGGCGGAGGCCCATGATCACCTCGCCGGACCGAGCGGATACCTCCAGCTCGTCCGGCAGCTCGGGGTCCACGACAAGCGAGTGGTAGCGGCCGACCACGAGCGGTGATTCGAGGCCGTCGAAGATCGTCCTGCCGTCGTGCTCGGCCTCGGCAGTCTTGCCGTGAACGGGCTCGCCGCGCACCACCCGGCCGCCGTATTCGGCGGCCAGCGCCTGATGCCCGAGGCACACGCCCAGCACCGGCACGCCGGCCTCGGCGTAGCGGCGGATCGCGTCCTGTGAGAGGCCGGCCTCCGCCGGCGTGCAGGGGCCGGGCGACACGATCACGCGGTCGGGGCTGCGCTCGAGCAGCTCGGGGAGGTCGTTGCGCACGACCTCCACGTCAGCCCCAAGCTCGCCCAGGTACTGGACGAGGTTGTAGGTGAACGAGTCGTAGTTGTCGACCACGAGCACGCTCGTCATGCCCAGTCCCCCTGGTCACAGGCGAGCCGGATCGCGTCCATCACAGCGCCGGCCTTGGCCTCGGTCTCGCGCACCTCGTACGCGGGGTCCGAGTCCGCGACGATGCCGCCGCCCGCCTGCAGGTGCACCTGCCCGTCCTTCACGAGCGCGGAGCGGATGTAGATGCAGGTGTCGAGGTCGCCCGTGTACGAGAGGTAGCCCACGGCGCCGCCGTAGGGGCCGCGCCCGACGGGCTCGAGCTCGTCGATGATCTGCATCGCGCGGATCTTGGGTGCGCCCGAGAGCGTGCCGGCCGGCAGCGACGCCCGCAGCGCGTCCATCGGGGACACGCCCGGGTTGAGCGTGCCGGACACCGAGGAGACGATGTGCATCACGTGCGAGTAGGTCTCCACGGTCATCAGCTCGTCAACGGTGACCGAGCCGTACTCGCACACCCGCCCGAGGTCGTTGCGGCCGAGGTCCACGAGCATCACGTGCTCGGCGCGCTCCTTCGGGTCGGCGAGCAGCTCCCGCCCGCGCTCGAGATCCTGCTCGACGGAGTCGGCGCGCGGGCGCGTGCCCGCGATCGGGCGCTGGCGGACGTTCCGTCCAGTGACGGTCACGAGCGCCTCCGGCGACGCGCCGGCGATCTCGAAGTCCTCGAAGTCGAGGAAGTACATGTACGGGCTCGGATTGATCGCCCGCAGGCCGCGGTAGATCGAGAAGGCGTCCACCGGGCAGTCGGCGCTCCAGCGCTGGCTCGGGACCACCTGGTAGACGTCGCCCGCGCGGATGTACTCCTTGGCGCGCTCGACCGCCGCCGCGTAGCCGTCGGAGCCCAGGTTCGAGCTGAAGCTCGGCGGGTCGGTGCGGCCCACGCCCACCTGCGGCACCGGACCGCGCAGCCGCTCGCGCACGTCCGCGATGGCCGTTGCGGCCTCCTGGTAGGCCTGCTCCACATCGCCCTCGGCGATGACGTTGGCGAGCACGGTGACCTCGTGGCGCAGGTGGTCGAAGGCCAGCAGCACGTCGGTGATCATCACCGCGAGCTCTGGCATCCCGGTGTCGTCGGGGTTCGGCTCGCCGACGCTCGGTTCCGCGCTCCGCACGAGGTCGTATCCGAACATCCCCACGGCGCCCCCGGCGAACGGCGGCAGTCCGTCGAGCGGCGCGATCCGGTAGCGCGCGAGCTCCTCGGCAACGGCCGTGTAGGGGTCCGGGTGCTCGCCGCGGTCGAGTCGGATCACGGCGCGCGGGCGGAAGCCGAGGAAAGACCAGCGCCCCACCTGCTGGCCCTGCTCGGCCGATTCGAGCAGGAACGAGGGACCGTCCCCGCGCAGCTTCAGATACGCCGACACCGGCGTCTCGCAGTCGGCGATGAAGGTGTGGCGCACCGGCACGAGCGTGTGCTCGCGCGCGAGCTCGCGCGTCTCCTCGAGCGAGGGAGTCAGCTCGATGTCAGCCGCGGCGACGCTCATTCAGGACCTCGTAGACGTCGGCCAGCTCCACCCCGCGCCCGGCCAGCAGGACGGCCAGGTGGTAGAGCACGTCCGCCGCCTCCTCCGCCACGCGCTCGTCGGACTCGTCGCGCGCCGCCCGCACCACCTCCTCGGCCTCCTCCTGGACCTTCGCCCCCACCAGCTCGCCGTCAGCCAAAAGGGATCCCGTGTAGGTGTCGGCCCCTCGGCGTGCCTCGATGGTGCGAGCCAGCACCGCGAGCGCCTCGGCCGGCACCGGATCGAGCTCGCCGTTGTGGAAGCAGGTGCGCTCGCCCGTGTGGCACGCCGGGCCGGCTGGCTCGACCAGCGCGAGGATCGCGTCCTCGTCGCAGTCCAGCCGCAGCTCCTTGAGCTTCTGGACGTTCCCGGAGGTCGCCCCCTTGTGCCACAGCTCGTTGCGCGAGCGCGACCAGAACCACATCTCGCCCGTCTCGCGGGTGCGCTCGAGCGCCTCGTCGTTCATGTACGCGAGCGTGAGCACCTCGCCGGTGCGGGCGTCCTGGACTATGCAGGGCAGTAGGTCCACGGGCTAAGTATTGCTGCGCGTCGTCAGCGGCTCGATATCGGCAGCTTGAGGAACTCGTACGTGGCGCCGATCTCATCGAAGCCGAGACGGCGGTAGAGCTCCTGGGGCCAGTCGGCGGCGTCGGTGACCATGAACACCTGCTCGCAGCCGTTCGCGCTGGCCGCGTCGGCGGCAGCGGCCACGGCCGCGCGCGCGTGCCCGCGGCCGCGGCGCGCCTCGAGCGTGCCCACCTCGTCCACCTGGCCGAGGCCGCCGTGGGTATAGAGCCGGCACGCGCAGGCGGGATCGTCGGGCGGCGAGGCGAAGTCACGCGCGGCGACCACACCCGTGTAGCGGTCGTCCATCTCTGCGAGCTGGCGCACCGCCTCGTCCTGCCAGCCGAACGGCTGCTCGCGCCGGAAGGCGGCAAGCGCCGCCGCCCCGACGTCGCGACTCACCTCCGCGCCGGCGCTGGGCTGTTGGGTGCGGTCGGCCGGGCGCCGCCTGAGCATGATCAACACTCGGTAGACGTTCCAGCCGGCCTTTTCGAGCTCCGGGGCGAGACGCTCCCCCATCCGCTCGTCGTGCATGACGAGCTTGCGGTGGCCGAAGGCGGCCTGAACCTGGTCGGCCTCCGCCGTGAGCTGCGCGACGGTCGCGTGCGGGTCCTCGACGCGGATCGCGTTGACCTGCCACACGAGCGGGAGGCTCGGCGTGAGCAGGGCGGTGCCGTGCTCGGTCGTGACCACCTGATCGCAGACGCCCTCCTCGGCGCGCCGCATGAACGCATGAATCCGCTCGATCACTCGATGCCCAGGCGGTCCAGAAGTCCCTCGTCGCGGCGCCAGCCCTTGCGCACGCGCACGTTGAGATCGAGGTGCACGCGACGGTCGAGGAGGCCCTCGATCTCCTTGCGGGCAGCCGTGCCCACCGCCCGCACCATCCGGCCCCCCGAGCCGACCAGGATCCCCTTCTGCGACTCGGTCTCCGCCCACACGCGTGCCCGGATCATCAGCAGGCCGTCGGTCTCACGCTCCTCGATCTCGTCGATCTCGACCTCCACCGAGTGCGGCACCTCCTCGCGCGTGCGCAGCAGCACCTGCTCGCGCACCAGCTCGGCGAGCCGAACCTCGAGCGACTGGTCGCTCGTCTCCTCGGGCGGATAGAGGAACGGGCCCTCCGGCATGAGCGAGACGAGATGCTCCACCACTGGGCCGACTCCCGCGCCGCTAATCGCGCTGATCGGGAACAGCTCGCCCTGGACGTCGAGCTCGGCGGCCGCGGACAGCGCCTTCACGGTGCGCGGGGTGTCGAGCCTGTCCACCTTGTTGAGCACGGTCACGGTCGGCACGCCGGTCGTCTTCAGCGCGCCCGCGATGAAGCGGTCGCCTGCGCCGATCTCCTGCTCGCCGTTGAGCACGAACAGCGCGGCGTCGGCATCCGCGAGCGTGCGCTCCACCTGGCGCTGCATCCGCTCGGTGAGCGCGTCGCGCGGGCGCTGCACGCCGGGCAGGTCCACCAGCACCAGCTGCCAGTCCTCACCGCTCGCCACGCCGCGGATCTCGCGGCGGGTCGTCTGGGGCTTGTCGGACACGATCGCGACCTTGCCGCCGACGATCTGGTTCACGAGCGTCGACTTTCCCGCGTTCGGCCGTCCCGCGAGTGCCACGAAGCCGGAGCGGCTCATACGTCCTCCAGCACGCGCCGCTGCAGCGCGAGCATCTCGCCGTCGTCGCTCTCGTGGTCGTACCCGCACAGGTGGAGCACGCCGTGGACCACGGCCTCGATCAGGTCCTCCGTGTGCTCCGCACAGATCACGACATCACCGAGCTCGCGCGGGCCGGCCGACGGGCCGCCCTCGTCCACCGGGAAGGAGAGCACGTCGGTGGGGCGATCGAGGTTGCGGTGCTCGCGATTGAGCGCGCGGATGGCGTCCGCGTCCACCAGCTGCACCGCCAGGTGGCCGTCCTCGACCCCGGCCGCGGCCAGTGCTGTGAGGGCGGGTCGGCGGAACTCCTCCGGAGCGTCGATGAGGTCCAGCTCGACCAGGGTTGTTAACCCTGCTGCCGGCGTGCCTGGCGGAGGGGCGGCGCCTGCTGCTCCGCGTACTCGCTGTACGCCGCGACGATGCGCTGCACGAGCTTGTGTCGCACAACGTCCTCGCCGCCGAAGCGCACGAACTCGATGCCGTCCACGTCCTTGAGGATGTCGGCGATCATCACGAGCCCGGAGCGCTGGTCCTTCGGCAGGTCGATCTGCGTGATGTCGCCGGTCACGACCATCTTGGAGTTGAAGCCGAGCCGAGTCAGGAACATCTTGATCTGCTCCGGGCTCGTGTTCTGCGCCTCGTCGAGGATGATGAACGAGTCGTTCAGCGTGCGGCCACGCATGAAGGCCAGCGGCGCGACCTCGATCACTCCGCGCTCCAGGTGCTGGTTCACCTTCTCGGGCTCGAGCATGTCGTAGAGGGCGTCGAACAGCGGGCGCAGGTAGGGGTCCACCTTCGCCGCGATGTCGCCCGGCAGGAAGCCGAGGCGCTCGCCCGCCTCGACGGCGGGGCGTGTGAGCACGATGCGGTTGACCTCCCGGCGCGAGAGCGCCGCCACGGCCATCGCCACAGCGAGGAACGACTTGCCGGTGCCGGCCGGGCCGACGCCGACCGTGATCGTGGAGCGCCTGATGGCGTCCACGTAGCGCTTCTGGTTCACCGTCTTCGGGGCGACCTTCAGGCCGCGGTGGCGCCAGACCACGTCCTCGAGGATGCGGCTCGGGCTCTCGTGGCGGTCGAGCGCGCCGGCGATGGCCTCGATCGTGCCGGGAGCGATCTCGTGGCCCTGGCGGACCAGGTCGGACATCTCGCGCACGACCGTGCGGGCGGTTGCCACGGCGTTGTCGTCACCGTCGAGCGTGAGCACGTTCCCTCGCAGGAAGACCTCGCAGTCGAGGTGCTCCTCGAGGGTCTTCATCACCGCGTCGCCGGGCCCGGCGAGCTCGGCGGCGACCTCATTCGGAAGCTCGAGTTGGATGCGCACTAGGGCGTCAGCATCTCCTTCACCGCCGCGCTTACCCGCTTCCCGTCCGCGCGACCCTTCACCTGCGGCATCACCAGCGACATCACCTTGCCCATCTCCTGAGGAGACGAGGCGCCCGACTCGGCCACGGCGTCGCCCACGATGGCGCGCAGTTCCTCGTCCGAGAGCTGCTCCGGCATGTACGCCGTGATGATCTCGGCCTCGCGCTCCTCGGCCTCGGCGGCATCCGTGCGGCCGCCGTCGCGGTACGCCTCGGCGGCCTCCAGGCGGCGCTTGCGCTCGCGCTGGAGGACCTCCACGGGGTCCGCGCCGTTGTCCTTCTCGGCCTTCTGAAGGGCATCCGCGATCATGCGAAGCGCATGCACGCGCTCGCGCTCGCCCGCCTTCATGGCGGTCTTCACGTCATCCTGCACCTGATTCAGCAACGACATCCTCTCCAAGTGTAGGTATGGAACCGGTTCGAGTCGCGACATTTGACTGCTACGGCACGCTGATCGACTGGGAGGGTGGCGCGGCCGCCTTCCTATACGAGATCGCTCGCCGCCACGAACCGCACCCGCCGCCCGGCCGCGAGCTGCGCGCGCGCTGGGAGGAACTGCAGTTCGAGCGCCTCCATGGCGACTACCGCGGCTACCGCGAGGTGCTGGCCGACAGCCTTGCCGAATGGGCCGGCGAGCGGGGCTACCGCTGGAACGACCGCGATGGCGAGGCGCTCGCTCGCTCGATGGAGAGCTGGCAGCCGTTCCCCGACACCGTGCAGGCGCTACGCACGGCAAAGGAGGCGGGGCTCCGCCTCTGGATCATCTCGAACACGGACCGGGCGATCATCGACCACTCGCTCCGCCACCTCGAGGTCGAGTTCGACGGCGTGACCGTGGCCGAGGACTGCCGGGCCTACAAGCCCGCGGACGCTCCCTTCGAGCACGCCCTGCGCGCGATCGGCGCGGCCCCGGAGGAGATCCTGCACGTGGCGTTCGGCTTCAAATACGACCTGGCGGCCGCCCAGCGGCACGGGCTGCGGACGGCGTGGGTGAACCGGGGTGGCGTGCCGGCACCGGGGCCGGAGCGGCCGGATTACGAGTGGCGCGACCTGTGGCCGCTGGCGGAGGTGGCCAGCGGGGCCGCTGAACAGCAGCATTGAGAGGGAGCCCGCGCCGCCTGGCGGGAGGCTCAACACAAAACGTCCCATAGTGGGACGCAACGTGTTGAGCCTCAGTCCGGGACGATGCCCACGACCCGTGCCGGCGCTGCGCTCGCGCCCACGACCTTCAATGGGAAGCAGGCCACCTGGAAGCCCGTTGAGGGGAGCTCGCCCAGGTTCACGAGCCGCTCGATCTGCGAGTAGGGCAGGTCCGCCTGGTGGGCCGCCCAGAACACCCCGCGCTCGTTTGACTCGAGGGCCGCCTGCGCCTGGAGGTGGAGCGGCCCGTCCCAGCCCCAGGCGTCGATGCCCATCACGCGCACACCGCGCTCGTAGAGCCAGCGGGTCGCGTCGACGGTCACGCCCGGGCCGAGGGCCATGTAGCCCGGCTCGTCGACGAACGCGTCGCGGCCGGTGCGCACGAGCACGATGTCGCGCTCACGCAGCTCGTGGCCGATGCGATCGAGCTCGGCCTCGACGTCCGCGACGTCGATGGTCTCGCCCTCCTCCTTGGCCGACATGTCGAGCACGACGCCGGGGCCGAAGAACCAGTCGAGCGGAAGCTCGTCGATCGTTTGCGCGGGCTCGCCCCCGATGCGCGAGTTGTAGTGCCAGGGCGCGTCCACGTGGGTGGCGTTGTGGGTGCCGAAGCGGGTGAACGTCTCCACCGCCCAGCCCTCGCCGTCGCGCAGCAGGCTGGCCGGTACGCCGAGCAGCCTTTCGATCATCACGGCACCCTCGTCGTGGCCGCTGAACTCGATGTCGGTGCGCAGGACCTCGGGGGTTTCCGGCGGGCTCTGCCGGATCGGGGCGGACAGGTCGACGAGGCGCACGTCCGGGAGCGTATCCGGGGCCAGAACGCCATGGACGGATGTCCTAGGAAGATGGTCCGACGCCCTGCCGATACCGAGTCCGACCGCAGAGGAGAAACGCCTGCAAGCCCTAGTTACGGGGGCAACGTCTAGGGCCGGGTCAACAGGAGGGCGCTCCACCCCTGTAGTCGTACGCGGCGGCGTTCGCGCAGCGACGCGAACGCCGCCGCCACTTCTTCCTCCTCGCCTTCGAGCAGCCCGGAGACGATCAGCGTCTCGGGCTGCTCGGGCAACAGCTCCGCCACGCGGAGGAGCAGCGGGCGCATCAGGTTCGCGGTCATGACCGGCGCGACCGGCGCGGGATCGGTGCGCAGGTCGTGACGCTCCACGCGGTCGAGCGTCACGCCGTTCGCGCGAGCGTTGTCGAGCGTGGCGTCGATGGCGGCCGGGTCGTGGTCGAGGGCGGTGACGGGAGTGAAGCCGAGCTTCGATGCGGCGATCGCGAGAACCCCGGAGCCGCACCCGAGGTCCACGAGCGGCGCCGGCGGGAGGTCGAGGAGAAGCTCGAGGCTCAGGCGGGTGGTCGGGTGTGCGCCCGTGCCGAAGGCCTGGGCGGGATCGATCACCACATCAATGCTGTCTGCAAGCGGCTCGCTCCATGGCGGGCGTATATAGAGGCGCCCGACGGCGATCGGCTTGTGAAACTCGCGCCAGCGATCGGCCCAATCGTCGCCAACCTCCGTGCCGGAGACCTCGACGTGGACGCCGCCGATGTCGGCGGGACCGGTGGCGAGCGCGGGCAGCTCGCCCGGCGCGCCGTAGAGCGCGAACTCCACGAAGCCGTCGCCGTCCACCTGCTCGAAGCCCGCGGGCGCCAGCTCGACCAACTCGGCGAGCACGATCTCGGCGTGCTCGGCAGGCGCCCTTATGGCGAGGCGGATCAGCGGAGCGCCCGCCTGACCTTCGAGAGCAACGACTCGTCGGCCTGCTCCTCGAGGTTCTCGGTCGTCAGCGACTCGCGCAGCTCCTCGAGCAGCTCGCTCTGGCGCGAGCTGAGGTTGCGCGGGATCACCACGTTGAGCACCACCTGCTGGTCGCCGCGGCGCCCGCGGCCGAGCGTCGGCATCCCGCGCTCGCGCAGCGTGATCACCGTCCCGGGCTGGGTGCCGGCCGGCACGTCGATCTCCTCGTCGCCGTCCAGCGTGGGCACCGACACCGTGGTGCCGAGCGCGGCCGCGGGCGCCGGCACGTCCACCACCGTCACGAGGTCGCTGCCGTCGCGCAGGAAGCGCTCGTCCTCGCTCACCCGGACCAGGACATAGAGGTCGCCGGCGGGTCCGCCGCGCTCGCCGGCGTGCCCGCGCCCGCTGAGGCGGATGCGCTGCTCGTCGGCGATCCCCGGCGGGACGTCAACCTGAAGGCTCTTGCGCACCGCGCGGCGGCCGCGTCCCTGGCACTCGTGGCAGGGCTCGGTCGGGATGCGGCCCTCGCCGCCGCAGGTCTCACACGCCTGCTCGCGCACGAGCTGGCCGAAGGCCGTCCGAGTGACCGCCCGCACCCGGCCCGCGCCGTCGCAGGTCGGGCAGGTCTCGATCGGCGTGCCCGGCTCGGCGCCGTTCCCGCGGCAGTGCTCGCACACGTCCACCAGCTCGTACGCCACCTCGACCGTCTTGCCGGCAGCCGCCTCGGCGAGCGAGATCTCGACCTCCACGGCCAGGTCCCCGCCCTGGATGCGTCCGGCACCGCCGCGCCCGAAGGCGCCACCGAAGGGGTCACCGCCGAAGAACGCGTCGAAGATGTCGGCGAACGAGCCAAAGCCGTGCGCCTGCGAGCTGAAGCCGCGCGAGTCGAGCCCCTCGAAGCCGTAGCGGTCGTAGGTGGCGCGGCGCTCGGCGTCCGAGAGGATCTCGTAGGCCTCCGCCGCCTCCTTGAACTTCTCCTCCGCCTCCGGGTCGTGCCGGTTCACGTCGGGATGAAGCTCGCGCGCGAGCCGCCGGAACGTCTTCTTGATCTCCTGCTCGTCGGCCTCGCGAGCGACGCCGAGCACCTCGTACGGGTCTCGCCTCATTCGTCGTACACCTCAGCGACGAAGCGCGACAGCTCCGAGGCGGCCTGGCGGACCGCGATGATTGCGCCCGGATAGTCCATGCGCAGCGGACCGATCACGGACACGGAGCCGAGGTTGCGGCGCGCGAGCCCGTAGTTGGCGGCCACCAGGCTGAGCGTCTGCAGCTCGGGCGCGGCGTTCTCGCTTCCGATGCGCAGGTAGACGCTCGGCTCGCCGAGCGACTGGCGCAGCACGCCGAGCAGCGCCCGGCGGTGCTCGAGCACCTCCATGAGCGCGCCGATCTGCGACAGCTCCTGGAAGCGGTGCTCGGACAGCAGGCGAGCGGCGCCCTCGACGAAGAGTGTGTTCTCGGCGGTGTCCTCCAGCTCGGTGAAGGCCGGGGTGAGCGTGGCGAGGAAGCCCAGCTCCGCCGCGCTCAGCTCCTGCGCCGCCAGACGCGACTGCAGCGCGCGCGAGCCGATGTCGAGACCGCCGAGCGCCTCGTTCAGGTAGCTGCCCGCCCAGTCGACGAGCCCGGGGTCGACCGGGGCGTCGTACGAGATCACCCGCTTCGTGACCCCGCCGGTGGACGTGATCACCACGACCATCGCCACCTGCGGCTGGAGCAGCAGCACCTCCACGCGCCTGATCGTGGCCGTCTCGATCGGCGGGGCGGTCACAAGCGCGAGCAGGTTGGTGACCTGCGAGAGCTGCTCGCTCGTGGCGCGCATGGCGTCGTCGACCTCGCGGCGCATGGTCGTGAGCTCGAGCGGCCTGCGGGGGACCGGCAGCGTGCCCGCCGCGAGCAGCTCGTCGACGTAGACCCGGTAGCCGCGGTCGGTCGGGACGCGCCCCGCGGAGGTGTGCGGGTGCTCGAGCAGCCCGGTGTCCTCCAGCTTCGCGAGCTCGGCGCGGACGGTCGACGGCCCCCAGGGCACGTCGTCCTGATCGGCGATCCACTTCGACCCCACCGGCTGGTCGAGATCGCGGTGCGCTTCGACCAGCTTTCGCAGGAGGAAGCTCTGACGGGGCGTTATTGCCACGCCCCTATTGTGGCGACCGTCGGCGCTCAGCTCGTTTCGAGCTCTGCTTCGGCGTTGCGAATGATGCGTTTGCCGCCCTGCTCCGCCTGGGTCTCCACGATCACGCGGCCGTCCCCCTCCTCCTTGACCTTGCCGGTCACCTTGATCTCCTGCTCCGGAAAGCCCATTCCGCGGAACTGCACGGACAACCGCTTGAGGCTGCGCGGGTCGCCGCCGGCGGCGTTCACGTTCGCGCGCGCCACCTGAGCCATCGTGTAGAGGCCGTGCAGGATGTTCGAGGGCAGGCCCACCTGCTTCGCGAAGTCCACGTCGATGTGGATCGGGTTGAAGTCGCCCGACGCACCGGCGTAGCGGTGCGGCAGGTACTTGTCCGGAGTGACCTTCAGCTCGACGTTCACGACACGCCCCTGACGATGTTGGTCCAGGTGCCGCGCACGACCTCGGCGCCGTCCTGGTTGGTGGAGACCGTCTCGAACACGTAGAAGCCCATGCCGCCCTTCTCGTGGATGTCCTTCACGCTCGCGACCGTGCTGATCACGTCGCCCGAGCACACGGGCTCGCCCCAGACGAACTCCTGGCCGCCGTGCACGAGCATGGCGAAGTTGAGCTCCACCTCCGGGTCGACGCGCGGGCAGCGCGACCGCCCCCCACGAGTAGATGACGGCGAACATCGGCGGCGCCGCGATGTCGCGGAAGCCCGCCTCGGTCGCCGCCGCGCGGTCGAAGTAGATCGGGTTGTCCTCCCCGACCGCGTGCGCGTACTCGCGGATCTTCTCCTTGCCCACCTCGTACTCGAACGGCGGGTAGGTCTTTCCGGTCGCCTCTGCGTTCACTGCCACGGCTCGGCAGTGTATGCGCCGTGAAGCTGGGTCGATATCTCGAAGTCCTGCGCACTCCGGGCGTCGCCCGGGTGGCGCTGTTCGCCACCACGGGGCGCCTGCCGTTCGCGATCGTGCCGCTGTCCGTGGTCCTCCTGATGCGCGAGGAGGGCTACCAGTACGGCCAGATCGGGGCCGTGGTGGGCGCGGAGGCTCTGGCCGTGGGCGTGACGGCCGGCTTCGTCGGCCGGCTCGTGGACCGCGTGGGCCGACGGCAGGTGATCCTCGTGACCGGCGCGGTGACCTCGCTCATGCTCTGCGCCGAGGCGATCGGCATCCTCTCGGGCGCCGACGTCTGGCTGCTCGTGGCCCTGGCCGCGCTCCAGGGCGCCACGATCCCGCCGATCTCGGCCTCGATGCGCTCGCTGTGGTCGCAGCTCGTGCCCGAGGAGACGCTCGAGAGCGCGTTCGCGTTCGACGCGATCCAGCTCGAGCTGGTGTTCGTGATCGGCCCGCTGATCGCGGCGGGCCTCGCAACGGCGCTGAGTCCCGCCGTGGGCATGTTCCTGTGCGCCGGCTTCTATCTCATCGCCTCGCTTGGGTTCGCCACCGCGCCGGCAGCCCGGAGCGTCGCCCAGGAGGCGGACGCTGACCGCACCCGAGCGGGGGCGCTCCGCTCGCCCGGCATACGAACGCTCGTGTTCGCGGGGGCCGTGACCGCGGTCTCGTTCGGAGCGCTCGAGGTGGCGCTGCCCGCATTCGCGGAGGAGGAGGGCTCGCGCGGCGCGGT
The DNA here is from genome assembly GCA_963774755.1 of uncultured Thermoleophilaceae bacterium. Taxonomy (GTDB): domain Bacteria; phylum Actinomycetota; class Thermoleophilia; order Solirubrobacterales; family Thermoleophilaceae; genus JACVRW01. The sequence goes on along the minus strand of CAVZGG010000002.1, from coordinate 197,216 downwards.
CGGCCCGCTGATCACGGTGTGGGCGCTCGGCTCCGTGATAGGCGGGCTCTGGTACGGAGCGCGATCCTGGACCAGCTCTGTCGAGAAGCGCTTCCTGATCCTCATGGTCCTGCTCGCCCTGGGCTCGGCGCCGCTGCCGTTCGCTCCGTCGATCGGCGTGATGGGTGTGCTGCTCGTGCTCACCGGCTTCGCGCTGGCGCCGCTCGCCACCACGGAGTACGCGCTCGTGGACCGGCTGGCGCCCCCTGGCACCCAGACCGAGGCCTATTCGTGGCAGATCGTCGCGAACGTGATGGGCGCCGCGGCCGGCTCACTGATCGCCGGCCTGCTCGCCGAGCAGGTGAGCGTGGACTGGGCCCTCGCCACCGCCGGAATCGCGTGCGCCGCGGGCGTCGTGGTCGCGCTCGCCGGCCGCGGCACGCTCCACCCAGCCCTCTCAGCGAGCGACGTCTAGGCCGCTTCGCGCAGCGCCTGTGCCTCGGCCAGGGTCGAGAGCTTGCGCAGGGCAGCCTCCTCGATCTGGCGAGTGCGCTCGCGCGTGAGCTGGAACAGCTTGGCGACCTTGTCGAGCGTCTGCGGTCCCTCGTCACAGAGGCCGAAGCGAAGCTCGATGATGCGCTTGTCGCGGTAGGGCAGGTTGTCGAGGCACGCCTTCAGGCGCTCGTCGCGCATGGACTCGACCGCCTCGTCGAACGGGGAGGCCGAGTTCTCGTCCGGGATCAGGTCGCCGAACTGGGCGGCGTCCGAGTCGTCACCGACCGGCTTGTCGAGCGACACGAGCTGCTGGGCGGCGCGCATGATCACGTCCGCCTCGCCCGGATCGACTCCAGCCATGTCGGCGATCTCCTCGATGGTGATCTCGCGGTCGCCCTGGGCCTCCAGCTTGCGCTGGGCGCCGTCGAGCTTCTTGAGGATGTTGTCGATGTGGATCGGGATCCGGATCGTCCGGCCCTTGTCCGCGATCGCACGCGAGATTGCCTGGCGAATCCACCAGGTGGCGTAGGTCGAGAACTTGTAGCCCTTGCGGTAGTCGAACTTCTCGACCGCGCGTACGAGGCCGATCGTGCCCTCCTGGATCAGGTCCAGGAAGGGCAGGCCCTGGTTGCGGTAGCGCTTGGCGATCGAGACGACCAGCCGCAGGTTGGCCCGCGTCATGTGGTCCTTGGCGACGAGGTCGCCGCGCTCGATGCGCTTCGCCAGCGCGATTTCCTGATCAGCGGTCAGGAGCGGCGTCTTGGCGATGCCGTCGAGGAACTGCTGGAGGGAGTCCAGCGTGGGATCGGGCGCGGGCGCCGTCGGAGTGAGGGTGTCCGTACTCATCGGGCGGCAACTTACGACCGCCGGTTAAGGGACACCTAAATGGTGGTTTTTCCCTCAAGGAAGCGGCGCACGAGCGCGGCGGTGGCCTCGGGCCGCTCCAGTGCGGGCAGGTGGCCAGCGCCCTCGATCACAGCGTGCTCGGCGCCGGGAAGCTCGCGCACGAGGCGATCGGCGATCTCGTGGAAGTCCCGCTTGTCGTGCTCCCCCACGGCCACGAGGGTCCGGGCGCGCACGGCGCTCAGGTCCACCTCCTCGATCTCGTCGATCTCGAGCTCGAGCGACCAGCGCGTCATCGGGCGGAGCCGGTCGGCCACGCTCGGTGCCCAGAAGGAGAGATTCAGCTCGGTCGCCGCGTCGAGGTCGCCGGCTTCGAGCAGGCGCTCCTCCTCGTCCGCGTAGGTGATCACCTCCTCCGACCAGTCGTGATCCGGCAGCGGGGCATCCAGCAGAACGAGCTCGGTCACCAGCTCCGGGTGCCGGGCCGCGAAGTCGATGCAGACGAGACCGCCGTAGGACGCACCCACGAGCGCGGCCGGCTCTTCGACTGACAGCGCTTCGGTGAGCTCATGCCGCCGGACCTCGCCCGGCAGGTCGAAGCCCTCCCACATCTCCGGGCTCGCGATGCCGGAGTGCACGAGGACGATCAGCTGTCGCCGTCCCCGGACAGCTCCAACACCGCGAGGAAGGCCTCCTGGGGCACCTCGACGCGACCCACCTGCTTCATCCGCTTCTTGCCGGCCTTCTGGCGCTCGAGAAGCTTCTTCTTGCGGCTGATGTCGCCGCCGTAGCACTTGGCGATCACGTCCTTGCGCATCGGCTTCACCGACTCGCGGGCGATGATCTTCGCGCCGATCGCGGCCTGGATCGCCACCTCGAACTGCTGGCGCGGGATCTGCTTGCGCAGGCGCTCGGTGAGAACGCGGCCCGCGGGATAGGCCTTGTCGCGGTGGACCACCATCGAGAGCGCGTCCACCTTGTCGCCCGAGAGGAGGATGTCGAGCTTCACGAGATCACCCTCGCGCATGCCGATCAGCTCGTAGTCGAGCGAGGCGTAGCCCTTGGTGCGCGACTTCAGCTGGTCGAAGAAGTCGAGCACGATCTCTGCGAGCGGCAGGTCGTAGTGGAGCTGCACCCGCTCCTGTGACAGGAAGGTCATGTCCACGTGCGTGCCGCGGCGCTCCTGGCAGAGCTCCATCACGGCGCCCACGTGCTCCTTCGGCGTGAGGATCGTCGCGCGGATGTAGGGCTCCTCGATCGCGGCGATCTCGGCGCGGTCCGGCATGTCCGAGGGCGAGTGCACGACCACCTCGCGGCCGTCGGTCAGGGTCACGTCGTACTCGACGGTGGGCGTGGTCGCGAGCAGCTCCAGGTCGTACTCGCGCTCGAGCCGCTCACGCACGATGTCCATGTGGAGCAGGCCCAGGAAGCCGCAGCGGAAGCCGAACCCGAGCGCCTCGCTCGTCTCGGGCTCCCAGGTGAGCGCCGCGTCGTTCAGCTCGAGCTTCTCGAGCGCGTCGCGCAGGTCCGGGAACTGGTTCGTCTCGACTGGGAACAGCCCGCAGAAGACCATCGGCTTGATCTCGCGGTAGCCCGGCAGCGGCTCGCTGGCGGCGTTCGACCTGGTCGTGAGCGTGTCGCCCACGCGCAGATGCGAGACGTCCTTGATGCCCGTGATCACGTAGCCGACCTCGCCGGCGTGCAGGGCGTCAACCGCGGTCATCTGCGGACCGAAGAAGCCGATCTCGTCGATCTCCGCGTGCGTGCCCGTCTGCATGGCGACGATCGGGTCGTCCTTGCGGAGCGTCCCGTCGACCACTCGGACGTACGCGATCACGCCGCGGTACTGGTCGAACTCCGAGTCGAAGATCAGCGCGCGCGGCGGCGCGTCAAGATCGCCCTGGGGCGACGGCACCTGTGCCACGAGCGCCTCGAGCAGCTCGGTCACGCCGTCGCCGGTCTTCGCCGAGATGCGGAGCACGCCATCCGGGTCCACGCCGATCAGCTCGGAGATCTCCCCCGCCACGCGGTCCGGCTCTGCGCCGGGAAGATCGATCTTGTTCATCGCAGGGATCAGTTCGAGGCCGGAGTCGACGGCGAGGTACGTGTTGGCCACGGTCTGCGCCTCCACGCCCTGGGAGGCATCGACGAGCAGAAGGGCGCCGTCGCATGCGGCGAGCGAGCGCGAGACCTCGTAGGTGAAGTCCACGTGACCCGGCGTGTCGATCAGATGCAGCCTGTAGAGCCGGCCGTCATTCGCGGTGTACTCCACCCGCACTGCCTGGGCCTTGATCGTGATCCCGCGCTCGCGCTCGAGGTCCATCGAGTCGAGCATCTGGGGCCTGTGATCGCGCGCGTCGACCGCCCCGGTGATCTCGAGGATCCGGTCGGCCAGCGTGGACTTCCCGTGATCGATGTGGGCGATGATCGAGAAGTTCCGGATGTTGTCTCGTGGTGATTCCACTGCGGCGTACGAGTATGGCGATGGGGCATAGTTCTGACCGGACTCGTGATCGCGACTGACATCGAAGTCGTAAAGGCGATGTTTGCCGCCTTCGCGGACCGGGACCTCGAGACAGTGCTGGGGCTGGCACACCCAGACATCGAGTTCACGGCCGTGACCGGTGAGCAGGCCGGCAGAACGGAGCCCTACTTGGGCCACGCCGGCATGCGCGAGTACTTCCGCGACGTGGCCGCTGTGTGGGAGGAGCTGCGCCTCACGCCGCGCGAGTTCCGCTCGCAGGGCGACCTGATCCTCGTGACCGGCAAGGTCAGCGCGCGCTCGAGCGCACGCACGATCAGCGGCTCGACCGGCTGGATCTGGCGGGTCCGGGACGGCAAGGTCGTCTACGGCAAGGTCTACGCCTCCGCGGCCGACGCGATTGAGGCTCTGGAGGCAGAGAGCTAGAGGGGGTAGGTCCACAAATCGACACTCGACCTCTCCCGGCGCGGGGTTAGCCGTGTTGCCGCGCTATTCGAACCACAACATCACCAACCCCCGCTCGCGGGCGGGGGTGTGGCGAGTTGTGGACCCGTCCTGTCAACCCCTCAATGCTGCCGTTCGAAACGCTACGGCCGCCGGCGCGCTCGCAGCAGGTAGTCCACCTGCTCCTGCTTGCGCATGATCATGTGCTCCAGGCGGTGCTCCACGGCCTCGGAGGCGGCCTCGCGTCCGGTCGGCTCGATGGCCGCCTGAAGGGCCTCGAGCGTCTCGGACTCGCCCTCGATGAGCGCGTCGATCGCCTTGTCCGGATCGGCCACGAACTCGATCGGGGCCACGTCCGTGGTCGGCTCGCCGCCCAGGGCGGTGACCTTCTCCACGAGCCGGGTGGCGTCCTCGAGCTCGGAGAGCGAGTGCGCACGCATCTTGTCGGCGTGCGCCTGGTACTCGAGCCCGATCACACTGCCCGCCACGAGCGAGTATTGGAGCACCGAGCGGTGCTGGAGGCGTAGCGCCCGGTTCAGGCACTCGATCTGCTTCTCGACATCCATCGTCTCGTCGGCCATGCGTCGCTTCTACCCCTCGGAGGCGTCGCGACTAACGAGCAGGCGCGGGATCTGCCGCGCTTCGGGCACGCGCAGCACCCACACGGCGACCGCGTAGGCCGCCGATCCGGCTGCGATCGCGGTGAGCACCGACAACGCCTGGCCGACGAACGAGCGGCCGAGCGCGTCATCGAGCCCCTTCCAGCTGAAGTAGGCCACCGCGGCGAGCAGGGCGCCCGCTGCGAGCATCCGAACCGCGGACGAGAGCAGCCGCCCGCCCTCGATGCCGGCGAGCTCCTTGCGCAGAATCCAACCCTGAGCCACGCACATCACGATCGTCCCGACCACTGTGCCGAGCACGATCCCCGCGATCTCGAAGGGGCCGTAGAGCGCCGCGGCGATCCCGGCGTTCACGAGCAGGTTCACGCCGGCGAGCGCCGTGGTGGCCCAGGGCCGCTGGAGGCTGAAGAAGGTGCGCGAGAACAGCAGGCTCACGCCCTGAAACGGCAGCGAGATCGACCACCAGACCATCGCCGTGGAGGTGAGGTCCGTGGCCTCGGTGCCGAACGCCCCGCGCTCGTACACCAGCCGCGTGATCGGCTCGGCGAGCACGGCCATCAGCACGGCGCTCGGGATCAGCAGCAGGCAGATCTGGCGTACTCCCGTGCCCATCGTGCGACGCAGGTCGTCGCGCGCGCCGCGCGCCGCGAAGCGCGACATCGCCGGGAACAGAATCGTTGCGATCGCGATGCTGAACAGCCCCTGCGGCAGCTGGTAGATGCGGAAGGCCTTGTCGATCGCCGCGGGCGCCTCGTCGGACACCAGCGTGCCGAACACCGAGTTGATCAGCAGGCTCACGTTGATCAACCCGAGGGCGATCGTGACCGGCAGCATCAGCTTCAGGACGCGCCGGACGCGCTCGTCGCGCCAGTCGATCTTGAAGCTCACGCTTCCGCCGCGCCCGCGCAGCCACGGCAGCGGCAGGAGGAACTGGACGACCGTGCCCACCAGGATCCCGATCGCGTAGGCGTAGATCTCGTCGTCCTCCGGGAGCACCGGGACGAGGCCGACCAGCGCCGCGATGATCACCAGGTTCCACGCCACCGGGGCGAGCGCGGGCACCACGAAGTGCTCGAATGAGTTGAGCACCCCGACCACGAGGCCGGAGAGGGCCAGCAGCACGACGATCGGGAACAGCAGCCGCGCGAGGTTGACCGTGAGCTCCTTGAGCGCCGGGTCGTCGTCGAAGCCGGGCGCGATCAGGCCCATGATCGGCTCGGCGAACAGCACGAACAGCGCCGTGACCGCCGCGAGCACCAGGCAGATCAGGAAGAACAGGCTCGAGGCGACACGGAACGCCTCCTTGCGCTCGCCCTTCTCCAGCAACTCGCTGAACACCGGCACGAACGCACCCTGGAGCGCTGAGTCGGCGAACAGGGCGCGCACGAGGTTCGGCACCTGGAACGCGATCGTGAACGCCGACATCGCGCCCGTGACCCCGAAGTAGCTCGCCGCGACCACCTCGCGCGCGAGGCCGAGGAGGCGCGAAACGCCGGTCGCGAACGAGAAGAACGCGGTGTTGCGCGCGATGCGCCGCCCCTGTCCGGGCCGTCCGGGTGCGTCGGTCGCCACGGGGCGGCGCCCGCTACACTTCCGGCTCGCCGCGCCGCAGTTCGAGGTGCGGCGTCAGTGCGTCTATGGCCAACATCGCCTCACAAGAAAAGCGGATTCATCGGGCGGAGCGCGAGCGCCTCGAGAATCGGCGCCGTACTTCCCAGGTGAAGACCTGGTTCCACCGCCTGGAATCAGCGGTGAGCGAGGGCGACGCCACGAAGGCCGACGAGGAGTTTCGCAGCCTCGTGTCGCGGATCGACAAGGCCGCGAAGTCGGGTGCGCTGCACCGCAACAACGCCGCTCGCAAGAAGTCCCGCGCGGCACGCATCCGCAGCCGACTCTCCTAGACAGCTTGGAGACGCGGCTGCTCATCCGCGGTGAGCAGGTCTCCGGCGAGGGCGACTCCCTGGCCGTCGAGAACCCGGCCACCGAGGAGACGCTCGCCTCCGTCGGTCTGCCGTCGGCCGAGCAGCTCGATGCCGCCGTCGTCGCCGCCAACGAGGCATTCGCGGGCTGGGCCTCCACTCCGGCAGTCGAGCGCGCGGAGCTCCTGCACGAGGTGGCGATCCGGTTGCGCGCACGCACGGACGAGCTCGCACGGGTCATGACCCTGGAGGGCGGCAAGCCGCTGATCGAGAACTCGGACGAGGTCGGCTGGACCGCATCGGCCTTCGACTACTACGCCGAGATGGGGCGCAACTTCGCCGGCCGGGTGATCCCGTCGATCGAGTCCACGCAGCTCGCGCTCGTGGTGAAGGAGCCGATCGGCGCGTGGGGCTGCATCGTGCCGTGGAACTACCCGCTGCTGCTGCTCGCCTGGAAGCTGGCACCGGCGATCGCCGCCGGGAACACCGTGGTTGCGAAGCCGTCGGAGCTCACGCCGCTCTCAACCCTCATGCTCGCCCCCTGCTTCGACCACCTGCCGCCGGGAGTGGTGAACATCGTGGCGGGCGCGGGCGACGTGGGTTCGGCGATCGTGAACGACGAGCGCATCGCCGGCGTGGCCTTCACGGGATCGGTTGAGACCGGCAAGAGCGTGGCCGCCGCCTGCGCGAAGCGCGTGGCCCGGATGAACCTGGAGATGGGCGGCAAGGACCCGTTCATCGTCTGCGCCGACGTGGCGGCGGACGTGGGCGTGGCCGCGAAGGGCGGTGCCTGGGCGGCCTACCTGAACGCGGGGCAGGTGTGCACCTCGGCGGAGCGCTTCTACGTGGCGCGCGAGGTCTACGACGACTTCGTGTCCGCCTTCGTGGACTACACCAACTCGTTGCGGGTGGGAGATCCGCTCGACGCCTCCACGGACGTCGGGCCGATGGTCTCGGCTCCGCAGCGCTCGAAGGTGGAGACCCAGCTCGAGGCGGCGGTGTCGGCCGGCGCCACGCTCGTGGTGGGCGGCGACCACGCCGGGCAGGAGCGCGGGCATTTCCTCTCCCCCGCGGTCGTGACCGGCGCGCCGGAGACCACCGAGCTGCTGCGCGAGGAGACCTTCGGCCCGGTCGCGCCGATCGTGCCGGTGGACTCGCTCGACGAGGCGATCCGCCTGGCGAACTCCACCCGCTTCGGGCTCGGCGCGAACGTCTACACGCGCGATCTCGAGACGGCGGTGCGCTGCATGCGCGAGATCCGCGCCGGCACGGTCTGGATCAACGATCCGCTCACCGACAACGACGCCGGACCGTTCGGCGGCATGAAGCAGTCTGGCTTCGGCCGTGAGCTCGGGCAGGAGGGCCTCGAAGCCTTCCAGGACACGAAGCACGTCCACATCGAGACGAAGATCGCTCCGAAGGAGTGGTGGTATCCGTACGGGCCGGGCGCCTAGCCCGCGCCGGTTGCCCTAGCCAGCGCCAGCGAGAAAGCGGTGTCCTCCCCGAGCTGGAGGTCGCTGCCGCCGCGCAGCTCCACCTCCAGATCGGCGAACACGCACAGGGCTCGCTCGAGCGTGGCCACGTCGGCCTTCTTCGCCCGCGCGATCACCTTCTTGCTGGCCCACGGTGGGCCCTTCAGCGCTGACGCGACCTGGGCGTCCGGCATTCCCGCCCCGAGCAGCGCGGCGGCCTGATGGACCTCGCGGAGCCTCCGCACGATTGGCCAGACGAGCTTGCTGGGACGCTCGCCGTGCTCATCGAGCTGCTCGGCCAGCGCGAGCGTTCCGCGCAGGTCGCCGGCCACGAGCGCGTCGGCGAGGTCGTAGGCGCCCGGGGCGGTGTCCGAGGCGGCCAGCTGCTCCACGTCAGCGGTGGTCACGTTCGTGGACGGATGCAGGGCGAGCGCGATCTTCTCGAGCTCCCGCGAGAGGCGCTGCTGGCTCGAGCCCACCCGGGCCACGAGCTCCTTCGCCGCCTCCTGGTCGAGCTGAAGGCCGAGCTCGCGCGCGTGTCCGACGCACCACTTCGGCAGCTCCCACGGCTTGGGGGCGGTGTACTCGCGGACCTCTCCCCCGGCCTTTTCGACGGCCTTCGCCAGCTGCTTCTGGTGCTTACCGCGAGCGATGAGGACGAGGACGGTTTCGGGCGGCAGCTCGGTGAGGGCGGCCTCGAGCGGCTGCAGCTCGGCGGCCTTCCAGGCGCCGACGTCGTCCACCAGCAGGTAGCGCGTGGCGGTCTCGAAGCTCAGCGCCGCGAGCGAGGCGACCAGCTCGCCGGGCTCGCTCTGACGGGCGTCGAACGTCTCGAGCCCACCCGGCCCCCGCTCGTCCTCGGCCCTGCGGCGCACACGCGCGCGCCAGGCGTCGATCTTGGCGTCGTCGTCTCCGCAGACGAGATAGGCGGGCTTCAGCGCGGCCACGCCGCCAGTCTACGAAGCAGGCAGGCGGTGCGGTCAGCGCTCGGTTTCGACCGCCATGTGGCCGTCGCGAACGGTCAGCGTCACGGTGCCGTCACGGTCGGTGCGGTACACGTGCGGGACGGCTGCGCGGAGGGCCGAGAGGGTCTCGGGCGTCGGGTGGCCGTAGGAGTTGTCGGCGCCGACCTCGATCGCCGCCACCCCCGGGCCCAGGCGTTCCAGCACCTCGGGCAGGCCCGGGTCCGCGCTGCCGTGGTGGGACACCTTCATCGCCTCCACCGGCCGCAATGCCAGCGGAAGGATCGCGTCGCTCTCCGCGTCGGCGCTGAGCCACAGGTCGAAGTCGCCGGAGCTGACGATCGCCGCAACCCCGCGCGGATTCGGGTCCTCCGGCCGCGGGGTGCCGGGCGGCAGTGGCGCCGGGGCGAGCACCTCGATGTCGAGCCGCCCGACCCGCAGGCGCTGGCCCGCCTGCGCCCGAATCCGGCGGATCCCGCGGGCGTCCGCCTCGGCGAGCAGGCGCCTGAAGTCGCGATCCTTCGTGCCATCGGAGTTCTCGAGCAGCAGCGAGGTCGGGATCCGCTCGAGTACCTCGGCGAGCCCGCCCTGGTGGTCGCGCGACTGGTGGGTGGCGACCATGAGGTCGAGCCTGCGCACGCCGGCGGCACGCAGCAGGCGGTAGACGCGCGCCTCCGGCGGGCCGCCGTCGAACAGCGCGGCGGCCCCTGCGCCGTCCTGGATCAGGGTCGCATCGCCCTGACCGATGTCGAGGAAGCGGACGGTGAGGGCGTCGGGCGGCTGCGGGGTGGCGAGCACCGCGGCCGCGCGCAAGCGCGAGCGAAGCCGCAACGAGTACAGCCGACTCCGGCACGTAGCGAGCGCGGACTTCGCCGCCAGGCGGCTGCGAGCTCGAGCGCACCGGAGCGCGTGCGGCGGGAACGTGCTGCATCGGACCAGCCGTGGCGCGTAGAGCAGCGCCGCCATGCGCGCGTACGCCGCCACGACGGCGGCCGGCGAGTGCAGCGGCAGCCGGAGGCGTCCGCCCGGGAAGGGTCGCGCAGCGCTCGGCGAGGCCGTCGAGGTAGGCGATCACAACGTGCGTAGGCGGCCCGAGCAGCTCGGCGAGCCGGTCGCTGCCGGGCAGCAGCGGCCCGACGACGCCGAGCGCGGCCTTGACCATTCCGAGCCACATGGCGGGCGCGACCGCCGGGAGCGCCAGAACGTTGGCCGCCAGTCCTGCGAGCGGCACGGATCCGAAGTGGTACGCCACCAGGGGCGCCGTGGCGAAGGTGGCCGCGACGGTGATCGCGATGCCCTCGCAGAGCCCGTCGCGCAGCGCGCGGGGCAGTACGCGATGGCGCGCACCGCGCGGCGCGGCGGCGCGAGCTCGTCGGCGGTTCGCCGCAGCCTTGCCGCCAGCGGGCGGCCGGCCACGAGGATGCCCGCGACCGCGACGAACGACAGCTGCCAGCCCGGGTCGCCGCAGGCGCGCGGGTTCAGGGCAAGCGTCGCGGCGGCCGCGAGCAGCAGCGCGTACCAGCGCGACGAAGGCCGCGAGAGCGTCATCGCCGCGATGCCGGCGGCGCCCATCACGCCGGCGCGCTGCAGCGATGGCCCGGCGCCCGCCAGCGGCACGTACAGCGCCACGAGGCACAGCAGCGCAAGACCCCGCCCGCGTGGCCCCAGCCCGGCGGCAACGAGCATCGGCAGCGCGAGCGCCATCAGCAGCATCACGTTCTGCCCGCTCACCGCGAGCAGGTGAGACAGGCCGGCGTCGCGCCAGTCGTCGCGCGTTGCGCTGTCGATCTCCTCGTCCTCGCCGAGCACCATCCCGAGGGCCAGCGCTGCGTCCGCCTCCGGCAGTCCGGCCGCGACCGCCCTCTCGGCCCGGCGGCGCAGGCCGTCCAGCACACCGGCGATGCCACCGCGCCTCGCACCGGTGAGCCGGACGCGCTCTACGAGCAGCTCACCCGCGATGCCGCGCCGGCGCAGGTGGGCGGCGAAGTCGAAGCTCGCATCGGGCTCGTTCGCGGGCCGGCGCAGACTGCCGGCGAGCAGGAGCTCGTCGCCGATCGCGGCGCGGCCGGGAAGGGCGCTCCCTCGGCGGCCAGCGAAGCGCAGAAGGACGCGCGTGCCAGTGAGCGAGCCGCCGGCGATGCGGGCCTCGGCCGAGGCTCCGAACGCCGAGGGCCGGGCACGCGTGAGGAGGTGGGCGCGAACCGAGATCGGCCGCGAGTCACCGATCGCGGTGGATGCGTGGTCTACCTCGAGCGCGTCGAGCCGGGCGGCGCCGATCGCGCTCCCCGCCAGGAGCAGGGCGGCGGCCACCACCGCAAGCCCGGGCGCGCGGGCGCAAGCCAGGCAGGCGAGCAGGACGGTCGCGGCGGCGAGGGTGAGCGGGGGTGCTGCCTGGGACAACGCGAGTCCGGCAGCGAACGCGCCGACCGCCACGTGCCACGGCCGGTCGGCCAGGTGGCTCACGGCTGCAGGGCTTCGCGGAGCGTGGCGAGCCTCTTCTCGCCGATGCCGTCGACCTGCGCGAGCTCGGCGAGCGAGCGGAAGCCGCCATGCGCGTCGCGGTACTCGATGATGCGCTGGGCCAGCGTCGGCCCGATGCCGTCCACACCGTCGAGCTGCTCGACGGTGGCCGTCGAGAGGTGGATGCCCGTGGCAGCGCCCGCACCGGGCGCGGCGGCCCCGGCGCCGCCACCCGCGGCGCCCGTTGCCGCTCCCGCGAGCGGCACGACGATCTGCTGCCCGTCCTGCGACGCGTGCGGCGAGGTTCACCGCCGTGAGGTCGGCTCGCGGGCCGTGGTCCGCCCGCGCGCTCGAGTGCGTCCGCGACTCGGGAGCCCGCGGCCATCGTCAGCAACCCCGGGCGGCGCACCGCGCCCGCCACGTGCACGTAGATGCGCGCAGCACGGTCCTCGCCCCGGGCCGACAGCCTCACCGGCGCGGGTGGCGCCTCGTCATTCCCGCCGAGCAGCCGTGAGCCGGCCACAACCGCCAGCACAGCGGCGAGCGCCCAGACAACGACGGTCGAACGCGAGCTCTCCGGCACCCGCCGAAGGTACGAACCGCCGCTTTACGCGTGGGTGATCAGGGTGACATGGGTGTGACGCTTCAGCGGACCTGGAAGCCGCTCAGGCCCTCGGGCTCCTCGCTGGTCTCGTCGATCGACTGCACGTCCGCCCCGCGCGGGCCGTGGCGACAGAACTCGACGAGCGAGGCCACGGCATCGGGATCGCCCTCGAACACGGCCTCCACCGCGCCGTCCGGCCGGTTCGTGATCCAGCCGGCCACTCCGCGGGCCTCGGCCTGGCGGCGAGCGCTGTCCCGGAAGAAGACGCCCTGGACGTTCCCGCGCACGACGACGCGGCGGCGGACCGGCTCACTCATAGAATCGGGTGCGCATTGGAGGGACAGGAGGAAACAGAGACCCCCTGGGGCGTCGACTCGGAGTATGGACGGCTGCTCGACGTGCTGCTCTGCCCGCCGGACAACTTCCACTGGCTCCCGGCGAGTGCGATCGCGCGGGCGACGCTCGAGAGCGGCATCAGCTTCAGCGCCGAGGACGCCCAGCGCCAGCACGCCGAGATGGTGAGCGTGTACGAGGAGGCGGGCGTGCGGGTGCACCGCCTCGAGCCGGACCCCTCCCTCCCCTACCAGGTGTTCGCGCGCGACTCGAGCATCAACGTGCCCCAGGGCCCGATCGTGACCCAGTGCCACCAGTGGTGGCGGCGCGGCGAGTACGCGCCCGTGATCCGCTTCTACGAGCAGGCCGGGATCCCGATCCACCGGATGATCACGGCCGCGGCGCTCGAGGGCGGCGACTTCATGATCGTCGAGCCAGGCGTGGCGGTGATCGGGAACGGCGAGGAGCGCACCCAGGAGCCGGCCGCCAGGCAGCTCGCCGGCTGGCTCGAGGCCGACGGCTGGGAGGTCCGCATCGAGCGCATCCCGCCGCACTTCCTCCACATCGACGTGCTCGCGGCCATGCTCGGCGAGAAGCTGGCGGCCGTGTGCGTCGAGCAGGTGGGCACCGGATTCGTGCGCTGGCTCGAGGACAAGGGCGTCGAGATCGTGCCGGTGACGCTCGCCGACGCGCTGAAGCTCGGCGTGAACGGAGTCTGCCTCGGGGGCGAGCGCGTGCTTACGAGCGCGGAGTCGAAGGACCTGAACGAGCGCCTGCGCGCACTTGGCCTGACCGTGTACGACCCCGAGCTCGCGGCCTTCACGCTCGGCGGCGGCGGCGCTCACTGCCTGATGCAGGCGCTGCGCCGCGAGCGCGTGGCAGCCTGACCCGAGCTACGACTCGAGCGCCACCCGCAGCGTCTTCAGCTCGCGGTCGCTCGCGCCGCGCAGGCTGCCGCCGTGGGCGATCGTCTGCTCGATGTAGTCGAGCGTCTCGGCGGTCAGGCGCTCACCCGGCAGCACGTTCGGGATGCCGGGCGGGTATGCCGCAAGCGACTCGGACGCCACGCGCCCAACGGCCTCGCGCGCCGGCACGATCTCCTGCGGGCCCAGGAACGCCTCGCGCGGGGTCATGACGAGCTCGCCCCACGGCGGGGGCGGCGCGAACTGCACGTCCTCCGCCGACTGCGGCTTTGCGCTCACGGTCTCCACCACCTGGCGCAGCGCGTCGAGCAGCCGCTCGCTCGCCGCTCCCGCCTCCTCGCCCATCCCGTACACGGCGACCATCACGTTCTCCCCCGCCAGCTCCATCAGCACGTCGTGCTCCTCGCGCAGCAGGCGCGAGAGCTCGTACCCGCTGGCGCGCGTGCCGCGCACGTCGATCGCGAGGCGAAGCGGGTCGTAGTCGAACACTCCAGGGGCACCGGCAAGGCGCTCGTCGAGCACGTCGAGGCCCGGGATCTCGCGCACCGCGTCACGCGTCCGGACGAGCGCGCTCAGAGTCTCGTCGAGCAGCTCGCGACCGTGGGTGGCGGCGCTCCGGCGCGCGGCGTCCAGCGAGGCGAACAGCAGCCCGTTCGGGCTCGTGGACTCCACGAGCGTCACGCAGCGGTCCACCACCCCCTCCGAGATCAGGTCGCCGTGACCGAGGTGGATCATCGCCGACTGGGTCAGGCTGCCGACGATCTTGTGCGTGCTCGAGATGACGAGGTCGGCGCCGAGGCTCAGCGCGTGTGCGGGCAGGTCCTCGTGGAACGGCAGGTGCGCCCCCCACGCCTCGTCCACGATCAGCGGCACGCCGTGCCGGTGCGCGACCTCCACGAGCCCGGCCACGTCCGCCACCGCCCCGAAGTAGGTGGGCGATACGACCGTGGCGCCCGTCGCATCCGGGGTCTCCCGCAGCGCCTCGTCGAGCGCCTCCGGCGTCATGCAGTGGGCGATGTGCAGCTCGGGGTCGAGCTCCGGCGCCACGAACGTCGGCCGCAGGCCCGACATGACGAGCGCGTCGATCGTGCTCGAGTGTGCGTTGCGCTGGGTGACCACTCGCTGCCCGCTGTGGCCCAGGGCCAGCAGCGCCACGTGGTTGCCCTGCGAGGCGCCGTTCACGAGCCACCAGGTCCGGCTCGCGCCCCAGGCCTCGGCGGCCAGCGCCTGTGCGGCGACGAAGGGCGTCGGCTCATCGCCCACGTCGATGCCGTAGGTGAGCGCGGGGATGTCGAGCTGGAAGGCGCCCTCCCCCAGCGCATCGATCAGACCCGGGTCGGCGCCGATCCCGCCCTTGTGCCCGGGCACGTGAAAGCGGCCGGGCTTGCGCGCGGCGTATGCGCGCAGGGCGTCGAGATAGGGGGTGTCGGACTGGCCGGCCACGAAACGGCGAGTCTAGGTGAGCGACTTGCCGAGCACGGCTGCGACAGCGGCCGCCGGGTCGGCCACCGCGACCACGCCCTCGATGTCCCACGAGTCGAGTCCCACGACCCGCTTGCCCGCCTTCAGCGCGAGCGCGATCTCGGACAGCGTGCCGTAGCCGCCGCCGACCGCGATCAGCGCATCCGCCGCGCGCACGACGAGGGCGTTGCGCGCCTCGCCGAGGCCGGTCGGAACCGCGGTGTCCACGAACGGGTTCGCGGCCGCCCGATCGGTGCCGGGCAGGATGCCGACGGTGTGCCCTCCGGCCTCCTTCGCTCCGCGACAGGCGGCCTCCATCACACCACCGAGCCCGCCGCACACCACGACCGCTCCGCGCGCCGCGAGCTCCCTACCCACCGCCTCTGCGACCGGCGACTCCCCCTCGCCCGCGCCGACGACCGCGATGTGGGGCGTCAGGGCCGAGGCTCGTCCACGACCGTCGGGGCCTGATCGGAGGGAGCCGGCGAGGAGGGCCCGGCTGGGCGCCGCGGCTCCACTGCGATCGCGATCCGAGCCGTCGAAAGGATGGCTCCCGCGAGCATCAGGGCGGCGCCGGCCAGCCCAAGCCACAGGCCGGTGTCGACATCGTCCTGGTAGCCCGCCGGCGGATGGTTCAGCAGCTGGCTCGCCACCACGACCAGCGCGACGACGCCCACCACCAACGCCGTGCCCTCGCGCAGCTGCGTCCTCAACAAGCCGAACTCCGCAGCCAGCACGACGAGCGTCACCAGCGCGAGCACCACGAGCAGCAGGTCCAGGAACTCGAAGCTGTTGAAGCCCGAGAGGCCGCCGTACCAATCGAGGCCGAGGCTCACAATCAGCAGCACGCCGCCGAGCGCCGCCAGCAGCGGTCCGATCGGAATATGGCTCCCGCGGGGCCGGGCGTTCATCGGATCACGAAGTTCACGAGTTTGCCGGGCACCACCACAGTCTTCACGATTTCCTTTCCGTTCAAACGCGCACTCAGCTTGTCCGATCCGCGCGCCAGCTCCTCGAGCTGCTCGCTGCTCGCCGATGCGGGCGCGGGCAGGCGGTCGATCAGCTTGCCGTTCACCTGCACCACGAGCTGAATCTCGTCGCGCTCCAGCAGCGCCGGGTCGGCCTGCGGCCAGGGCTCCTCCCACACGCGCCTGCCGGTCATCATCTCGAACACCTCCGACCCGAGGTGCGGGGCGAACGGGAAGATCAACGAGGCCGCCGTCGCGACCGCGAAGCGGACGTCGCCGGGCGGCGCGGACTCGCGCTGCTTGTAGATCTCGTTCGTGAGCTCCATCACCGCGGCGATCGCCGTGTTGAAGCCGAAGTTCGTCTGCATGTCGTGGGTGACCTTGTCGATCGCCCAGTGCGCCTTGCGGAGCAGCTCGCCGGTCTCGCCGGGCCCGTCCCCCTCCGGCGCCTCGACGGCGGCCGTCCACAGCCGCGACAGGAAGCGGTGCACGCCGGCGACTCCGGAGTCCTGCCAGTCGGCGTCGAGCGACGGCGGGCCGATGAAGAGGATGTAGCAGCGCGCCGTGTCCGCGCCGAAGCGCTGGACGTAGTCCTCCGGCGCCACGACGTTCCCCTTCGACTTCGACATCTTCGCGCCGTCGCGCGTGATCATGCCCTGGGTGAACAGCTTGGCGAACGGCTCCTGCACGCCGAGCAGGTCCATGTCCGCGAGCGCCTTCACGAAGAAGCGCGCGTACATCAGATGCAGGATCGCGTGCTCGATGCCGCCGATGTACTGATTGACGGGCATCCACGTGTCCACGGCCTCGCGACTCCACGGCGCCTCGTCGTTTTGGGGGTCGCAGTAGCGCAGGAAGTACCAGGACGAGTCGACGAACGTGTCCATCGTGTCGGTCTCGCGCCTGGCCGGCCCCCCGCATCTGCGGGCAGGTGGTGTTCAGCCACTCCGTGGCGGTCGCGAGCGGCGGCTGGCCCTTCGGCTTGTAGTCCTCGATGTCCGGCAGCTCCACCGGCAGCTGGTCGTCCGGCACCGGCACGAGGCCATCCGTCTCGCAGTAGAGCATCGGGATCGGGCAGCCCCAGTAGCGCTGCCGCGACAGGAGCCAGTCGCGCAGGCGGTAGTTCACGGAGCCCCTGCCCTTGCCCTCGGACTCGAGCCACTCGACGATCTGGTCGTAGGCCTCGCGGTTGTTCAGCCCGTCGAAGCGACCCGAGTTCACCATCGGGCCGTCGTCGGTGCAGGGCAGCTCACCGCAGTCGATCACGCGCCTGATCTCCAGCTCGAACTGCTTGGCGAACTCGAAGTCGCGCTCGTCGTGCGCCGGCACGCCCATCACGGCGCCCGTGCCGTATTCCAGCAGCACGTAGTCGGCCACCCACATCGGGATCTGCTCGCCCGTGGCCGGGTTCGTGACCGTGTGGCCGAGCGGCACGCCCGTCTTCTGCTTGTGCTCGTCGCCGCGCTCCTCGGGCGATTCGTTGAGCGAGCGGTTCACGTAGTCGTGCACCTCGGGCGAGTCGTTCAGCCGCAGCACGTCTGGGTGCTCCGGCGCCAGCACGAAGAAGGTCGCGCCGAAGATCGTGTCCGGCCGGGTGGTGAAGACGGGGTAGTCGATCCCCATCTCCTCGCAGCGAAACACGACCTCGGCGCCCTCGGAGCGCCCGATCCAGTTCTTCTGCATCGTGACCACGTGCGGGGGCCACTCGATGTCCTGCATGTCCTCGAGCAGGCGGTCCGCGTACTCGGTGATGCCGAAGAACCACTGCTCCAGCTGCCTGACCTCCACGATGGTGCCGCAACGCTCGCAGCGTCCGTCGATCACCTGCTCGTTCGCCAGCACGGTCTGGTCCTTGGGGCACCACTTGACCGCGGCCTCCTTGCGGTACGCGAGCCCGCGCTCGTACAGGCGCAGGAAGAGCCACTGCGTCCAGCGGTAGTACTCGGGATCGTGAGTGCTGAGCTCGCGCGTCCAGTCGATCGAGATGCCCCACTCGCGGAACTGGCGCCGGAACTCGCGGATCGCCGCCTCCGTGGACTCGCGCGGGTGCTGGCCCGTCTTGATCGCGTGGTTCTCGGCGGGCAGCCCGAACGCGTCGTAGCCCATCGGATTGAGGACGCGGTGCCCGTTCCGGCGCGCGAAATGGGCCACGGCGTCACCGACCGAGTAGACCTTCAGGTGCCCGATGTGCGGCTCACCGGAGGGGTACGGGAGCATCACGAGCACGTAGGCGTTGGGGCGGTCGTCGGGCTCGTTCGAGACCTCCCAGGTGTGCTCGTCGGCCCAAATCTTCTGCCATTTGGGCTCGATCGTCTTCGGGTCGTAGCGCTCCATCTTCGGGCGCAAGCGTACCCAGCCGGCTCAGATGGCCACGAGGCGCGTGGCGGATGCCTTCCAGCTCGCGGTGACCTGTGCGCCGGCGCGCAGTCCGAGCTCGTCCGCCGCCACTCCGGTGATCTCCGCCGCCAGCGGCTGCGGCCCCGCCAGGCCGAGCCGGACGCGGTTGCCGACCCTGGTCACGGACAGCACCTCCGCGCTCACATGGTTCTGCGTCGAGCCCGGTGACGGCGGGGCCGCGGCCGGCTCCACCGCGATCTCCCACGGGTAGACGCTCACGGCCACCGGTCCCTCGCCGCGATCCGTGCTCGTGACGTGCCCACCGCCGTCGAGGTCCACGTGCGTCAGGCCGTTGGGACCGCCGCGCGCCACGCCGGTGAGGACCACTGCTCCCGTGAAGTCCGCCACGAACGCCGACCGCGGCATCGCGGCCAGCTCGCTCGGCGTCCCTTCCTGGATCACGCGCCCGGCGTCGATCACTCCCACGCGGTCGCCCAGCTGCGCCGCCTCGGCGAAGTCGTGGGTCACGAACAGCGCCGGCGCCTCCACCTCGCGGAGCACCGCGGCGAGCTCGCGCGCCGCCCCGGCGCGCGTGCGCGGGTCGAGCGCGGACAGCGGCTCGTCGAGCAGCAGCACGCCCGGGTCGCGGGCGAGCACGCGCGCGAGCGCCACGCGCTGGCGCTCTCCACCGGACAGCGTCCGCGGGCGGGCATCCGCGAGCTCGCGCATCCCGAAGCGCTCGAGCAGGTCGAGCGCGCGCTGGCGCCGCTCGCGCCGCGGCACGCCGCGAAGCGGATAGGCCACGTTCTGCCAGGCGGTCAGGTGCGGGAAGAGCGCGTACTCCTGGAAGACGTAGCCGCAGCTGCGGCGCTCGGGCGGCACGTCGATCCTCGCGGCTGTGTCGAGCCAGGTCTCCTCGCCGGCGAGCACCCAACCGCGCTCGGGCGCCAGGAGGCCGGCGGCCACGCGCAGGATGCTGGTCTTGCCCGCGCCGGACGGGCCCGCGAGCGCGAGGCACTCACCGGGACTGACCTTGAGCGCGATGTCGAGGTCGAGCGCCCCGAGCCGCGTCTGCACCTCAACCCGGAGCACCGCCGAGTGCCTCGCTGCCCTGGACGAACTTGACCGACAGCAGGATGGCCCCCGAGACGGCCACCAGCACGGCCGATAGGGCCAGTGCGGACTCGAAGTCGGTCCCCAGGCGGTCGTAGATCGCGAGCGGCACGGTCTGGGTGATCCCCTGGAACGAGCCGGCGAACATGAGCGTCGCGCCGAACTCGCCGAGCGCGCGCCCCAACGCAAGTGCCGTGCCGGCTGCCAGCCCGGGCAGCGCGGCCGGGATCATCACGCGCACGAAGCCGCGCGCCTCGGACGCGCCGAGCGTGCGCGAGGCATCGAGCAGGGTGCGGTCCACCGCGGCGAAGGAGGCCATCGCCTGCCGGATATAGAACGGGGAGGCCACGAAGGTCAGTGCCACGACCACGCCCGCGGTCTGGAGCGACAGCTCGATCCCCGCCCCCTCCACGGCGCCGCCGAGAATCCCGGATGGCCCAACGGCCGCCAGCAGCGCGATCCCGGCCACCGCCGGCGGCAATACGAGCGGCAGCTCCACCAGCGTCACCGCGAGCGCCTTCCCGCGAAACGAGCGCGTGGCCAGCAGATAGGCGGCGGGTGTGCCCACGATCAGGATCACGGCGAGCGCCGCGCTGGTCGTACGAAGGCTCAGCCAGAGCGCATCGAGCGCGCCGGGCTCGCCGAGGCTGTCGATCAGCTCGGCCGGGGTCGAGTCGACGAAGATGGCGAGGATCGGCACGGTCAGAAAGGTCAGGACGACCGCCAGCGCAAGTGCCAGCAGCAGCGGGAAGGCGCGCACTACGGGGCTCCGAAGCCCGCCTCGGCGAGCGCGTCCGCGCAGGCGCCGTCCGTGAGCCCGTCGACGAACTCGCGCGCCTCGTCCGGCTGCTTCGCTCCCTCCACGACACCCGCGGCGTAGGTCACGTCGGGCTCCAGGTCCGCCGGCAGATTCACCGCCCGGAGGCTGTCGCCCGCGGCGTTCACGTCCGTCACGTAGACGAAGCCGGCGTCGGCCGCGCCCTGGGTGAGCTTTCCGACGATGCCCTTCACGTCCGGCTCGTTCGAGCGCACGTTGGCGAGGATCGCGCTCGCCCTCGTCGCCCGGAAGCCGGGACAGGACTTCGCGCGTGTAGGAGCCGATCGGGACCGACTCCGAGCCGATCGCCAGCTTCACCCCCGGCTCGGCCAGGTCGCCGATCTCGCTCACATCCGAGTCACGCGGCACCGCGATCACGAGCTCGTTCGTCGCGAACTCCACGGGCTTCGAGAGCAGTCCCTCCTTGTTGAGCTCGTCGGGAAGCTTGGTGTTCGCCGCCGCGTAGACGTCCGGCTTCACGCCCTGCCGGATCTGCGCCGCCAGCTCGTCCGAGCCGGCGAACGAGAGACGCACGTCGGCGGCTTCGAAATCCGGGCCGCAGCTGTTCAGCGCCTCCGTCATGGACGACGCCGCCGAGACCACCAGGCGCGGGGTGGACTCGTCGTCGTCCCCGCCACACCCTGCCAGCGCGAGCACCGCCAGCAGCGCGACCAGCGCCGCGCGCCTCACCCGCGCTCGACCATCACGGACGTTGCCTTCACGGCCGCGGTGGCCTCCACTCCCGGCGCCAGCCCGAGCTCGTCGACCGCGTCGCGCGTGATCGCCGCGGTGATCCGGTGGGGGCCGGCCTCGATCTCAACGATCGCCATGACGCCGTCCGCCTCCACCGACCGCACCACCCCCGGGAAGCGGTTGCGAGCGGACAGCGAATCGCCCGTCTGGTGGCGGTCGGCGTGGCCTCCCAGGCGCTGGATCTCACGCTGAGTCACGCGGCGGCGGTTCGCGCCGTCGCGCTTGGTGCGCAGCTTGCCCGCGCGCTCCCAGCGCCGCAGCGTGTCGACGCTCACCCCGATCGCGCGGGCGGCGTCGCCGAGCAGGAGTCCTTCGTCCTTCGCCATTGCCTAAGCATTGCATAGGCACTGAGGCGGCGGCTATGAGGGCCGGGGGACCACTCGGTCGCACTTACCGTTGAAATACAACGGAAACGTGGAGAGAGTCATAGAGAGAGTTCGCGTGAGGCTCACTCGCCGTTTCGCTGAACCCGGCTAGCGGCGGTGCGCCCTCGCCAGGTAGGAGTGGCCTGCGCGCACCAGCACGTTGCGGTTGCGCCGCAGGTCGCGGACCACGACCGAGCCGTCCGTCACGCGGGTGAGCGTGCCGTCGCAGCGGTCGACGGTCAGCCAGCGGGTGCCGCGCACCGTCGCGTGGCTGTGGCGCCCATGGCTTCGGAAGCGGCCGCCGCTGTCGCGTCCCCAGAGCCGCCGCACCTTGCGCGAGCGGGACGCCGAGGCGGTGCGCGATCCGGCGCGGTGCGAAGCCCGGCCGCAGCTCGCGAAGCTGCCGCCGCGCAGGTAGACGTCCACGCGTCCGCAGGCCTTGCGGGGCTGGCGGACCGAGAACACGCCACCGCCGAAGACTCCTGCCTGAACGCGACCCCGGCAGCCGGCGGTCCTCAGGTTGACCGTCCCGCGGCGCGCGTCGAGAGCAACGCCCACCGGAAGCTCCGCGTTCGGCTCGAGCTCGTGCCAGTCGCCTCCCGGCGCCTTGTAGCGCACGGTGCCGTCGCCGTCGGCCACGACCGTCTTGCCGAACTCGGGCTCCGGCTCCGGCTCTTGTTCTCCACCGGCTCCGCGGGCTTGTCACCGGGAGCTAGGACCGGCTCGAGGCGCTCGAGACCGGCGGTCAGGAAGACTCGATCGGGACCGATGGTGACCCCTGCGTCGTTCTCGGCCACCACGCGGTAGTGGTACTTCGTCTCGGGCCTGAGGTCCTCGACCTCGGCGAACACGTAATCCAGGTCGTACGAGCTGCCGGCATAGGCCGTGTCGGTCTCCATGCCGTAGTCGGCACTGGGTCCGTATTCGAAGTAGTAGTACGTGGCCTGCGAGTTCGGCCGGACCTTGCCGCGCAGCCGCGCCGAGTGCGTGCCGATCTCGTCGGCTGCCACGTCGCGCACGAGCGGCGGCAGCGTGATCCGCGCCACGAGCCCGGGCAGGTTGTTCCCGGTGAACCACATGTTGCCGTCGGGCCCGGCGGAGATGAACCACGGGTTCGTGATCAGCAGCAGGCCGTTCGAGTACTCGGTGATGTCGCCGTCGGTCGAGATGCGGCCGATCCGTCCCGGGGCCGCGGACTCGGTGAACCAGAGCGCGCCGTCCGGACCGGCGGCGATGCCGAGCGGGCGCGAGTTCATGGTCAGGTCGTCGCTGAACTGCATGACGTCGCCCCCGGGCGTGATGCGTCCGATGCCGCCCGGGTCGGCGTTCAGCGTGAACCAGAGGTTCCCGTCGGGGCCGGTCGCGATGTCCGCCGGCTCGTCGGATCCGGACAGTCCGCTGGTGAACTCGGTGATGGTCCCGCCTGTCGTGATCTTGCCGATGCGGCCGGTGCCCTTCTCGGTGAACCAGAGCTTGCCGTCGGGACCCTTGGTGATCGCGGTTGGCTCGGCGGCCGGGTCGAGGCCGTCCGTGAACTCGGTGATCGAGCCGCCTGTCGTGATCCGGCCGATCAGGTTCGCGGTCGGGTCCACGTACCAGAGATTTCCGTCCGGGCCGGCCGCGATGTCGGTGGGGTCGCCCGGGGTCGGCACCGGGAAGTCCGTGACCACTCCGGCCTTGGTGACACGTGCAATCGCGCCGTCGCCGCCGGCCTGGGCCACCCAGAGGTTTCCGTCGGGACCCGTGACGATTCCGCGCGGGCTGCCGATTGGAAAGCCCGCCGTGAACTCGCTGATGATCGCGCCCGGCGTGATCCGCCCCACGCCGTTGTTCGTCTCCTCGGTGAACCAGAGGTTCCCGTCCGGTCCCTGCGCGATGCCCCAGAGACCGATGCTCGGCGTCAGGCCCGTGCTGAACTCGGAGATCGAGGGGCCGCTCGCCGCGGCAACGGTGGTCCCCGCTCCAAGAAACGCGGCGACGAACAGCGACGCAATGCGGGCCTGCAGACGCACAGACGCTGCATCGACCCAACCGTCCGGCACTTGATGGAACGTTTGTCCGCCAGATGGCCGATACCGGTGAAAAGCGCGTTGCACCGCTCGAACTGTTCTTCGACCTCGTCTTCGTCTTCGCGCTGACACAGGTCACCAAGCTGATGGCGGAGGACCCGAGCTGGACGGGACTCGGCCAGGGAATGCTTGTGCTCGCCGCGCTCTGGTGGGCCTGGGGCGCGTACGCCTGGCTCACGAACTACATCGCGGCCGAGGAGGACCTCGAGCGCCTGCTCATGTTCGCCGTGATGGGCGCCTTCCTCGTCGCGGCGCTGGCGGTGCCCCACGCGTTCGGTGACGACGCCCTGCTGTTCGCGGTGGCCTACGCGGTCGCCCGCTGGCTTCACATCTTCATCTTCGCCGAGGCGAACGACGACGTGGACGCGGCCGAGGCCATCCGGCGCCTCGCCCGCACCGCCCTTCCGGCACCGGCGCTGCTGATCATCGCCGCGTTCCTCGACGGGACGCCGCAGGCGCTCCTGTGGGTCGCGGCGCTCGCGATCGACTTCGCCGGACCGTTCGTGTTCGGGGTGAGGGGCTTCCGCGTCTCGCCCGGCCACTTCGCGGAGCGCTTCTCGCTGATCGTGATCATCGCGCTCGGAGAGTCGATCGTCGCGATCGGCACCGGTATCCAGGGAGAGCTCGACGCGGGCATCGTGGGCGGGGCCCTGCTCGGCCTGGTGCTGGCGTGCGCGCTCTGGTGGGCGTACTTCGACGTGGTGGCCCTCGTGTCCGAGCGCCATTTCCGCGAGGCGGGCGGCGAGCGACTTGTGCGCATCGCGCGGGACTCCTACAGCTACCTCCACCTACCGATCATCGCCGGGATCATCCTCGTCGCGCTCGGGGTGAAGAAGGCGATCGGGGATGTCGAGAAGCCGCTCGAGACCGTCCCGGCGGTGGCCCTCTTCGGCGGGATCGCGCTCTATTACGCCGGGCACCTCGGTTTCCGGCTTCGGAACGTCCGCTCCCTCAACCGGCCCCGGCTGGTGGCCGCCGTGGCGTGCCTGTGCCTGATACCGCTGGCGACCGAGATCGACGCCATCTTGGCGCTCGCGCTGGCTGCGGCGGTGAGCTCGGCCGTGATCGTCTACGAGACGATCCGCTGGGCAGAAGCACGCAGCCGAGTGCGCGAGACGCACGCAAACTGAGGCTAGAACGTGCGTCCGCGTCCTCTTGTTTCCGACCGCCGGCGATGAGAGGGTGGCCGTAATTCGGCCGGCCCTGGCCGTTGGAACTCGCGACAACCACCTAACGCCCAACAGGAGGCGTAGATAATGCAGTGGATTCGCAGTCATCTTTCGTTCGCGAACTCGATCTCTCTGATCGCTCTGTTCGTTGCACTCGGAGGCACAAGCCTCGCGGCCGTCACGCTGTCCAAGAACAGCGTCGGCGCCAAGCAGATCAAGAAGAACGCAGTCGGGGTTTCAGAGATCAAGAAGAACGCCGTTCGCGCGTCTGAGGTCAATAGCAACGCGGTCGGCGCCTCCGAGCTGCGCTCCAACGCGGTGGCCAGCGGCGACATCGCCGACAACGGCGTCGGCGGAGCTGACCTGTCCGACAACTCGGTGGGCGGCGGGCGAGTTGAGCGACAGCTCGGTCGGCACCGGCGAGATCCTCGATGGCTCGCTGGGTCTTGCAGACCTGAGCGCAGCCGCCAACCTGGCCCGTCCGCTTCTGCCCGCGTGCAGGCCGACGGCACGCTGGAGCTGGGTGCCCCGCCACCACTCACGGCAGCACAAGGGCGTGGACCAGACGGACATTCAGAAGGCCGGGGTGGGCATCTACTGCTTCGGAGAGCCCGGTAAGGCGCTTTCGAGTGCGATGGTGTCGCATGGATAATGCCGGCGCTGCTCGCGGACCACCACTGGTCACCAGCGTCGCGATCGACCGCGGCAATGTCCTGGGCGACTGCCCGCCACGCATCAACAGACGCGCGCGGGTTACGGATCGTTGAACCCCGACGGCGCGGGCAACCCGGCCGCCGTCGACGGCCGGTTCTTCATCTGGTTCGACCAAAACCAGACGCATACCGGATTGACGAGGAACGAGCAGGAGCATGCGACGCGCCGTCCTGGCAGTTGTCGCGTCGCTGCTCCTGCTCGTCCCGCTCGGGGCAACCCCGGCGGTGGCCAAGAAGGCGCCGTCGGCCAACAAGCAGGTGACCCGTGCGTTCACGCTGCTGGTGCGTGATACCCGCGGCATCCCCAAGCGCTCGGTCAGCAAGAGGAACCGTGCGGCGCTGCTGCGGACCGCGAAGAAGGCCCGCAAGCAGGCGCGCAGGAAGCCGTGCGCCTCGCATCAGGACGCTGCGCGCGTACAACCGCCAGCTGAAGCGGGTCAAGGTCCGCAAGCACCGCACACGTGACCGCCGGCCGACCGCCGGCTCGCCGCGCGGCCGCCTCGCGGCTCGCGTGGTCACGCTCAACGCGGCGCTGCTTCAAACCCCGAAGTCGAAGCGCTGCGGCGGCGGCAATCGCAACCGCGTGACCGAGGCGAAGTCCACCGTGCTCTCCAGCACCGAGAAGCGGCTCAGGATGCGGATCCAGCTGCCGCCGCCGACCTTCGCGTCGCACCTGGTCGGAGGTAAGGACTTCCTCGAGATGGCCATGGAGGGCATGGACGTCTCGGGCGACACCGGCGACCCCGGCCTCCCGATGAAGAGCTCCTTCTTCGGCATTCCGAACGGCGCGAACGTGGACGTGGACGTGAGCAACGTCAAGAGCTACACGATCCCCGGCGTGGAGCTGTATCCCCTCCAGGAGCAGCCGGTCGACCTGAAGCTGCCGCCCGGCGCGCCCGATGCCACGACCTTCGCCGACAAGCCGTTCGAGATCGACAACAGGGCCTACAACTCGAAGGCCAAGTTCCCGTCGTCGCCGGTTGACGGCGGCGCGCTCGGCGCCATGCGCGACATCCCGACCGGTGCCGTGAGCACCGCCGGCGGCCAGTACGCGCCGAAGACGGGCAAGCTGAAGGTGTTCACGTCCATGGACGTGACGGTCAACTTCGGTGGCGACAACAAGGGCACGTTCGCACGCTCGGACCTGCTGAGCCCCTGGAACCACGCCTTCATCGACGATTACCGGACGCTCGTGAACTTCCGAACCGTGCGTGACAGGTTGGACGTCATCAACCCGCGGTTCTGCGGCGAGGAGCTCCTGATCATCACGTCGAGCGACCTGCGTCCCGCGGCCAACACGCTGGCGGCGCAGCGCACGGCACAGGGCTACGTCACCGCCGTCCGAGAGGTCGGGTCCGGACCCGGACAGATCGGGACCACGCAGACGCAGATCCAGACCTACATCCGCAGCAGGCTGAACGGCGGCTGCATCATCCGGCCGTCGTACGTGATCCTGTTCGGGAACACCGCGCACGTGCCCACGTTCCTCGTGCCGTGTGGGCCCGGCGGAAACCCGGACGACTGCAACATCGCCTCAGATCTCGACTACTCGACCAACGGGATCGGGACGGACCTGTTCGCCGACGTGCAGCTCGGGCGGCTCCCCGCCCCGAACCTGGACGCCGCGAACGCGCTGGTCACGAAGCTCAACACCTACGCGACCGCGAGCCCGGCGCCACCTGGGGACGATTTCTTCGACCACGCGGCGGTCACCTCGTACTTCCAGCCGGCGATGATGTGCGTCCTCAACGAGGGTGAGACAGGAACGCCGGACTGCGACCCCGCGGGCGGGTTCAACGCGCACTGGGAGATCGACTACGCGAACCACACGGACACGCGTGGCTTCACGATCACCGCTGAGCGCATCCGCAACGCGATCGCCGCCGACGGCTACACGGTGGACCGCCTCTACACGACGGACGACGAGGACGTCATCCCCGAGTACTACTGGAACGGAACCCCGATCCCGTCGCACCTGAAGCGGCCGACGTTCGACTGGGACGCGAACACCACCGACTTCCTCAACTCCTACAACGACGGCCGCTTCGTGATCCTGCACCGCGACCACGGGTGGCCCGACGGCTTCGCGGAGCCGACGATCCACAGCGGGCACGTGCCCGGGCTCACGAACGGCACACAGCAGCCGGTGGTGTTCGGGATCAACTGCGCGAGCGCGGCGTTCGACACGCCGGCTCACCCGAGCTTCGTCGAGCTGCAGGTTCTGCGGCCGGACGGCGGCGCGATTGCCGGCTTCGGCGACACGCGGAACTCCCCCAGCTTCCCGAACAACCACATGGCGCTCGGTTTCTTCGACGCGATGTTCCCGAGCGCTGTCGCCGATTACGGCGGCCCGGAGACGCGCCGCCTCGGCGACATCCTGATCCGCGGCAAGCAGTACATGGCCACCCAGGAGGGCTTCGAGTGGCACGGAGCGGGAGACACCTACGTGGAGCACTACCTCTACCACCTGCTCGGTGACCCGACGATGCAGATGTGGGCGAACCCGCCCGTGCGCTTCGACCCGAGCCGGTTCAGGGGAGTTGTCCGCGATATCCGCGAGATCAGGCCCCCACAGCCGGGTGACCCGCCCTTCTACATCCGCTTCGAGTTCGCAGGCGAGCCGCTCGCGATCGGGTCGCTGATCACCGTGTTCCGCGGCGGCGAGGCCATCGGGCGCGGGATCGTGGGGGGCGACGGCGCGGTCAACATCGTGCCGGACGCGAACGTGCCCCCGCGCGGCCTGTCGCTGTCGCTTCAGCAGGACGGTGCGCTCCCCGAGTCCGAGCCGGTGGAGGAGCAGGCACCGCGTGAGCAGACCTCGCTGAAGTTCGACAGCCCGGGCACGCCTTCGCAGACGGGTAACCCGAACCCGTTCAGCGGCAGCATGTCGCCGGCGTTTGCGGGGGCCAGCGTGCGCGTCGTCTACACGCCAGACGACCCCACCCACCCGAACGGCATCATCGCGCACACGGTGGCCACGAACGCGCAGGGCGTGTGGAACGACGAGGTGAACTTCTCGTACTACTTCAACCCCAACAATCCCAACAACTCAAACGACTGGACCGCGAAGGCGTACTTCGACGGGGACACCGACCTCGCACCGTCGGAGTCCAACGAGGTGCGTTTCGTCGTGGGCGACTAGGCGGCGGCCGCGCCGCGTGGCGCGGACTCGTCCTCGCTGAAGCACTCGGCGTGAAGGTCCGCCGCGAGCGGTAGGAACGCGTCCACCAGCGCGGGATCCAGGTGGTTGCCGCGCAGGCTGGCGAGCTCCGTGATCACGGCGCCGAGCGGCCAGGCGTCCTTGTAGGGGCGCGGGGAGAGCAGGGCGTCGAACACGTCGCACACGGCGCAGATGCGCGCGGCGAGCGGGATCTGGTCGCCCCGGAGGCCCTGCGGGTAGCCGCTGCCGTCCCAGCGCTCGTGATGGCTCAGGGCAATCTGCTCGGCGAGCTGCACCAGCTCCGAGCGCGAGCCCGAGAGGATGCTGGCGCCGATCGTGGTGTGCGTCTTCATGGTCGCCCACTCGGCGGGATCGAGCTTGCCGGGCTTCAGCAGGATGTCATCGGTGATGCCCACCTTGCCGACGTCGTGGAGAGCGCTTGCGTGCCGCAGCAGGTCAGCCTCGACGACGTTCATGCCGACCTCGCGCGCCAGCCGCTCGCAGAGCCGGCCCATGCGCTCGATGTGCACTCCGGTCTCGGCATCGCGCCATTCCACCGCCACGCCGAGCCGATGGGCGATCTCGCGCTCGGCCGCGGCGAGGTCCGCGGTGCGCTCGCGCACGCGCTCCTCGAGCACCTCGTTGTCACGGCTCACGCGATAGCGGACGCGGCGTTCCGCGAGCTCGCTCCAGGCGATCGCCCCGAAGGCGCCCGTCAGGAGCGCCACGAGCGGAGCTGCCACGTCCACGATGCTGCCGCTCTCGAAGAGGATCTGTGCGCCCGCGAGGAACCCGACTCCGGCCACGACCGTCACGGCGCCGACCGCGCCCAGCGGGAGGCGCCAGCGGGTGAGCGGTGCAAGCATCGCGAGCAGGGCGAGCAGCAGGATGTCCACGCCCACCGGCGCCGAGCGCAGCGGCAGGCCGTGCAGCGCCGTCCAGATCGCGTTCGCCTGAACCTCGGCGCCCGGCATCAGCTCCTCGCCGCCCACAGGCGTCGAGTGGACGTCGCGGAGGGTCGGAGCAGTGGCGCCCACCACGACGATGCGGTCGCGGATCATGCTCGCGGGCACGCGCCCCTCCTTCACATCCACGAACGAGACGGTGGGGATCGTCCCGGGAGGGCCGCGGAAGTCGATCCAGGCCTTGCCGTCGCGGAACCCGTCGGCGGGCGGCGGATGCCCTTGCAGCCGCTCCGCCGTGACCACCGCGATGCTGTCGAGCTTGCCGGCCGCGCGGGGGAAGTTGGCGATCGCGCCGCTCGTGTCGTTGCGGAGGTCGGAGGCGGCGGCGCGCGCGCCGATGCTGCGCAGGTTGTCGTCGCCGCCAAGGACGTTCGTGCTGCCGTCGCTCTCGCTCTCGCTCGTGGCGAGCACGGCGCCGCCGGCGGCGTCGATGGCGTCGAAGAGGGCAAAGTCCTGGCGCGGACGCGTCTTCTCGGTGAATTGGACGTCGTAGACGATCTCGCGCGCGCCGTCGGCGTGCAGCTGGCGCACGACCTCGCCGTGCAGGGAGCGCGGGAACGGCCAGGTCCTCTGGAGCTTGCCGAAGGTCTTCCAGTCGATCCCCACCACGAGCATGCCCTTGACCGGCTCGGCGCCGCGCACGTCGAAGCGGGCCTTGAGCGCCTCGCGCTCGAGCGGCGCCAGCGCTCCGGACTCGCGCGCCCCGAGGGCGATGCCGAACGCGGCGAGCGCGACCGCGCTCAGGGCGACGAGGCGGCGGGATGCGCTGAGTGTCTCGGGGGCGGCCGACATGGATTCCTGTCCTAGTGGCGCCTGCGCGCGAGGTGCGGACCCCGCGGCGCGAGGTAGGAATGACCCGGCCCGCACGACGACGCTGCGCCGTCGGGTCAGGTCGCGGACCACGACAGCGCCGTTCGTGACGCGCGTGAAGGTGCCCGCGCAGCGATCCTCGGTGAGCCAGCGGGTGCCGCGCACGGTGGCGTGGCTGTGGCGGCCGTGGGTGCGGAAGCGACCGCCGCTGTCGCGGCCCCAGAGCCGGCGAACCCGTCGCACGCGCGAGCTGGTCGCCATGGTTCCGGCGCGTGCCGCGCGGGCGCAGCGGCGCGCGAAGTTTCCGCCGCGCAGGTAGAGGTCAACGCGGCCGCGGCCCGTGCGCGGCTGACGCACCTTGAACACGCCGCCGCCGAAGGCGCCCGTCTGGGTCCTGGCGCGGCGGCGACCGACGCTCGTCAGCTTGATGCTGCCGCGGCGCGTATCGAACGCCACGCCCACGGGCAGCTCGCCTCCCCAGTCGCGCAGCGGACGCCAGCGCCCGCCGGGACGCTTGAAGCGAACGGGGCCGGTGGGGTCGGCCACGATCGTGGTGGCGAACTCCGGCTCCGCCTCGAGGGCTTTCGTCGTGAACTCGCCCATAGGCCCGGTGCTGGTGCCCGAGTCGTTAGTCGCCACGACTCGGTAGTGGTAGGTCGTGGCCGGCCTCAGGTTCGCCACCCGGGTCATCACCTCGACGTGATCCCAGCCGGCGCCGGCTGACGCCACCACGCTCTTCCTCTTCCCGGTCTCGGCACGCCCGTACTCGAAGTAGAACTCCGTGTCCTGCGCGTTCGGGCGGATCTTGGCGGGGAGCTGGGCCGAGTTGTCGCTGATGTACTGGACCGAGCGCCCCCTGACGGCCGGCGGCAGACTGATGCGCGCGAGCACGCCAGGGTTCGCGTTCTCGGTGAACCACATGTTCCCATCCGGGCCCGGAGTGATGAACCAGGGCGAGCGGTCCGCAGTGAGCCCCTCGCGGTACTCGCTGATGTCGCCGCGCGTGGTGATGCGGCCGATGCGACCCGGGCTGGCTGCCTCGGTGAACCAGAGCGCGCCGTCGGGGCCCTGCGCGATTCCGGTCGGGAGCGAGTTGTGCGTGAGCCCGTCGTTGAACTCGGTGAAGACGCCCTCGGGCGTGATGCGGCCGATCGCGCCCGGATCGCCGTTCAGCGTGAACCAGAGGTTCCCGTCGGGACCCGCCGTGATGTCCGTGGGAGCCATGTTCGGCGTGAGACCGATGCTGTTCTCTGTGATGACGCCGTCCGTGGTGATGCGGCCGATGCGTCCCGGGGCGGCCGACTCGGTGAACCAGAGGTTGCCGTCGGGACCGGCCGTGATCGCGCTCGGCTCGCTGTTCGGCGTGAGCCCCGTGCTGAACTCTGTGATGGTGCCGTCGGGCGTGATGCGGCCGACGAATGCGGGCGAGCGGCTTACGAACCAGAGGTTCCCGTCGGGCCCCGCGGTGATGTCCCAGGGATCGCTTGGCGTGAGGCCCGTGTTGAACTCGGTGACCGCGCCAGCGGGCGTGACCCGTGCGATGGCGCCGTTCAGGCCCGACTCGGCGATCCAGAGGTTGCCGTCGGGGCCCTTGGTGATGCCCTTCGGGTTGCCGGCCAGGCCGAGCAGGCCGGTGAACTCGCTGATGAGCCCGTCGCCGACGCTGAGCGGCCCGAACGCGCTGAGGCTGTCCTCGGTGAACCAGAGCTTGCCGTCGTCGCCGGAGACGAGGTCCCAGGCGCCGTTGCCCGGGCTAAGTCCGGTCTGGAACTCGGTGACGCTTGGATGGTGGGCGCTCGCGGTGGAAACCGCCGTGGCAAAGCATGCCGCGATCGTTAGCAGCACCAGCAGCCATCGGTTCAACTTGCGTGCCCGCACACGTGACTTGTCGGGCCAGAATGTGCCCCGCTTGACTGGACGTTCGTCCGCTTGGGTCAGTCATGCAGCGGCGGGACGGCGGGTGAATGGAGCTGAGGGGACTCGAACCCCTGACCTACGCGCTGCCAGCGCGTCGCTCTTCCAGCTGAGCTACAGCCCCGAGCGTGGGCATTCTAGCCGGAGCCAAGCAGGCCGCCCGGGCCAGGTGGAGAGAAACGTTGCGGAATCCGCAACGTTTGACGCCCACCTGGAGTCTCAGCCCACCGAGCGGGCTGGTGCTTCACCCCAGAGGTTCTCGAGGCGGTAGTACTCGCGGGCTTCTGGCGTGAAGATGTGGACGACCACGTCCCAGTAGTCGAGCAGGATCCAGCGGGCCTCGCGGCCGCCCTCGGTGCGGCGTGGGAGCAGGCGCTCGTCGCCGTCGTGCTTCAGCTCCTCGTAGATCGCGTCGTGGATCGACTTGGCCTGGCGCTCGGTGTTGCCGGAGGCGATCACGAAGAAGTCGGTGTAGGAGACGATTCCGCGCAGGTCGATCACGCGGATGTCGATCGCCTTCTTGTCAGCGGCGATCGCGGCGATCCGCTCCGCCAGGGCCACCGAGTCCTGGGTCGGGTCCGCTGCGCTCATGTGGCCAGCGCCTCCTTGCGGCTTCCCTGCCCGCCGTACAGCTCGTTCGTCGCGATGTAGTCGACCACCTTGTCGGGAACCAGATACCGGATCGGCACGCCCTCACGCACGCGGCGGCGGATGGCGGACGAGGACACCTGGATCAGGGGCATGTCGAGATAGCGAACATCGCGCGCCCCGGCCAGCTGGCCCATCTTGATGATGATCGCGTTGCGGCCCCAGCTCATTCGCTCGAACACGGCCAGCGTCGCGCGCTCGAGCACCTTCTCGGGCTCGTGCCAGCTTGCGAGCGCCGCCGCCTGGTCGCCGCCCAGGATCAGGAACAGCTCGTCGTCGGGCGACTCGGTGCGCAGCTGCTCGAGCGTGTCCGAGGTGTACGAGGGGCCCTCGCGGTCCATCTCGATCCGCGACGTCGTGAAGCGCTCGTCGTCGGAGATCGCCAGCTCGACCATCTCGAGCCGTGCCTCGGGGCCCGGGTCGTCATCCAACGCCTTGTGGGGCGCCTCGCCCACGGGTATGAACACGACCCTGTCCAACTCGAGCTGCACCAGCGCCTCCTGCGCACAAACCAGGTGGCCGAGGTGCGGCGGGTTGAATGCTCCTCCCAGGATGCCTACGCGCAAACCGACTACTCGCGAACCTGACCGGAGCCTTCGATCACGAACTTGTAGGTGGTGAGCTCGCGCAGCCCGATCGGCCCGCGCGCGTGCAGCTTCTGAGTGGAGTTGCCGATCTCGGCACCCATCCCGAAGACCGCGCCGTCGGTGAAGCGGGTGGAGGCGTTCACGTACACGGCCGCCGCGTCAACGCCCGCGCTGAACGCCTGGGCGGAGTCTGGTCGAACCGGTGACGATCGCCTCGGAGTGGCCGGTCCCGTAGCGGTTGATGTGCTCGATCCCCTCCTCGACGGTGTCGATCACCTTCACGGACAGGATCAGCGCGTGGTACTCGGTGGCCCAGTCCTCCTCGGTGGCCTCGGCGAGCGAGTCGCCGATGTCGCCGGCAAGGGTGCGCGTGCGGGCATCGCCGCGCAGCTCCACGCCCGACTCGCGCAGCTCACGCAGCGCGCGCGGCAGGAAGTCCGCCGCGATGTCCCCGTGCACCAGCAGCGTCTCGATCGCATTGCATACCGACGGCCGCTGGACCTTTGCGTTCACGGTGATCGCCACCGCGTCATCGAGGTCCGCCGAGGCGTCAACCAGCACGTGGCAGACACCGGCCGACGCGTACAGCACCGGCACCGTGGCGTGCTCCTTCAAGGCGTTCTTCAGGCCCTCTCCCCCGCGCGGGATGATCAGGTCCACCACGCCGTCCTGGGTGGCGAGCTGGCGCAGCTCGTCGCGGTCACCTCCGCTGACGATGGAGATCGCGCCCTCGGGGATCCCCGCCCACTGCACGGCGCTGGCCGCGATCTGAGCGAGTACGGAGTTCGAGTGCGACGCCGTCGACGACCCGCGCAGCACGATCGCGTTCCCCGACTTCAGGCAGAGCGCGGAGCAGTCGACCGTCACGTTGGGCCGGGCCTCGTACACGACCGCCACTACGCCGAGCGGCACGCGCACGCGGCGGACGTCGAGGCCGTTCTCCAGCCGGTGGCCCTCGATGGTCTCGCCGACCGGGTCCGGCAGGGCGGCGATCGTCCGCACGTCCTGGGCGATCCCGGCCACGCGCGCCTCGTCCAGCATCAGCCGGTCGAGCAGCCCCGTGTGCAGTCCGGCCTCCGTGCCGGCCTCCATGTCGCGCGCGTTCGCCTCGACGATCTCGTGCGTGCGCTGCTCGAGCGCATCGGCCATGGCCTCGAGCGCAGCGTTCTTCGTGGCGGTGTCGAGCAGCGCGAGTTCGCGCGCGGCTCGCTTCGCCTGCGCGCAGACCTCGGCTACCGGCTGTGCCGTGGTTGCCATGCTCAGAGGGTACCTGGCCTCGCGTACCATGCCAGCGAGTGCTTCCGCGTACCTACGACAACCAGGTTTGCTCGGTTGCCCGCGCCCTCGAGGCGATCGGCGACCGCTGGACCATGCTCGTTATCCGCGACGCCTTCGTCGGCGTGCGCCGCTTCGACGAGTTCCAGGAGCGCCTCGGGATCGCCCGCAACGTGCTCACGGACCGGCTCTCACGGCTCGTCGACGAGGGGATCCTCGAGAAGCGCGAGTACCAGCAGCGCCCGCAGCGCTTCGAGTACCGGCTAACAGCCAAGGGCGTGGACCTCTTCCCCGTGCTGGTCTCGCTGATGAAGTGGGGTGACCGCCACGCCCCGGACGAGAGCGGTCCGCCGATGACGGTGGTTCACAGGGACTGCGGCGGCGAGGTGGACGAGCGCCTGCTCTGCACCCGCTGCGGCGAGCCCGTGACGGCGCTCAATGCCGAGGCGCGCCAACTAGTGCCCAGCGCCGGCTAGAGAAGCGCCAGGCGCAGGTCACCAGGCGCACGGCGATCAGGCCGACGAGCCCGGCCCACACGCCCACGATGCCCCAGTCGAACGCGAGCGAGAGCAGCGCCACCGGCACGAACACGCCAAACGATGCCGCGAGCATGCTGAACATCAGGAAGCGGGTGTCGCCGGCGCCGATCAGGATCCCGTCCAGCGCGAAGACCGCACCATTGGCCGGCAGCATCGCGGCGAACAGCAGCCAGATCTCCTGAGCGCGCTCGATCACGGCTTCGTCGCTCGTGAACACCCGCGGCAATACGTCGAAAAGCGCGAGCATCACCAGGGCGAACACGGTGCCGGCCGCCACCGCCCACTCGATCATCCGCCGCGCGGCGGCGTACGCGGCCTCGGCGTCGCCCGCGCCGAGCGTGCGGCCCACGATCACCTGACCCGCGATGGCAATCGCGTCGAGCACCAGCGCCAGGAACACGAACAGCTGGAACGCGATCTGGTGCGCGGCCAGCGAGTCCTTGCCCATGCGGGCGAGCACCGCGCTCGCCACCAGGAACGAGCCGTACAGCGCCGCCGTGCGCACGAAGATCTCGCCGCCGATCCGGGCCAGCGGGCGCATCCTGGCGAGCGATGGCCGCCGAGAGTCGGCTGGCGCCCTCAGCAGCGCTCGCGCGAACGCCACGCCCATCCCGGTCTGTGCGACCACCGTGGCCCAGGCGGAGCCGGCGAGCCCCCAGCCGAAGCCGTAGATGAACACGACGTTCAGCACCACGTTCACCGCGTTCGCAACCACCACGATCACGAGCGGGCTGCGCAGGTCCGACACGCCGCGCAGATAGCCCTGGCCGGCCAGCGCGATCAGCGCGGAGGGCAATCCCAGCGAGCCGATGCGCAGGTAGAGGACCGCGAGGTCGCCCACGCGACCGTCGCCGCCCACGAGTTGGACCAGCGGCACGGCGAATCCCGCGAGGATCGCGGTCAGACCCACGCCGATCCCTGCCGACAGCCACAGCGCCTGGGCCGCGATCCGTCCGGCCGCCACCTCTTCGCCGGCTCCCTGGAAGCGCGCGACCTGGGCGGTCACGCCGTAGGTGAGGAAGTTGAACAGCGTGAACGCGCCGGCCAACAGCGTGGCGGCGATCGCGAGCGCGGCCAGCTCGTCGGTGCCGAGGTGGCCGACCATCGCGGTGTCGACCAGCAGATAGAGCGGCTCGGCCGCGAGCGCCCCGAGGGCGGGCACGGCGAGCCGGAAGATGTCCCGGTCGTACGGGGAGCGGAAGTGCACCAACTACTCGAGAACGAAGTAGTCGCGGTGCACGGCCTCCTCGGTGGCCCGAGGCAGCACCTCCCGCACCGCGTCCGTCTTCATGCCCTTGATACGCCGCAGCTCCGCTGCCGAGTAGTTCACGATGCCCTTCCCGACCGCGCGGCCATCGCAGCGGACCTCCACCGCGTCGCCCGCCTCGAAGTCGCCCTCCACCTCCACCACGCCCACGGGCAGCAGGCTCGTGCCGCGCTCGCGCAGGGCGTTCTCGGCGCCCTCGTCCACAACGAGGCGGCCCTGCGTGGGCTTCGCGTACTTCAGCCACAGCTTGAAGCTCGAGACGCGCCCCTCCTGCGGATGGAAGAGAGTGCCGCTCGGGGCGCCGGCCAGGGCCGCCCGCATGGCCTCCCGCTCCACGCCGCTCGTGATCGTGACCGGGATGCCGGCGGCGGTGGCCATCTCCGCCGCCACCACCTTGGAGCGCATCCCGCCGGACCCGAGCGGGGAGCTCGACAGCCCGATGTCGTAGTTCTCGAGCTCGTCGAGCGAGCGCACCTCCTCCACGCGCCGCGCGTCCGGATCGTTGCGGGGATCCGCGCTGTAGAGCCCGCCCGTGTCCGTGAGCAGCACCAGCCGGTCCGCGCCGATCAGGATCGCCACCTGCGCCGCGAGGAAGTCGTTGTCGCCGAACGAGATCTCGTCCGTGGTGGTCGTGTCGTTCTCGTTGATCACCGGCAGCACCCGCCAGCGCAGCAGCGTCTGGAGCGTGTGGCGCGCGTTCAGGTAGTGCGTGCGCGCGGACATGTCGAAGAACGTGAGCAGCACCTGGGCGGACGGCACGCCGCGCTCCTGAAGCAGCTCGTCGTAGGAGCGGTAGAGCTTGCCCTGGCCGACCGCCGACGCGGCCTGAAGCTCCTCCATCGAGGTCGGGCGCATCGGCAGCTCCATCAGGCGCATCCCGCGCGCGATCGCCCCGGAGGTCACCAGCACCACGTCGTCGCCGGCGGCGTGGCGCGTGGCGACCTCGTCGCAGAGCGCCTCCAGCACGTCCGTGCGCAGCTCGCCCGCCTCGTCCGCGACGATGCTCGAGCCCAGCTTTACGACGACCGTGGGCATTACTCCGCGGCGCCGGCCAGCTTCCAGTCGCCGTCTTCCTTCTCGAGGAGCAGCGTCTGCTTGATGCGCTGCCCCTGGCGCGACAGCACGGCGGTCACCGTCGCCTTGTCACCGTCGACCTTGGTCGCCTCGACCTTGGCGAGGTTCACGCGCAGCCCGGACAGGTTCTTGAACTCGCGCTTGCACGACTCCCTCGCCTTGTCCTCGTCGCCGGTGCTGAAGGTGGTCTTCTCGAGGAACTCCTTCGTGATCAGGTCGTCGCAGTAGCGGTCGGCGTCGTGCGTGTTGAGCGCCTCCACGAAGTCGCGCACCGTCTGCTCGGCGTCCTTCTTGTCGTCGCCGCCGCAGCCGGACACGGCCACGAGCAGGCAGATGAGGAGGGCAGTTCGGCGCACCAGGGGACTTGTATCAGCCGGGGTCGAGCTCGAAGACGATCCCACGGATCTCCACGTCGTCGCCGGGCTCGAAGCCGGCCGACTCCAGCGCCTTGATCACGCCCAGCGCGCGCAGCCGCTCCTCGACGTAGCGGAGCGCCTCCTCGTTGTCGACGTCGTGACGGGCGATCAGCCGCTCCACTCGATCACCCTCCACGCGGAATGCGCCCGGCCCGGTGCGCTCGACCCGGAACGCGTCGCCGCGACCCGGCCGGTAGACCCGGTGGGTGGCCGGCGTCTCCGCCACCTCCTCGTCCGGGCGCTCCGGCGGCACGTGCTGGAAGATGGCGCCGGCCAGCTCGTCGAGGCCCTCCCCCGTGGCGGCCGAGGTGGCGATCACCTCCACGTTCAGGCGGCGCGTCCACAGCTCCACCGCCTCCCCCGCCTGCTCGGGCGGCACGAGGTCGGCCTTGGACAGGGCGAGGATGCGCGGGAGGTCGGCCAGCCCGTGGCCGTGCTCGCGCAGCTCCGCCTCGACGGTCTCGAAGTTCTCCACCGGGTCGGAGCCGTCGAGCGGCTGGAGGTCGAGCACGTGCACGAGCAGCCGGCAGCGCTCCACGTGCGCAAGGAACTCGTGGCCGAGCCCGGCGCCGGCGCTCGCTCCCTCGATCAGTCCGGGGATGTCCGCCACCACGAGCTGCCGGTCGTCGCGCTCGAGCGTTCCCAGCACCGGCTCGAGCGTCGTGAACGGATAGTCGGCCACCTTCGGCTGTGCGCGCGTGATCCTGGCGAGCAGTGACGACTTGCCCGCGTTCGGAAGTCCCACGAGACCGGCGTCGGCCATCAGTCGCAGCTGCAGATCGAGCGTGCGCTCCTCGCCCGGAAGGCCGCGCTCGGAGAAGCGCGGGCTCTGGCGCGTGGCCGTGGCGAACTGCTTGTTGCCGCGCCCGCCGCCGCCACCGCGGGCCACGAGCGCGCGCTGCCCCGGGGTCACGAGGTCCCAGCGGTCGCCCGTCTCGGGGTCCTCCACCACGGTCCCCGGAGCCACGCGCACCTCGAGCAGATCGGGCGTGGCCCCGTGCTTGTTCGCGCCCTGGCCGTGCCCGCCCCGCTTGGCCCGGAAATGCGCGCCGCGCCGGAAGCCCGACAGGTCGCGCAGCGACGCGTCCGCCACGATCACGACGTCCCCGCCGCGACCGCCGTCGCCGCCATCGGGGCCGCCCTTCGGGACGTGCGCCTCGCGCCTGAAGGAGACCACGCCGTTTCCGCCGTCGCCGCCTCGCACGTAGATCCGCGCGCGGTCGTGGAACACAGCTAGAGGGCGGCCGGAGGGGGCGCAGACTCGGGCTCGGACACTGCGCGGGTCCCGATCAGGCGCGCGATCAGCTCGCCGTCGTCGGGGAAGAGCCCCGCGGCGGGGAGCCGCTTCAGCAACTCGATCCAACCGGCGTGCGCCGCGAACGCGCGGCGCAGGATCGGCGCCGCTTCGTCCTCACGACCGCTGGCGGCAAGTGCCACGCCGTGCCAGAAGGCCAGCTCCAGGTTGTCCGGTTGCGAGCGGTGCGCGGCCTCGTACTCGGCGAGCGACCCCTCCACGTCGCCGGCCGCCGCGAGCTGGTCGCCCACGTCCACGCGCTCGTACGCCCGGCGCATGCTCACCAGGCGGCGCAGCTCGCCCAGGGGATCGGGGTGGTCCTCCACTCGGAGGTCCATGGGCCGGTCCTCCACTGGATTGCCGGTGGCGCGCGGGGAGACGATCAAGAGCGCGGCGGATTGGCGGCCGCGCAGGTCGCCCCCCTCACCCTGGGCCGCATCGAGCGCGGCGAGCAGGCGCTCGGGGAAGGAGATGCCGGAGGCGGTCGAGTACGCGCGCACCATCGCCGACGGCACCGTGTCCCGCTCCATGATGTTCGCCTGGGCACTCACCTGGTCCCCGACCGCATGGCCGGCGTGCCGGATGCAGCGGGCGCCGGTGTGGACGGCCACACGCCCGCCGCGGTCGATCATCGCCACCTGGCGAGCGGGCTCCTGAGCGTCGTCGCGCAGCAGCTGATCGAGCGCCGCAGGGGCGCTCTGGCCGTCGCGCATGAGTGCGAGCCCGCGTGGCCCGTAGGCCGGCTCGACCGTCGACTGGGTGGCCACGGCGCCCACGCCCGCCTCGGCCCAGCTCACGATCGAGCCGACGCCGAAGAAGTGCGACTGGACTGCTACGCCGAGCTCGCCGCTCGACGTGTCTCGTGCGACGATCGAGTAGGTCAGGGTGCGGAGGCTACTCGGAGGCGGCCGGCTCGACCGAGATAACACGACCGCGGCGGCCGGCCGCGAACTGGACCGTGCCCGGCCTTGTGGCAAAGATGGTGTCGTCCCTGCCGATGCCGACGCCCTCGCCGGGATGGAAGCGGGTGCCGCGCTGGCGGACGATGATCTCGCCGCCGGTCACCGCCTGGCCAGCGAAGACCTTTACCCCAAGACGCTTTGCGTTGGAGTCGCGGCCGTTGCGGCTTGATCCCAGACCCTTCTTATGAGCCATCCGAAGTCCTTCTTCTTGGCGGCGGCCTTCCGCGCGCCGGCCTTGATCGAGCTGATCTCGAGCCGGGTGAGGTGCGAGCGCGCCCCGTAGCGGCGCTTGTAGCCGCGCTTGGGCTTGAACTTCAGCCCGTGGATCTTCTTGCCGCGCTCGTGGCCCGTCACGACCGCCTGGATCTTGACCCTGCCGAGGTCACCTGCGTCGAGCACGGACTTGTCACCGTCGGCGAACAGCAGCGGCTGGAGGTCGACCTTGTCGCCCTCGTCCGCGTGAATCCGGTCGACGAGGATCGACTGACCCTCCTCAACTCGGTACTGCTTCCCGCCCACTCTGACTATTGCGTAGCTCATCGGCAGCGGCCGAGTCTAGCGACGCAAGCGCCTCGAGTTCCTCGGCAGCGAGATCCTCTGCGGTCTCCGCTGCGATCGCAGCGGCCATCCGCTCGGCGGCGGCCGAGAAGGACGGCTCCTCGAGCAGGCGCCGGACGGCCTTCGCGATCGCGTCGGGCTTCGCAGTCGGCTTCAGACGCAGGCCGGCGCCGTGGTGAACCACCCGGGCGGCGTTGTCGAGCTGGTCGCGCCCGAGCGGGATCGCGACGACCGGCACGCCCGCCGCCAGCGCCTTGATGACGGTGCCGTGCCCAGCATGGGTCACGACGACCTTGGCGTGCCGCAGGATCTCGCTGTGCGGCGCACGCTCAACCACCGTGACGTTCGCGGGCGCGTCGATCGTGTCCACCGGGAGCGAGGGCCCCGTGGTCACGAGGCCGCGCACCGGCAGGCCACCGAGCGCGGTGGCAGCGCTCTGGAGGGCGTCGGCGTGGTCCATGAACGTGGAGCTCATGCCCACGAGCACGAGTGGGTCGTCTCCCGATCGGCGGAGTCCAATCGCCGGCCCAGGCGGGATCGTCGAGACGGGGACCGACAAGGCGGACGTTCGGCGGCGGCGTGAAGCTCTCGTATTCGAAGGCGCTGCTCGTCATCAGCAACAGCCGGTCCGCCCGCTCGAAGTTCTCGAGCACCGATCCGATCGGCTCGAGCCCGTTGGCGCGTCTCACCTCGTTGAGCTGATCGAGACCCTTGTCGAACAGCCGCGCCATGACCCGGTTGAGCACGGCGTCGCGGGCGTGTCCGAGCGGTCCACGTGCGGGCTTCAGGCCCGGGCCGAGCGGCGGTGTCCCCGACCCGCGGAACGAGAGCAGATTCGACACGAGGAACGCGAACGGCACGCCCTCGGCCTCGGCAGCGATCTGGGCGCCGAAGACGAAGAAGTTGCCCACGACAACGTCCGCGGGGCGGCGCTGGAGCTCGCTGCGCACGTCCGCCGCGAACAGCGCCGCCGGCCCGACCATCGCTCCGTCGCGGACTCGGCCGAACGCCTCGAACGGCGTCTTCGCGTCCCAGTCCTTCATGATCACGCTCTGCGGGTCGAGGTTCGGCCGCTGAGGCGCGCGGTCCCAGACCACGTGCTCGGCGCCGGTTCTGGCGATGTCGGGCGCGAGCACCCTGTCGGCCAGGACCCGGACGTCGTGGCCGCGCTCGACCATCGCCCTGATGACCGAGGTGTCGGCCGGCACCGTGCCGCCGCCGTCAATGATCGCGAACAGGTAGCGCTTGGGCGTGGTCATCGAGTCCTCCGTTCGAGTAGAGCTTGCACGATTCGCAACATCGCCGCCAGGGTCTCGTCTCGGCTGAGCCCCTGGTCGCGGCGCAGCAGCTTCCAGGTGTAGGCATCGGTGGCCACCACCAGTTCGGCCACGAGCTCTGGGGCCAGGAACATGTCCTCCACCCAGCCGCGGTGACCCGCGCGCCCGTGGGCGAGCATTGGCGCCAACGTCGGCACCTTCTCCTCGAGGGCGAGCATGCGGATCACGGCGTCGCCCGTGATCTCGTAGTCGTCGACCAGCGCCTCCAGCGCGCCGACCACGTCGCCCGGCTCCGGCTCGGAGCGGCGGAGGGTGATCTCCTCGCTCATGTGGTCGTAGGCAGCCGTGGCCAGTTCCTCCTTGCTGCCGAAGTGATTGATCACGGTCTGGCCCGAGACGCCCGCCCGCTCCGCGATGGCCGCGATCGTCACGTCGTCGTACCAGCCCTCGAGGAAGGCCGCGGCGGCCGCGGAGAGGATCCGCTCGCGTGTGGCCTCAGCGGCCGCGGCGCGCAGCTCCATGCTGTAGGGCTTCTTCTTCGTTTTCATTTGACCCATACCCAAACCATTTGGGTCACGGTAAAACGAACTCAGCGAATTGTCAAGTCTCGGCCGTCGCCGGCGCGCCAGTCAGAGGGTCGGTGCACTCGTCGCGCTGGCGACGAGAGCGCTGCGCGATCAGCAGGCCCGCGGCCACGAGCGCCGCCCCCGCGAGGGCTCGCGCCGTGATCGGCTCGTCGTAGAGCGTCGCGCCGAAGATGAGCGCGCCGAACGGCAGCAGCATCGCCAGGAACGACATCGCCTGCGCACTGATGTGACGCAGCAGGACGGTCAGCGTCACGAATGCCACGGCCGAGCCGAACAGCGCGAGGTAGGCGATCGAACCGATCGACTCCGCGCTCCAGACAGCGTCGCCCCAGTCCTCGCTGAGCGCCGACACCGGCAGCAGCAGGAGGCCGCCCACGAGCATGGCCCAGCCGTTCAGAACCACCGCGTCCAACTCCGCGGCCCTGCGCTTCTGGGCCACGCCGCCCACCGCCGCCCCGAGCGGAGCCAGCGCGAGCGCGGCCGCCCCGAGAGCGGCCTTGTCCTCCGCCCCGAGCTCGACGCTCTCTAGGAAGGCGAGCGCGAGCCCGCCGATGCCGATCAGCACGCCCACCAGAAGCGGCGCGCGCAGCGGCTCGTCCGGCAGCAGCACGCCGGCGAGCAGCGCCGTGTAGAGCGGCAGCACGCCGAACAGCACCGCGGCGAGCCCGGACGGGACGTACTGCTCGCCCCAGTACACGAGCCCATATGCGAATGCGAACGGAGCGAGCGCGAGCACCCCGGCAAGCAGCCAGTCCGTCCGGAGCGGCCGCCGCTGCACCGCGGCGATGGCGAGCAGGAGCAGGCCCGCCGCGGCAAACCGGATTCCTGCGCCCAGCAGCGCCGGGCAGTCCTCGAGGCCGATCTTGATGGCAACCCAGGTGCTGCTCCAAATGAGCA
Source organism: uncultured Thermoleophilaceae bacterium (assembly GCA_963774755.1). GTDB lineage: Bacteria > Actinomycetota > Thermoleophilia > Solirubrobacterales > Thermoleophilaceae > JACVRW01. The sequence continues at coordinate 153,685 of CAVZGG010000002.1, read as the reverse complement.
CGAGCAGTGCGTACAACCCAAAGACGAGGGAGCGGCTCACGCCGATCGAGGCTATCGACGGGAAATACTGGGCGGGCAATGTCGCAGGAGAACGTCGAACGGCTCAAGCGCGCTTACGCCGGCGACCCCGAGCCCGACCTGCTCGCTCCCGACTTCGAGCTGCACCAGGCTTCCTCGATCATCGACACCGACGGCATCTTCCGTGGGCGCGACGCGATCCGCGATGTCCGGCGTGAGCTGGAGGAGTCCTTTGAGGACGTAGCTCACGTCTGGAGCTATCGCGGCGACACATTCGTTCGCATGGTCGTCTACGAGGAGCAGGCCGAAGCGCTCGAAGCCGTTGGCCTGCGACAGAACAGCTAGCGCCGAGAGGCCGGCACCAGTCCCTGCGGTCGGAGCAGCATCACCACCACGAGGATCGCTCCGTAGATGCCGGAGCTGATCTCCGAGAGGTCGAACGCCAGGCCGACCTTGCTTGGAAGGTCGAACAGGACGTCGGGCAGCAGGTAGTTGTTGACCACCGAGAGGACGATCGCGCCGACCACGACGCCCGCAATCGATCCGAGGCCGCCCACCACGACCATCGCGAGGATGAAGATCGAGAACGACAGCTCGAACTGGGCGGGGTTGACGACGCCCAGATACGAGGCGAAGAACGCGCCCGCGATCCCCCCGAACGCGGCGCCCGTTCCATACGCCAGAAGCTTGGTGCGGGCGATGGGGATCCCGGCGCAGGCGGCGGCCGACTCGTCGTCGCGCATCGCGACCCACGCCCGGCCGAAACGCGAGTCGCGCAGGTGGACGTTCACGACGAGCGCCAGCGCAACCAGCGCGAGCGCGAACCAGTACCACGGGCGTAGGTCCAACGCTCCGAAGCGGCCGAGCAAGGGCAGCTCGATGCGGTCGATGGGTCCGATGCCGATCGGGCCGGAGGTGAGCATGCCGCCGAAGAACTCGATCTGGCGGCCGTTGGACACGATCTGGCCGATGATCTCGCCGAAGGCGAGCGTCACGATCGCGATGTAGTCGCCGCGCAGCCGCAGCGTCGGCACGCCGATCAGGGTGCCCGCGACGGCCGTCGTCGCGACGGCGAGCGCAAGGATGAGCACGAAATTGACGTGGATGCCGGGCGTGCCGGCCACGGAGTCGCCGGCCAGGATGGCGATGCCGCGCCCGTCGGACCCCGCGTTCGCCCAGAAGCCCGACCCGAAGTAGGCCGCGGTGTACGCGCCGATCGCGAAGAAGGCCACGTAGCCGAGGTCGAGCAGGCCGGCGAAGCCAACGATCAGGTTGAGTCCGAGCGCCATCACCACGTAGATGGCGGCCAGGACCATGTTGTTGAGGACGTCGCTGCCCGGGGCGAAGAACAGCGGCGCGACCGCGGCGAGCGCGAACACGGCCACCACGGCCGGAGCCGCCGCGCCGCGACGGCGGGTCACGCCAGAGCTCTCCACCAGTCGGCGGCCTGGCTCACGGGGCAGGCCCCTTCGTAGTGCCCGCAAACGTGAGCGTCGCAGAGCCGGCACGTCTCCTTCGCCGCAAGCACGTTGACCGTGGTCGCACGGAGCAGCACCCCGAGCAGACGCTCGAGTTCGCGCAGGTCGGCGCCGTCGAGCTCCGCGACCGCGGAGCGCAGGACGCGCGAACGGGCCTCGAGCGCCCGCTCGGCGAGCTCGCGACCGGCCGGCTCGAGCCACACCAGGGCACGGCGTCCGTCCGAGGGATCCGACTCGCGGCGCGCCAGGCCGGCCGCTTCGAGGCGGTCGACGACGCGCACCGCACGCGAGTGCGAGACGCGCATCGCCTCGGCCAGCACCTCCACCGAGCTGCCGTCCGCCCACTCCCGCAGCGATACCAGCGCGGCCGGAAGACCCCCGGCCATCCCTGTGGCCTCCTCGGTTGCGTCCCTGATGCCGTCGCTCAGCGTCAGGGCCAACGCGCCAAGGCGATTCGCGATTTGTGAGATATATGCTTCAGGCATATACCTAGGATACGAAATTCCCTGGGTGGAGCGCGCGTGCTGTTCGCGACTACGGCAGCGGCAGCGGCCCGCTGGCGGCCACTTCGTGTGCGGCGATCTCGAGTCGTCCGTCGCCCAGCTCGGGCAGCGCGGCGATCAGGCGGGCCACGTGCGATTGACGCAGGTGCGCGGCGAGCGCCTCCTGGTCGCGCCACTCCTCGACCGCGATGAAGCTGAGCGGGTCGGTGATCTCGGTGTAGTAGCCGTAGTGGAGGCAGCCGTCATCGCGGCGAGAGGCGGCCTGGACCTCCTCGAGCAGCGCAACGAGATCGTCCCTCCGGTCGGGGCGAGGTCGGAACCGTGCGATGACGATGACCACTACTGGTCGCCGTAGATGTACTCGAGCACGTTGGTGCGGATCACCTCGTCCGCGTCGGCCTCGAAGAACAGCCGTCTGCCGCTTGCCGAGAGGACGACCGCTGCGGCGTGTTGCGCTCCGTCGCTGTAGTAGCCGATCGAGCCGGCGGGCGGAGTGTCGGACGGGCTGGGGAGCTCGACGACGGACAGTTTGAGCGGACGCTTCATCCGCGGAAAGAGGGACACGAGTTCTGCCGGCGTTGCGTACCGATCGGACCCCTCTTGTCGGGGGAGCACGGCCGCGATTTGAAGAAGCGTCACGAGAGCATGGGCCCGCGCCTGCTCGTCGAGGCGAACGGCTCCGCGCTGGGTTAGCGGGATGGCGACGATCAACCTCCGACCGTAACGGCGGCGCTCGCCGTTGCGGGTGACCGTACGTGGTTCCAGCGACACCTCACATAGGTCCATCCCCCGGGTGAGATCGCCGGTCCGCAGACGGCGGCCACGCTTTGGTGCGCGGAACGTTGTTCCGCCGCCTTCTGTGAAGAAAACTCCAGGATCATCGGGGTCCGGATCGGGTCCCTTCTCGCACATCACGCTCACGCGCCGTCCGGCCACGCGCCGCCACAGCCACGCCGCACTCGGCTTGAAGACCACGACGATCGCCCCGCGCTGATCGCGCACGATCCGCACACCGTCCGCCTCGCCCACCGGCAGCTGGACAGTCTGCGCGCCCGCAGCGGGCGCCACGCCCAGCAGCACCACCGCCACCGTCGCCAGCGCGCACCCTCGCCTCATCAGCCGACCCTACGCCCGCTGAGCAGTTGACGCAATCAGATGTGCGTCCGGGACTCAGCGTGGGCGGCGTGCGCGGCGCGGCTTCTTCGTGCCCAGCAGTCCGGCGCGGACCTTGCCCATCCGCATGCGCTGCGGGTGGTCGCCCACCTGGATGCGCGCGATCTCCTTCGCCTTGCGGTACGAGATCACCGAGACGGCATCGTCGCCGCTGAACGACACGAAGCAGTAGCTGCCCCGGCGGCTGTTCGTCGCCCAGTACGGCTTGTGACCCTGGGCGGCGATCCTGTAGGCGAACGACGCACGGTCCACGATCGCGGCGTAGTCCGACATCGTTCCGGCCGCGCAGAGCTTCGTCCCGGAGGGGTTCATGGCGAGGCCGTGGTGCGCCGAGTCGAGCAGGTACTCGTCGCGACGCTTCTGCTTGGCCTCGTCACTCACCGGAAGGTGCGCCAGGCGCAGGACACGGTCCTGCTGGAGGTCGTACTCCACGAATCCATGGAAGAACGAGACCTGGAAGTAGACGTAGCGCTCGTCGGGCGTCAACGCCATGGGCCGGACCGCGCCGCTCATGTCGGGCTCGCCGAACTCGTCGAGCTTCTTGCCCATGTCGATCTTCCGGATGACCTGCCAGTTGCTCGTGTCTATGACCTCGAAGACGCGCTCGCCCTTGGTGAGGTCGAGCGCCGGGTCGTCGCTCGGCGTGAACACCATTCCGATGCTGGCGTGGTAGACGAGCTTGCCGTCCCTCGAGAAGTTGTTCTCGTGCGGCTGGTCGCCGCTGGGGATCTTGGCCACGATCGCACCGGTCTTGGTGTCGATCACGTCGATGACCTTCGCGGTCGAGGCCGACACGAGCAGATGCCTGCTATCCGGGGAGATCGCCATGTGGTCGGCGCGGTTTCCGTCGACCTTCGTGCGCCAGATGATCGCCCTGGTGCGCAGGTTGATCGCCACGACATCGGCGAGGCTCGGGCGCGACACGTAGAGCACGCGCCCGTTGTGGGACGAGAACATGTCGTCCACGAACTGGTCGTGTCCCTCCCCCACCGCCTCGCGAATCCCGAGGAAGTAGCCGTAGCGCTCCGGATCCGACTGGATCTCCTTCATCCGCTCGTCGATGTCCGGGATGATGTTGATACGGGCGATCCGCCGGAACCTGCGCGGCTGGATCACGTCGGCCGTGCCCTCCCAGTTGTTGCCGACGTAGAGGACATCGCGCGTCTTGGGCGCCTTGCGCGGCGCACCGACAGCCGTGGCCGGCAGGGCGAACACGGCTAGAAGCGCGATCAGCGCCATGACCCCACGAGGCATGATGGGCGGTGAATACCCCCGGGGCCGCTTCACGAACCGTCGCTACCGGCGTTAAGGTCTGCCCATGGCCACGTCAGAGACTCGTTGGGGACCAGGTGAGAACGCGGAGGCAATTCAAGCGTGGGACGGTCCGCTGTTCGACACCTGGCTCCGTTTCCGCCACATCGTCACGACTGGGCTCGGCGCTCACGGTGACGCGGCGCTCGCGCTGGTGCCGCCCCAGCCGGGCCAGCGCGTACTCGACATAGGCTGCGGCCTCGGCGACACCACGCAGCAGATAGCCGGAATCGTCGGGGCGAGCGGCGAGGCGGTCGGTGTGGACGCTGCTGTGCGCTTCATCGAGACGGCGCGCGCGGAGGCCGAGGAAGCGGGCGTGCAGAACGCGAGCTTCCTCGCTGTCGACGTGCAGACCGACCCGCTCGGCGGCCCCTACGACATGGCGTTCTCGCGCATGGGGACGATGTTCTTCATCAGCCCGGTGGCCGCGATGCGCAACGTGTGCAAGTCCCTGACGCCGGGCGGCAAGCTGGCAATGGTTGTCTGGCGCCGCCGGGAGGACAACCTCTGGGTCTACCGGGCCCAGCAGATCGTCGAGGGCATCGTCCAGAAGCCGGAGGAGTACGACGAGCCCACGTGCGGGCCCGGTCCGTTCTCCATGGCGGGCGCGGATACCACGAGCGACATCCTGGTCCACTCCGGTTTCACCGACATCTCGCTCACCCGCTGCGACCTCGAACTCATGGCCGGCACGACCCTCGACGAGGCAATCGACCTCGTGATGTCGATTGGTCCGGCGGGAGAGATCCTGCGGCTCCAGGGCGACCGTGCGGCCCACCTGCTTCCCAAGGTGGACGCCGCACTGCGCGAGGGCCTCGCCGAGTACGTGCGCGACGACGGCACGGTGTGGGCGCCCGCCTCCACCTGGATCGTCACCGCTGCGCGGCCTATGGAGTAGGCAATGCCGGATCGCTACCGGGTGGGGATGCTCCTGATGCACGGAGGCACGCCCAAGGACCTGGAGAGCCTCCAGCGCCTGGCCGAGGCACTTCCCGAGGGCGCCGAGGTCGGCGAGCCCGACGAGCTCGGCGTGTTCGAGATCGAGCTCGACGCCGAGGACCGCGAGGACTCGCTCATGCAGGTGTGGAACGCCGTGGCCGCCTCCGGTACCGACGACCACATCGTCTTCATGGAGCATCCGGACCTCCCGGAGCACTGGCGCCCGAAGAGCGGCAGCCCGCAGAGCTAGGCGACTCTCTCGCAGCACGTAGGGGTATGCGGACCCCATGCGGATCTATCCCGACACACCGAACGAGCGGGGCCGCGCGGTCGCGCGCGACGCGCTCATCCTGCTCACCCTGTTCGTGCTCGCCTGGCTGGCGCTGAAGGTCCACGACACCGTGGACAAGCTCGCCGTGCTCGGTACCGGCGTGCGCGACTCGGGCAACGCCGTGCAGGACGGCTTCGGCGCGGCGGCCGACGCCGTCTCCGGCGTGCCCGTGGTGGGCGGCGAGGTCGGCGACGCCCTGCGCGACGCCGGCTCCAGCACCGGCGGCGAGGTGGCCGACGCCGGCAGCGCGGGCGAGGAGCGCGTGCACGACCTCGCCAACCTGCTCGGCTTCCTCTTCTTCGCAATCCCCGCCTCGATCCTGCTGGTCACAACGCTCCCCGGAAGGATCAGACAGGTACGCGAGCTGAACGCCGCGCAACGCTTCCTGGGCGAACCAGCCTCAGAGGAGCGCCGCCGCCTGATAGCGATGAGAGCAGCCTTCTCACTCCCAGCGCGAGACCTGACCCGCTACACGAAGGATCCGCTCGGCGACCTCGAAGCAGGCCGCTACGAACCGCTGATCGCAGCGGCGTACCAAGCAGAGGGCCTAGCCCGCCTGCCCGCGGGTGGTGACGGCGGCGATGCCGGAGACAGGCCCCGCGGCCACCACCGAAGAGCCCTACGGCTTGCCACCGCTCGGCGAGCCACTCTCTCCACCTTTTGCATACATGTCATGCATAAGTGCGCGAGAGTGGGCCGCGACTAGCACCAGCGATGACCCGCGGGTGGTGACGGCGGCGATTCCCCGGAGCAAGGCGCTGTGCGCCTTGCCAGGGGAAGCGGCCGCCGGAGACAGGCCCCGCGGCCACCACCGAAAGAGCCCTAAGACGAAGAAGACCCGGTACCGGTCTGCGCCGGCGGCTTCCGCCGCCCCCGCCCGCCTCGGCGCCCGCGCCGGCGCCGCCTCGCGTCCGTGGACGTGCTCGATGACGCGTCGCCGTCGGCCGAGCTTGCCACCACGCCCTCGGGCGGGTTGACCAGCGACGCCTCCGCCGCGCTTCGGCCGACCTTCTCGATCCTCACCAGCGTCTTCTCGCCCACCAGCGTCGCCGCGCCTGCCACCGACACGACGTAGCCGTCCAGCTTCGCGACCGCGTCGTCCTCGTTGTACATGTGCGGCTCCTCGATGTGCACCAGCACCTCCTCGCCCTCTCGGAACGGGAGGGCGCGCTCCTCGACCTCGTCAGGTGTGCCCTCGAGCACGACCTCGAAGTGGTCGATCGGCAGCGCCTCGGTGCCCTCGAAGTGGAAGTGCCTGCCCGTCTCCTGCTCGATCTCGTGGATCGGGCCATCGACCCCGTGGCCTCCCACGAGGATCGCCGCGACCTTCGGGTTCACCCGGATCAGGAACGCCGGGGCCTTCGAACCGTCCGCGACGAGGTCGCGCAGCCAGCGGTCGACCTCGATCGCGACCGTCTCCTCGGAGAGGACCACACCCTCGCCCGCGCAGACCGGGCAGGGCTTGGTCATGATCTCGCGCACGCCGTCGGTCACGTTCTGGCGCGTCATCTCGACGAGCCCGAGCGGTGAGATCTCGACCACGTAGGTCTTCGTGCGGTCCTCGTCGAGCGACTTGCGGAGCACCTTCAGCACCGCGTCGCGGTTGCGTCCGCGGGCCATGTCGATGAAGTCGATGACGATGATCCCGCCGATGTCTCGCAGCCGCAGCTGCCTCACGACCTCGTCGGCCGCCTCGAGATTCGTCCTCGTGATCGTGTCCTCGAGCTTGGCGCCCTTGCCGCGGCCCGTGAACGAGCCCGAGTTCACGTCGATCACCGTCATCGCCTCGGCGTAGTCGATGATCAGGTAGCCGCCGCTCGGCAGGTCCACGCGGCGCTTCAGCACCGACTGGATCGCGTCCTCGACGCCGTACTTCTCGAAGAGCGGGTCGTTCTTGTCGTCGTAGGACTCGAGCCGCTCGAGCAGCTCAGGCGCCGTCCGGTTGAAGAAGGACTCGAGCCGGTGGAACTGACCGGGGTCGTCCACGATCGCCTTCTCGAACTCGCCCGAGAAGATGTCGCGCGCCACGCGCACCGACAGGTCGGCCTCCTGGAAGACCATCGCGGGCGCCTGCGTCTCCTTGCCGCGCTGCTGGAGCACGTCGTGGAGCTTGTGCAGGTACTTGATCTCGCGCTCGAAGTCCTCGCGCGTGGCTCCCTGCGCGGCGGTGCGGACGATCACGCCGCCCTCGCCGTGGTCGATCTTCTGCGCGGCGCGCCGCACGCGGTCGCGCTCCTTGTCCTCGAGCCGGCGCGAAACGCCGACGCCCTCTCCCTGCGGCACGTACACGAGGTAGCGCCCCGCGATCGAGAGCTGCATCGACAGGCGCGGGCCCTTCGTCTTCAGCGGGTCCTTGATCGCCTGGACCAGGATCTCCTGGCCGGGCTTCAGGAGCTCGGTGATGCGCTTGCCCTTGCCGCCGCCGCGACCGCCGCGGCCGCGGCGTGCGACCTCCACGCCCGGGAAGACAACGTCATCCGCGTGGAGGAAGCCATTCTTGTCGAGGCCGATGTCCACGAACGCGGCCTCGAGGCCGGGCAGGACGTTGTCGACCTTGCCCTTGTAGACGTTTCCGACGATCGAGCGGTTGCCCTTGCGCTCAATGTAGAGCTCGGCAACTCGCCAGTCGTCAGCCTGCTTTTGCTGCCGCTTACCTCCGGAGGGGCTGCCCTCCGATTCCAGGATCGCGACTCTGGTTTCGCCTCGGTCCACCGAGACGAGCAACTGCTTTCTCAAGAAGAATTCCCTTCATAAAGGTCATAGGCGCTTACCCGCGGCCGTGTCGCGCGCCTGCGCGTGTATCGACTGGAGTAGGCCTATTGCCATAAGTGTTGTGATTACCGACGAGCCGCCATAGCTCATGAGCGGCAGGGGGATGCCGGTGATGGGCATGATCGAAATTGTCATGCCCACGTTCACGAAGACTTGGAACATCAGCATCGCGGTGATGCCGCCGGCGACTAGCGCGCCGTAAAAGTTCTTCGCCATCGTAAGAGTACGCAGTGCGCGCCAGATAAGCAGCGCGAACAGCGAAAGCACCAGCGCGGCCCCCACGAAACCGAACTCCTCGCCGACCACCGAGAACACGAAGTCCGTGTGGTGCTCGGGCAGGAAATCGAGCTTGGTCTGGGTCGCCTCGTCGCCGCGGCCGGTCTTCCCTCCGGAGCCGATTGCCGTCAGCGACTGGTTGATTTGGTACGCCTCCTTCCCGCGGTTCTCACCGGGGTTGAGGAAGGCCGTGAGGCGGTCCTTCTGGTACGGCTTGAGCGCCTCGACCCCCACCGCGGGCGCCGCCACGAGCACGACGACGATCGCAATCGCCGCCAGCCCGCCGAGCGCGGCGAAGTGGGTCCACGGGGTGCCCGCCACGAACAGGATCGCGCCGAGGACCGCCAGATAGACGAGCCCCGAGCCGAGGTCCGGCTGGGCGACGACGAGCATGGCCGGGATCACCGCAAGCAGTGCCAGCCGGCTCGTCGTCTCGCGATCGGTCAACCGTCTGATGCGGTCGACCGCGAAGCCGGCGAGCGCCACGATCAGCAGCAGCTTGCCGAGCTCCGATGCCTGGAAGTTGAAGAACGGGAACTCGATCGCACGGCGCGAGCCTCGCGCCGAGAAGCCGAGCGCGTACACGAGCAGGATCGAGCCGATCATGAATGCGTAGATGCCGAGCTTCCACTCCCTCAGGCGCGAGTAGTCGAAGCGCGTTATCAGCAGCATCAGGACGAATCCCACCGCCGCATAGCCGGCCTGGCGGTAGGCGAAGTAGTTGGGGTCACCCTTGATGTCGTCCTGGGTGGCCGTGCCGACGGTGTAGATGCTCGCGGCGATCAGGCCGATCGTGGCCACGAGCATCAGCGGGTCGATGCGCAGGAAGCGCGAGCCGGAGTCGCGGAAGTCCTTGACCGGTGTGGTCGTGGCCTGCATCAGTCGGGGGCCCCGCCGCCCTGCACGAGGCCGGTCTCGTGCACGTCGAGCAGCTCGGCAAGGATTCGCCGCGCCATCGGAGCGGCGGTGTCAGCGCCGAAGCCGCCGGCCTCGTCGGTGACCGCCACGACGTACTTGGGGTTCGGGTATGGAGCCAGCGCGACGTACCATGACTGGTCGGGCTTGCCCACGTGCTCCGCAGTTCCGGTCTTTCCGGCAATTGGGATCGGGAAGCCCTCGAAGACGGGCGTCGAGGTTCCTCCAGGCCCGTTGGCGGCGCCGTTGAGGCCCTCGAGGATCGCGTCGCGGTTCGCCTGGGAGATCTTCAGCCGGCGGGCGGTCGGTGCGTCCAGCTGCTGGAGCGCCCGCCCGGAGGCATCCTCGATGCGCAAGCCGAGGCGCGGCCGCAGCACGCGCCCGCCGTTCGCGATTGCCGCGTATGCCACCGCCATCTGGAGCGGGTTCGAGAGCAGGTCGCCCTGCCCGACCGAGAGGTTGATGTTGTCGCCGACGGACCACGGCCGGTCGGTGAGGCCCTGCTTGTACCAACGGTCTCGCCATGCGGGCGTCGGCAGCCGCCCCGGCTCCTCGGCCGGCAGGTCGATGCCGGTCCTGCGGCCGATGCCGAGCCGGCGGCCCCAGGTCTGGAGCGGCATGCCCTTCTCGTTCATGTACTGGCCGAGCTGGTAGAAGAAGACGTCGCTCGAGACCGTGAGCGCCTGCCGAAGGGCCAGCGCGCCGTGCACGGCCTTGCCGGCGTTCTCGAAGGTGACGCCGCCCACCGTGAGCGAGCCGGGGTCGTTCAGGACCGTCTCCGGCGTCAGGTGCCCGCTCTCGAGCGCGGCCGTGGCCGTGACGAGCTTGAAGGTGGAGCCAGTCGGATAGCCGCCCTGGATGGCGCGGTTGAAGAGCGGCTTGCCGAGCTCCTCGGAGCTCAGGGCGTTGAGGCGCTTCTGGCTCAGCGGCTTCGTGAAGATGTTCGGGTCGAACGACGGCTGCGAGCCGAGCGCGAGCACCTCGCCGTTGTCCACGTCCATCACCGCGAAGGCGCCCTTGCCGGTGCCGCCGGACAGCGCCTGCTGGGCCACGCGCTGCACGTCGAGGTCGAGCGAGAGGCGCAGCTGGCTCCCCTGGACGGTCGCCTGCCTCCTCAGAGTCTTCGTGAGGTTGCCGAGCGCGTCGACCTCCACGCGCGCGGCGCCGTTGGTGCCTCGCAGGAAGCGGTCGTACTCGGCCTCGATGCCGGCCTGGCCCACGCGGTCGCCGAGCTCGACCCCGTTGTAGCGCTGGTCCTTCAGCTGCTTCTCGTTGACCTCGCCGACCTGCCCGAACAGGTGCGCGCCCACCGGGCCGTGCGGATACTCACGCAGGAACTCGCTCTCGGGCTCGACACCCGGGAAGTCGCTCTGGCGCTCGAGCACGTAGGCGAGGATCCGGTAGTCGACGTCCTGCTTCACCGTCGGCTTGGCGAACGGGAGCGTCTTCAGCTCGCCCTCGACCCGCTTCTCGAGGCGGCGGGGATTCAGGCGGAGCAGCTTGCCGAGCCGCCGGTAGACCTCCTCCCGCGCCCCGAGCTCCTCGGGCAGCTTGTCCGGCGTGAGCTTGATCGAGAACGAGTGGCGGTTCTCCACGAGCTCCTGGCCGTGGCGGTCCACGATCTCGCCGCGCGGCGCCTGCACCTTGATCTCGCGGACGCGGTTGTTCTGTGCCTGCGCCTCGTACTTGTCGCCCGAGAGCACCTGGAGGTACCAGAGCCGAAAGAAGATCAGCGCGAACATCACCAGCGCCACGCCGCCGATCACGGCAACGCGGAACGCGAGCTGGGGGGTCAGCGTCGGACGGCGCTCGTTGTCGAGGTACACGCCCTAGAGGCCCTCCAGGCCTCTGGCAGGCCGAGCGGACCGCGCGTCTCGCGCGGTGGCCGGCGGCGGCGGCGCACCTCGAGCGGGTCGACCTTGAGAGACGGGCGCAGCAGCTTGCGGACGGCGGTGAACACCGGCAGGGCGAGCAGGGCATTCAGCAGGGTGGTCACGATGGCGTCGCGGATCACCAGCGGGCTGACACTGGCGCCCACGTCGAGCATGAACGACACGGCGGCGAATGCGACCACGAACCCGCCCGTGGCTGCGGCGCCGACCGCCATCGGCAGGAGACCGTGGCTCGGATCGCGCAGCTCGCGGAAGCGCCCGACGCCGTAGCCGGTGGCCGTGAGCACGAGTGACGAGACGCCCATCGTGGCGCCACTCGCGAGGTCGAGCAGGAAGCCGGCGAAGAAGCCCGTTGCGCACCCGGACACCGAGCCCCCGTAGTACGCCACGGCCGCGACCACCAGCACCACGAGGTCGATGTGGCCGCCGAAGATGCTGAGCTGGCTGAAGCCGGAGAGCTGGAGGACGACGGCGACCAGCAGCAGGAGGCCCACGCGCAGGATGGCGCCCGGAGACAGGATCACGGCGTGATCACCCCGGCGGTCTGGGCGCCGCGCGGTCGCCGGGTGAGGACCTGGACGATGTCGATCGACTTGAGGTCGGCGAACGGCTCGAGGTGCACTCGCTGGTAGATCTCGACCTCGTCGAGGTTCACGTCCGACACGCGCCCGATCGGGATCCCGCGCGGGAAGAGCGACTGGCCCGCCTCGATCTGGAAGCCGGAGGTGGCGACCGTGGTGTTCTCCGTGACGCGGCCGCCCTCGACGAACTCCATCAGCAGGTCGCGCGGGTTGCCCACCGCCGGGCGCACCACTCCGGTGGCGCCCGAGGGCATCACCTGCGCGGCCACGCCGATCGAGGCATCGGTGATCAGGGTGACCTCGGCGGTGCCGCCGGTCACGCTCGTGACCTTGCCCGCGAGCCCGCCGACCTCTCCCTCGTCAGGGTCGCTCCCGGCGGCGATCACGGGCTGGTTGACCTTCACGCCGTCGCTCGAGCCCTTGTCGATCTTGATGCTCGAGTACCAGACAGTGGGTGAGCGGGCGATCACGCGCGCCGCCACCGGCTCGGTTCCGCGCGGGAATCCGTCCTCCTTCGCCAGCCCGACGAGCCCCTTGAGCTGCGTGGCGTCACGCTGCGCGGTCTGCGACTCGGTGAGGGCGGAGCGGAGACGCTCCACCTCCCGCTTGAGGTCCTTGTTCTGATCCTTCGCGTCGAAGGTGTCGCCCGCCCAGCCGAAGAGGTCGCGCACCGGCTTGAGCGCCCGGCTCGCGCCTGTCTCGATCGGGGCGAACGCCTCCTGGGCACCGCGCTGAAGAGCGTGGAAGAAGCCGCCCCCGGACTCGCCGAAGTAGGCGGTCAGGATCGCGATCGAGAGAGCCACGAAAACGGCAAGGGCCGCCCGCCGCCTGCGGACCACATTCCTGTCGTACACGCCTAGCGCCCTCCGCGCGGCGGGGTTACCGCCGTCGGCTCGATCGGGAATTCTTGTTGCTGCGGTGGATCGCCTCGAACTCCTCGAGGCTGCGACCGGAGCCCACCGCAACGCATGTGAGAGGTGACTCGGCCAGGTGGGCCGGCATCTGGGTCTCGTCGCGCAGGCGGTCGTCGAGCCCCTGTAGGAGCGCGCCCCCGCCCGCGAGCATGATTCCGCGGTCCATGATGTCCGACGCGAGCTCCGGCGGCGTGCGGTCGAGCGTCTCCTTCACGGCGTCGATGATCGCCTGGAGCGGCTCCTCGAGCGCCATGCGGACCTCTTCGCTCGTGAGCACGATCGTCTTGGGCAGGCCGGAGACGAGGTCGCGGCCGCGGATCTCGGCCTGCACCTCCTCGGCCAGCGGGAAGGCCGATCCGATCTCGAGCTTGACCTCCTCGGAGGTCTGCTGCCCGATCATGAGCTTGTACTCGCGCTTGACGTAGTTGATGATCGCCTCGTCGAGCTCGTCGCCGCCGATGCGGATCGACTGCGAGACGACGATCCCGCCGAGCGAGATCACCGCGACCTCGCTCGTGCCGCCGCCGATGTCGACGACCATGTTGCCGGTGGGCTCGCCAACGGGCAGCCCGGCGCCGATCGCCGCCGCCATCGGCTCCTCGATCAGGTACGCCTGGCGCGCGCCGGCGCTGAGGCAGGCCTCCTCGACCGCGCGCTTCTCCACGCCGGTGACCCCCGACGGCACGCACACCACCACGCGCGGGTGCGCCCAGCGGTTCTGGTGCACCTTCTGGATGAAGTGCCGGAGCATCTGCTCGGTCACGTCGAAGTCGGCGATGACGCCGTCCTTCAGCGGGCGGATCGCCTGGATCGTCCCCGGCGTCCGGCCGAGCATGCGCTTGGCCTCGATGCCGACCGCGTGCACCTCGCCGGTGCGCGAGTCGATGGCCACCACAGATGGCTCTGAGAGCACGATTCCGCGCCCGCGCACGTAGACGAGCGTGTTGGCGGTGCCCAAGTCGACGGCCATGTCGCGACCGCCCATACCGGTGAGATAACTGAAGAAGCCCATTCGCAGTAGATCGGGAGATTGCAGGCGCGCATCGGCCGCACCCGCAGGCGTCCCGCAGTCTAGACGACTGCCAGGACCCCAACTACGGGTGCAAGAGGCCCGGCAGCAGGCGCAGCAGGGCCGGCACCGGCAGGCCGACCACGTTGAAGTAGTCGCCCTCGATCCCCTCGACCAGCATTGCGCCGAGCTCCTGGATGGCGTAGCCGCCAGCGCGGTCGCGCCACTCACCGCTCGCGAGATAGCGCTCTATGTCACTTTCGGCCAGCTCGCGGAAGCGCACGCGTGTCACCGCCACGTCCGTGCGCTCCTCGCCCTGCTCGCGAATCGCGATGCCGCCCATCACGTCGTGCCAGCGGCCGGACAGCTCCCGCAGCCAGGCCCTCAGCCTCCGCGGCATCGGCCGGCTTGCCGTGGGCGCGGCCGTCCCAGACCACCATGCTGTCCACCGCCAGAACGAGCTCACCCGGCACGGCGCGCAGCTTCAGCAGGGCGTTCTGCACGACCAGGTCGCGCGGATCGCCCTCGGTGAGCTCCTCGACGTCGGGCGCCTCGACGGAGAAGTCCACGCCGAGCTGCTCCAGGATCGCCCGCCTGCGGGGCGAGCTGGACGCGAGGATCAGAGTTCCGGGAAGAACAGGCCCGTCTCGCGCTCTGCCGATTCAGGCGAGTCCGAACCATGCACGAGGTTCGTCTGCACCTCCAGCCCATGGTCACCGCGGATCGAGCCGGGCGCCGCCTCGATCGGGTTTGTCGCGCCGATCACCTGACGCGCCGCCTTCACGGCCTCATGTCCCTCGAGCACGAGGGCCACGAGCGGGCCTCCGGTGATGAAGTCCACGAGGTCGCCGAAGAACGGGCGCTCTGAGTGCTCGGCGTAGTGCTGCTCCGCCAGGTCGCGCTCGACGGTCATGTGCTTCATGGCGACGATCGTCAGTCCCTTGCGCTCGAAGCGGGCGATGATCTCGCCGGTGAGCCCGCGCTCGAAGGCGTCTGGCTTCACCAGGATCAGGGTCCGGTCCATTGCTTCTCCTTCTCGATGTGGTGGCTGCTAGCCGGCCGACTGCGGGCGGTCACGGCTTGCGCGAGCGGGCCGCTCGGCCGTGGCGTCCGACGGCGGGCTCTGGCGGGACGGCCCTGAGGGCCTCGCCGGGGTCGGCCGGGGCGGCACGCCGCCGGCGGCCGCAGCCGCCCGCCGCGGGCGCGGCCGGCGTCCCTCCGCCGCCTGGCCCACCTCGGCCTCGCAGTAAGGGCAGATCTTCCAGCGCGGGTCGAGCGGCTTCCCGCAGACCGTGCACGGCTCCTTGAGACGGCGCAGACAGCTCGGGCAGCGCAGGAACGACTTCTCCGTCTCGAAGCCGCAGTACTGGCAGTGCTGGTGCTCCAGCTGGGCGAGACGGGCCTGCGCGGCAGCGATCTCGAGCTCGCGCTCGTGGACGTCGTCCAGATACTCCGGCGGGCGCACGATCAGGTAGACGATCGTCCCGATGTAGGGGAACAGCGAGGCCGCGGTCGCGCAGGCGACCAGCATCGGATCCGCAATCCGCCGGCGCGAGTCGGAGTACGTCCAGTACACCAGCGCCAGCCAAACCACGATGAGAAACAGCAGCAGCAGGTTCACGGCCAATGCCAGCCCGCTGTTTTCAATGCCGAACAAGGCAATCAGGCCCATTGAACGCGCGAGTGTATCGGCGCCGACTACAGGAAGAGCCGCCCGAGCGCGTACCCGATGCCGAAGAAGACGAGAATGACCGTGGCAACCACCACGGCCACCAGTCCGATCATCGCGCCGAAGCGTGGTCCGTCGCCGTCCATCAGCTCAAATCCTAGGGTGCTGTCGGGATTTGTCCGGCTATACCGGACAAAAACCGATAGGTCTCCACCTCAGTGCCGCTGTTTGAGCACCGCGGCGGCATCGAACCGGGTCGCCAGCAGCTCCGGCAGCTCCTCGAGCGAATCCAAGATCACATCAGCGCCCCCGAGCTCCTCGCGGGCGTGCGTGGTTGGTAGCGCCACCGCCGCCATCCCCGCCGCCTTCGCCGCCTCGATCCCGGGCGGCGCGTCCTCCACGACCAGGGCCTCGGCCGGGTCCGCACCCAGCCGGCGCGCCGCGGCGAGGTAGCCCTCGGGGTCCGGCTTGCCCCGCGCGACGTCATCGGCGAAAACCATCACCGCGGGCGGCTCAATCCCCACGGCCCCCAACCGCGCCAACGCGAGCGGACGCGTCCCAGAGGTGACCACGGCAACCCGATCACCCTTCAGTGCTCCGAAGCGCAGCAAGCGCCCCGGGAATAGCGCGCAGACCCTCAGTGTCCTCCGCCTGACGCCGCTCGATCCCATTCGCCTCGGCGACGGCATCGAGATCCGGCCGCAGCGAGCGGACCACGTCGGCCGAACGGACGCCGTGCATGGCGGAGCGCAACGTCGCCCTCGTCGACCTCATTCTTCTACGCCCAGTCCAGCCACACGCGCTCCGTGGATCAACGCGACTCCACGAGCACGCCATCCAGATCGAACAACACCGCAGAGACGCGGCGCACTAGAGCGTGGACGCCCGCGCGTCCGCGTCCTCGCGCACGAGGTCGGCGATCAGGTAGATCGAGCCCGTGGCGAGGACCGCGCCGTCCGTGCCCGCCAGTTCTCGCGCGCGAGCGAGGGCGGCGCGCGGCTCCGGGACCGTCTCGGCCGGGGGTCCGCCGAGCTTCTCCGCCAGCGTCACGAGCGTGGCTGGCGAGAGCGAGCGCGGGTTCGCCGGACGGGTGAACACCACGCGGTCGAAGTGAGGGAGGAGCGTCTCCAGCATGCCGGCGGCGTCCTTGTCCTCGAGCACACCGATCACCCCCACGCGCGGCCGGCGCTCGCCGAACACGTCCGGGAGCGAAGCGGCCAGCGCATCCGCTCCGGACGGGTTGTGGGCACCGTCGAAGAGCGTGAGCGGACGCTGACCCACCGGCTCGAGCCGTCCCGGCACCACGGTCTCGGCCGCCGCACGCTGCAGTGCCCGGGAATCCAGCGGCGCCCCGAGAAACGCCTCCGCAGCCGCGGCCGCCAGGCCGAAGTTCACATGCTGGAAGCCGCCCACCGCGCGCAGCGGCATGTCGGTGGGAGCCGCGGCGATAAGCGTGGCGTGACGCTCCGCGGCGGTCTCCTGAGCGAGGGCGAGGACCTCAGCCGGCAGCTCCCCGACGACCAGCGCCGTGTGGTCGCGCACCACCGCGAGCTTCTCCGCCGCGATGTCCGCGAGCGTCGGCCCCAGCCAGCGCGTGTGCTCAAGGCTCACCGATGTGAGCACCTGCACCTTCGAGGGGATCACGTTGGTGGCGTCGAAGCGGCCGCCCAGCCCCGCCTCGATCACCGCCACCTCCACGCCCCGGCGGCCGAGCTCGTGGTAGGCCGCCGCGGTAAGGGCCTCGAACTGCGTCACGTGGTCGTCCGCGTCCGCGGTGCGGTTGACCATCTGCGCCGCCTCCGCCGCCCGCGTGACCGCCGCGGCGAAATCGGCCTCGGAGACAGGTTCCTCCCCCACCTCGATGCGCTCGCGGAAAGAGCGCAGGTGCGGCGAGGTGTAGCTCCCGGTGGCGAGGCCGTGGCGCTCCAGGATCGCCGCGCAGAAGCGCGCGGTCGAGGACTTCCCGTTCGAGCCCACCACGTGGATGGACGCAAAGCGGCGCTGAGGCAGGCCGAGCACGGTCATCAGCCGGTGCATGCGGTCGAGCCCGAACCGCATCCCGAACAGCTCGAGCGAGAGCAGGTACTCCTCGGCCTGCTCGAAGTTCACGGGTCGAGCCTCGCGAGCGCCTCGCGGTACTCGTCCAGCTTGCGGCGCTCCTCCTCAACCACGGCCGGGGGCGCCTTTGCCACGAACTGCTCGTTGGCGAGCTTCTTCTCGAGGCGCTCGATCTCCTTGCGAAGGTCGGCGCGCTTCTTCTCAAGCCGCCGCTGGGCCTCCTCCGGATCGAAGGCCTCGGACGGCAGGACCTGCACGCCGCCGCCGGGGATCGGAACGGTGGCCAGGACGTCACCGTCGGACGACTCATCGTCGACCCATTCGAAGCGCGCGAGCCGGCCCATGTGGTCGCGGCAGGCGTCGTAGCCCTCGGCGGCCAGGCGCCCGCGGATGCTTGCGCCGGGCTTCGCACCCACCTCGTCGCGATAGCGCCTGAGCGCCGTGACGGCCTCGATCATCCGGCCCAGCTCGGCCTCGGCGTCCTTGTCGACGAGATCGGCGGGGTCGAGCACCGGGAAGCCGGCCGCAGCGAGCAGGCCGCGCTCCTCGCCCGGCATCAGCGACCAGATCTCCTCGGTCACGAAGGGCATGACCGGGTGCATCAGCCGCAGCGTGCGCTCGAGCGCCCACAGCAGCACCGCAGACACCTCGGCGTTGTCCTCCTCGTACAGGCGCGGCTTGGCGAGCTCGAGGTACCAGTCGGCGAGCTCCGACCAGAACCCTCCGTAGAGCTCGAGTGCGGCGGCGGAGAAGCGGAAGTCGTCGTAGAGCTCCGTGACCCGCTCGGTCAGGCGCTCCATCCGCGAGACGATCCAGCGGTCCTCGACGGTCCCGCCCGCCCGCGGGTCCGGTTCCACCTCGGACACCCGCAGCAGGATCAGGCGCGCGGCATTCCAGAGCTTGTTCGCGAGGTCGCGCCCCTGCTTCACGCGCTCCTCGTTGAAGCGGATGTCCTGCGACGAGGACATCGCCAGCAGGCCGAAGCGCAGGGCGTCGGCGCCGTACGCCGGGAACTCGCCGCCCTCCTCGTACACGGGCGGGCGCGCGCCGCCGTGAATGAGGTCGGACGGGTCGATCCCGGTCCCGAGCGACTTCGACATCCGCCGCCCGTCTGGCGCCTGGATCACCGAGTGGATGTTCACGTCGGTGAACGGCACCTGCTCGGTGAGCTCCTTGCCGAACATCACCATGCGCGCGACCCAGAGGAAGATGATGTCGCGTGCCGTGGAGTTCACGTCCGTCGGATAGAAGGCGCGCAGCTCCTCGGTCGCCTTCGGCCAGCCGAGCGTCGCGAACGGCCAGAGGCCCGAGGAGAACCAGGTGTCGAGCACATCGGGGTCGCGCTCCCAGCCGTCGCCGTCCGGCGCGCTCTCGCCAACGAACGTCTCGTCGCCGCGGTACCAGACCGGCAGCTGGTGCCCCCACCAGAGCTGCCGCGAGATGCACCAGGGGCGGATGTTCTCGAGCCAGTTCAGGTACACGCCCGGTCCAGGGCTTCTCCGGATGGAACCTGATCGTCCCGTCCTTCACCACGTCGATCGCGGGACCCGCCAGCTTGTCCATGTCGCAGAACCACTGGAGCGAGATCAGCGGCTCCACCCGCCGGCCGGAGCGGTGCGAGTGCGGCACGTCGTGCATGTAGGGCTGGGTCCCCGAGATGAGGCCCTCCTCGCGCAGCTCGGCCACCACGGCGTCGAGCGCCTCCGCCGTCTCCATCCCGCGGAAGCGCTCCGGCGCGGCGTCCGTGATGCGGCCGTCCTCGCCGATCACCACGATCTCGTCCAGGGCGTGCCTGCGGCCGATGTCGAAGTCGCTCTGGTCGTGCCCGGGGTGATCTTGAGCGCGCCCGTGCCGAACTCGGGATCCACGTAGTCGTCGGCGATGATCGGGAGCCGCCGGCCGACGAGCGGCAGGATCGCCGCCTCGCCGATCAGCCGCGAGTAGCGCTCATCGCTCGGGTTCACCGCGATGGCGGTGTCGGCCAGCATCGTCTCCGGGCGCACGGTCGCCACCGTGACCGAGCCGGATCCCGACTCGAGCGGGTAGTCGACCATGTAGAGCGTGTCCTCCACGGTCCGCTGCTCGACCTCGAGGTCTGAGATCGCGGTGCGCAGGCCGGGGTCCCAGTTGACCATGTAGTTGTCGCGGTAGACGAGGCCCTTCTCGTACAGGTGCACGAACACCCTGGTGACCGCGCGCACGTAGTCCTCGTCCATCGTGAAGCGCTCGTCCTCGTAGTCGAGCGACGCTCCGAGCTCCCTGAACTGGCGCGTGATGTTGTCGCCGTACTCCTGCACCCACTCCCAGACGCGCTCGACGAATGCCTCGCGCCCGATCTCCTCGCGCGATTTGCCGTCGGCCTCGAGCTGCTTCTCCACCACCCTCTGCGTGGCGATGCCCGCGTGGTCCTTCCCGTAGATCCACTTGGCCCGCTGCCCGCGCATGCGCGCGACCCGGATCTTGAGGTCCTGGATCGACGCGTTCAGCGCATGACCCATGTGCAGGTTGCCGGTCACGTTCGGCGGCGGCACGGCGATCGAGTAGTTCTCGTCGGGCGTCCCCTCGGGCTCCGGATGGAAGATGCCGGACTGCTCCCAGCGCGCGAACACACGCGGCTCCACGTCGCCCGGCTCGTAGCGCGTGCGCTCCTCGAGTGTCTTGAGGCGGTCCTTGGCCATCGGGCCGGAAAGTCTCGCACGCGGAATACTCCATTCCGTGACGAGCCGAAACTGTGCCGTCGTCGAAGAGCTGATCGGGTTGATGAACACCCGCGACACGCGCCCGACGCATCTCTTCCATCCGGACATCGAGTGGCACTGGGCGGCCGCCACCCCGGGCCCGACGATCTTCCGTGGTCACGAGGAGCTGACGAAGGGCCTCGACACGTGGATCGAGTCCTGGGAGGAGCTGGTGGTCGAGCCGCTCGAGGTCCTCGAGGACGGCGACTACGTGCTGGCGCTGACGCAGTACCGAATGCGCGGCGCGGGCAGCGGCGTCTACCTGGAGGCGCCCGTGGCGCACCTGCACCAGTTCACCGACGACGGGCTCGTCAGGCGCTGGTGGATGTTCGGCGACGCCGAGAAGGCGCGCCGGCGCTTCCTGGCCGGCGACCGTCCGGACTAAGCCGACTCGGCGTGCTGCTCGTCGCCCGTGTCTCTTCCTCGGGCGCCGCTTCGGTCACGAGCGTCGGCTTCAGCTGCTTCTCGATCGTCTCCTTGGTCACGACGCACTTCTTCACGTCGCGTCGTGAGGGGAGCTCGAACTGCACGTCGAGGAGCGTCTCCTCGAGGATCGAGCGCAGGCCGCGCGCGCCGGTCTCTCGGGCGAGCGCCTTGTCGGCGATCGCCTGGAGGGAGTCGTCTGCGAAGACCAGCTCGATGCCGTCGAACTGGAAGAAGCGCTGGAACTGCTTGACGAGCGCGTTGCGCGGCTCGGTGAGGATCGTGACCAGGTCGTCGCGCGAGAGCTGGTGGATCACGGACGCCACGGGCAGCCGGCCGATGAACTCCGGGATCAGCCCGTACTCGACGAGGTCCTCCGGCAGCGCCTGCTCGAACAGGTCGCCGGTGTCCTTGTTGTGCTTCGACGACACCGTGGCCCCGAAGCCCACGCCCTTGTGGCCGATGCGCCGCTCGACGACCTTGTCGAGGTCCGCGAACGCCCCGCCGCAGATGAACAGGATGTTCGTGGTGTCGATCGTGAGGAACTCCTGGTGCGGGTGCTTGCGCCCGCCCTGCGGCGGCACCGATGCCACCGTGCCCTCGAGGATCTTCAGGAGCGCCTGCTGCACGCCCTCGCCCGACACGTCGCGCGTGATTGACGGGTTGTCCGCCTTGCGCGCGATCTTGTCGACCTCGTCGATGTAGATGATCCCGGTCTCGGCCTTCTTCACGTCGAAGTCGGCGGCCTGGATCAGCTTGAGGAGGATGTTCTCCACGTCCTCGCCCACGTAGCCGGCTTCCGTCAGGGCCGTGGCGTCCGCGATCGCGAACGGCACGTTGAGGATCTTCGCCAGCGTCTGCGCGAGCAGCGTCTTGCCGCAGCCGGTGGGACCGAGCAGGAGGATGTTGGACTTCTGGAGCTCGAGGTCCTGCTCCGCGTCCGACTGCATCATCTGCACGCGCTTGTAGTGGTTGTAGACGGCCACCGAGAGCGTGCGCTTCGCCGGCTCCTGTCCAACCACGTACTCCTGGAGGACCGAGTAGATCTCCTTCGGCTTCGGGAGATTCTCGAGGTCGAAGGTGGGAGCGCCGGTCAGCTCCTCGTCGATGATCTCGTTGCAGAGATCGATGCACTCATCGCAGATGTAGACGCCCGGCCCGGCGATCAACTTCTTCACCTGGCGTTGCGACTTTCCGCAGAAGCTGCAGAGGAGCTGTTCGTTCGAGTCCGTTGGCCTGGCCACGTATCTTCTCCCTCGGCGCGAGGGTAGCGCACCTCAAGATACGCGGCGAGAGTCAAAGTCCCTTCTTAGACGCTTGACCTAGGTCGCGAATCACCGAACCTGGACGGGTCGCGGAGTTGGCGCACCGTCCATCCAGATCGCGGCCCTCTCGCGCGCTAGTGCTTCTCGATAACGCGGTCGATGAGGTTGTACGCCTTGGCCTCTTCGGCGCTCATGAAGTAGTCGCGCTCGGTGTCCTTCGCGACCTTCTCGAGATCCTGCTTCGTGTGCTTCGCGAGGATCTCGTCCAGGCGGCGGCGCACGTCGATGATCTCCTTGGCGTGGATCTCGATGTCCGTGGCCTGGCCCTGGAACGCCGAGCTCACCTGGTGGATCAGGATCTTCGAGTTGGGCAGCGACATGCGCTTGCCCTCCGCCCCGCCGGCCAGCAGCAGCGCGCCCATCGACATGGCGATCCCGCAGCAGATCGTCTGCACGTCGGGCTTGATGAACTGCATCGTGTCGTAGATCGCGAGGCCCGCGTACACCGACCCGCCGGGCGAGTTGATGTAGAGCGAGATGTCCTTGTCGGGGTCCTCCGACTCCAGGTGGAGGAGCTGGGCCACGACCAGGTTGGCGATGTCATCGGAGACCGGCGTGCCGAGAAAGACGATCCGCTCGTTGAGCAGGCGCGAGTAGATATCGAAGGCGCGCTCGCCGCGAGACGTCTGCTCGACCACCATGGGAACGAGAGGGCTCATAGGTGCGAAGACTCTAGCGGCCTAGTCAGCGGGAGCTCTCTGGCGTCCAGAGCTTCTCGCGGGCCTCGGCCCGCTCCGCGGCGTCCGTGGCCTCGTCTACCGAAATCGGCTTCGCGTTCTCGACCACGAGGTCCACGGCCTTGCGCATCGCGATGTCCTCTCGCAGCGCCTCGTCCGCGCCCTGTGAGCGCGCACGCTTGAGGGCGCGCTTCAGCTGCTTGTCGCTCGCGTCGGGCGGTGCGGATGCGCGCAGCGCGGTCTCGATCTCCTCGTCGGTGACCTCGATGCCCTCGGCCTGGACGATCGCCGCGAGCACGGCCTCGCGCTTCAGCGCGGTCTCTGCGTCGGACTCGGACTCGACCACGAGCTCCTCCTCCGTCTTGCCGGTCATCTGGAGGTACTGCTCCGGGTTGATTCCCTGAGCGGCGAGCCGGTTCGACGTGCGGTGCCACATCTCGTGAGCCTTCGAATGCACCAGCTCGTGGGGCACCTCGATCTTTGCCTGGTCCACGACGGCATCCACGGCCGCCTCGCGGAACTCGCCCTCGATTGCTTGCCTCTCCGCCTGCCCGATCCGCGTTTCGATCTCGGAACGAAGTTCGTCGAGGGAGTCATACCCGCCGGCCTCGATTGCGAAGTCGTCGTCGAGCTCCGGCAAGCGCTTCTCCTTGACCTCCTTCACCTCCACGGCGAACGTGGCGTCCTTGCCCGCGAGCTCCTCGGCCGGGTAGTCGTCCGGGAAGGTGAGCTCGACGGCGCGCTCCTCGCCCGCTGACGCTCCCGCGAGCTGCTCCTCGAAGCCCGGGATCAGCCGGCCGGAGCCAAGCTCCACCACCTGCCCGCGGCCCTCGCCGCCCTCGAAGGGAGTCCCGTCGATCGACCCGACGTAGTCCATGACGACGAAGTCACCGTCACCCGCGTCGCGCTCGACGGTCTCGAGCGAAGCGAGCGACTCGCGGATGCGCTCGAGCTCGGCCTGGACCTCCTGGTCGTCGACCTTGGGCTCGCGGCGTCCCACCTCGACGCCCTTGTACTCGCCGAGCTCTGCCGGGGGCACCACGCCGACCTCGATCGTGAAGGCGAGCGGGGAGCCCTTCTCCGGCAGGTCGTTGAGATCCACCTGCGGGTCGCCCACGGCCTGGACGCCGGCATCGGCGAGCGCCTCCTCGTACCAGCCGGGCAGGCCGCGCCGGACCGCCTCGTCGAGCACGGCCTCGCGGCCGACCTGCTGCAGCACGACCTCCGGCGGCACCTTGCCGCTGCGGAAGCCGGGCACGCGCATCTCGCGCCCCAGCTGGGACGCGGCCGTCTTCAGCTCGCGCTCGAGTGCCTCGGTCGGAACCTCCACCTCCACGCGTACGCGCGAGTCGGGAAGCTCCGTGGTCGTCGTCTTCACAGCGGCCGTCATTGGACGCGTGACTGTAGCGGCGTTAGCGTGGTCTGGTGCGCCGGGCCGCCGTCCTCGCCGTGCTGCTGGCCATGCTCTCCGCGGGCACGGTCGCGAGCGGTGGCGGCCACCACCTCGGCTTCGCCGCGCGCCGAGGCCGGAAAACGCCTCAACACGCTCGTCAAGCACACCCGCAAGCTCCCGAAGAGGCTCGTGAAGCGTCGCCACAAGTTGGCGCTCGTGCGGCTTGCGAAGTCGGCGAAGCGGACCGCGCGGCGCAGGCCCTGCAGGTCGGTGAGGACGCTGCGCACCTACCGCCGCCAGCTGAAGCGCGTGAAGAGGCCGCGCGTGAAGGGGCGCGCGCCGGCGGCCGGCTCCCGGCGCGGCCAGCTCGAGTCCGACACGCTCTCCGCGAACGTGGCGCTACTGGCCCTCCCCCGCGCCCGCCGCTGCGGCGGCCGGCGCGTGACGGTCGCGCAGGCCAAGAGCGACGTGCTCGAGAGTGACGAGAACCACCTGCGCCTCCGCCTGTCGCTCCCGCTGCCCACGTTCGCGGCCCACCAGGTCGGCGGCAGCGAGTACCAGCAGATGTTGATGGAGGGGACGGGCGAGACCGGGGACGAGGGCAAGCCGGGCCTTCCGATCCTGGGCCAGTTCTTCGGGGTGCCGGAGGGCGCGAACGTGACGGTGAGCGTGAACGACACGACGGGATACGACCTGAGCGGAATCAACCTGTTCCCCCACCAGCCGGATCCCGTGGACCAGGGCGCCCCCGGCCAGCCGCCGCTGTCCGACTTCCTCGAGGACCCGTTCGTGAAGTCAAAGCGCGCCTACCGGTCGCGCAAGGCGTTCCCGGCGAAGCCCGCCGAGGGTGGGCTCCTCGGGAAGATGCGCGACCTGAACGTGGGCGGCGTTGACCTGGCCGGCGGCCGGTACAAGCCGAAGAGCCGAAAGCTCCACGTGTTCACGTCGCTCGACGTGACCGTGAACTTCGGCGGCAACAACCAGGGCGTCTTCGGCGACGCGACGGTCATGAACTCGCCCTGGGAGGGCTACTTCGCGCGTAGCTACGGGCGGACGGTCGTGAACGCGGCCACGGTTGCCGAGAAGCTCCGCTTCGGTCCGGCCAAGCCCTTCTGCGGAGAGGACATGCTGGTGGTGACCTCTCCGACGCTCAAGCCGGCGGCGGACAACTTCGCGAACGCCCGCAAGGCCGCGGGCTATCACCCGAGGGTCGTCGTCGTCGGGCCCGGCCCGGGCCAGATCGGGACGACGGTGAACGCGATCCAGACCTACATCCTCGGCGAGCTGAACGCCGACTGCGAGGTGCGCCCGAGCTACGTGGTGCTGTTCGGCGACACCTCGCACGTCCCGACCTGGCACGTGCCGTGCAAGTACGGCGTGGAGACGCCCGACTGCGACATAGCGTCCGACCTCCCCTACTCGCTGAACGCCCCCGCCGACCTGTTCGCCGACGTGATGCTCGGCCGCATCCCGGCGCCGGACCTCGACAGCGCCAACGCCGTGGTCAACAAGATCGTGGGTTACGAGACCACGGCCCCCGCGCCCGCCGGAGACGACTTCTACTCGCATACGACGGTGACCGCCTTCTTCGAGCCGAAGTACCTCTGCATCCTCAACGAGGGTCAGAGCGGCGAGCCGAACTGCAAGTCGAAGAACGGACCGGTCACGGGCCACTACGAGCTCGACTACACGAACCACCAGGACACCCGCGGGTTCACGAAGACGGCCGAGACGATCCACAACGCCATGGCCGCCACCGGGCTCACCGTGGACCGCGTGTATACGACGGTCGACGAGGACGTGATCCCCGAGTTCTATTACGACGGCACTCCGATCCCGGCCCACCTGCTGCGTCCGGGGTTCGGGTGGAACGGCACCGGCGCCGACCTGCTGGCGCACTACAACGAGGGGCGGGCGCTCATCCTCCATCGCGACCACGGCTGGCACGGCGGCTGGGCGGACCCGACGCTGCACAGCGGCGACGTGCCGTCGATGGTCAACGGCACGCAGCTCCCGGTGGTGTTCGGCGTCGACTGCTCGAGTGCGCAGTTCGACATCCCCGGGAACCCGAGCTTCGTCGAGCGCCAGGTGATGAAGCCGGACGGCGGCGCGTTTGCCGGCTTCGGCGACACGCGCGTGAGCCCCACGTGGCCGAACAACCACATGGCCTACGGATTCTTCGACGCGATGTTCCCCGACACGGTGCCGGACTTCGGGTCCGAGGACGCGACCGCGCGGCTCGGCGACATCCTGCTCAGCGGCAAGGCGCGAATGGCGGCGAAGGTCGACGGGGACGGCGAGTACCAGGAGCACTTCCTCTACCACCTGCTCGGCGACCCGTCGGCGCAGGCATGGGTCGACACGCCGGTGAACATCGACGTGACCAAGATCGACGTCGAGCTGATCCCGATCCCGATGCCGGACCCGGGCGGCCCCGTCTTCAAGATCCACGTGGACATGCACGACCAGGCCATCGCCACGCCGACGGTCGTGACGCTCTACCACCGCGGCGAGCCCGTCGGCCGCGGGATCGTCGGCCAGGGCGCGATCGACATCGTCCCGGAGGTGCCGATTGGCCGCGACAGCCTCATGACCGCGTTCGAGCAGGACATGGCACTGCCTGCCCAGAAGGCCGTCGCCCCTTAGCGAGGTGCGGCAGCGGCAGGCGGTTTCATCATCGACGCGAGCTGGTTCCGTCAGCGCGGTGTCCGGGACGGTGATCAGTCCGCGTGTCGGGCGATCGAGGTCCGCCGTGACGAGCAGAAGGAACGCCAGGAGCGCTGCTGCGAGCGTGACCGCCAGCACGCCCCTTCCGACGATCGCCAGGTAGGCCGCGAGCAGCCCGATGGCGAGCGCAGCGCCGACCACCTCGAGCACCAGGACGGCCGTCGGGACCCGGTTGCCGAGGGCCGCGACGCGCGCGTTCTCCCCATCGATCATCTCGTTCAGCGTCTCGACGTAGAGTCGCGGCGCGCTGGCCGTCGGCGCCTTGTCGAGGGCTTCGCCCGCGAGGCTCCACAGCCGACGTTCGATCCGCTCCTCCTGTGCGCGGGCGTCACGAGCCTCTGTCGCTGCCCGGCACCTCGTCCGAGACGCGGATGGCGCTCCGCGTATAGCCGACGAGCAGATCCAGCGAGCGGCTTCGGACCGGCTCGGCCAGGGTCTGGGCGCGCAGGTACGTGGTGCCGATGGCGTTCGCCTCGTGGACGACGTTCGAGCGCCGATCCTCGTAGCGGGAAACCGCCAGTGACAGACCGAAGGCGAGAAGCAGCCCGACCAGACCGAGCAGCGCTCGCCTGCACGACCCCAAACGGCTCCTTGAGGCTGTCCGAGAGGTGCCTGACGCGGTGGCCGAGGAAAACCCCGAGCGCAGTGGCGCCGAGGGTCGCCCCAAAGAACAGGAGACCCAGCTCGACGCTGCTGAGCCGAAAGAAGAGGATGCCGCCCCTTTCAGTCGCGCGTGGTCAGCGAGTCGATGGCAACGGTGATCGCCAGGATCAGCGCGGCGTCCTCCCCGGCCGCGACGTCGACGCCGTAGGACTCCCGCACGCGAAACCACTTCTTGGAGATCTTCGCGACGGTCGTGGCCGTCGCGCTCGATCTCGTACTCGTGGTCGCCGATACGCCCATGCGCTTTCATGTCGGCGCCGTCCTCGACGTCGATCGCGTAGCGATCTCTGAGCCCGACCAGCGCCTTGCGGACGGTCGCGGCCCTGTCGCCCGCGGCGCTCGATGGCGACCTTGTCGCGGATGCTGAGCTTGCGCTCCTGGATCCGGGCCACCTCGTCTCCCGAGGCGTCCTCGAGAACGAATGTGTCTCGTACGCGAAGCGCCTTGCCGTTGACCTTGTATGCCCGCTCGCCCTCGCCGTTCTCGATCCAGTAGTCATCCCCGATCGACAGCAGCTTCTCGCGCATCTGAAAGCGCTCGCCCTCGGGCCCGTCGTCACCACTTCGCAGGAGACCCATCGTCCGAACGTATGACGGCTCGCGAGCGGGCGCATCGCCCGAACCGGGTGATGGGAGGCCGCCGCACCGGTGGGCGCAAATCACCCGGAGCGGATGAGGCACCGCCCCGCTCGGGGTGCAACCGTCGCGCCATGAGCGAGAACCAGGGTCCTGACCAAGTGCAGCGCGACGTCCTACCGATCCCCGACCGCTCCCTACGAGGGTCTGATCACCTACGACGCGAAGGATCCCGCGACTTCCTTTCCGCCGATCGAGCCGCTGCGGCCGCCGGCGGGTGCGCCAAACGTGCTGGTCGTCCTGCTCGACGACGCGGGTTTCGGCTCGTCGAGCGCGTTCGGCGGGCCCTGCTCGACCCCCGTCGCGGAACGCCTGGCCGCGAACGGCTTGAAGTACAACCGCTTCCACACCACCGCGTTGTGCTCGCCGACACGCCAGGCGCTGCTGACGGGGCGCAACCACCACTCGGTCGGCATGGGCGGAATCACCGAGATCGCCACGTCCGCGCCGGGCTACAACTCGATTCGCCCGAACTCCGCGGCCCCGCTGGCGGAGACGCTCAAGCTCAACGGCTACTCGACCGCACAGTTCGGCAAGTGCCACGAGGTCCCGGTCTGGGAGACGAGCCCGCTGGGGCCGTTCGACGCCTGGCCGAGCGGCGGCGGCGGCTTCGAGCACTTCTACGGATTCATCGGCGGCGAGACGAACCAATACGCGCCGGCGCTGTACGAGGGCACGGTCCCGATCGAGCCGGACCGGACGCCGGAGGAGGGCTACCACCTCACCGAGGACATGACCGACCGCGCGATCGACTGGATCCGCCAGCAGAAGGCGCTGATGCCGGACAAGCCGTTCTTCGCATACTTCGCCCCGGGCGCGACGCACGCGCCGCACCACGTGCCGATCGAGTGGTCGGACAAGTACAAGGGCCGCTTCGACGCAGGCTGGGACGCGCTGCGCGAGGAGACCTTCGCACGTCAGAAGGAGCTCGGCGTGATCCCGCCCGAGGCAGAGCTGACCGACAGGCCGGAGGAGATCCCGGCCTGGGACGACATGCCGGATGACCTCAAGCCGGTGCTCGCGCGTCAGATGGAGGTGTACGCCGGCTTCCTCGAGCACACCGACCATCACGTCGGCCGGCTCGTCGACGCGCTCGAGGACCTCGAGGTCCTCGACGACACGCTGATCTATTACATCGTCGGCGACAACGGCGCATCCGCCGAGGGAACCCCGACGGGCACGTTCAACGAGACGATTCCGCTCAACGGGGCGGGCGACATCGAGACGACCGAGTTCATGGCCGCGCGGATCGACCAGTTCGGCACGATCGCAGCCAACAACCACTACGCGGTCGGCTGGGCACACGCGATGGACACTCCCTACCAGTGGACCAAGCAGGTGGCCTCGCATTGGGGCGGCACGCGCAACGGCGCGATTGTCCACTGGCCGAATGGCTTCACCGCTCGCGGCGAAGTGCGCGCGCAGTTCAGCCACGTGATCGACGTGGCCGCGACGGTGCTCGACGCAGCCGGCATGGCCGCGCCGACGTTCGTGCACGGGGTGCAGCAGATGCCGCTGCACGGCAGGAGCATGGTCCCGACCTTCGACGACCCGACTGCGCCCGAGCACCGCGAGACGCAGTACTTCGAGATGTTCGTCAACCGCGGCATCTACCACAAGGGGCTGGACCGCGGTCACTCGCCACAGCATCCCGTGGCTCCTCGCCGAGACCCCGCCGATCGACGCCGACGTATGGGAGCTGTACGCGCCCGACGATTGGACGCAGTCCCACGACCTGGCTGAGGAGCAGCCCGAGAGGCTAGCCGAGCTACAGCGTCTGTTCCTGATCGAGGCGGCCCGCTACAACGTGCTGCCGCTCGACGACCGCCGCGTCGAGCGCTTCAACGCCGACCTCGCCGGGCGACCCCAGCTTGTGCGCGGCAAGTCGCAACTCCTGTATGAGGGGATGGGGCGGCTATCTGAGAACTCGGTGCTCGTCCTCAAGAACAAGTCGCATGCGGTCACCGCGCAGATCGACGTGCCCGACGGTGGCGCTGAGGGGGTGATCGTCGCGCAAGGCGGTGCCTATGCAGGATGGAGCCTCTACCTCCACGAGGGCCGTCCGGCCTACTGTTACAACTTCTTCGGCCTCCAGCGGTTCAAGATCCACGGGCAGCAGCCGATCCCCGCCGGCGAGCACCAGATTCGCATGGAGTTCGCCTACGACGGAGGCGGACTGGGCAAGGGCGGCGACGTGACGCTCTACCTCGACGGCGACAAGGTCGGCGAGGGTCGCATCGAGCACACCGTGCCGATGCTCTTCTCCGCAGACGAGACGCTGGACCTCGGTCGCGACAGCGCGACTCCTGTCAGCGACGACCACGGGACGGACAACGGCTTCACGGGTCGCGTGCGCTGGGTCCAGATCGACATCGACGAGGCGGCCGAGGACGCCGACCACATGATCAGCGCAGACGAGCGCCTGCGCATCGCCATGGCTCGGCAGTAACTGTCGGCCCATCCCCGATGACGCTCCTCTTGAGCATCGTCATCCTCATCGCCGTCAACGCGGCGACGATCGCGGCGATGCTCCTGGTCCGGCGAGGGGCGCCTGAGGGCAGCCGCTTCGCCGACGGCGACCGTGCGTCCGGGGTGTTCGGCGTGCTCGCGGGTGGCTTTGCGATCTTCGCCGGCTTCATCATCTTCCTGGCCTTCACGAGCTACGACCAGTCGCGCACCGGCGGGGAGACCGAAGCGCTCACCCTGGTGCAGCAGTTCGAAACCGCGCAGTTCCTACCGACGTCGGTTCGTGGGCGCCTGAGCGGCGAGCTCGTTTGCTACGGACGCTCGGTTGTTCACCGGGAGTGGCCGCAGATGGAGGACGGGGAGGGCGGCGACACGATCAATCCGTGGTCAGTCGCACTCTTCCGCACCCTGAAGCTCGCGCATCCCACGAGGCCGACCGAGCAGTCCGCATACGACGTGTGGCTCGACCAGACCTCGGATCGCAAGGAAGCCCGGCAGGACCGGCTCCACGGTGCGGAGGGCGTCATTCCCAGCTCGATCTGGCTCGTCCTCATCCTGGTCGCGGGCGTCGTCTTCGCCTTCATGCTGTTCTTCGCGGACAGCGGCGAGGGTGCGGGCGCTCAGGCGATGTTGATGGGATCGGCCACCACGGTGATCGTCCTGACTCTGTTGGCGATCAACGCGCTGGACAGCCCACACGGGGCCGCACTCGGGCGAATCGAACCGGTCGCGATGGAGCGGTCGCTGAAGATCCTCGACACGGAGCGCGCCGTGGTGAACGACACGGCTTCGCTTCCATGCGACGCTCAGGGCAATGCCACCAAGGACGGATGAGGGGCGCAACAGCTTGCACTGAAGGGCCACCAACGTCAGGTGGCAGAAAATCGTGGCGGAAAACGCAACGATTTCCTCCCACCTGGCATCTGGCCGCCTTCAATGCTGCTGTACGAGCCGCAACTGCAGGTCGGGTTATCGGCCGCCCAGTAGCCCGCGTGTCCGCACCGGAGCGCTTCATCCGTTCTGGGTGATGCCGCGAGCGCGCCGCGTGACGAGTATCCGCGGGGATGGCCGGCCGCAAATCCATGCCGACGCTCTCGGACGAGCAGCTCGGAGAGCTGCTGGGACTGATCGAGGGCGCCGACAGCGTGGAGCTCAAGCTCACCGTCCCCGAGTCGGATCACCACGCGGCGGTTGGCGTACTCGGGCTCGATCCCCTCGACGCCCAGATACGCCAGGTCTACTTCTTCGACACTCCTGATCTGAGCCTGTCCAAGGCAGGCGTGGTCGTGCGCGCCCGCCGGGTGCAGGGCAAGGAAGACGACTCGGTGGTGAAGCTGCGTCCCGTCGAACCCGATCAGCTCCCGAAGAAGCTGCGAAAGACCCGCGGCTTTGGCGTCGAGGTGGATGCCATGCCGGGCGGGTTCGTGTGCTCGGGATCGATGAAGTCGCCGGCGCGGGCCGACGTCCGCGAAACGGTGCGCGGTGCGGGTCCGCTGAGCAAGCTGTTCTCGAAGGAGCAGCGGGAGTTTTTCGCGCAGTACGCAACCGACGGGGTCGAGCTGGACGACCTCTCGATCCTCGGGCCGATCTTCGTCCTCAAGCTGAAGTTCACGCCCAAGGACCTGAACCGCCGCCTTGTCGCGGAGATGTGGCTGTATCCCGACAACTCGCGGATCCTGGAGCTGTCCACGAAGTGCGCGCCGGCGGAGTCTTTCCTGGCGGCCGCGGAGGTGCGCGCCTTCCTGAGCGGGCAGGGCGTTGACCTGTCCGGCGAGCAGGAGACAAAGACGCGCAAGGCGCTTGAGTACTTCTCCAAGCGCCTGAGGGCAGGTTGAGGCGGGGCGCAAGCGTCGGGACGATCGACGAGTCGTCCGTCAGCGGCCTATTCGCTTTCGCTGGCCCGGACGGACTCGGCCATCGCTGCGAGCTGCGGCTCCATTTCCGCAACGGTCTCGGGCGTCAGAAACTGATCCCCAAGGGGGCTGCCGCCGGCGTCCCGAATCGCGCGCTTGAGGTCTCTCGCCCACGCGTGCTCGATGAGCATGATCCCGGCCGCGCCGCCGGGCGGCAGGGCGGCGCCCATCTCCTCGATCTCGGCTGTGGTCATTCCGAACGAGCGCTCACCCTCAGCCTGCTCGCCCTCGAGCTGCAGGCCGAGCAGGGCACCAACGACTGCGCCCATCGTCTCCTCCTGGTGCTCGAGGACCACGAGCTCATCCGAGTCGGTGTCCCGGGCAACGAAGAGCAGGTCGAGCAGACGGATGGTGCCAGCGTTCTGCAACTTCGCCAGCTCGTCAGCGATGCGTCCCTCGAAGTTCGCCCCGGGCTCGAAGCCCACGGACATGAGCTGAACAGGACCGATGTTCGCGAGATCGTTCATGCCGTGATTGTCCGAGCCGGTGCCGCGGCTGTAATCACCCGGACCGGGTGAGGTGGGACAGCGACCCAACCAAGACGATGGTTCGCAGCCGCAGTCTCGCGACGAAGGGAGCCTCAATGTCAAACCTCGTGGCAATCGCCTACGACGACCTCGATCAAGCGCAGCGCGTGATGGGCACGGTCGGCGAGCTCGTCAAGGAACACTCGCTGACGCTCGAGGACGCCGTGATCGTCGAGCACCGGGAGAACGGCAAGCTCAAGCTGCATCAGCCCTCCCTCGCCGGATTGGGCGCGGCAAGCGGCGCCCTGTGGGGCGGCGTCATCGGGCTGCTCTTCCTCGTGCCGGTGTTCGGCATGGCCGTCGGTGCGGCGGCTGGCGCCGCCGGCGGGGCCGCAAGCGACGTTGGCGTGGACGACAACTTCGTGAAGGAACTCGGCGCGCAGCTGCCCGCTGGCGGGGCCGCCGTGATCGTGCTGGTGGAGGAGTCGACCCGCGACAAGGTCGTGCCGGAGGTCTCCAAGTACGGTGGGCGCCTGATCCAGAGCTCCCTCTCGAACGAGCAGGAGGAAGCTTTCCAGCAGGCACTCGACAACCGCGGCGCAGCGGTCTGAGCCCACGGACAGGCTCACCTTCGTAGGACACGCCACCGTGCTCATCGAGCTCGGTGGCGTGCGCCTGCTCACCGACCCGTTGCTGCGCCCGGGGTTCGCGCACATCAAGCGACATGCCCCGCCGCCGGACGCGGACGTTGCGGAGCGTGTCGATGCGGTGCTGATTTCACATCTGCACCTCGACCACCTCGACCTGGCGTCGCTACGGCGCCTCGATGGCCCCTTCAGGCTGCTGGCCCCGCGCGGGGCAGGCAGCTTTCTGCGCCTCCACGGCTTCGCCAACGTGGAGGAGCTGGCATGCGGGGAGTCAATTGACGTGGAGGGCATCGAGGTGGTGGCCACGCCTGCAGTGCACGACAACCGCCGCTGGCCAGCCCTCGGCCCGCAGGCATCCCCGATCGGGTTCGTCGTGCGCGGAGCACGCTCCATCTACTTCGCCGGCGACACCGATCTGTTCGAGCAAATGGATGGGCTTGAGCCGGGCCTCGACGTGGCGCTCCTGCCCGTCTGGGGCTGGGGGCCCAGACTTGGTCCCGGCCATCTGGATCCCGAGCGGGCAGCACGCGCGGCGCAGCTGCTCCAACCGCGTGTCGCGGTGCCGATCCACTGGGGCACCTTCTATCCGCGTGGGCAGCGACCGGGAGATCGGCTCACGGCACCTCCACGGCAGTTCGCTGCGCGGGTTGCTGAACTCGCGCCTCGGGTGACCGTCCGCGTGCTCGAGCCCGGCGCGTCGCTCGCACTCCCGGGCTAGAAGTCGTCCGGGTCGATCAGGTCGAGCTCGAGCGCCTGGCTGAACACCTCGACCTGGGCGCCCATGCGCTCGAGGTCAAGGCACCTGACCCCATCCGCCACGGTCTGGCGGCTCCGCGCGATCGCCTTGTGCAGCGCCGCGACCGCGTCGTCGTCGGCGAACGTCTCATGCCACGTGCCGCAGTCCCCGCACCGAAGAAGCAACCACCAGCCTCCGCTACCGGACCTGGTGCAGCGGACCATCGAGATGAAGTCGCGCCCGCACACCAGGCAGAACTCCAGGCCGGTGGCTGACCGTTGGGCCATCGGGCCGCCTAACGCTCCCAGCGGGCGGCGAGCCCGCCGCCCTTGCCGTGGCTCGAACGGATCCGCGCCTCCCTCTGTGAGGTCACGTCGTCCTGCACCGACACCCAGACCCGGCCGTGATCGGGGTGGTCGAACGCCACAACGCGCGCCTCGCACCAGATCAGGCTTCCGTCCTTGCGCTGGTTACGCAGCTCGAAACGTGCCTCTCCGAAGTGCTCGAGGTCGGTGCTGATCTGCTCGGCCACGAGCTCTGCCTGGCCGGGCTCGTCCTCCCAGTTGATCTCCGCTACGGGCCGACCGTCGAGCTCTCCATCCTCGTAACCCATGATCTCGGCGAAGCGGTGGTTCGCGTACACGATCACGCCGTCGGAAGCTCGTATGACGCAGACGCCCTCCGCCGCCCGATGCAGAACGGTCGACTGAAGACGCAGCTCCTCGTCCATGCGAGTGTGTTCGGTCACGTCCCGCCAGACCACGACGACGCGTCCGTCGCCGAGCGGCGCTGCGCGCAACTCGGACGACTGCAACAGGCGGCGGCGGTCACCGGCGATTGCCTCGTACGCACTGTCCTCTCGCCCGCCCAGCACCTCGAGCTCGACGATGTGCCGGAGCCACCTGAAGGCGCGCGAGCGCAGGTAGTCGGGCTGCAGCTGTCCGAGGGTCTGCCCGATCGCCCCCTCGAGTCCCACCCCGAGGTCGCGACGCGCAGCGGCGTTCATGTGCTCCACCGAGAAATCAGTGACGTTGCCGCGCGCGTCCGTGACTGCTCGATAGATGGC
Organism: uncultured Thermoleophilaceae bacterium; assembly: GCA_963774755.1. Taxonomy (GTDB): domain Bacteria; phylum Actinomycetota; class Thermoleophilia; order Solirubrobacterales; family Thermoleophilaceae; genus JACVRW01. Next base: position 117,970 of record CAVZGG010000002.1, on the reverse strand, counting down.
GAAGCAATCTGGCAGCGCCTCCGTCGCGCGGCGCAGGAGGCTGTCGATCGGCAGTGGCACCTCGGGTGGGACCAGCGGCACCGCTCCCTTCACGCAGGTGCCCTCCCCGTGACGTGACTCGATCGCCAGGGTGCCACCCATCGCTCCGATCCGGTCCCGCATGTTCGTGAGCCCCGCGCCCTCGGGGACGTGGTCCTGGCCGGCCGGAAGCCCGATGCCGTCATCCCGCACCTCGAAGTGAAGCGCTTCGGCCTCCCACAGACTGATCGTGGCGGACGTCGCACCCTTGGCGTGCTTCGCCGCATTTTGCAGCGCCTCGCGACAAGAGAAATAGACCGCACCCTCGATCTCGGGGGCGTAGCGGCCCAGGGCGTCCGTGCTCAGTGTCGCGCGCAGCGGACAGGCGGCGGCGACATCCCAGAGCGCCTCCACCAAGCCGCGTTCGAGCAGGATGCTCGGGTACAGCCCGTGGGCCAGGGACCGTATTTCCGCCATGGCCGCGTTCACGTCCTGCACGAGCTCGTGGAGCCGCCGCGCACCCTTAGCGGGGTCGCTGGTGACGAGGTCCCCGGCGAGCTCGAGCTCGATCCCCAGCGCCAGCAACCGCTGCTGGGCGCCGTCGTGAAGGTCCCGCTCAATTCGCCGACGCTCCTCGTCGGCCGCCGACATGATGCGGTTCCGAGACGCCTTGAGCTCCCTCAACGAGGAGCGCAGCTCTGTTTCGAGGCGCTGGTTTTGGAGCGACATCTGGGCGAACCCATTCGCCACCTCGGTCATCGCCGGCGCCTCCACCAGCGCGGGATCGTGGACCAAAGCCGCGATCGGCACGCCACCACTACGGATCTCGGTTGTCGCGCGGTCCCGCGAGGCTTCCGGCAGCGCCACCGCGTGCCCCATGTCGTCAACCCATTCGGCCGGATCGCCCGACGTCCGGTAGACGATCTCGAGCGACGGATCGTCGACGGCCTTGGCGATCACGTCCTGCAAGCTCCTTCGCGGTTGGTCGACCCAGAGCCCCGCTCAACTGGCTCAACGCTCTCGCGGCGCGGGCACGCGAGCGAACGAGCCCGATCAGGAATCCAACCGATACGGCGGGCGTCGCCAACAGCGCGACTGCACCGAGCACGTCCGTGACCTGTGACTCCGGGTCAGCTCCGCGCGCAACGAGGAAGGCCGCGGTGCAACCATTCGCAGGAGGGCCGCGGCCAGTACCGGCACGAGCTCCGCGCGCATGAGGCTGCTGCCGCTCGTCAAGCGGCGGAAAGCCGGAGCGCGACTGCCGCGAAGAGCAGCACGCTCGCCGCCTGGGTGATCGGCATGAGCACGTCTTCGACGAGGCTGAGCTGGCTCGTCACCATGAACGCGTTGGCGGGGCAATCGGTTCCGCAGCTGGCCCAGGGGCTCGGCTCCGGGTAATCGCCGAATAGCGTCAACGTGAGGTACAGCCCAACGACGAACACCCCAGCGCGGAACAGAAGCCGGTCCGCGCGGCTCGTGAGCCGGCCGGACGGGAACACCAGCACCAAGTAGATGAGCAGCAGCTCGGCGAACCACACCCAGACTCGACCGACGCTGTAGAGCACGCCGTCGGACGATTCGGCCAGGATCGTCGGCGACCACAGGAACCCGGCCAGCACCAGCAGCCAGCCGAAGCGAGCGCCCGGGTTCCGGTACACCGCATAAAGCCCGGCCGCGATCGGCGCCGCGATCACCAGGGCGTGGGCCACGGCAATCAAGCCATGCGGCTCGGGTCCAGCGCCCGATGTGGTCACCAACACGGCGGCGAGCGATCAGCGCGACGCCGGCGGCGCCGAGAGCCGCCAAGCCCGCGGCGGGCAGAGCTACCTCGCGGTTCAGCTCCGGCCGCCGACGGGCGTGACGTAGGCCGGATGTCTGAGAGGGGGAGGTCGCTGGCCATGTCATGCGCTTGCGCGTCATGCGCTTGCGCGTATGTCCGTAGCCTTGCAGCTTCCCGTGCGCAGGCAACCGCCACAACGGGCGGATGTCGCGGTCACAGCGGGACATTTGGCCGAGGCGCCGTACGTCATTTGACTTATTTGGCGCTCGGTCTCTGCGGCGGTAACGTGACCTGATCTCAACGCAAGCTCAGCTGCCGGCCGTGCAGCCAGCGCTTCGCCGGGCGGAAGGCGGTTGGCCTGCGGTCGCCGTTGGTCCGGTACATCGGCGGCGTGCTGCTCCTGGCCGCCGCCTACTACGGGGCGGCGAAGATAGGCCAGACGCTGCGCTACACGGCCTCGGTGTCCGCGATCTGGCCTCCCGCGGGGCTGGGGATCGCGGCCCTCTATCTGTGGGGAATTCGCTGGTGGCCCGGCGTGCTGCTCGGCGAGATCGTGGTCAACGGACAGCTCCTGCTCGAGGACAGCTCCTTCCCGGTCGGAAGCCTCCTGGGGCAGCAAACCGGCAACATGGCGGAGATCATCGTGGGCGCGCTCCTCCTGCGTCGACTCGTGGGACCCAGCGGCGGCTATGGACCGTGTCGAGCAGGTCGGTGGCATGCTCCTTGCGCTCGGCACCGCGACTGCGATCAGCGCAACGGCGGGCACCGTGTCGATGCTTGCCGGTGGCGTCGTCGATGAGGCACACGCCACCGAGTTCTGGCGCACCTGGTGGCTGGGCGACACCTCCGGCGGCTTGGTCGTCCTTCCGCTGATGCTCGCATGGGCTCGGGACCCCATTGCGGCGTGGCGGCGCATCCGAACGTGGGAGGGCGCCGCCACGATCGCGGCGGTGATCGCGCTGGGCGTCGCCGCGGTCTCGACCGAGGAACCGATCACCTACATGGTCTTCCCCGCACTGATCTGGGCCGCATTTCGACTCGGCCCTCCTGGCGCCACGCTGTCCATCGCGATCACGGCGGCTGTGGCGATCGGAGTAACCGCCAACGACGTCGGCCCGTTCTTCCAGCAGGCGATCGACCACAGAACGCTCAGCACGCAGCTCTACATCGCCGTCGCGGCGATCACGACGCTGTTCCTCACAGCCGTTGTCAGCGAGCGGGAGCGATCCTCGAGGGATCTCGCCGAGGCGCGCAGAAATGAAGGCGCGCGGGCGGTGGAGGAGCGGCGCCGGATCGCTCGCGATCTGCACGATTCGGTCTCCCAGGCGCTGTTCTCGACGGTGCTGCATACCCGCACGGCACAGAAGACCGTGGTTCAGGAGCAAGCCGACCCCTCGGGGCGCCTCGCACAATCCCTCAGCGCAATCGCGGAGCTCACCAAGAGCGTCCAGAGCGAGATGCGCGCGCTCATCTTCGAACTTCGTCGCGATCCGGTCCACGACGGGCTGGTTGCGGCACTCGCCAGGCACGCCTCGGGCCTGCGCGCTGCGGGCGGCCCAACCATCGAAGTTCGGGGGCCGGAGTCGCGCCTTGCGCTTTCGCAGGAGACGGAAAGCCAGCTCTATGGGATCGGGCGGGAGGCGCTCGCCAACGTTCTCAAGCACGCTGGCGCAACGGCGGCGCTCGTCCGCGTGCAACCGCAGGCCAACCAGGTCCTCATTGAAATTCGCGATAACGGGCAGGGGTTCGACCCGGATGCGGGACATCCCGGCCACTTCGGCCTGGACTCGATGCGCAGCCGTGCAGCCGAGATCGGCGGGCGACTCACGATCGCAAGCGCGCCGGGCGTGGGCACGGTCGTACGAGTCCGGGTACCGGCGGAGACCGATGGAACCTGACACGGGGCCGGCGCCCGACGAGAGCATCGGCGTGCTGATAGTCGACGACCACGAGGTCGTGCGCCGGGGACTGCTCGCATTCCTCGACAGCGAGCCTGATATCGAGGTCCTCGGCGAGGCAGGAGGTGGCGCCCAGGCGCTGGACCTGCTCGCGCTCCTGGATTCCGAGGACCGCCTGCCAGACGTGGTCGTCATGGACCTCCAGATGGCCCCGATGGACGGGATCGAGTCCACTCGGCGGGTCCGCGCCCTTTACACCCACATCGAGGTCGTGGCACTCACCTCGTTCGGCGAGGAGGAGCGCGTGCACGCCGCGCTGGAGGCGGGAGCGTCGGGATATCTGCTCAAGGACTCCGATGCCGACGACGTGGCTGTGGCCGTGCGTGCCGCGCATCGCGGTGAGCTGAAGCTGGATCCTCAGGTCGCCCGGCGGCTCATGTCCTCACTTCGCGAGGGGCCCGTGGATGACCCCGCCGCCGAGCTCACGTCGCGAGAGCTCGAGGTGCTCCGTCTCGTTGCGAGCGGCAAGCCGAACAAGCAGATCGCCGCGGAGCTCACGATCAGCGAGCGAACCGCCCGGACTCACGTCTCCAGAATCCTTCGAAAGCTCCGCCTCAGCTCGCGTACCCAGGCCGCGCTCTGGGCCGTCCGCGAGGGCCTTGTGGAGGTCGAGCCCGAGCGGCACTAGCCGCGAGGGGAGGCCCACCTCTCCCCCATCACACCAGCGTGCGCCATTGCACGGGGCGGCCGATCCGGCTTGGGTAGACCAATGGCCTCGGACGGTCCCAAGCGGCGTCGGCTGCTGCCGCTGACCCTGATCACCATCGGCTCCGTTCTGGCGCTCCTGGCGATCTTCGCCCTCTGGGCGAACCGGCAGCTGCTCGACACCGACAACTGGACCGATACGAGCACCCAGCTGCTCGAGAACGACGAGATCCGGGAGCAGCTGTCGATATACCTGGTCGAGCAGCTCTACGCGAACGTCGACGTACAGGCCGAGCTCGCAGACACGTTGCCGCCGCGGCTCCAGCCGCTGGCTGGCCCGGCCGCCGGGGCGTTCCAGGATCTCGGAGTGCGCGGCGTGGATCGGTTGCTCGAGCGCCCGCGCGCGCAAGAGCTGTGGGAGGAGGCGAATCGGCGTTCCCACAGGCGGCTGCTCCAGGTTGTCGAGGACGAGGGCGGAGACAACGTGTCCACCGCCGAGCGGGAACGTCACACTCGACCTGCAGGGGCTGCTGGAGCAGACCCAAGCGCAGTTCGGCGTCGGCGGCCGGCTTGCCGATCGCCTGCCGCCGGACGCGGCACAGCTCACGATCGTGGAGTCGGACGAGCTGGAGCTCGCGCAGGACGCGGTGCGCTTCCTCAAGGCGCTCGCGATCGTCCTGGTGATCCTGGCGCTTGGCCTGATGGCGCTTGGTGTGTATCTCGCGCGAGGGTGGCGCCGGGAGGCGCTGCGGGCAGTCGGGTTCGGCCTGATCCTCGCCGGGGCTGCCGCACTGGTCGCACGTTCGCTGGCGGGCAGTGCTGTGGTCGGACTCGCGAAGACCGCCTCTGTCGAGCCCGCGCTCGAGGCCACCTGGTCCATCTCGACCTCACTGCTGGTCGAGGCCGCCTCGGCCACGCTCCTGTACGGGATCGTGGTCGTGTTCGCCGCCTGGCTCGCCGGCCCCACCGCGCTGGGCCACGGCAACTCGGCGCTGCGCTTGCCCCCTTCCTCCGCGAGCCTCGATTCGCCTACGGCGGGCTCGCCCTGATCGTCCTCCTGCTGGTCGCGTGGGGGCCCACTCCGGCCTTCCGTAAGCCAGTTCTGGCGCTGATCCTGATCGCGCTCATGGCACTTGGCGTTGAGGCGCTCCGTCGCCACACCGCCCGCGAGTTCCCCAACGCCAACCGCGAGGACACAATGCGTGGATGGCGCGAGCGGCGGGCCGCGAGGCGTTCGGGCTCGGCCAACCCCGGCCAGCCCGACGGCGGCGATCTGTTCTCCGATCTCGAGCGCCTGGACGCGCTGCACAAGAGCGGCGTGCTTGACGACGACGAGTTCAAGGCTCAGAAGGCGAGGTTCCTCCTATGACGACCCCGATCGCCATGTCCACGTTCGCCCTGGTGTTCATCGGGATCCCTGTCGCGATTGCCTGGGTCGCGGGCCTGGTCGACATCTTCCGGCATCCGATGCCGACCGGCCACCGGGTCTTCTGGATCCTGATCGTGATCGTCTTCCCGATCATCGGAACGCTCGTCTACTTCATCGCTGCGGAAGCCCACCGAGCGCGAGGTCCAGGCGGCCCAGGCCGCCGCGGCCGAGCGCCGCCGGTAGCGCAGTCATCTGATCAGGGCACGGCCGCCGCTGATCCGGGCTGTCGCGTCGGAATGCCATTGGAGAAGAACAGGGCCAGCGCGGCGACGATCGCGATGACCGCAAGCGCGCCTCGGAGCGCGCTCAGGCGGGCCGTTGAGTTCTCGTCGACGATCGCGGAGGCCGCTCCTTCAGGCACGCCCGCCTCGTCCAGAGCGGATTCGAGGTCGGCGTCGGACAGGAAGGGGACGCCGCTTGCCAGCTTCACGTCGGCCCTGTCGCGGACCTCGGGCGGGACATCCGGGTTCTGCTCGATACCCGTCATGAGCGTCGCGGTGAGACTTGCGATCAGGACCGACCCGGCGAGCGCGGTCCCCAGCGACGCGCCCAGGTTGGTGGCCGTGTTCTGGAGCCCGCCGACCTCGGGGCTGAGCTCGTCCGGCACCGCCGACACCGCGACGCTGCCGAGCTGGGAGGCCAGGGCGCCGATTCCCAGGCCGAGCAGCAGCAGCGGCAGGGTGACGATCTCGGCCGAGGCCTCCTCGTTGATCGCCGCGAGCAGCACAACGGTGCCGGCGAGCATCGCCACCAGACCGAGTCGCACGACGCGGCGCGGATTGGCGTCCGGGCGGAAGCGCGGGATCCCGACGGCCGCGAGCAGCAGCGTCACCGAGAGCGGCAGGAGGCGGACCCCGGTGTCGATCGCCGAGAGCCCGAGCGAGACGGACAGGAACAGCGGCACGACGAAGAACACGCCCGACTGCACGAAGTACTGGAAGAAGAAGATCCGAAGGCCAGCGACGAGCTGCGTGTTCTTCAAGAGCGACGGGCGCACGAGCGGCTCGGCGCCGCGTTCCTCGAGCCGGGTCTCCCACTCGAAGAACATCCAGACCACGAACAGCCCGCCGAGGATCAGCCAGAGCGTGGCCGACAGGCCGAACAGCTCTGGTGCGTCCGGCTTCGGGGCGACCCATCCCCAGACGCTCGATCGCAGCACGCCGAAGACGGCGAGGCCGAGGCCCGCGGCGGACAGCACTACCCCGACCAGATCGATCTTGGGACGTTCCCCCGGGGGTTCGTCTGCGATACGCCGCGTCAGCACCAGGATTCCGAGCACGATCAGCACCTCGCCGGCGAAAACCAGTCGCCAGCTCAGATAGGACGTGAACAGCCCGCCGATGAGCGGGCCGACCGCGACGGCGATCGCGCCCGCCGCCATCACCAGTCCATACGCGCGCGGGCGGCCCTCGGCCCCGAAGTTGGCCGCCACGAGCGCAACGATCGCGGGGAGGATCAGCGCGGCGCCGACGCCCTCGAGAAACGACCATCCGACCAGCAGGACCGGCAGCGACGGCGCGATCGACGTGATGAACGAGCCCGTGCCGTAGATCACGCAGCCGATCGCGAACGCCCGCTTGCGGCCGATCAGGGCACCGACCTTCCCGCCGGTGATCATCAGCGTCGCCATCACCAGCGTGTAGAGGGTGATCGCCGTCTGAATACCGGTGACGTCGGTCCCGACATCCTCGGCGACCGTCGCGATCGCGACGTTCATCACCGAGGTGTCGAGCGTCATCAGAAACTGGCCCGAGGCGAGCGTGATCAAGACCAGCGTCGCCCCGGCAGCGGCCCCTGATCTGCCGCCCGGCGTCATTTTCGGTCCTGCCTCGCTAGGCGAGCGCCTTTGCCTTGATCGCGTCGAACTCGGGCTGGGTGATGGCGCCGCTGTCGAGCAGCTGCTTGGCCTTCTCGATCTCAGCGGCCGCGCCACCGGGCGCAGCAACGGTCTTGACGTAGTCGTCGAACTCGGCGCGGGCCGCCTGCGACTGCTGTGCCTTGCGCTCGGCCATGTGCGCACCCTGCGCGATCAGGTAGATGAACACGCCCAGGTAGGGCAGCACGACAACCAGCACTATCCAGCCCGCCTTGCCCCAGCCGGAGATGTCATGGCGGCTGAAGAGATCCCCGAACACGACGATCAGAAGCCAGAACCAGATCACCCACCCGAAGAACACGAGCATCGTCCAGAGAATGTCGAGGAACGGGTAGTCGGCTGCGATCACCATGTTGTGTGTGTCTCCTTGGTTCTGGGTCTTGTTGCCGGGTCGATCATCTCATCTGCGTCGGCGGCCGGACACATAGTGGCCCGCACGTCGATCACGGTGGTGTCGGCGCCCTTGAGCCAACCGCGGGGCGGGAGGGATGATCACTCAATGTGCCGCTGGAACGCCTATTTCGGCCAGCCCGTGCTGATCGACGAACTGCTCTTTCGCACGCAACACAGCCTCATCGACCAGAGCCTCCATTCGACCATGGGCGTGGAGACGACCAACGGGGATGGCTTCGGCCTGGGTTGGTACGGCGACGGCAACGGTGGGACCCCGGCCCGCTATCGAAGCGTCACGCCGGCGTGGAGCGACGCGAACCTGCGCGATCTCGCCGCTCACGTCGAGTCGCCCCTGTTCCTCGCCCATATCCGCGCGACCACGGGTACCCCGGTGCAGCAGACGAACTGCCATCCGTTCCGGCACGGGCGCTGGCTGTTCGTGCACAACGGCGTCATCGCCGGGTTCCACGCCATGCGTCGAGACCTGCTGTACGCCGTCGACCCCTCGCTGTTTGACGGCATCGGCGGCTCAACCGACTCCGAGGCGCTCTTCTACCTCGCGCTGACGTTCGGGCTCGAGGACGATCCGCTCGGTGCCGTCGAGCAGGCGGTCGGCTTCGTCGAAACCACCGGACAAGCACACGGGATCGAGAACCCCGTCCAGATGACGTTCGGGTTCAGCGACGGCGAGCGGCTCTACGCCGTGCGCTACTCAACCGAGCACAAGTCACGCACCCTGTTCGTCTCGGAGGACGTCGAGTCCATACGCGCTCTGCACCCCGACAACGTGCGGCTGCAGGGAATGACCGCCGAGGATCGCGTTGTCGTCTCCGAGCCGGTGTCGGATCTCCCCGGGGCCTGGCGCGAGGTGCCAGAGTCCACCGCGCTGATCATTCAGCGCGGTCCCGACGAGCACCAGCCGTTCCGCCCCCGGCCGCCTGGTTAGCCTCAGGTTCGCGCGGCCCTCTCGTCCTCGCCGAACACGAGGATGCCGTGGACGACGTACACGCACAGGACGAAGATCCCGAGCGACCACCACGGGTAGGCGCCGCCGACCGACAGCAGCGCCCCGATCGCGCCGAGACCGGCGGCGATGATCCCGATCACCCGGCCGTAGGTGTTGCCGGCTATCAGCGAGAAGCCTCCGGTCAGCTGAAGCACACCGAGGAGGATCAAGACCCAGCCCATGGTGTTGAGGTCGGTGAAGATGTACCTCTTGTCGTTGACGAAGATGTTCGCGTTATCCAGGGCGCCGATGCCATAGATGATGTTGAGCACGCCCGCGATCAACAGCAGCGTCGCTGCGAACACAACTCGACCTGTACCTCGCATCCCTTACCTCCTCGTTTGAGCCGCGACAGTGGGAACGCTCGTCGAGCTAGCCGCACGCCGCATCGCCCAGATCGGGTGAACTCGGTCAGGCCAGAGCCGCTGCTTCGGCCGAGGCTGAGGGCTCGACGTCCGGTAGGCGCATCATGCGGAACGAGTTGAACAACCCGACCAGACCCGCGAGGATCGGCACGAGCAGCGCCACCTGAAGGGCGAGGTTCGTCGCATCGGTGTTGATGTCGAGGATCGCTTCCCGGACCTCCGGCGGCTCGTCGGTGAGCAGCTCGTCGAGTTGCGTGTTGCTCACCACCTGCGCATCGTCCTCCAGCGTCTGCGCGATCTGGTGCTGCTGCGAGGACGGAATCACCGGGCTCGCGTTCGTCATGTTCGTGAACGCCAGGGAGAGGGTCGCGAGCAGGATGCCGCCGGCCACCGCCAGACCGAAAGACAGCCCGAACGACCCCGCCGCCGAGTTCACCCCGGCCGCCTCGCTGATCCGCTCCTCGTCGATCGGGGCGAGCGTGTAGTTGTTGAGCTGCGAAACCAGCAGGCCGAGCCCCGCCCCCGCGATCACCAGCGGGACGAAGAGGTACCAGCCGGAGTCCGCCTCGGGCACGATCGGGATGATCAGCGCGACGCCCAGCGTGCTCAGCGCGAACCCGGTCCGGATAATCCTGGCGGGGCGGCGTCGCCGGACTTCCGTCCAGCGAGGATCGCGACGGCGAACATGGTCAGTGAGAGCGGGGCGAGCGACAGGCCCGTCTCCAGGGCGTCGTATTCGAGCTTGATCTGAAGGAAGATCGGCAGCGCGATCATCGCCCCGCCGAGCGTGATGTTCTGCAGCGTCTGCCCGGTGATCCCGACCCTGAAGTGTGGGAGCCGGAACAGGTCCGGATCGAGCAGCGTCACCTTGCCCTCGCGATGGCGCCGTACGAGCCAGCGGGCGAGCGCCCAGAGCGCAAGCGCGCCGATAGCGATCAGCAGCACGACATAGTCGCCGCCCTCCTGCCACACCAGGATGCCCAGCACCACGCCGCCCATCCCCAGCACGGACAGGACCGCGCCAACGGCGTCGACCTGACGCGCTCCCGTGTAAGGGACGTCCTTCACGAGCCCGATCTGCGACAGCACGACCGCGATTACGACGACCTCCAGCAGGAAGCCGACGCGCCAGGACAGGTAGGTGGTGACGAAGCCTCCGAGAAGCGGCCCGACCGCGGCGGCGATCGCGGCCGCCGCTCCGATGAGTGCGTACGTCTTCTTCTGGGCCGCTCCCTCGAAGTTGCCGTGGATGAGCGACTGCATGGCTGGCAGCAGGAGCGAGGCGCCGAGGCCACCGATGATCGCCCAGAAGATGATGATCGCCGTGAGGCTCTGGGCGAGGGTCATCGCCAGTGCACCGATCGCATACGCCAGCAGACCCAGCACGTACGCTCGCTTGCGTCCGAAGAGGTCGCCGAGCTTGCTGCTGATCAGGATGAACGCAGCCGAGACCAGGGCCTCCAGTGCGATCGCGCTCTGGACCGCGCTGACCTTGGTGTCGAGGTCCCTGACGACCGCCGAGATCGACACGTTCATCAGCGACGTGTCGACGACGAGCACGAACATTGCCGCCGCCAGCAGGACGGACAGCCGTGTGTTCCCTGCCTCCTTCGGGTGTGGAGACGGGTCCAAAGCCCGCTAGGCGAGCGCCTTTGCCTTGATCGCGTCGAACTCGGGCTGGGTGATGGCGCCGCTGTCGAGCAGCTGCTTGGCCTTCTCGATCTCAGCGGCCGCGCCACCGGGCGCAGCGACGGTCTTCACGTAGTCGTCGAACTCGGCGCGCGCCGCCTGCGACTGCTGAGCCTTGCGCTCGGCCATGTGCGCACCCTGCGCGATCAGGTAGATGAACACGCCCAGGTAGGGCAGCACGACAACCAGCACTATCCAGCCCGCCTTGCCCCAGCCGGAGATGTCATGGCGGCTGAAGAGATCCCCGAACACGACGATCAGAAGCCAGAACCAGATCACCCACCCGAAGAACACGAGCATCGTCCAGAGAATGTCGAGGAACGGGTAGTCGGCTGCGAGGACCATCGGATCTCCTGACTCGAGGGCGTTCCCCGGGCAGCCTGAATCGAAGGCACGGGGTTGCCAAGGGTGTACGCATCCGTACTTCGGGTGGTGCGCCCGTGCGCGATGCGACAGGGCCACTCCATTGCCGCGGGGCCTTCGCTCTGTGAGGATCGTTCGGAGCCGGCGCAGGCTCGGGAACGTGACCGACAGCTTCTACATCGAGGGACGACGGTTGCTCGGCGTGACGATGCGCCTGGGCGGCACGGTTGGCCTCGCAGCGATGAGACCCGCAACAGGAGCGGTCTCGGCCGGCCTGCGGTTGGAGCGCGCCGCGCGGGACGCCGCGGCCCGGCGCCTGGGTGACGCCGCACTCACGGCGCTCGATGCGGCCCTGGTCTCGCCGGTCGCGGAGGAAGCGGTTGACCGGGCGATTGCGAGCGGGCTGGTCGAGCGCATCGTTGACCGACTATTCGCCGACGGCATTGTCGAGCGCACGGTGGACCGCGCCCTCGGCGGCCCGGAACTCGAGCGGATGGTCGGGACCGTCCTCGACAGCCCCGCCGTCGAGCGACTGATCGGGCAGACGATCGAGAGCCGCCTGGCGGATCAGGCCGTTGCCCGCCTGCTCGAAAGCGAAGAGCTCTGGCTGCTTGTGGAGGAGATCGCCGAAAGCCCGGCGGTCACCGACGCGATCACGCAGCAGAGCTTCGGATTCGCTGACCAGGTCGCGGGGGGCATGCGGGCACGTTCCCGGAACGCGGATGCGTGGCTCGAGCGCACCGCGCGCAGGGCGCTCCGGAGGCCGCCGCGATGAATCACGCCGTGGCGGCTCGCGTCCACGAGCGCGAGCAGGAACACGTGGCCGAGCGGGAGTACGAGGGCCTCGTCACGCGCGGCATCGCATTCGCGATCGACGCAGCCATCATCGACCTGATCGCGATCGTGGTCGCCGGCGCGGTCGCCCTGGCGCTGTCGGTGCTGTCGATATCCGATGACTCGCTCGACACGGTTCTGATCGCAGTCGGCGGCGCGTTGTTTCTCGCGTGGTCAGTCGGCTACTTCGTGACCTTCTGGTCGACCACCGGACAGACTCCAGGCTCCCGCCTGATGAGGATCAAGGTTTGCGCCGCCGACGACGGCTGCATCCTCAGACCGCGCCGAGCGGCCCTCCGGTTTGCCGGCCTGGTCCTCGCCGCGATTCCCACTCGGGGCCGGCTTCCTGCCGATCCTGTTCGACGAGCGTCGCCGCGGCCTGCAGGACATGATCGCCGGGACGGTGGTCGTCGAGGATCCGGAGCTCAGCCGAGGATCCGAGCCTTCTCCGCCTCGAACTCCGCGTCGTTGAGGACGCCCTGCTCCTTTAGCGCGCCGAGCTCCTTCAGCTGGTCGATGCGGCTCGGGGCGGCCGCGGCGGGCGCGGCTGCGGGGGGAGGCGCCTGTTCCTGGTACGAACCCTGGTCGTCAGCAGCCCAGCGCTCCGACTGACGGCGACTGACGCGATTCGAAACGGCGGTGGCGGTGCCGGCCACAACGGCTGTGCGGGCCATCCCGCGAAGCAAACCTGGCATGACAATTTCCTTTCGGTTCAGGACACCGCGTCAGCGGTGTCGAGCGCATCCATCAGCTCCTGCACCCCAATCCGCTGATTGGCCACCAGCACGCCGCCGTTGCGACGTACAGCGTGCGCGAACGGAGCCGCCCAGCGATTCTCGTAGACGATCAGCACCGCAGCGCTTCCGGGCTCGAGCATCTCGCCCGCGGCGGCGGCGTCGTCCTCGCCCAACAGGCCGGAAGAGGCACCCTCGAAGACCTTGAAGTCACCGATGCTGTCGCCGTCCAGATCGCTGGCCGTGAAGCCCGAGACGGTTCCATCCTCGTTCTGCATGACGAAGAGGACGTCGAGCACGCGGATGATGCCGCGATCAACGAGATCGACGAGCAAGGGGACAGCGTCGCCGGTCATCGGGGCGTCCGCGGGATACGCGATTACCACGATGTCGATGGGACCAAGTTCTTCTTCGTGCGCTTCCATCCATGCCTCCATTCGTCGGTGTGGCACTCGGGCCAGAGGAGCCAAAGCTTAAGCCGGGCCGGCGCGGCCACATCATCCGTTTCGGGTGAGGTAGTCAATGTAAAACGGCCGCAGCACCTCCGCCACCTCCCCACGGCCGGCATCGGTGATGTCGTTCAGGTGCGCGGTCATCTGCGCAACGTCGGCCTCGGCTTCGCGCAGGTCGCCGGCCGCGGCCTGCGCGGCCGGCAGGACCTCCATCAGCTGCCAGAAGAAACGGATGTCGACGTGACGACGGGCGCGTCGCACCGCGAGGTCGTGAAGCTCGCGAGAGGAGAGCTGCTCGAGATCAACCAAGTTCAGTATCCCGTCGAGGTCTTCACGCGGTGGCGCTCGGACTCGTGGACTCCGCCCTTGTCGTCCAGGGTCTGACATGCCCGCGCTATGTCAGCGGCGAGCGTGTCGACCATCTCGCGGCTGAGGGTCTCCTTGACGAGAGCGCGCATGATCGTCACGTGCTGCGCGTTGGGCGGCAGCGTGTAGGCCGGCACCATCCAGCCCCGCTCAGCTGAGAGCTGCCACGCGATGTCGAACTCGTCATAGCTCCGAGGGTGGGCCAGCCTGAACGCCACGAGCGGCAGCTGCTCGTCGTGCTCGCCGATCAGTTCGAACTCGCCGGACCCGGCAAGGTGGTCGGCGAGAGCGCGCGCGTTCTTCTTCATCGCCTCCATCACGTAGGTGTAGCCCTCGCGACCCAGGCGGACGAAGTTGTAGTACTGGGCAAGGACCATCGCCGACCCGGTCGAGAAGTTGAGCGTGAACGTTGCGTCGGTCTTTCCGAGGTAGTTCTCGTAAAAGACCAGGTCCTCGGCGAGGTCCTCCGTCCCACGGAATATCAGCCACCCCACGCCCGGATACACGAGGCCGAACTTGTGGCCGGACACGTTGATCGAGTGCACATGGCTGAGCCGGAAATCCCACTCGGAGTCCGGATAGAGGAACGGCCAAACGAAGCCGCCACTCGCCGCATCCACGTGCAGCGGAACGTGCAGACCGTCCCGCTTCTCCAGATCGGCGAGCAGGGCGTTGATCCCCGGAATGTCGTCGGACTGGCCGGTGAACGTGGTCCCGAGCACGGCCGCCACCCCGATTGTGTTCTCGTCGACGTGCGGCTCCACGTCCTCAGGGCCGATCGTGTACTTGTGCTCCTGGAGGGGAACGATCCGCGGTTCGACGTCGAAGTAGCGGCAGAACTTCTCCCAGACCACGTGGACGTCGCCTCCGAATACGAGATTCGGCCTGTCGACCGACTTGCCCGCTGCCTCGCGCCGCTTGCGCCAGTTCCACTTCAGGGATAGGGCGCCGAGCATGATTGCCTCGGACGACCCCTGCGTGCGCGCACCCGTGGTCTCGCCCGGGGCGTTGAAGAGACTGGCGATCATCCGGATGCAGCGCTGCTCGATCTCGGCCGTGCGCGGGTACTCGGCGTGGTCGATGAAGTTGCGGTGGAGGTTGGCTGCGATGAGTCTCTGCGCCTCGGGCTCCATCCAGGTCGTCACGAAGGTGGCAAGGTTCCGCATCGGATCCCCGTCGAGGGTCAGATCCTCAGAAACCAGCCGCAGCGCGTCCAATGGCGCCATCCCGACCTCGGGGAGGACGTTGTCGGGAACCGCTTCGACGAGGAACTTGTTCCCGTAGCGGGTGGCCAGTGCCCCGTCGACGTCCGTTGCGTACTCCACCACAGCTCCTTTCGAGCCCTCGCGAAGTGCGATCCAACCGCGTGCGGCTGCCCGCTACATCATTCGATGAGGGTGATATCGCTACGGCGGAGGAGCGTTCGCCTCGGTGAGGAACACGAGCGCGGCCTTCACGCGCTTGCTCACGTCCTCAGCCTCCGAGAGATTGAGCTTCAGGAAGATCGAGTTGATGTGCTTCTCGACAGCCCGCTTGGTGAGCACAAGCGACTCGGCGATGGCGGTGTTGCTCTTCCCCTGCGCGATCTCCGCCAGGACCTCCCGCTCGCGGGGCGTGAGCTCTGTGAGCGGGGAGCTCTCGGCGCGGGCCTTGGCGCTGACGAGCTCCTCCACGATTTTCGGATCGATCACGGATCCGCCGTCGGCCACCGTTCGGATCACCCTCACCAGCTCCGCGCGCTCGTGCACTCGTTGCTTCAGCAGGTACGCCCGCCGATCCGAGCCGTTCTCGAGCAGCGCGAGCGCGTAGCTCGGGTGGCCGTACTGGCTTAGCACCACAACGCCGGTCTGTGGGTGTGTCTCGCGCAGGGTCGTGGCCGCGCGTATTCCCTCGTCCGTCTGGTTAGGAGGCATCCGGATGTCGGTGAGAACCACATCGGGCGCGTGGGTTTCGACAGCCTCCAGAAGCGAGTCGAGATCGCCGCAGGAGGCCACCAGAACGATGTCCGGCTCGGTCGCGAGCAGCTGCTGGAGCCCCTCGCGAACGATGAGGCTGTCTTCGGCAAGGGCAACCCTGATGGACACGCGCAAGAAGATAGGTGGTCCAGTCCGCCCGGAGAGCGGTGGTGCTCACCTACCGGAACATGGGGGCGAGCGCCCTTGCCCCGGCAGGGCGCGCGGCTCGATGCTTCCCCTGGCTCATGGAATCTGCGTCAACCGCCGTCCTGCCCGCCGCGCATCGCTTCCGGCGCCGTGACGCGGCGGGGCGCCGTCCTCCCACACGCCCGCGCGGATTGGTCGGACGGCCGCGGCTCGTTCGCCGGTTGTCGGAGGCACGCGCCGCCCCGTTCGTGCTGCTCGTGGCCCCAGCCGGCTACGGCAAGACGACACTGCTCACAGAGTGGGCCGCGTGCGACGGGCGACGCTTCGCGTGGATCGACCTGGACTCCGGCGACAACGGCTCCGACCGGCTGCTCACCGCGGTCAAGCGGACGGTCACGACGCCCAGGCGCCGACCGTGCTCGTCGTCGACAATGCGCACCTGGTGAGCACGCCGGAAACCTTCGGCGCACTCGACGAGCTGGCGCGCGCGATGCCGTCCGGTTCGCAGCTCGCCCTGGCGTCGAGGTCCGAGCCGCAGCTGCCGATCGGCAGCCTGCGGGCCGACCGGAGGATTTTCGAGCTGCGAGCGGGCGACATGGCGATGACCCACTCGGAGGCGGGTGCGCTGCTGGCCGCGAGCGGGATGCGCGTCGCCGGGGATGGGCTCGACACCCTCATGCGCAAGACCGAGGGCTGGCCCGCGGGCCTGTACCTGGCGGCGCTCTCGCTGCAAGCCCAGCGGAACGTGGAGGGTGCGCTCTCCCGCTTCGCGGGCGACGACCAGCTGGTGGCTGACTACCTGCGCGACGAGCTACTCGCGCAGCTCGAGCCGGATCAGGTGACCTTTCTTCTCCGCACGTCAATTCTCAGCAGCCTGTCCGGATCGCTCTGCGATGCTGTGCTCGACGAGAGCGGCTCCGCCAAGACGCTCGGGGAGCTCGCCCGCTCGAACGTGCTGCTCGTGAGCCTGGACCGCGGAGGGACGGCGTATCGCCATCACCCGCTGTTTAGAGAGATGCTGCGCGCCGAACTGCGCCGGCTCGACCCCGGGCGCGAGCCACAGCTCCACGCGCGCGCAAGCGCGTGGTACGAGGAGCAGGGCGATGTCGATTCCGCGATCCAGCACGCGGTTGCGGCTGGAAACCCTGAGCAGTCCGGCGAGCTGCTGTGGCGCCACGCGAGCTCGTATATCGGGCACGGTCGCAACGATGCGCTGCAGAGCTGGCTCGCCGACTTCAGGGAGGACCAGCTCGCGGACGTCCCAGCCTTGGCAGTGGCATCCGCCAGCAGCCGCCTAGCCGCCGGAGACGGTGACCAGGCGCGCCATTGGGTTTCGGCCGCCAACCGCACGCTTGCCAGACACTCCTCGACGGGGCCGGGCACGCTCGACGGCGCCGCCCAGCTTCTGCGCGCGGTGGTCGCGGAGCACGGCCTGGCGCAGATGGGCCGAGACGCGACGCGCGCCTGCTCGGTGTCCCCAGAGGACGGTGAGACGCAGTCCTTCGGGCACCTGCTTGTCGGCGTGGCACACCACCTGACCGGCGGACGGCCACGGGCTCGTGTCGCACTCGACGAGGGCGCGCGCTCGAGCGCGGTGACGGCTCCACACGTTCAGGCGCTCTGTCTCTCGCAGCTCGCGCTGCTCGAGATGGACGAGGAGGATTGGGATACCGCGACGACGCTGAGCGAACGGGCACGGTCCCGTGTCGAGGGCTGCGGCCTGGCGGACTACCCGATGCTGGCCCTGGTGTACGCGGTTTCTGCACTCACGCGCGCGCATGCCGGGCGGGTCGAGGAAGCGCACCGCGACCTGCGGACCGCGAGCAGGCTGGCCGCCAGGCTCGTGGACTTCCTGCCGTGGTACGAGGCCGAGACGCGCGTCGCGCTCGCCCGTGCATCGCTCGGCCTGAGCGACGTGGCGGGGGCGCGATCGCGACTCGCCGGCGCGGCTCGGATGGTGCGGAGAATGCCCGACGCAACGACTCTCCGTGCCTGGCTCACGGAGGCCTGCTCACAACTCGAGACGGCCACCGGCTCGGCGGGAGATGGGCTCACGCTCACCGCCGCCGAGCTCCGTGTCCTGCGGATGCTTCCCACGCATCTTTCGTTCCCCGCGATCGCAAAGCAGCTGTTCGTTTCGACGAACACGGTCAAGACCCACGTCCGCGCCCTGTATCGCAAGCTCGACGCATCTTCGCGCTCGGAGGCTGTCGCACGCGCGGAGGCCGCCGGCCTCCTCGAGGACCTGCGGGCGGCGTGATGAGGCCCGACGCGGTCCCCGCGTGAACGACTGGTCCGCGTTCTTCGACACGGCGTTCAGGCAATCCCGCAATGCGATGGTGCTCGTGGACGAGCGCCGCATCCAGGTCGATGTGAACGGGGCCTATCTGAAGCTGCTCGGATACCCGCGCGGACGCCTCATCGGTGAGCCGATCTACCGCTTCGTCGCGGAGCCGTCACGCCTCTCCGGGGAGGAATGGGCCGCGGCACTGGCGGTCGGGCAGTTCACGGGCGAAGCCGAGATGATCTGCGCTGACGGGAGCCGCGCCGGCGTGCAGTGGGGCGCGACCGCCGAGGTCGTGACCGGTCGTCAGCTGGTGCTCGTCGTGGCGCTCAGCATCTCGCGCTGGGGCGGGCAGTTCCGCCGCACCGCATCGTCGGCGCGCGACGCCGGGACGCTGTCGAAGCGCGAGCAGGAGATCGTGCGGCTGATCGCGCTCGGAAGCACCGGCCCAGAGATCGCCGACGAGTTGCAGATCGCGCATGACACCGTGCGTACGCACGTCCGTAACTCGATGACGAAGCTGCGAGCACGCTCCCGCGCGCATCTCGTGGCGAATGCTCTGGGCCGTGGCGCCGTGCCGACCTGACCCTTGCGAAATCCCCCATCTGCGGTATGGCGCAGCATGCTCGCGCCAGCAACGATTCGGCAATGTGCCAGCCGGGTCGGAACATCTGCGCGTCGAGTTCGAGGTACCTGGCCTGACCGAGGCCGCCACGCTGGCGAGCGAGCTGCGGGATCAGGGCCACGGCCGCGTTCAGATCCGTCCCGCATTCCCGCGTCTCCAGGGCCGCAGGTGGAGGGTGACCATGACGATCCCTTCCATGCGGCCCTTCGCCGCACAGATTTGGGTGGAGGCCGCGGAGCTGGCCAGCCGCCATGCAGGCTGTTGCTTGGTCGATAGTGGTCCGCTACGCGTCCTGATCGTGGACGACTCGGCGCCGTTTCGGCGCGCTGCACGAGAGCTGTTGCAGCGGCGCGGCTATTTCGTCGTGGGCGAGGCCGGCACCGCTGCCGCCGCCGTCGATGCGGTCGGGCGCGCCGCACCGGACGCGCTGCTCGTCGACGTCGGCCTGCCGGACGGCTGCGGATTCGAGCTGGCCGCTGCGCTGACGCGGGCTCAGCCGGATCTGGCGGTGCTCCTCATGTCGGCGGACGATCGCCCCGCCGGGGAAGAGCGGCTGCGTGCGAGCGGAGCGCGGGGGTTCGTTCTCAAGTCGTGCCTGGCCGCAGCGCCACTCGAGCGGTACTGGCGAACGCCATCACCCTGATCGGATGATGTAGGCCGGTTGCGACCGGCCTAGCGTGATTGCACGTGAGTTCGACGAGCTGGGAGCCCGCGAAACTGCGACTCCGGCCTAGCCGGCTGCTTCTCTCCTGGGCAACGGCCGCCGCGGCAGTCGCCGTGGCCTCCGCCATCGTGCCGGGCTTCGCGACTCGAACAGTCCGGTGCGGCGTTTGTGGTCGCCGCGGCGATCGCTCTCCTGAACGCCGTGGTACCGCCGGCGCTCGCGGCGCTGCGGCTCCCGTTCATGCTTCTGACCGGGTTTTTGCTGGTCCTCGTCGCCGACGCCCTGTTGTTCCAGATCGCCAGTGACCTCCTCCCCGACGACGTCCGGGTGGACTCGTTCGGCGATGCCCTCCTTGCCGCCCTGGTCATGTCGGCTGCCAGCGTCGTGCTCGAAGTACTCCTCGGCACGAATGACGACGATGCGTACAACCTTCGCGTGACGCGCCGCATCGCACGGCGTCAGGGCGCCAACGAGCCGACCGACGAACCCGGCATCCTGTTTCTCGAGATCGACGGTCTCGCCCTGCCGGTGCTCCGCGATGCCATGCGCGACGGCAGCGCCCCAAACATGGCGAGCTGGATCGCGGACGCCGGCTACCGGCTGGCCGAGTGGGAGCCGGACCTGTCCTCGCAAACGGGAGCGAGCCAGGCGGGGATCCTGCTCGGCTCGAATGAGGACATGCCCGCGTTCCGCTGGGTCGAGAAGGAGGACGGCCGTCTGATCGCGTGCTCGGCCCCAGCTGACTGCGCCGAGCTCGAGCGTCGCCACTCAACCGGGAACGGCCTGCTCGCGAACGGCGGCACCAGCCGTGGCAACCTGCTGTCCGGCGAGGCGGAGGAGACGATCCTCACCGTCAGCCGCGTCGACGCGGAGCGCAGTGCAAATCCGGGCTACCGGGCGTTCCTCGCCAACGGCTTCAACGTCACGCGCGCACTCACCCTGTTCTTCTGGGAGGTGGCGCTCGAAGTGACGGCGGCCGTGCGTGCGTCGCGGCGCGACGTCCGTCCCCGTGGTCATCGCGGTGGCGCCTATCCGTTCATGCGCGCCGCGATGTGCGTGGTCGTGCGCGACCTGATCGTGTTCGGTGTCCTGACGGACCTGATGCGTGGGCGTCCGGCGGTGTACGCCACCTTCTCGAGCTACGACGAGGTGGCCCACCATTCCGGCCTGCAGCGGTCCGACACGCTCGAGGCCCTGCGTAAGCTCGACCAGCAGTTCGGGCGGATCGAACGCGCGACCCGCTATGCCCCGCGTCCGTACAGGATCGTCGTTCTCTCCGATCATGGGCAGACCCAGGGCGCGACCTTCAAGCAGCGCAATGGCTACGGACTGGACGAGCTCGTCGAGCGCTCCCTGGCCGAGGGACGCGTGGAGGGCTTTGCCGGGGGTGACGAGCAGCACGCGATGGTCGGGACCGCCGTCAACGAGGCGACCGGCCGGCGCCCGGAGAAACGAGCGAAGAACGACGTCTCGGACCGCGATGTGGTGGTGCTGGGCTCCGGCAATTTGGGGCTCGTCTATCTGATGGAGGAGAAGCGGAGGCTCACGCTTGAGGAGATGGAGGGTCGCCACCCGAAGCTGATCCCGGCGCTGCGGGAGCACCCGCACATCGGCTGGCTGCTGGTGCACTCCGCGGAACGGGGCGCGGTGGTCCTGGGCCCGAGCGGCACGAACTACCTCGACGAGGGGCGCATCGAGGGCGATGACCCGCTCGCACCGTTCTCGCCCACGGCGCCCCAGCACCTGCTTCGCACCGACCGGTTCGCGCACGTGGCGGACGTGATGGTCGGCAGCTTCTACGACCCGGTGCTGGACGAGGGCTGTGCCTTCGAGGAGCTGATCTGCTTCCACGGCGGCCTCGGCGGCCCGCAGACCCGGCCCTTCATCCTGTACCCACCCGAGCTCGCGCCACCGACCGAGCCGATCATCGGAGCGGCCGCCGTGCACAAGCTCCTGCTGGGATGGCGGCAGGCGCTCTCACGCGAACACGACGACCTGGCGCCAGAGCGCCTTACCGCGGGCGCATGACCCTGCCCTCCAGGCAGCTGCTGGTATTCGGTTTCGACGCGGACGCCGTGTTCGAGGGCCAACTGGGCGGTGCGCTCGAGAGGCTGGAGAGCGGCGGCTCGCTGCGCATCCTCGATGTGATGTTCGTGGCGGCAGACGAGTCGGGAGAGCTCGTGGCCATGGACCTCCAGGGCGGCACCGGCGGTCTCACCGCGAAGCTGCTCGATTTCCGGCTCGATCCAGCCGCGCGACGCCGCGTCGCCGAGCGGGCTCTCGATGACGACTCGAGCGAGGGCATGGCCGACGTGTTTCGCGACCTCGGCGCGAGGCTGAAGCCCGGCACGGCGATGGCGGCGGTGCTCGTCGAGCACGTCTGGAGCCGAGCCCTGGACGACGCGGTTTCGCGCGTGGGCGGCAGACCGCTCGCAAGCGAGTTCGTGGACGCGTCGCGGCTGTCGGAGCTTCGTGACGACCTTCTGCGCGCGGCGGGCTGAGCCGGTGGGTATGCCGAACTCCTGCTGCGCGCCCTCCGCGCCCACTCGCGACTCGCCGGGCGTCGCGGCTGTCACGATCACGCGCCCCGGCCCGACCGACGGCATGGTGGAGCTGGAGGGCGCCGAGTTCCTGATGGGCAACGCCGGGCCGCACGCCTACCCCGACGATGGCGAGGGGCCCGTGAGGCCGGTGCGGCTCGATGGATTCTGGATCGACGCTTGCGCGGTTTCCAATGCCGACTTCGCGGACTTCGTGGAGGCGACCGGCCACGAGACAGAGGCGGAGCGCTTCGGCTGGTCGTTCGTGTTCGCCGGGCTTCTGCCAGACGAGTTCCCACCCACGCGAGGCGTGGCCCACGCTCCCTGGTGGCGCCAGGTGGAGCATGCGGACTGGAGCCGCCCGGAAGGGCCGCAGTCGGATCTCGACGGCCGGTCGAACCACCCGGTCGTACATGTGAGCTGGAACGACATTCAGGCCTACTGCGCCTGGGCCGGCAAGCGCCTGCCGACGGAGGCGGAGTGGGAGTACGCGGCGCGGGGCGGACTCGAAGGGAAGCTGTTCCCGTGGGGCGACGAGCTCGAGCCGGGCGGCGAGCACCGCATGAACGTCTGGCAGGGAACCTTCCCGGCCGAGAACACGAGCGCCGACGGCTTCTACGGCACGTGCCCGGTGGACGAGTTTCCGCCGAACGGCTTCGGCCTCCACAACATGACCGGCAACGTCTGGGAGTGGTGCTCAGACTGGTTCCGCTCCGGTCTCAGC
Organism: uncultured Thermoleophilaceae bacterium; assembly: GCA_963774755.1. Classification (GTDB taxonomy): domain Bacteria; phylum Actinomycetota; class Thermoleophilia; order Solirubrobacterales; family Thermoleophilaceae; genus JACVRW01. The sequence goes on along the minus strand of CAVZGG010000002.1, from coordinate 95,123 downwards.
GCAGGCCGCACGAACCGCGTGACACGCGGGGGCTCCTACCTGTGCCACCACTCGTACTGCGAGCGCTACCGGGTGTCGGCGCGCAACTCGCTGACGCCTGACTCCACAACCGGCAACACCGGATTTCGCTGCGTCCGGGACAACCTCTAGCTGTCTCGGCTCGAGCCGCTCAGGCGCTCCTCGATCGACTCGAGTCGTGCCTCGACCTGCTCCAGCTTCGCGAGGACGGGATCGAGCTCGGCTGAGCGCCGCCGCCGCGCCTGCTCGATCAGCGTGGCCGTGACGGATGCGGTGATCACCGTGAGAAGCGCGATCCCCTGCAGCATCAGGACGACCCCGATCAGGCGACCCTTCACATTCTCGGGAACCACGTCTCCGTAGCCCACGGTCGTCACGGTCTGCATTGCCCACCAGAGCGCGTCCCCCAGCCCGTCGAAGTCCTCGCGGTCGATGAGCCACGCCCCGACCCCGCCGGCGAGCGTCAGCAGGAAGGTTGACCCTGCGATCACCCACGCCGCTCGCCTAGCCGTGAGCTGGCCACCTTGGAGCATGCTTTGCAGCCTCTGCTGGAGCACGAGTCCGCCCAGTATCACCGCGAGGGCGGCGGGAACCGGCGGAGCGGGTATGTTCGCCACGTGCCCCCGGTGTCGGTCCGCACGCTCGTAATCGCCGGGGTCCTCGGGGTACCGGTGGCGCTCGCCTCCGTTGGGTTCACCTCGCTGGTCCACGGCCTGGAGTCGCTGCTGTGGGACGAGCTTCCCGACGCGGCCAACTGGGACGAGCCGCCCTGGTGGTACGTGCTCGCGATCCCGACGCTCGCCGGCGTGGTTGTGGCGGGTGCGCTGCGCCTGCCGGGCGGCGGCGGCCATCCGCCGCTCGAGGGCATCGGACTGGAGCCGCCGCACCCGCTGCACCTGCCCGGGATCCTGCTGGCCGCCCTCGCGACCCTGGCGGCCGGGATCGTGCTCGGCCCCGAAGCACCGCTCGTAGCGATCGGGCTTGCGCTCGGCGCGATGGCGGCGCGCCTACTGAGAGTGCCGGAGGCGGAGACGAAGGCGCTCGTGATCGCGGGCGCATTCGCGGCGATGTCGACCATCTTCGCCGGGCCGCTCCCGACGCTGCTGCTGATGTTCGAGCTGATCGTGGCGAGCGCTGCCGTCAGTTCGCAGGCCGTCATCCCCTTGCTGCTGCCCGGGTTCGTTGCGTCCGGCACCGGCGCGCTCGTGTTCACCGGCGTCGAGGACTGGCCAGGGGTGCGCCAGGGGTCGCTTGAGGTGTTGGACCTGCCCGTCTATGAGACCGTTCAGATACTCGACCTTGGATGGGCCGTCGCAACCGCAGTCGCGGCCGCCGTCGTCGTCACGCTCGCGCGCGACCTCGCGAAGCTGATCGCCCGTCGCGTGGAGGCACGCCCGAGCCTCGCCCTCGTCCTGGGGGGCCTCGCGGTTGGAGTGCTGGCGGTTGTGTTCCATGAGGTGGCTTCGCGGCCGGCGGAGCTCGTGCTGTTCTCAGGGCAGAGCTCGCTGCCCGCCGTGACGGCCGAAGCTACGGCGGGCGTCCTCGTTGCCCTCGTGGTGGCGAAGGGGCTTGCCTACGCGATCTCCCTCGCGGTCGGCTTCCGAGGCGGCCCGATCTTCCCCGCAGTCGCGATCGGAGTCATGGTCGGGGTGCTGGCATCGATCGCGCTGCCCGACTTCGCGCTCGCGCCCGGGGTCGTCGCGGGCCTCGCCAGCGGCGCTGCGGCCTCGCTGAAGCTGCCCTTCTTCGGGGCGCTGCTGGCCGCGCTCCTGGTTGGGCTCACCGCCACGGGCACGGCACCGATAGCGATAATCGCCGGGGTCACAGGCTGGCTCGTCGCGTTGCGGCTGGACCTGCGGGAGGGGTCATGACCTACGCTTCGCGCGTGCGCAGACCGCCCGGGGAGCGGCTCCAAGCCTGGATCGTCACGGGCCCTCTCGGCCACCTCTGGAGCGCGCTCGCCGACATGACTCTGATCTGGATCCGCTACCTGGCGCACCGCGCCCGCCGGGGCTAACGCGTGGCGTCGGCATTCGGCTGGGGAGCACTGGCCGCCTCGTCGCTCGCGCTGGGAGCGCTGATCGGGCTCGCGCGCCCGTGGCCGGGACAGGTGATCGGGCTGGTGCTGGGCTTTGGCGCCGGAGCTCTCATCAGCGCGGTCAGCTTCGAGCTTGCCGAGGACGGGGTGAAGATCGCCGGCGCGCTGCCGGTCGCGATCGGTCTCGCCGTGGGCGCACTCACGTACTTCGTCGCGTCCGGGCGCGTCGCGGCGATGGGGGGCGGCGGCGCGCTGGCTCTCGGCGCCTTCCTCGACGGCATACCCGAGCAGCTGGTCCTGGGCATCGGCCTGGCGGGCGGCGACACGGTGAGCATCGGGCTGCTCGCCGCGATCTTCGTGTCGAACCTTCCCGAGGGAGCCGGCGGCGCCACCGAGCTGAAGGCGGCCGGGCGATCCCGCAAGCAGGTGCTGCGCCTCTGGGCCGCCGTGGCCGTGGCGTGCGCGCTCGCGACCCCGGTTGGATACGCGCTGATGGACATCACCTCGGATGAGTTCCAGGGCGGGATCAACGGCTTCGCGGCCGGGGCCCTGCTCGTGATGCTCGTGGACTCGATGATCCCGGACGCGACCGAGAAAGCCGGCCGCACCACCGGGCTCGTAACCACGCTCGGCTTCGCGGTGGGCGCTGGTCTGTCCTTCGCCTGATCAGCCTCCGCGCCGCCGAGACACGAGGAACCCGAGAGCCCCGCCGATCAGCATCGATAGTGCGATCACCACGATCAGAGGGGTTTCCCAGGTGCCGAGGATCCAGTTGACCTTGACCTCATCGAGGTTGACGGCGCAGAAGGCAACGCCCACTCCAGCGAGTCCCAGCGTGGCGATCTGTCGCTTTTCCACGAGCTCAGTCTTTCATGGCCCAGGTGCTACCGAAGGCTCGCAGGAGCCGGTAGCGCCTGAAGCCGGCGCCGGTATACGTCCATCACAGCGCGCGGGAAATCCGCGTGAGTCTGGTTGCGCAGGCGCGCCACCCGTTCCCGGTGGTACGGGCTCGAGCGGTTCTCGTTGTGACCGATCACGTTGCGCGTGCCGATCCTGTAGCGGCCCTGGAGCGCGCGGGTCAGCCGCAGCGATGCCGCGAGCTGGCGTGGGTTCCCCATCACGTCGGAGTCGCTCTGCCCGACGTGCTCGATCCCGATGGCGGTCCAGTTGAGGCCCACCGTGTGGCGGCACATGATCGAGGTGGGCACCAGGCGGTAGATGGTGCCGTCGCGGTCGATCACGAAGTGCGAGCACACGCCCGGCAGCTCGTGCAGCTCCGGATCGGCCTCGTTGCGCGAGAAGTAGTCGAACACCGGCTGGAAGCTGCTCGTGACGGTGTAGTGCTCCACGATCACGCGCGGGTTCCGCAGCCGGAAGTCGTGGATGCCGTAGTGGCGCTGCGCGTAGTCCGCCATGTCCGCCTTGCGCTCGTCGCCGAACGGGATCGGCTTCGAGACCTCGCGCGGCGGCGCGATCGCGCGCGCGAGCGCGAGCACCGCGTTCGAGTGGCGCCGGACGCTCTGGGTGGGCAGCGGCCCGCCCGGCAGCTCGACCACGAAGGCGCTGTCGCCGGGGAAGCTGTGGTTCTGCCAGGAGACGGCGGTGCCGTGGTAGCGCGGCAGGCTTCGGCGCGGCAGGCCGCTGCGGGCGGCGTAGAGGCGCCCCAACACGGGGTCGCCCGTGCTCTTCACGACGATCTGCAGCGCCTGGTGGTACCAGAGGGTCACGCGCGGCCGCTCCCTCTCGATGAAGCGCTGCATCACCTGGGTCTCCAGCTCGGACGCCGGTCCGGACCCGGACTCGTACACGCCGTCCTGCGGCTGCCAGCGGTAGGGGAAGTTGCGGTTCAGGTCCACGCCGTTCGCGTTGTGGCGGGTGCCTGCGGCGGAGCCGTCCGGGTTGGCGTCGTCCACGAGCCAGAGCGCCGTGCCGCGCGGCGGCCGCACGCGGCTCAGCCGAGTGATCACCGCCCTGCCGGCCGGCTCGTTCCCGTGCACCTGCCCCACCACGAGCACCTTCACGCGCGCGCGAGGGCTCCCCACGCGCAGCGCCCGAATCGGCCGGTCCTGGGCGGAGCGGCCGATCGTCTCCCAGCCGCTTGACTGTGCCGGCGCTGCCGGTGCGCTGGCCACCGCGGCGGCGGCCATGCCTGCGAAGAGCGCGGACAGGATCACCCCGCCGAGTATGGCGAGCGTCGGAAGCCCCGGGCGCCGCCGGGGCGCTAGGGTCAGCCGCTCGTGATCGCAGAGCTGGTCGAACGCGCCTCCTCGGGTGGCCACATTGCCATCGACACGGAGTTCGTCTCAGAGCGCCGCTACCAGGCGCTGCTCTGCCTGGTGCAGGTGGCGGTGCCCGATCCGGACGCCGAGGACGGAGTGCGCACCGAGGTGCTCGACCCGCTCGAGGGCGACATCGACTTCTCGCCCCTGGCCCGCGTCCTCGCTGACCCGAGCGTCGAGGTGCTGATGCACGCGGGGCGCCAGGACGTGGCGATCCTGCGCCGCAGCTGGAACACCGAGGTCACGAACGTGTTCGACACTCAGGTGGCGGCCGGCTTCCTCGGGTTCGGCAACCAGGAGGGCTACGAGTCGCTGGTTCGGAAGGTGCTGCGCGTGAAGCTGAAGGGCAATGAGGGCTTCACGAAGTGGGACCGCCGGCCGCTCACGGCCCAGCAGCTCGAGTACGCGGGCGACGACGCGCGGCTGCTGCTCACCCTCGGCGAGGAGTTGGAACGGCGCCTCACGGAGCGTGGCCGGCTCGAGTGGGCGCGCGAGGAGTCGCGCGCCCTCGAGGACGTGAGCGACGAGCGCGACGCCGATCGCTCCTACGAGAAGCTGCCTCGTCTCAGCCGGCTGAGCGAGTCGGCGCGCGCGGTCGCGCGCGAGCTCGTCGAGTGGCGCGAGCAGGAAGCGCGCACGGCCGACCGGCCGCCCGGAGCCGTGCTGCCCGACCAGGCGCTCGTGGAGCTCGCCCGCCGGACGCCGCGCGACAGGAACGGGTTGGAGCAGATCCGCGGCCTGCCTCCACAGATGCTGCACCGCCGCGGCGACGCGCTGCTGGCGGCGATCGCCCGAGGCCGCGACCGTCCCGCGCCCGAGGCGCCGCCGGAGCCGTCCCCGCGCGACCCGGCCGACGCGCCGCTGGTGTCGCTGGCGCAGGCGCTCGTGCGCCACCGCTCGATGGAGTCCGGCGTGGCCGTGGAGCTGATCGCCAACCAGTCGGAGCTCGCGACGCTGGTGCACTCCCTGCGCCGAGGCGACAACGGCGACCACGTGCGCGTGAGCCACGGCTGGCGCCGCGAGCTCGTCGGCGAAGAGCTGGGCGAGCTAGTAAAGGGCCGCCGCGCGCTGAGCGTGGACCCGGACGGCGGGCTCGTCGTCCGGGAGGCCTGACGTCCCAGTTCGGCCGCACGAGGATCGTGCTTACGAGCTCCCCCGGCGGGGAAGGAACCGCTCTAGGGGGACACACGACGACCTGTCAGGGAAGAGTGATTCGCGCCGCGTCGATCGCGGCGCTGCTGGCGGCCGGAGCGCCCGCCGCGCCGGCGCGCGCGCAGGGTGAGCCGGCGTCCGGGCCGAGCGTCACGTTCGAATCCGGCCCGCAGGACCCGACCCCGACGAACGACCCCACGCCGACGTTTGCCTTCACCGCCTCCGACCCGACGGCGAGCTTCGAGTGCAGCGTGGACGGCGGGCCGCCCGACACGTGCGACTCCCCGTACACCACCGCCTCGCTCGGCGACGGGCCGCATCGCCTTCACGTGCGCGCGAGCGACGCCCTTCAGAACCCGGGTGAGTGGGCGAGCCGGGACTTCACGGTGGACACGAGCGTTCCGGAGGTCGCGTTCACCGACGGCCCCGACGGGCCAACCCGGGCTCGTCGTCCCGCATTCGCCTTCACGAGCGCGCCCGGATCGTCCTTCGAGTGCCGCCTGGACGACGTCGCGGTGGGCTGCCTCGCTGGTTCGTTCGCACCGGCCGGCGACCTGGGCGAGGGTCCACACCTGCTCATGGTCCGCGCCACGAACCCAGCGGGCACGACGGGCCCCTGGGCGCCGCGCGGGTTCCGTGTGGACACCACGGGCCCCGAGACGGTGCTCGCGACTCCGCCGCCCGCGCAGGAAGCCTCCCCCACCCCGCTGATCGCCTTCTGGTCCGACGAGTCGAGCGCCACGTTCGAGTGCAGCCTCGACGGGAGCTCCTTCTCCCCCTGCAGCTCACCCTGGCTCCTGGGCACGCTTGCCGCCGGGCCGCACCGGGTCGCCGTCCGCGCTCTCGACGAGGTCGGCAACCCCGATGCGACGCCGGCCGCGGCGGACTTCACGGTGGGAGGCGGCACGCCCGGGCGCACCGACCCCCTGACCAGCGTGCGACTGCTGGCCGAGCGCCTCGTGATGAACCTCGACATGACCGTGGGCAGGATCCGGGAGACCGAGGTGCCGACGGTGCTGCGCCGGGGCGCGGTGCGGGTGGAGGGGATCCGGTCGCTCGTGCCGGGCACGCTCAGCGTGGTCGGCCGCGCCCGGACCGCGCGCGGGCGCCCGATTGTGCTCCGCGGGAGCCTCGCGCTGGATGCGACGGGGCCCGGCACGCTCGCGCTCCGGCCGACGAAGAAGGGTCGTGCGCTGATGCGCCGCAACGGCTCCGTGCCGCTGGTGGTGGCGGCGCGCTTCACGATGCGCGGCCTCGTTCTCAGCGCGGCCGAGAAGGCCACGCTCGTGCGCGACTGGATCACGCCGGAGGAGGCGCGCCGTGCGGCGATCTCGACGCTGCGCCGCTCGAACGGATCGGACGCCAAGAACCCCACCGTCGAAGTCGGCCACCGCTGCGGCAGCGGCTGCCTCGAGGTGCGCGCCGAGTGGGTCTCCAAGGGCGCCCTGTGGAGCGCACGAGGACGGGCACGCCAGGTCTCCGGCCGCGTCAGCGCAAACCTTGCGGAGGCGGTCAGGCAGAGCCGCTAGTCAGGCGTCGGCCGAGGGGAGCGTCAGGCCGCGTGGCAGCTCGCCCTCGTCGATCAGGCGGCGGATGTCGCCGCTTCGCTTCGGGCTCAGGTACACGTGGCGCTGGCCGACGCTCGGCTTCTGCTCGAGCAGTCCGGCCTCCAGGAGCGCCTCGCCGACCGCGTAGGCCAGCGCGCGGTCGTGGCCTGCGAAGCCGCGCGCCAGGTGGTCGAAGGCCGTGTGATAGCCGCCCCACTTGCCCATGCCGTCGAGCCGCTGGAGGATCCGGCGGGCCACGCGGCGCACCGGATCGGGGTCCTGGTGGGCGCGCGACGCGGCACCCGAGGGCTCCAGCAGCCGCAGCACCTGGTCCTCGAGTGCCTCGACGGTCTCGTCGTTCAGCGGCGAGCCGCCCAGGCGGGTCACGGCCTCCGCCACGCGCAGCGGGTGCGTGGCGCCGATCGGCTCCCGCAGGTCCGTCCCTCCCTCCAGCACATGACCGGGGAGCAGGTGCGCCCGGGCGCGCAGCCGGTCGATCCGATGCTCCTCGAACTCAGCGTTGAGCGCCTCGTGGGCGTACTCCGCGGCCTCCACCGGCTTGGCCGCCGGGTAGGCCAGGAGGAGCATCCCGTCGAGCTCGCCAAGGCGGAGTCGCAGGTCCCCACGCGAGCGCGGCGGCCCCGGCGAGGCGCCCTCCACGAGCTGTTCCACCGCCGCGGCCACCAGCGCCGCCGAGCGCTCGCCGACCGCGCCCGGGTCCGCTCGCAGCTCCGGAGTCACGGGCAACACAGCGAGCAGCTCTGCCGCCGGACGCCGCCACGGCCACCGCGATCGGCGTCTCGTATCCCGTGCGCCTCTCTGCCAGTTCGCGCACGCCGCGTCCGAGCTCGGCGTCGAGCAGCCGTCGCAGGCGCGCCGACGAGTCCAGCGCGGCGTGGCTGCCGCCGGCGTCCGCCAGTGCCTGCTCGAGCTCGCTCGTAGAACCAGCCATCCCGGGGCAGCGTAGGGGTAGCTGCGTCAGCGGCCGCATAACGGGTACGTTCGCTGCGTGAACGAGAAGCTCGTACGCATCTACCTACAGGATCACCACGCCGGCTCCACCACCGGGCTCGAGCTGGCGCGCCGGATCCTCGCCAACAACGAGAGCAACGAGTACGGCGAGGCGATGGCGCCGATCGTCGACGAGATAGCCGCCGACAGGAAGGCGCTCGAGAGCATCATGGACGACCTCGGCTTCGAGTCCGACACGATCAAGGACCTGGGCGCCTGGACACTCGAGAAGGTCGGCCGGCTCAAGCTGAACGGGCAGATCACCGGGTACTCGCCGCTCAGCCGGATGGTCGAGCTGGAGGGTCTGATGACCGGGATCACCGGAAAGATCGGCCTCTGGGCCGCGCTGCTGCAGATCGCACCGGACGAGCCGCGTCTGGACGTGGCCCGCCTCGAGCGACTACGCGAAAGCGGCGAGAGCCAGCGCACGACCGTCGAAGAGCTGCGCGAGCGCGCGGCGCGCGACGCGTTCGTCGGCTGAGCGCCGCGGCGGGCTAGGCTGCCCGCGTGTCCTGGGAGCCCGAGCTCGAGGAGCTGCGCCGGCGCGAGGAGCTCGCGCGGAGGATGGGCGGCGACGAGCGGGTCGAGCGCCAGCACGCGTCCGGGCGGCTGACCGTTCGGGAACGCATCGAGCGGCTCTTCGACGAGGGGACCTTCCACGAGACCGGGGCGCTCGCCGGCCGCGGGACCTACGGCGACGACGGTGAGCTGACCGAGTTCCTGCCGGCGAACACGATCGTGGGCCAGGGCCGCATCGACGGACGCCGCGCGGTCGTGCAGGGCGACGACTTCACCGTGCGCGGCGGCGCCGCGGACGCCGCGATCTGGGAGAAGGCGGTCTACGCCGAGCGCCTCGCGCACGACCTGCGCCTGCCGCTCGTGCGGCTCGTGGACGGCACGGGCGGCGGCGGGAGCGTGAAGACGCTCGAGCAGATGGGCTTTTCCTACGTCCCGCCACTGCCCGGCTTCGACCTCGTCGTGAAGAACCTCTCGATCGTTCCGGTGGCCGCAGCGGCGCTCGGACCTGTTGCGGGTCTCGGCGCGGCGCGAGCGGTCTGCTCCCACTTCTCGGTGATCGTCAAGGGAACGGCACAGCTGTTCGTGGCGGGCCCACCCGTCGTCGCGATGGCGGGAATGGGCGAGGCGCCCGACAAGGAGGAGCTGGGCGGCGCGCGCCTGCAGGCACGCGCGGGCGCCGTGGACAACGTGGCAGCCGACGAGGACGACGCGCTCGCGCAGCTCAGGCGCTTTCTCTCGTATCTGCCGGACAACGTCTGGGAGGCGCCGCCGCTGCTCGACTCGAGCGACCCGGCCGACCGCACCGAGGACTCGCTCATCTCGGTGGTCCCGCGCGACCCCCGTCAGCCCTACAAGATGCGCGCCGTGCTCGAGGCGGTCCTGGATCGCGGCTCGGTCTTCGAGCTCGGGGCGGCGTTCGGGCGCCCCACGATCACGTGCCTGGCGCGGCTGAGTGGCCGGCCGGTGGGCGTGCTCGCCTCAGACCCAGAGCACTACGGCGGCGGCGTGACGGCGGATGCCGCCGAGAAGACCGCCCGCTTCGTGGACATGTGCGACCAGTTCCACCTGCCGGTGGTGAACTTCGTGGACGTGCCGGGCTTCGTGATCGGCACCGACGCGGAGCGCGCCGGCACGATCCGGCGCGGCTCGCGCGGCCTATTCGCGGCGGTGCAGGCCACCGTTCCATGGGTGTCGATCCTCGTGCGCAAGGTCTACGGCGTGGCCGGCGCCGGCCACGGTGACGGCTCGCGGCTCAACATGCGCTTCGCGTGGCCGTCGGGCAACTGGGGCTCGCTGCCGATGGCGGGCGGCCTCGAGGCGGCCTACCGGCGCGAGCTCGAGGCAGCCGAGGATCCGGCCGCCCTGCGCGAGGAGATCGCCGCGCGACTCGAGGCGGTCACCTCGCCCTTCCGGACCGCCGAGCGCTTCAGCGTCGAGGAGATCATCGACCCCCGCGACACGCGCCCGATCCTGTGCGACTGGGCCGAGCGTGCCCACGAGCTGGTCCGCCACGAGCTGCATCAGGGCCCGAAGACGCGAGGGCCTTCGTCCGTGATATAGTTGCACATGCAATCATCCCTTCGGAGGAGACCAGCACCGACATGAAGCTCAACGGCATCCATCACATCACGGCCATCACGGGCGACTCCCAGCGCAACGTCGACTTCTACGTCGGCGTGATGGGCCTTCGCCTCGTCAAGAAGTCGGTCAACCAGGACGACCCGACCGTCTACCACCTCTTCTACGGAGACGAGCACGCCAAGCCCGGGCTCGACCTCACGTTCTTCGAGTACCCCGGCGCCGCACCCGGCCGCGCGGGCGACGGGATGATCCACCGCGTCGTCTGGCGAGTCGGCTCCCCGGACGCGCTCGACTTCTGGAGCGAGCGTCTCGCCGGCGCCGGCATCGAGAGCACGCGCGAGGGCAACAACCTGCTCTTCACCGACCCCGAGGGTCTCGACCACGAGCTGCTCGTGGCCGACGTACCGGACGAGCCGCTGATCGCCGAGCACCCCGAGGTGCCGGCAGAGCACGCGCTCCAGGGCTTCCACGCCGTCCGCGCGTACGCATCGGACCCCGAGCGCAGCCGACAGCTGCTCGAGGAGGGACTCGGCTTCCAGGGCGGAGACCAGGGCTGGGAGGCGCGCGGCGACGAGCGCGGCGGGCGCTACTTCTATGACGCACCCCCGGCCGAGCGCCCAATCCAGGGAGCCGGCACGGTCCACCACATCGCTTGGAACTCCGCCGACGAGGACCACGAGGCCTGGCGTGAGCGCGTGGCGAAGAGCGGCGCGCATCCGACTCAGGTGATCGACAGGCACTACTTCAAGTCGATCTACTTCCGCGAGCCGAGTGGCGTCCTGTTCGAGCTGGCCACCCCCAGCCCGGGCTTCACGATCGACGAACCGCTCGAGACGCTCGGCGAGAAGCTCTCGATCCCGCCGAAGCTCGAGCAGCTGCGCGAGCAGATCGAGGCGACCGTGCGCCCGCTCGAGAATCCCAGGACGGCCGCTCGCAGCCACAGCAGTTAGGGGTTAGGCTCGGCCGACCCTGGCTCGAGTCGTCCCCGTTCTGGCAGCTGTATGGATCGTGCTCGGGTCCGGTGTGGCCGATGCCGCCACCGCGGACCCGCGAACGACGACGAGCAACGCGCTCACCCGCTTCCTGAACGACACGCGCGGGCTCGCCGCCCGCGATGCGCGCGCCGTCACGCGGCGGCAGCTGCTCACGCTGGCGCTCAGGGCCGAGGGGTACGCTAAGAGCCACCCCTGCCGCTCCGTCAGGGCGATCCGCCGCTACCGTGCACTGCTGCCGAAGGTGGCCGAGCGCCGGACGCAGCCGCGCGGGCGCAGGCCGGGCCCGGCGTCGGTGCGCGGCACGCTCGAGCGCGACGCCCTCGCCGTGGACGCCGGGCTCAAGCAGCTGCCGGGCACGCGCCGCTGCGGCGGCGGGGCAACGCGCGCCGGCACCAACCTCGCCACGGAGGTCCGCCGCAGCAGCCGCAGTACGCTCAAGATGCATGTGACCCTGCCGGTGGCGCGCTGGGAGGCGCGCAGCGGCGGGGGCAGCGACTTCATCGGCCTCAACATGGACGGCGCGGAGTTCCTGGGCGCCAACGGCGACCCGGGCGTTCCGGCCTTCACGCGGCTGTTCGCGGTGCCGCGCGGGGCGAGCATGTCGGTGCGGGTGTCGAACGCGCGCGGCTACACGCTCGACGGGATAGAACTGTTCCCCAAGCAGGATCAGGCGGTGGACCAGGAGCTGCCCCCCGACTTCCCGTCGGCCGAGACGTTCGCCGACAAGCCGTTCCGGATCGACCGTGGTGCCTATCGCGGGCGCAACGCGATCCCCCGGCGACTGGCCTTCGCCACGGTGCTTGGCGAGATGCGCGATCTCAGGATCGGCGCGGTTCAGGTGCCGGGCGCGCAGTACGACCCGCGCCTGCGCCGCGCTCGCATCTTCACCTCGATGGACGTGACCGTGACCTTCAGGAAGTCCGGCGGCTGGCTGCCGAAGCGGGTGCGCACGGCCCAGGAGACGCCGTTCCGGCGCCTGTACCGCTCGTCGCTGGCGAACTACGGAACGGTGGCCCGGGCGCGTTCATCGTCGGTGGCCCACCCGGCGCAGAGCTGCGGCGAGGAGTACCTGATCGTGACCTCGCCGGCCCTGCGCCCGGCCGCGGACACGTTCGCCGCCAGCAAGACGGCGGCCGGCTTCGCGGTCGGGATCCACGAGGTGGCCCCCAATACCGCGGCCGCGGACGTGCGCACCTTCATCCGCGGCGAGCTGAACAGCACCACATGCACGCGCCCCACCTACGTCCTGTTGCTCGGCGACACCTCGCACGTGCCGAGCTTCCTCGAGGTCTGTCCGGGCATCGAGAACTGCCAGGTCACGAGCGACCTCTCCTACTCCCTGAACGGCATCGGAACGGACGCGTTCGCCGACGTGATGCTCGGCCGCATCCCCGTCAACTCACTCGCGGTCGCGCAGAGCACGATCTCGAAGATCGTGACCTACCAGACCGAGCTGCCGGCGCCGCCCGGGGACGACTTCTACAACCACGCCACCGTTACGGCGAACTTCGAGGGCCTGGGGCCGCAGGACGCGCGCGGCTTCACGTTGTCGGCCGAGCGCATGCGCGCAGGGCTGCGCTCGCGCGGCCATGTGGTCACCCGCCTCAACACGGCGCAGGCCGCCGCGGACATCCAACGCTTCAAGGACGGAACGGCGATCCCCGAGGAGCTGCGACGTCCGGCGACGCCCTGGACCGACGGCCGCGACCAGGTGGTGAACGAGCTGAACGCCGGCCGTTTCCTGTTCGTTCACCGGGACCACGGCAGCCGCCTCGGCTGGGCGAACCCGGGCATCAACATCAACGACATGGGGCGGCTCAACTCGAACAGCACCGAAGCTGCCGGTGGTGCTTGCGATCAACTGCAGCAGCGCCGGGTTCCAGTTCCCGGGCAACCCGAGCTTCGACGAGCAGCTGCTCCATCGCCAGGGTGGTGGCGCGGTCGCGGTGATCGGCGACACCGACGTGAGCCCGACGGTCCAGAACGACCAGCTCACGGTCGGCTGGGCGGACGCGATGTTCCCGGCGACGGTGCCCAGCTTCGGCTCTGCCACGCCTCTGAAGCGAATGGGCGAGATCCTCAACGCCGGCAAGGCCTACATGGCGTCACTCGCGGGGGCCAGCCAGCAGCTGACAGGCCAGGTGTACCGCGAGCACCTGTTGTGGCACCTGCTCGGCGACCCGAGCATGGAGATCCGCATGGCCGAGCCCACGGCCTTCGACACAACGAAGATCACCACGAAGTTCGTGCACCGCCCCGGTTCGTTCCCGGTCGGTGACCCGTCATTCCAGGTACGGGTGACCTCGACCCAGGCGGGAACAGACGGCACGGCCGCGACGCTCCTGCACGGCACCGAGGTGATCGGCCGCGCCCCGGTCACAAACGGGGTGGCCCTGATCACGCCGACGAAGCGCACGGACTCCGCGAACCTCTCCGTGGCGCTCGAGCGCGACAGCTTCATCGCCACGACGCTGCCGGTGTCCGCGCCGGTTCCCAACCTCACGATGACCTGTCCGCCCGACGTGAACGTGCCGAACGAGGACAACATTCAGGTGAGCGGCACGCTGACGCCGAAGGTCAGTGGCGCAACCATCAGGCTGCGCGCGACCCGCCCGAACGGCAGCGTGACCACCCACTCGACGACCACGGACAGCGCAAGCACGTGGAGGATCAAGCTCACCCCGCTGGGAAACGTGGACATCGGGCAGGTGAAGGTCGAGGCGTTCTTCGACGGGGCGGGCAAGTACGGCGCCGACGACGCCCTCTGCAGCGTGCCCGTGAACTAGCAAGTTTCGACGTCGCGCCTCGTTGTAGGAGGCATGTCCCGATTCGCGGTTCTTGCTTCCCTGATCCTGTTCATCCTCGCTCTGGGAGCGCCGAGCGCGCTCGCGCAGTCGGCCACGTCCGGCGAGCACAGCGACAACATGGAGTTCGTCGAGAACCTTCCATATGAGCTGAAGAACGGCGGGACCACGAACTCCGGCACCGACATCGAGTTCGCGACGCTCGGCGGCCGCAAGTACGCGCTCGCCGGCTCGTACCGGAACGGGATGCAGATCGTGGACATCACGGACCCGCGCGACTCGCAGATCGCCGGCGTCTACGACTGCGGTGTGACGCAGGGCGACATCCAGGTCTTCACACAGGCGAGCAAGCCGGGGCGCACGTTCGTCGCCTACGCCTCCGACACCTTCGGTGACGGCACCTCCACCTGCTACCAGGAGGCCGCGGCACTCGGCTTCGAGGTGCACGAAGCCGAACGGCACGGGCCGCAACGGCACCTTCATCGCCGAGATCACCGACCCGCTCCACCCCACGACGGTCTCGTTCGTCGACATCACGCAGGGCGCGCACAACCAGACCGTGCACCCGAGCGGCAACTACCTCTACAACTCGAATTCCGACCTGATCACCTCCTTCCAGCCGGCGATCGAGGTGTTCGACATCTCGAACTTCGCCGCGCCGACGAAGGTGAGTGAGCTCGCGCTGCCGACCCGGCCCGGCCTCGGCACCGAGTCGCACGACATCAGCTTCAAGAGCGACGGCACGCGCGCCTACTCGGCGGCGCTGTCCCAGGGCGTCGTGATCAACACCGAGAACCCCTCCGCCCCCAGCGTCATCGCGAGCTGGCTGGACCCGGCCATCAACGTCTGGCATCAGGTCGAGCCGTACACGACGACGGACGCGAGCGGCGCGCAGCGCGAGTTCCTGATCGCGGAGGATGAGTTCGCCGGCGCGGCTGGCGGCCCGGTCTGCCCGAGCGGCGGCTTCCACGTCTACGAGATCACCGGCGACCTGGAGAACGCGCCGGAGAAGGTGGGCTACTGGAACATCGACGACGTGGGCTTCTCGGGCAACGCCGAGGGCACGTGCACTGCCCATGTCTTCAGGATCCACCAGGACCAGCAGCTCCTCACCGCCGCGTTCTACAACGGTGGAGTGCGCGTGGTCGACCTGTCCGGGCTCGACGGGATCTCGCTCGGCAGCAGCCAGCTCGTGGGTGAGGGCATGAAGGAGATCGGCTACTACCGGATGCCGGACGCCGACACATGGTCGGCGAAGACACCGGAGATCGATCCCGCGACGGGCGACTTCTACCTGTTCGGCAACGACATCGCCCGCGGTCTCGACATCTACCACTTCGATGGCGACGCGCCCCAGCCGGCCGGCGCAGGCGGAACGTGGATGAACGCCAAGCAGGCGCGCCTGGCGCTCGCGAAGCGGGCGACTCCGGGAGTGTCCGGCACGACGTACATCTGCCTGCTCGACGACTAGGGCTCTAGATTGCCGCCGGTGCTCTTCACCGGCGGAACGATCCGAACGCTGGACCCGGCTGCCCCCGTCGTGGGGCAGCTGGCCGTTCGGGGACCGTGGGTTGTGGACGACGACAAGGCGGGCGCAGGGCTGATCGAACTCGGCGACCGCTGCGTGCTGCCCGGCTTCACGGACTCGCACGTGCACTTCCCCACCTGGTCGCTCGGCCTTCACCAGGCACGTCTCGAGGGAGCGCGCTCGCTGGAGGAGGCGCTCGACCGCGTGGTGGCCGCGCGCGAGCGGGTGGGCCCGGGCGGGTGGCTGCGAGGGCTCGGCTGGCGGGAGGGCGACTGGACCGAGGCGCCCACCCGGGAGGCGCTCGACCGGGCCGTGTCGGACGTGCCCGTGGCGCTGATGTCGAAGGACTACCACTCGCTCTGGGTGAACAGCGCGGCGCTGGCGCGGGCGGATGCGCCGCTCGAGGTGCCGGGCGGTGTGGTCGAGCCGAGCGGCATCCTGCGCGAGAACTCGGCCTGGAACTTCCGCGACCGCTACGTGCGCCCGACGGTGGACGAGATGGTGGAGGCAGCGCGCGAGGGCATGGGCGTGGCGGCGTCGCGCGGCGTAGTGGCGATCCACGACAAGGACGGCTGGCTCGGCGCTCTCGAGGTGTTCGCCCGCCTGCTCGAGGCCGACGAGCTCGACGTGCGGGTGTGGCAGTCGTTCCCGTGGGACCGCCTCGACGACCTGCGTTCGCTGGGACTCCGCTCGGGCTTCGGCAACGACATGCTGAGGATGGGCTACCTCAAGGGCTTCATGGACGGCACGCTCGGCTCCGCCACGGCGCGGCTGCTGGACGGCTCGGGCGTGGAGATCAGCTCGCGCGAGGTGCTCGAGGACGTGGTCCGGCGAGCCGCCGAGGCGCACTGGCCGGTTGCGGTGCACGCCATCGGCGACGGCGCCAACCGCGCGGCGCTCGACGCCTTCGAGGCCACCCGCGACGCCTGGCAGCCACGCGGGCTGCGCCAGCGGATCGAGCACGCGCAGCTGCTCGACGAGGCGGACATGCCGCGCTTCGCCGCGCTCGGCGTGGCGGCGTCAGTCCAGTTCAGCCACGCGGCCTCGGACCGCGACCTCGCCGAGCGGCTCTGGGAAGGGCGCCAGGGGGCCTACGCGTACCGCTCGCTGCTCGACGCCGGAACGCTGCTCGCCAACGGCTCGGACGCGCCGGTGGAGGAACTCGACCCGCTCGCGGGCATCGTGACCGGCGTGCTGCGCACGATCGACGAGCGCCCGGCCTGGCGCCCGGAGCAGGCCGTGACAATGGAGGAGGCGCTGCTCGCGACCTGCGTGGCGCCGGCCTGGCTGGAGCACGCCGAGGACCGCCGCGGCCGCCTGCGTCCCGGCATGCTGGCCGACCTTGTGGTGCTGAACCGCGACCCGCTCACCTGCCCGCCCGACGAGCTCGGCGACCTGCGCGTGGAGGCCACGATGGTCGGCGGCCGCTGGACCTACGGCGGGCCGCTCTAGAGGCCAGGTGGGCAGAGAATCGTTGCGTTTTCCGCAACGATTTCATGCCACCCGGCCTGGGCCACCCCTTGATGCTGCCGTTCGTCGAGGCTAGGTCACATGCGCGGGTGGCCGCGCCGCGCCAGCCACAGCGCCGGCCCCGTGACCAGCGCCGCCGCGCCCAGAGCAAGCGCAGCCACGCCGAGGGCCTCGAGCGCCACGCCGCCGACCAGGGCGAGCGCCGCGCCGGTCAGGCCGCTCAGCAGGTCGTTGAAGCCGATCAGCCGGCCGCGCTCCGACGGGAGCGTGCTGTCCGCCAGCTCGGCGGTGGCGGCCACGAACGAGAAGTTCCAGCCCAGGCCGAGGCCGAACAGCGCCACGGCCGTCGCGACCACGCTGTCGATCCACAGGAGCGAGATCACCGAGAGCGCCATCAGCACGAGGCCGCCGGACAGCGCCACCTGCCTTCCGATCCGGTCGATGATCCGCCCCACCACCAGCACGAGCGCGTACATCCCGATCACGTGCGCCCCGATGATCGGGAAGACGTTGTGGGCGGCGTGATGCTGATGGTCCACGACGACCGCGCCCGTGAGCGTCATGACGCCGACCATCACGCCGAAGCTCGCCTGGGCGGCCAGTAGCGCGGGGATCACCCCGGGCCGCGCGATGATCTCGCGCAGCGGCACCTGCGTGGCGGGCGGCGGGTCGCCGGTGTGGAGAAGCTCTGCGATCCGCTTGGGGTCCGGCCGGACCATCAGCACCAGGACCAGCGCCACGAGCATGAAGCCGCTCCCGGCCAGCCAGAGCGGCGCGAGCGCGTCCCCGTCGAGGTCCTTGCCGTGGAGCAGCGGGCTGAACACGGCCGGGCCGAGGATCGCCCCGAAGACCGCCCCGAACAGCACCAGCGCGATGCCGTGGGCGCGGTGCTCGCGCGGGTACATGTCGCCGGCCGCGGTGCGGGCGAGCAGCGCCGTGCCGCTCGCCACGCCCACGAGCACGAAGCCGCTCAGCACCAGCACGGCCACCTCGGCGGCGCACCCGATCGCCGCGAATACTCCGCCCACGGCGCCGATCCCAAAGCCCGCGGCCAGCACCGGCACCCGCCCGACCCGGTCCATGGCGCGCCCGGCGAAGGGCGCCGTTAGCGCGCCGGACGCGAGCACGATCGCCGGCCCCAGGCCGAGCAGCCCGTCGATGCCGAGCACCTGGACGAGCGTCAGCGACGCCACCGCGGCCTGAAGCTGGAGCATGCCCGAGTTCGCGGCCAGAGACGCGGACAGCAGCGCGGTGTTACGGGCGATCGGCAGGTCGGTCATCGCGGAGCGGGCAGGCTACCCGCCCGGTCCTGTAGTGGTTCCCCGCCATGAGGGAGCGCCTACGCGTCCTGCGCCATCCCGGCCTTTCGCAACCTGTGGCTCGCGTCGAGCGCCAGCGTGATGGGCGACAGCATCGTGATCGTCGCGCTCGCGCTGTTCGTGACCGACCTCACGGGCAGCGCCACGGACGTCGGCATCGTGCTCGCCGCGCAGATGCTGCCGCTGGTGGCGTTCCTGCTGATCGGCGGCGTGTGGGCGGACCGCCTGCCGCGGGCGAGGGTGATGATCTCCACCGATCTCGTCCGCGTGGCGCTGCACACGCTGCTCGCGATCCTGATCTTCACGGACGAGGTCGAGATCTGGCACCTGGTGGTGATCGAGGCGCTGTTCGGCAGCGCCGAGGCCTTCTTCCGCCCCGCACAGACCGGCCTCGTGCCACGCACCGTCCCCGAGCACGAGATCCAGGAGGCGCAGGCGCTCACGAACCTCAGCCTGAACCTGGCCGAGCTCGTCGGCCCGGCGCTCGCCACCGTGCTCGTGCTCGGCGTCGGCGCGGGTTGGGCGTTCCTGCTCGACGCAGCGACCTTCGCGGTGAGTGCCTGGTTCCTCACGCGCGTGCATACGACGGACGTGCCCCCGGCGGCGGAGGAGCGCCGGACGCTGCTCGCGGAGCTCGCCGAGGGATTCCAGGAGGTGCGCACGCGTGCGTGGCTCTGGGTCACGGTCGTGGTGTTCGCCGTTGCGCTCCCGCTCGGGTATGCGCCGCTGTTCGTGCTCGGCCCAACGCTGGCCGAGGAGGGCTACGGCACGGCGGCGATCTTCGGGATCCTCACGACCGCGTTCGGCGCCGGCGCCCTGGCGGGCGCGCTCTTGGGCCTGCGCTGGCGGCCGGAGCACCCCATGCGCGCAGCATTCCTCGTCATCGCCACCTGGCCCCTCATGCTGCTCGCCTTCGCCGCGGAGGCACCCGTGCCGGTCGTGCTCCTGCTCGGCGCGGCCACCGGCTCGGGCTTCGCGCTGTTCGACATCCTCTGGAACACCGCGATGGCCGAGCGCATCCCGCCGCTCGCGCTCTCGAGAGCCAGTTCGTACGAGTGGATGGGCTCGCTGATCCTGCTGCCGGTGGGCTTCCTCGCAGCCGGGCCGGCGGCCGAGGCCACGAGCCCGGAGACCGTGATCGTGGTCGGCGCGCTCCTGACCGCGGCTGTGCTGGCGCTGGGCCTGATCCCGCGCGAGACGCGGACCATGCGCCGGATCGAGCGTGACGGTTCTCACGTGTAACTAATCCGCGACCTGGAAATACCCCAAATGGATGAAACGAGAGTCGTGGCTACCCGCAGTGCCTGCCAGCGCCCCCGAGGCGCGCGACATCGTGCGCGCCGCAGCCTCTGAGCTGAGCCTCGACCGATCCACCACCTGGGACCTGCTGCTGGCCACCACCGAGGCGGTGGCGAATGCGGTCGAGCACGGCAAGCCGTGCGACCGGCGAGGCATCCACCTGAGCCTGGAGACGCGGGACGGGACCATCGGCATCGAGGTGCGTGACTGCGGCCACTTCCCCCCGGAGCCGCGATCGAAGAAGCCAGATCAGCAGGGCGGGCGTGGGATGCCGATCATCGCCACGATCATGGACACGCTCGAGGTCGCGCCGAGCCGCGAGACCACGCGGGTGCGCTTCGAGAAGCGGCTCGCTACTGCCTAGGCCGCCGGCGCGGCGAGCTCGAACCACACACGCGTGCGGCCCTCGTGCTCCACGCCCCAGCGCTCGGCCATCGACTCGATCAGGACGAGCCCCCAGCCGCCCTCCTCGTCGAGCGGCTTGTCGCGCGGAGTGTGATCGAAGCCGGTGCCCGGGTCGGTGACCTGAACCATCACGCCGCCGTTGTCCAGGGCGCCGAGCTCCAGCTCGATGACGGCGTCCTCGCTGGCGCCACCATGCCGCACCGCGTTGTTCACGAGCTCACAGACCAAGAGCAGCAGGGTGCTCTCGAGCTCCGACGGGAGCCACGAGGCAGCGCTCTCGATCCAGGAGCGGGCGCGCTCGGGCGCGCGACTGCCGCCCGCGATCGCAATCCGGAGGCGCTTCCGCGTACTGGTAACCGGGGGATGTAGGTGTAGTGCCTGGGAGGAGTAAGCCATGGGGTGAGGCGCCCCGGAGGGGGACGGCCCGGGTCTAGGTCCACTCCCCGCGTCGGCGTTCTGGGCCCAGCGCTTTAGCGATGCAACCGCGGATGTGGCCGCCTGTACGAGCAAAAGCGCCCGGTCGGGCCTGGGTCGGCAATACGATGGTCCCCGAGAAGATGAAGGTCGAAGACACCGAGCAGGCGCTGACCGAGGCCGTGTGCTCGCGAGTGCGCGAGCAGCTCGGCTCGGCCGACGCCGACCTCGCCGAGTCCTTCGCGCGCCAGCTCTATCGCTGGGTCGCGGCCGAGGACGTGGCCGAGCGTGACCCGCTTGACCTGTACGGGCTGGCGCTCGGGCACTTCAACTTCGCCCGCGTACGCGCTCCCGGGACCCCGAAGGTGCGCGTCTACAACCCGCGCTTCGAGGAGCACGGCTGGCAGTCCACGCACACCGCCGTCGAGATCGTGACCGACGACATGCCGTTCCTGATCGATTCGGTGAGCATGGAGCTGAACCGGCGCGGGTTCGGGGTCCACCTGATCATCCACCCGGTGCTCGGCGTGCGCCGCGACGGCGACGGCGAGCTGCTCGAGATCCTCCCCCAGCCTCCCGGCGAGAAGCCCGAGGAGGGCGTGCTGGCCGAGTCCGTGATCCATGCCGAGGTGGCGAGGCAGACCGACCCGGAGAAGCTGCACGAGCTCGAGCTGCATCTGGAGCGCGTGATCGCCGAGGTGCGGGCGACCGTGGAGGACTGGGCCGCCATGCGCAGCAAGGCGCTCGACGTGGCGGCGGAGATTCGCGACGCGCCCTCGCCGGCGAGCAGTGAGGACGTGGACGAGACGGTGGCCTTCCTCGAGTGGCTCGAGGCGCACAACTTCACCTTCCTCGGATACCGCGAGTACGACGAGGACGGCCCGAAGGGCCCGGGCCTCGGCATCCTGCGCGGGCCGTTGGAGGGCGAGGACGCCGGGCCGTCGCCCGCGCCACGCCTCCTCACCCTCACGAAGGCGAACTCGCGCGCCACCGTGCACCGGCCGTCGTACCTCGACTACGTGGGCGTGAAGCGCTTCGACGCGGACGGGAACGTGACCGGGGAGCGGCGCTTCCTCGGGCTCTACACGCACACCGCCTACCGAGCGACGCCGACCGAGATCCCGATCCTGCGGCGCAGGGTCGCGGCGATTCTCGAGCGAGCGGGCTTCCCGCATGGCAGCCACAACGAGAAGGCGCTGCTCGAGATCCTCGACACCTACCCGCGCGACGAGCTGTTCCAGATCTCCACGGACGAGCTGTTCGACGTGGCGATGGGGATCCTCCACCTCGGCGAGCGCCAGCGGCTGCGGCTGTTCGCACGCCGGGACCCGTTCGGGCGCTTCTTCTCGCTGCTCGTGTTCGTGCCGCGCGACCGCTTCAACACCGAGAACCGGCGCCGCATCGAGGCGATCCTGCGAAACGCCGCCAGCGCCGCGAGCATCGACTACACCACGCGCGTGTCCGAGTCCGTGCTGGTGCGCCTCCACTTCGTGGCGTACGTGGAGCCCGGCCGGATGCCGGACTTTGACGCCCGCGAGGTCGAGATGATGCTCGTGGCGGCCACGCGCTCATGGGCCGACGACCTCCAGGAAGCGCTCGTCGAGGATCTGGGCGAGGAGGAGGGAGGCGAGCTGTTCCGCCGCTATGCGGACGCCTTTCCCGCCGCATACTGTGCCGACTGGGTGGCGCGCTCCGCGCTCGCCGACATCGTGCACATCGAGGAGCTGCCGAAGCACGAGGGGCTCGGCATCAGCCTCTACCGCCCGCTCGAGGCCGGGCCGCGCATGCTGCGCGCGAAGCTGTTCCGGGCGGGGCGCGCGCTCACGCTCTCCGACGTGCTGCCGCTGTTCGAGAACATGGGCGTGGAGGTCGCCGACGAGCGCCCCTACCCGATCGTCCCGCGGGGCGCCGACGGGGTCTGGATCTACGACTTCGGCCTGACCTACCCGGGCGCCGGCGACCTCGATGCCGACGGCGTCCGCGACAGCTTCCAGGACGCCTTCGTGCGCGCCTGGCGCGGCGAGGTGGAGAACGACGGCTACAACCGCCTCGTGCTCGGCGCCGCGCTCACTTGGCGCGAGATCACCGTGCTGCGGGCGATCGGCAAGTACCTGCGCCAGGCGCGCCTAACGTTCAGCGACCGCTACGTGGAGCAGGCGCTCGTGGCCCATCCGGAGATCGCGCGGCTGATGGTGGCGCTGTTCCAGGCCCGCTTCGACCCTCGCCGCACCGACCGCAAGGACGCCGACGAGGTGGCGGCCCGCATCGAGACGGCGATCGACGCGGTCGAGAGCCTCGACCAGGACCAGATCCTGCGCATGTTCCTGGACGTGATCCAGGCCATGCTGCGCACCAACTACTTCCACACCGGGCCGAGCGAGCACGCGTCCTACCTCTCGTTCAAGCTCGACCCGTCGGAGCTGCGCTGGCTGCCGCAGCCCCGCCCCCGCTTCGAGATCTTCGTCTACTCGCCTCGCACCGAGGGCGTGCACCTGCGCGGCGGGCCCGTCGCGCGCGGCGGCATCCGCTGGTCGGACCGCCGCGAGGACTTCCGCACCGAGGTGCTCGGGCTGATGAAGGCCCAGATGGTGAAGAACGCGGTGATCGTGCCCGTGGGCGCGAAGGGCGGCTTCGTGGTGAAGCAGCCGCCGGCCAAGCGCCAGGACCTGCCCGAGGAGGTGGTGGCCTGCTACCAGACGTTCATCCGCGGGCTGCTCGACCTGACGGACGACATCGATGGCGGCGAGGTCGTGCCCCACCCCGGCATCGTGCGCTACGACGGCGACGACCCCTACCTGGTGGTGGCCGCGGACAAGGGCACCGCGACCTTCTCGGACATCGCGAACGGGATCGCGCTCGAGGAGGGCTTCTGGCTCGGCGACGCGTTCGCCTCGGGCGGCTCGACCGGCTACGACCACAAGAAGATGGGCATCACCGCGCGCGGCGCCTGGGAGTCGGTGAAGCGCCACTTCCGCGAGCTCGGCAAGGACATCCAGTCCGAGGACTTCACGGTCGTCGGCGTCGGGGACATGTCCGGCGACGTCTTCGGCAACGGGATGCTTCTCTCGCCGCACATCCGGCTCGTGGGCGCGTTCAACCACCGGCACGTGTTCATCGACCCCGATCCGGACGCGGAGCGGAGCTTCGAGGAGCGCAAGCGCCTCTTCGAGCTGCCCGGCTCGTCGTGGGCGGACTACGACACCGAGGCGATCTCGGCCGGAGGCGGCGTCTACGAGCGCACCGCGAAGTCGATCCCGCTCTCGGAGGAGGCTCGCACCGCGCTCGGGATCGAGGACGAGGCCCTGAAGCCGAACGAGCTGATCCAGGCGCTCCTGCGCGCGCCGGTGGACCTGCTCTGGAACGGCGGCATCGGCACGTACGTGAAGGCCAGCTCGGAGACGCACGCGGACGCCGGCGACAAGGCGAACGACGCGGTGCGCGTGAACGGCGCGGAGCTGCGCGCCCAGGTGGTCGGCGAGGGCGGCAACCTCGGTGTGACACAGGCCGGGCGCGTGGAGTACGCGCTCGCCGGCGGGCGCGTGAACACGGACGCCATCGACAACTCGGGCGGCGTGGACTGTTCCGACCGCGAGGTGAACATCAAGATCCTGCTGGACGCCGTGGTCGAGGACGGCGACCTCACCGAGAAGCAGCGCAACTCGCTGCTCGTGGAGATGACCGACGACGTGGCCGCGCTCGTCCTTCAGGACAACTACGAGCAGGCGGAGACGCTCAGCCTCGCTGAGGCGAACGCGACCAGCATGTTCGACGTCCACGCGCGCTTCCTGCGTTTCCTCGAGACGCGCCGGAACATGAGCCGAGAGCTCGAGGCGCTGCCGAGCGACGAGGAGATCGGCGAACGCAAGCGCGACCACGGCGGCCTCACGCGGCCGGAGCTGGCGGTGCTGCTCGCGTACAGCAAGATCGACCTGTACGACGCGCTGCTCGACTCGGACGTGCCAGAGGATCCGTACCTGTCAGCGGAGCTCGAGCGCTACTTCCCGCCCCCGATCCCGGAGCGCTTCGGCGAGCAGATGCGCGCGCACCGCCTCGGGCGCCAGATCGTCGCGACCCAGGTGGTGAACAACGTGCTGCACGGCGGTGGCACCACGTTCGCGTTCCGCCTGCACGAGGAGACCGGCGCGCCGGCGTCGCAGATCGCGCGCGCGTACGCCTGCGCGCGCGAGATCTTCGAGATGCGGCCGCTGTGGGGCGAGATCGAGGCGCTCGACACGCGCTGCGACAGCTCCGTGCAGATCACGCTGCTGCTGGAGGGCCGCCGCCTGGTCGAGCGCGCGTCACGCTGGCTGCTCGGCAACCGGCCGCGGGAGCTCGACATCGCATCGACGGTCAGGCATTTCCGCCCGGGCGCCATGGTCCTCTACGCGTCGATCACGCGGCTGCTCGCCCCCGAGGATGCCGAGCCGCTCGCTCGCGGTGCCGACGAGCTGCGCGAGCGCGGCGTGCCCGAGGACCTCGCCACACGCGTGGCGGCGCTGCCGATCATGTTCTCGGCGCTCGACATCGTGACCGTGGCCGACGAGATCGGGCTGGACGTGGAGCGCGTGGCGGCGGTGCACTTCCGCCTCGGCAACCGCCTCGGGCTCCACTGGCTGCGCGACCAGATCGTGGCCCTCCCCCGTGACGACCGCTGGCGGGCGCGCGCCCGAGCCGCGCTCCGCGACGACCTGTACGCGATCCACCGCGAGCTCACGCGCGAGGTGCTGCGCTCGGCGTCGGCCGGCATCGAGCCCGACGAGCTCGTGGACTCGTGGATCGATGCCAATCCGGCCTCGGGGCGGATGCTGCAAACGCTCGGCGACATCCGCGGCGGGCAGAGCTACGACCTCACGACGCTGCCCGTGGCGGTGCGCGAGGTGCGGAACCTGATCGGCGGCTAGACGCTGCCGGTGAGCTCTTCGCTCACCTGCCAGAGCCTGCGCGCCGTGTCCTCGTCGCGCGCGCGGCCGTTCGGCTGGACGATCGTGGGATGGCCGCGCTGCTCGCTCGGTCCGTCGGGGCCGATGTAGAGGCCTCCCTCGAGTCCGGGCTCGGTGGCTGCGTACAGCGTCGGCAGCGCCCCCATCTCGTCGCTCTGGGCGACGAACTTGTTCGAGACCTTCATCACGACGCGGTCGATCATCGGGGGCGAGGCGCTCTGGAGGTTGGTGGCCGCGTAGCCGGGGTGGGCGGCGAGGCTCTTCACGGTCGAGCCCTCGCTGCGCAGGCGCCGGTCGAGCTCCAGCGCGAAGAGCAGGTTCGCCAGCTTCGACTGTCCGTAGGCGCGCCAGCGGAAGTAGTGCCGGTCGCCGTCCAGGTTGTGGAACGAGATCCGGCCGATCTTGTGCGCCGTGCTGGAGAGCGTGACCACCCGGGCATCCTCGCGTCCCTCCATCGAGTCGAGCAGCAGCGTGGTGAGCAGGAAGTGGCCGAGGTGGTTGGTGCCGAACTGGAGCTCGAAGCCATCCACGGTCCGGCGTCGCGGCGGCGCCATCACGCCCGCGTTGTTGATCAGCAGGTCGAGGCCGTCGTGGGTTGCCTTGAAGCGCTCCGCGAAGCCGCGCACCGACTCCAGGCTCGCGAGGTCGAGCTCCTCGAGCTGCACCTGAGCGTCCGGCACGGCGGCGCGGATCTGCTCGACCGCGGCGTGTCCCTTGTCCAGGTTGCGGCAGGCCATCACCACAGAGGCGCCGGCACGTGCCAGCTCCCGAGCGGTGACGAGCCCGAGCCCGCTGTTCGCGCCCGTGACGATCGCGTTGCGCCCGGACTGGTCCGGGATGTCCTTGGCAGTCCAGCCGTCGGCCATGGCCTGAAGCTAACAGGACGCAACTGGTCTAGACCAGTGTGGTAGCGTGCCAGCGCGTTCCAGTCCACAGGGAGGAGAGACGGGATGAGTGTTTTCAGCAGCTGGCTCCGTGCATTCGGCGCGTGCTCGGCCGCTCTGATCATCGCGGTGGGCCTCGCCGCCTGCGGCGATGACAGCGACAGCGATGGCGGAGGCGACTCCGGCAGCAGTGGCGGCGGCGGGAAGATCGCGCTGCTCCTGCCCGAGACGAAGACGACGCGCTACGAGGAGCAGGACCGGCCGAACTTCGAGCGACGCGTGAAGGAGCTCTGCAAGGACTGCGAGGTGATCTACTCGAACGCCAACCAGGACCCGGCGAAGCAGCAGCAGCAGGCGGAGGCCGCCATCACCAAGGGCGCGAAGGTGATCGTGATCAGCGCCGTGGACGTGGCGTCGGCCGGCGGGATCGTCCAGCGCGCCGCGCAGTCCGACGTGAAGGTGATCGCGTACGGCCGCCTGATCCCGGACGCCGAGATCGACTACTACGTCTCCATCGACCCGTTCAAGGTCGGCCAGCAGCAGGCAGAGGTGCAGATGGAGGCGCTGCAGAAGTCCGGCGCAGACGGCCCGAAGGTGGTCATGATCAACGGGGCGCCCACCGACAGCAACGCCAAGCCCTATAAGGACGGCGCCGCTCAGGTCCTGAAGGAGAAGGGCGCGCAGGTCGTGAAGAGCTACGACACGCCGGACTGGAGCCCTGACAAGGCGCAGCAGGAGATGGAGGGGTCGCTCACCTCGCTCGGCCAGGACGGCTTCGACGCGGTCTACGTGGCCAACGACGGGATGGCGGGAGGCGCGATCGCGGCACTGAAGGGCGCCGGCATCGATCCGGCGAGCCGCTTCGTGACCGGCCAGGACGCTGAGGTCGCCGGCGTGCAGCGCATCCTCGCCGGCGAGCAGCTGATGACGGTCTACCAGCCGATCATCCAGATCGCGGAAACGGCGGCAGAGCTTGCGGTGCCGATCGCGCAGGGCGAAGACCCGCCGGCCGACCTCGCGAGCGAGAAGGTCGACAACGGCGCGAAGCAGGTGCCGTCGAGCCTGCTCGACACGATCGCGATTCAGAAGGACAACATCGAGAGCACGTTGATCAAGGACGGCTTCCTCGACGTCGGCGACATCTGCACCGCCGCGTACGAGGCGGCCTGCGAGGAGGCCGGCTTGCAGTGACGCCGGCGCTCGCGGTCGACGCCGGCCAAACGGAGATACGGGTCGCGCTCGCAGGTGAGCGCGACCCGCGCCCGGCCGCGCGTGCGCCGGGGGTGCAGCGCATGGACGGCGCCGCTGTCGGCGCCGACCACGTGGCCGGCGCGCTGATCGCCGCAGTCGATGCGCTCGGCCCGCTGCCGCAGTTGGACGCGGTTGGCGTGGGCCTGTCCGGGTTCGAGGCCGCCGGGGAAGAGGACCTCCGGCACGTCGGTGAGCTCCTCCGAGCGCGCCTCGGGGTCGAGCAGGTGACGATCGCCAGCGACGGCGTTGCGTCCCTGCTCGGCGCACTCGGCGACAGGCTGGGCGCGGTGGTGGCGGCGGGCACCGGCACCGTCTGTGTCGCACGCGGACCCGAGCGCTGGGTCAAGGTGGACGGCTGGGGGTCGCTGCTCGGTGACGACGGGAGCGCCTTCGCAATCGGCCGGCGGGGCCTCAACTCGGGACTCCGGCAACTCGACGGGCGGGGCGGCTCGGAGGCGCTGCTCGCTGCGGCGGCGGAGCGCTTCGGCGAGCCCACGGAGATCGCGGAGGCCATCTACCGCTCGGCCGTCTCGACGCGGACCGTCGCCAGCTTCGCCCGCGACGTTGCGCAGGTGGCGGCGGACGGCGACCCCGAGGCGCGGTTGATCCTCGAGGACGCCGGCCGCGACCTGGCGGTCACCGCGTGCGCCGGGCTCGGGCGGGCGTTCCCCCCGGGGGCGCCGGCCGCCGTGTCGTACTCGGGGAACGTCTTCCTGGCCGGCCCCCTGGTCCTCGACTCGTTCGCCGAGGAGCTGGCGCGCAGGCGGCCCGAGGCCACGCTCGTGCCCCCCGAGGCGGACGCGCTCGCCGGCGCGGCGCTGCTCGCGGAGCTCGGCCCGGCGCTCATGCAGGACCCCGAGATGCTCTGGAGCGGCGCGTGAGCCTCGAGACCATGCGCGGAGGGCTGGTGGTGTCGGTACAGGCCTCGCCCGGCAGCCCGCTCGCGAGCCCGGAGACGATGAGCGCCATCGCACGCGCCGCCGAGCTCGGCGGAGCAACGGGGCTCAGAGTCGAGGGTCCGGCCGACATTCGCGCCGTCAAGGACGCCGTGGGCGTCCCTCTGATCGGCCTGATCAAGCGGGACGTGCCCGGCTCGCCCGTCCGGATCACACCCAGCCTCGACGACGCGCGCGCCGCGAGAGACGCCGGCGCCGACGTGGTGGCGGTGGACGCGACGCTCCGCCTCCGGCCCGACGGGATGCCGACCCACGAGTTCCTGGCCGCACTCGTCGCCGAGCTCGAGCTGCCGCTGCTGGCGGACGTGGACTCGCTCGATGCCGGCCTCGCCGCGCGCGCCGCCGGCGCGGCCGCGGTCGCCACAACGCTCTCGGGCTACACGGGCGACGGAGGCGCGCCCGACGAGCCGGACCTGGAGCTCGTGGAGCGCCTCGCCAGCGAGCTCGACTGCCCCGTGTTCGCCGAGGGCCGCTACGCGACTCCGGCTGACGTGGCCGCAGCGTTCGACGCAGGCGCGTTCGCGGTCGTGGTCGGCACTGCGATCACCGATCCCACTGCCCTTACGCGGCGGCTCGCCGAAGCCGCCGCGCGGTCGGGGAGCCATGGCGCGCCGCGCTGAGAAGCAGGACGGGTCACTGCCGAGGCGGCTGCCGACCGACGGGCCCAAGGGCCGCGCGCTGCGGGAGATCCTGGAGGCGCTCGTGGCCGAGCAGCCGCCGGGTTCGGCGCTCCCGTCCGAGCGCGAGCTGGCGGAGCGCTTTGGACTCGCCCGCATGACCGTGCGCGGCGAGATCGAGCGACTCAGCGCCGAGGGGCTCCTCTACCGCGTGCACGGGCGCGGGACCTTCGTCGCGGAGCCGCGCGTGGCCCAGGCGGTCACCTTCAGCTCGTTCAGCGAGGACATGCGAGCGCGCGGGCTCGAGCCCGGCTCCATTGTCCGCGCCCAGGACTCCACGGAGGCGGACGGCTTTCTCGCCGGGGTGCTGGCCCTCGCCCCGGGTGCGCCGCTCCTGCGCGTCGACCGGGTTCGCACAGCAGACGACCGGCCGATGGCCATCGAGCTGGCCTTCCTGCCCACGGAACGCTTTCCGAGTGTCGAGACCGTCGACTTCACCAACATGTCGCTGTTCGAGGTGCTCACCGAGCGCTTCGGCGTTCGCCTGTCCGACGCGGATCAGCGCGTGGTGGCCGTCCCGATCGAGAGCGAAGACGCGATGGCGCTCGAGGTCGACGACGGCGCGCCCGGGCTCCGCTTCTACACGCTCGCCCGCGACGAGGAGGGCACGCCCGTTTACTACGCGACCTCGCTGTTCCCGGGCGATCGCTACGAGGTCGAGCTGCGGCAGACGCGGCCGGAGTCGAGACCGCGATGAGCGCCGGCCTGATGGCGCAGGACATGGCCGCGCAGCCCGCCGTGCTGGCCGCGCTGGTTGCACGGCGGGACGAGATCCTCGAGTCGCTGGCAGGACCCGCGCCCGCCGGCATCGTGATCGTCGCCCGGGGCTCGTCGGACCATGCGGGGATCTTCGGGCGCTACCTGCTGGAGGCCGCCACCGGGCTGCCGGTTGCGCTCGCTGCCCCCAGCCTCCAGACCCTCTACGGCGTGCGGCCGCGAGTGGAGGGCTGGCTCGCCGTCGGCATCAGCCAATCCGGCCGCACGCCGGAGATCGCGACCGTGCTCGAGCGCTTCAGGGAGGAGGGGGCGCGAGCGGTGGCCGTGACGAACGATCCCGACAGCCCGCTCGCGCGCGGAGCCTCGGTGCACGTGTCGCTCGGTGCGGGCGAGGAGCGCGCCGTGCCGGCCACGAAGACGTTCACCGCGCAGCTCACGGCGATGGCGCTGGTGGCGGAGGCATTCGGGCCGGTGCCGTTCGGAGCCGCCGACTGGGAGCGCCTGCCCGGCTTGATCGAGGAGGTCCTCGGGGACTCGGCGCCGGCTGAGCGCGTGGCCATGCAGCTAGAGGGTGCTGACGAGCTCGCATGCGTCGGACGTGGATACCTCATGTGTGTGGCGCTCGAGGCCGCGCTCAAGCTGCGTGAGGCGGCCGGGGTGCGCGCCGAGGGCTGGTCCGCCGCGGACTTCCGCCACGGACCTTTGACGGTCGTGGGTCCGGGCCTTCCCACGCTTGCGGTGAGCGCGGCCGGACCGGCTGCCGCCGACGTGACAGAGCTCGCCGAGCAGCTCGCCGGCGGCGGTGCGCCCGTCCTGCGAATGAGCGACGACCCGGGCGCTTCCCTCCCCTTCCCCGGCGGCCTGCCCGAGCCGCTCGCAGCGATTCCCGCGACCGTCCGGGCTCAGCAGCTCGCGCTGGCGCTCGCCGTGCGCCGCGGCGTCGACCCGGACCGACCTCCGGGCCTGGCGAAGGTCACGCGGACGGCGTGATCGCCGCTAGCGAGCGGCGAATGCCTCGTGGCCATCCACAACGGTCCGCTCGACCTCGAGCTCGTCGTTCAGGACCGCGATGTTCGCCGCCAGGCCCGGCCGCACCGCGCCGAGGTCGTCCCGGCCGAGCAACCGGGCCGGGGCCGTGGAAGCGGCATGGACGGCATCCGCGAGTGCGGCGCCGGACGCGACCAGGTTGCGAACGGCCGCATCCATGGTGAGCACGCTGCCGGCCAGCGTCCCGTCGGCGAGGCGGACGGCGCCCTCCTCCACGTGCACGTCGCGATCCCCGAGCCGGTAGCTGCCCGGTGGCATGCCGGCAGCCTCGACGGCGTCGGTCACGAGGCAGAAGCGGCGGCCCGCCGCGAGGAATGCTCCGAA
Organism: uncultured Thermoleophilaceae bacterium; assembly: GCA_963774755.1. Lineage (GTDB taxonomy): Bacteria > Actinomycetota > Thermoleophilia > Solirubrobacterales > Thermoleophilaceae > JACVRW01. Next base: position 63,948 of record CAVZGG010000002.1, on the reverse strand, counting down.
GGCGGACTCCGGCGCGAGGTGAACGCCGTCGACGATCGCCTGGACCGACACGTCGGGGCGGACGAGCGCCACGCCGGCGGGACCCGGGTCGCGAGGGCGCCAGCGCCTGTGTGCGTTGTGGATGTGGGTGATCGCGCTCGCGCCGCTGTCGAAGGCGGCATGGGCCGTTGGAGCATCCGCATCGGAATGCCCGACCGAGACCGTGATGCCGCGGCCGACCAGGCGCTCCACGAGCTCGAGGGCACCGTCGAGCTCCGGCGCAAGCGTCACCATCGTCACCGGCCCGGCCTCGCACAACCTGTCGGCAAGCTCAGCGTCGGGCTTGCGCAGGTTCGCCGGGTCGTGCGCCCCGGGCCACTCCTCGGACAGGAACGGTCCCTCGAGGTGAACGCCCAGCACGCGCGCTCCGCCGGCGGGCGCGGCCATCGCGGCCGCGGCGGCAGCCAGCGGCGCGTCGTACGCCTCCGGCGGGGAGGAGACGAGAGTCGGCTGGTAGGCCACCACGCCCGCGGCCGCGAGCGCCTCGGCTGCGCGCGCGTGGCCGTTTCCGTCAGCGGTGAGGAAGTCCACGCCGGCGATGCCGTTGATGTGGACGTCCACGAACCCTGGCACCGCAACACCACGGCCGCCGGCGCCGGACACGCCGACCGCCGTCACCGAATTGCCGTCGATCGTCACGTCCCCGTCGATGAGCGTCCCGTCGACGAGCGCGGCGCTCACCCCGAGCCGCACGCATACCTCCCTGGTCTAGACCAGCACCATTATTGCTGGCGCGTACGCACTAGGGCCGGACGCGTATCGGCGTGCTCGCCCGCACGAAGATGGTGGAGCCGTCCTTGCCGCTCTCGCACCGCATACGCGCCACCAGTCGCCAGCGCCCCGGGCCGACGTTCTTGTTGTCCGGTATCCACCGGAACCGGAAGCGTCCGGTATCGCTCACATGCCTCTGCGCTATCGGGACGGAATTCTGGGCGCTGACCACGGAGACCCGCACCGTTCGCGAGCAGAACTCGATGACGGGCCAGCCACGTCCGCGGACGGTCTGGACATCGGCGGAATCGACCGTCGCCGGATCGGCGGTGATGCGCTGCGCGGCCTGGGCGCCGGTGGCGGTGGCGAGCGAGGCGATTACGGCTGCGGTGAGGGCGGTGGCTGCAGCGCATGGGGCCGATGGTCCCACACGAATCGGGCGTTAGGCGATTCACGTACCCACCTCGGTACGTAACTCGACTAGCGGACGCGAAAGCCGCGGCGCGTGCCGGGTGGCGGGCTCTCCCAGCGGGTGGCGAAGCGCGCGTAGCTCAGCGCCCGCGGGGCGTACCAGGCGATCGGGCGGCCCTGGCAGCCCTGTGCGTAGCCGGGGCGGTTGATCCACAGATAGGCGTCGACCATGGGATTCGAGGTGCTCGTGGTCGGCGGGATGCCCAGCCCGCGCCGGCTCGGATTGCACCACACGTTGATGCGGCGCCCGTTCGCCAGGCGGTAGTGGATCGGACCGCGGCCGTTCTCCGCGGTGTTGATGACGAAGTGCTTGCCGCCGGTGCGGCGCGAGATCTCGAGGCCGTGGCGGATGTTCCTTCGGGTCCAGTCGAAGTGGGTGGCGTTCAGCATGAAGCCGCGAACCCTCGCTATCCCGATCGCCCGCAGCTGGCGGGCCGTCCGCCGTGCCGGCTCCCAGTCGGACGCGCCCGCCTCCAGGTAGATGGTGGCGCCGGGCAGCCGTGAGAGCGCCTTCACGCCGTAGCGCAGGAGGCGGATCCGGTCGTCGCGGCGGCTGCGGGCGTGACAGTCGATCGTGCCGAGCGAGTCCGGCTCGAACGCGATCACCACGCGAGCGTGGCCGATGGCACGCGCGAGCCGGCGATACCACGCTCTCGTGCGGGCGTCCTCAGCCGGGCCGCCGCCGGTGTAGCCGGGGCCGCAGCCCCTCGACTCCGCGCGCATCACCGTGAACACCGGCACCGAGCCCTGTCGGCGTGCAGCCCTGATCAGCCGGCGCACCTTGTGCCTGAAGTTGGGCCTGGTGAAGCGCCCCACCCAGAGCGCCTTCGGCTCGCGGGCGATCCTCCACACGAGCGCTGCCTTGTGCCTCTGGCCGCTGCGGCGATAGACCCGCCACTGGTGCCAGGAGGGCGACTTGTGGTCCACGAACAGCGGCACTCCGGCGAGCGGATTGCCGCTCTGGGCGGAGGCCGGAGGCGTGCTCACTGCGAGCGCGGCAGCGCACGCGAGCAGCGCTGCGAGCGCGAGACGTCGTATCGGCATGCGAAAAGGCGGGTCGGGTTCCCTGCGAAGCGCTGCAGGCTAACGATTCAGGCGCAGAGTTCCTGTGCTGCAGCCACGAGCCCGTCGCTGCACGCGTCGACGCTGGCGAGGTCGACCCACTCGTCCACCGCGTGGGCGCCCCAGCCATCCGGGCCGAACACCACCGTGGGAATGCCGGCTGCCTGGGTGAGCGCCGCGTCCATCCAGTAGGTCTCGCCGTAGACCTCGGCCGGCTTTCCGGTGACAGCCGCGGCCGCGCGGCTCACGGCCTGCACCACCTCGGCATCGGGGTCGACGGCGAACGGCGGCCGCACGAGGCCCATCCGCAGCTCGGCCCCCTCGATGCCGTCGATGAGCGCCTCGCATTCGCCCCGGAAATCGTCCGCAGTCTCGCCGGGAGCGGTGCGGCGCTCGAGCGCGAGCCGGCAGCGGGCGGGATAGCTCGACAGCTCCTGCCCGCCCTCGATCAGCGAAGCGTGGACCGATCCCGGACCAACGAGCTCGTGTCCCGGCGCGGCGTCGAGCGCCGACTGGAGCTCGGCCAGCCGCGCCAGCGCAGGCGCCATCCGGGTGATCGCATCCACGCCCTCGGCGGGGCGCGAGCCGTGTGCCGCCCGTCCCTCCGTCTCGATCTCCGCCCAGACGAACCCCTTGTGGGCCACGCACACGCGCAGCCCTGTCGGCTCGGTCACGATCGCGGCGTCGGCGCGGCGGCTGCTGAGGACGGACTGCACGCCGATGCTCGCGTACTCCTCGTCGGCCACGGCGGTCACGATCACGTCTCCCGAGAGGTCCTCCGCCGCCAGCCGCCTGGCGGCGAGCATGCAGGCCGCGAGGCTGCCCTTCATGTCGTACGCGCCGCGCCCGTAGAGGCGGCCGTCGCGCACGATCGGCTCGAACGGATGCTCCATCCCCTCGACGCCCACCGTGTCCATGTGCGCGTTCAGCATGAGCGAGGCGCCTCCCCCGCTCCCGCGGGCCACGGCCACCACGCTCGGCCGGCCCGGTGCAGCGTCGTCCAGCTCGACCTCGAGCCCGGCCTCGCTCAGCCAGCCGGCCACGAAGTCCGCGATCTCGGCCTCCCCCGCGCCACCCGGCACGAGATCCGGATTCACCGAGTCGATGCCCACGAGCGCGGCCACCAGCTCCTCCGAGCGCATGGGCTACGCCACGACGCGGAGGTGCCGGAACGGCCGGCCCCTCAGCTCGCGCGCGACAGCGTCCACGAGGCGCTCCTCGTCGCGGACCTGGCCGTCGGTGACCGCGTCGATCAGGCTGCGCTTGCGCTGGAGCAGCTCGGCCATGGTCTCGTCGATCGTGTCCGGCGCGAGCAGGTACCAGGCGGTCACGGCGCTGTCCTGGCCGATGCGGTGCAGGCGGTCCTCGGCCTGGTCGTGCCGCGCGGGCGTCCAGTCGAGCTCGAGGAACGCCACGTTCGACGCCCGCGTGAGCGTGATGCCCTGGGAGGCCGCCTTCAGCGAGCACACGATCAGCTGCGGGCCGTCCTCGCTCTGGAACGCGTCCACGGCGGCCTGCCGCTTGTGGGAGGAGTCCGCCCCGAGGATGTGAGCCGCCTTCGGGAAGCGCTCCATCACGGCCTTCTGCGTGGCGATGTGCTCGGCGAACACCACGAGCGGCTCGCCGGACTCGAGGAAGTCAGCGATCCAGGCGAGCGCGGTGGGCAGCTTGCCGCGCGCGGCGAGCTGACGGAGATGGTTGAGCCGCACGAGCTGCTCGGCGCGCAGCGCGGCGGCCACCTTCGCGTCGATCGAGCGAAGGTCCATCGGCAGCGTCTGGAGCCAGGCGATCACGTCCCGCTCGGCGAGCCGGTACTCGTGGTCGTTCGAGAGCAGCACCGGCACGGTGTCCTGGACCTTGGCGGGGAGCTGAGGAAGGACCTGCTTCTTCGTGCGCCGCACGTAGCAGTGCGCGCGCAGGTTCCAGTGCAGGCGGTCGTCGCTGCCGGCTGCTCGGAAGCGGCGGGTGAGCCGTGCGCCGCTGCCGAAGTCGCGCAGCCGCCCGAGCACGCGCAGCTGCGAGACGAGCTCCTCGGCGCGGTTCAGGATCGGCGTGCCGGTGAGGCCGAGCCGAAGGGCGTCCTCGGGCAGCCGGCCGGCCAGCTCGAGCGCGGCCTTCGTCCGCGCGGCACGCGCGTTCTTCACGTAGTGCGACTCGTCGAGGATCAGCGCGCGCGGCTCGAGCGACGCGAGCGTCTCTGAGTGCCAGTCGAGAATGTCGTAGTTGAGGACGACGATGTCCGCCTCGCGCGTCTCGTCTGTCCAGGTGGCGTCGGTCCGGCCCTCGAGCACCGCAACGCTTCGGTGCGGCAGCCACTTCTGCGTCTCGCGCTCCCACATGAGCTTCATGCTGGCCGGGCACACGACCACCGTCGGGAAGGCCTCGTCCGCCTCGATCGTCGCCAGCGCCTGGACGGTCTTGCCCAGGCCCTGCTCGTCGGCGATGAACGTGCGCCTGCGCTCCAGGGCGTAGCGCACGCCGGCGCGCTGGAAGGGGTGCAGCTCGCCACCGAGCGGGAGATCCTGAAGCTCCGCGTCGTCGGCGTACGAGAGCGCCACGGTCTCCGAGGCGCGCTGGTGCTCCGCCACGAGCTCCTCGATCAGCTCCTGTGCCGGCTCCTCCACGTGCACACGCGGATGGGCCTCGACGAACTCGGAGAGCTGCGGCGCGAGCGCCGGGTCGGCCGGCACGGAGACTCCCCACGGGGCGTCGCGCAGGAAGAAGCGGCCGGGCCGGTGCACCGGATGCGCCTCGGACAGCTCCCGGAAGTCGGTTGCCGGCGTGCGGTCCCAGACATGGAAGAGCGTGAGGTGCGGCTCGCCGTCCTCGCCCATCTGGACCGACAGCTCCGCGGGCGGCGGCTGCCTGCCGTCGCGCAGCTCGCGCGCGCACAGCCGTGCCAGGTCGTCGAGCCGAAGGCCCTCGAGCTGCTGCACGAGCTCGGCGCTCTCCTCGGCGAAGGGAAGCAGCATCCGGCCCTCCCCCGCCTCGGTCGCGTCCTCGAGCTCGGCCGGCGACTCGCCCTGAAGAGTGCGCACGAGGAAATGCCCGCGCCCGTCGCGAGCGACGACCGTGCAGATCGCGCGCCAGCGGTCCGAGTCGCTCAGCCAAGCCAGCACCTCCGGGCTCGGGACGAGGTCCGGGAAGCGGCCCAGAAGCGCCTCGATCTCCTTCGCGACCCGCGGGTGGGCGGGCACTCGCCAGTGCTTTCGGCGCCAGTCGAACCAGCGCCTCGGCAGCTCCTTGACGGCCTCGTTCAGCTCCTCGTGAAAGGGGAAATCGAAGACGATTTCGGACTCTCGAGGATTGTCCTCGAGGAGCCAAACCCGGCCGGAGGCAGGGACCGGCTCGTTCTGAGAGGGGTCAGTGGCCAAACAGTTGAGCTTAGCTACGCGCGAGGCTTTCTAACAGGGGTACGGCATCATCCACGGGCGGCTGCGCTCGCAGCTCGTCTGCAAGCTCCCGTGCGCGCTCGTGGTAGGAGGGATCGCCGAGCACCGTTTCGATGGCGCTGCGCAGGGGCTCCTCGGTCGCGTCCGGATCCTCGCGGTCCGGCTCTACCGACAGGCCAGCGCCCACCGCTGCGACCCGACGAGCGTTCTCGGGCTGGTCGGCGAACAGCGGAACCACCACGAGCGGCACACCCGCGGCGATCGCGCCCAGCGTGGAGCCGGACCCGCCGTGCACAACGGCCATCGCCGCGTGACCGAGCACGTCCTGCTGCGGCACCCAGCGCTCGACGTGGACGTTGTCCGGCACGTTCGGGAGCGCGTCGAGATCGAGGTCGTTGCCCACCGTGAGGAGAACTCGGACCGGAAGCTCCGCGACCGCGCGCAGCGCCACCCCGTAGACCGGCAGCGCCTGCGGGAACTGGCCGGCCACGCTCCCGAACGTCACGTAGACGAGCGGCTGCTCCTCGCGGCCCGGCCACCAGGCGGGAAGCTCGCCCGGCGCGATGTCCCAAGCCGGATCGTGAAAGCGGTGTGTGGTCGGCTGGTCGCCCTCGTCGAGTGATGCGGAGAAGACCGAGAGGTACGGCGAGCGCCGAAGCATGTCGGCATCCACGACGCCGTCGACGATGCCGAGCCCGAGCTCCTCCACCGAGCTGAGGCCGACCGCCACCCGGGCATGCGGGATGCCGCGCTCCTCGGCCGCGAGAGCCGAGCCGTACTCGTTCGGATCTCGCACCACCGCATCGGGACGCCACTGCTCGCAGGCGTCGCGCAGTCGCGGCAGGGCGCCGGCGGTGTTGAGGCGCCCGAAGATCTCGCGCACCACGACCTCGTTCTGCTCCTCCTGGGGAAGGTCCGGGACTCGCGCCCAGATCTCGCCGAGCTCGTCCTCCGGCGGAGGGTCGAACTCCCAGAACTCGAATCCCGCCTTCTGCACCGCGTCGGCGAGCGCGGGCGGTCCCGCAAACAGCAGCTCGTGGCCGGCGCGCTCGAACGCCCGCGCGAAGGGCACGAGCGGGTTGAAGTGCCCCGCGCCGCGAGTGGAGCTGAACAGGACGCGCACGGGGAGCAGTGTGACCGCTCGCGCGGCGGCTGGCCATAGGCTGCCCGGGATGACCGCGGAGCCGATCCGTTATCTCAGCCGAGCCGACGTCGAGGCGGTCGGGCTGTCCGCGCTCGAGGTCGTGGACATCCTCGAGGCCGCCTTTCGCGCCAAGCGCGCCGGCGATGTGGAGATGCCGCCGAAGGTCGGCGTCCATCCGCGCGAGGACGCCTTCATCCACGCGATGCCGGCCTACCTGGCCGACACGGACGCGGTGGGGCTGAAGTGGGTGGCCGGCTACCCGAGCAACCAGCCACTCGGCATTCCCTACATCCACGGCCTGTTCGTGCTCTCCGACGCCGCGACCGGCCGGCCGCTCGCCGTGATGGACGCAACCTGGATCACGGAGGTGCGCACCGCGGCGGCCAGCATGCTGGGAATACGCGCGCTTGCCGACCGTCCTGTCGAGTCCATCGGCATCATCGGATGCGGGCGCCAGGGCCACGTCCATCTCGAGCTGGCGGAGCAGCTCTTCCCGACGCTGGAGCGCGCCCGCCTCTTCGATCGCCATCGCGACCGCGCCGAGGCGCTGGCCGCGGCGCACCCCAAGCTCGACGTGCAGGCGGCAGCGGCGGCGGAGGACATCGCGCCAGGAGCGGACGTGGTCGTGACCACCGCCGCGATCGTGCGCCAGCCCGAGCGGCCGCTCCGGCGAGCGCACCTGAAGGGCGCGATGGTCGCCTGCGCGGTCGACTTCGACGCCACGCTCTCCGAGGACCTCTTCGAGGGCGCCGGCACGTTCGTCGTGGACGACCTGGCGCAGTACCGCTACTACCGCCAGCAGGGCTACTTCGCCGGCTATCCCGCGGACGCGCTGGAGCTGGCCGAGGTGCTGGCCGACGACGCACCGCGGCCGCCCGGCCTGAAGATCTACGTCCCGCTCGGGATCGCCCTCGAGGACGTGGCGGTGGCGGCGGAGCTGAACCGACGCGCCGCCGAGGCCGGCGTGGGCCGCGAGCTACCGCTCTAGTCGATCAGCCGCTTCTCCATGCGGTTGACAGCGACGCGCCACATGACGACGGCGAACACCATCAGCACCGCCACGCTCAGCAGGTCCCGTGCCTCGAAGCCGAAGCAGGCGTGGCGCACCAGCTCGACCAGGTGGTACAGCGGGTTCAGCAGGGACGCGACCTGCACCGCCTGCGGCAGCTGGTCGATCGGGAAGAACGTTCCTGCCACCAGGAAGAGCGGCGTGATGAACAGCGTCGTCACGTAGTTGAACTGATCGATCTTTGCCACCGAGGCGGCCACCGCGATGCCGAAGCCGGCGAAGATCAGCGCCGTGATGAACGCGAACAGGGGCACTAGCAGCATCCCCGGGGCCGGGTCGAGCCCGAAGAGCATCGAAACGAGCAGCGGGAAGCAGCCGAAGAAGCCCGAGCGGAGGCCGATCCAGAGCATCTCGGCCGTCACGAGCTCCTCGACATCGACGGGTGCGGCGAGGATCGCGTCGTAGGTGCGCTGGAAGCGCTCCTTCACGAACGTCCCGAACATCGCCGGGAACGCGCTCGAGAAGATCACCGCCGTCGCGACCATTCCCGTGCCCACGTACTCGACGTAGCTGAGCCCGTCGACGCGGTCCACGATCGTGGCGCCGAGTCCGAGGCCGAACGCGAGCAGGTAGACAACTGGCTCGAGCACGCTGGAGAACGTTGTGGCCTTCCAGAAGGTGCGGAAGTTCGCCACCTCGCGGCTCATGACGCCGCCGATGGCGGCAGGCTCAAGGCGCCTCACTCAGCCTCCTCCCCCGTGAGCAGGACGAAGACGTCCTCCAAGGACGCTGCGCGCACGATCGCCTCCGGCGGCACCACGCCGTTCGTGGCCTTCTCGGCGCCCACGATCGCGATCGCCGGCCCCGCCGGGCGCACCTTCAGGCCCGCGGCCTCGGCGTTCGCGCGCACCTCGGCGAGCCGCTCTGGCTTTGCGTACACCTCGGCGGTCTCGCGTCCGGCGTGCTGAGCCACGAGGTCGGACGGCTTGCCGCGGCTGATGATCTTGCCGTGCGTCATCAGCGCCACCTCGTCGGCGAGCCGCTCGGCCTCCTCGATGTAATGCGTGGACATCAGGATCGTGGTCCCCTTGGTCCGCAGCGAGTCGATCAGGGACCAGAGCTCGGTGCGAATCTGCGGATCGAGGCCGACCGTGGGCTCGTCGAGCAGCAGGAGCGGCGGGTCGTGGGTGAGTCCACGCGCCAGCAGGAGGCGGCGGCGCATCCCGCCCGACAGCTCGTCGACCGGGTCATGCCTGCGTCCGTCGAGCCGGGCGAGCGCCAGTCCGCGGTCCACCGCGGCGTGCACGTCCTTAACCCGGTAGAGCCGGGCGAACACGGCCAGGTTGTCCTCAACGGACACGTCCACGTCGAGGTTGTCGAGCTGCGGCACCACGCCCATCTGGGCGCGTGCCTCCTTGGACTCACCCGGCAGCTTGTGGCCGAGGACGGTGATCTCGCCCTCGTCCGCGATGGCCTGGCCGGTGAGCATTCGCATGGTCGTGGACTTGCCGGCGCCGTTGGGTCCGAGCAGGCCGAGGCAGATGCCCGGGGGCACCTCGAGGTCCAGCCCATCCACGGCGGTGATCGGCCCAAAGCGCTTCACCACCCCATGCATTTCGATCGCGGCCACGGCCCTCCACACTACGTAGTTGACAAAAGGCGAATGCTCTTTGCGGATCTTTAGACAGAGGTACAAGGCCAAAGTCATCGCGCGCGACTAGCTTTGCGCTAGCCCGGATCCCGCCAGGAGGCCCAAACACGACATGCCCAGGACCCGCCAGCACAACATCACCGCCGCGCAGTGGAGCCCGAACGGAGGCTCGCTCGGGACGGTGGACCTCACCCAGCCGTCGAACTACCCCTTCGGCGAAGACGTCTTCTCCGGCGCGGTCCAGCGCCAGCGACTCCCCAAGGACGCCTACCGGCGCCTCCAGCAGGTGCTGGAGCAGGGCGAGGCGCTCGACGGGCCGCTGGCCGACTCGGTTGCGCTCGCCATGAAGGAATGGGCGCTCGAGAAGGGCGCCACGCACTACACGCACGTCTTCCAGCCGCTCACCGGCCTCACCGCCGAGAAGCACGACTCGTTCTTCGGCCCCGCCGGCGACGGCGTGGCACTGGCCGAGTTCTCGGGCAAGGAGCTGATCCAGGGCGAGCCGGATGCCTCCTCGTTCCCCACGGGCGGAGTGCGGGCCACGTTCGAGGCACGCGGCTACACCGCCTGGGACCCGACGAGCCCCGCCTTCCTCCTCCACAACCCGAACGGCGCCCTGCTCTGCATCCCCACGGCGTTCGCGTCGTGGACCGGTGAGGCGCTCGACGCGAAGATCCCGCTGCTGCGGTCGATGGACGCGCTGTCGGGCTCCGCGATCCGGGCGCTGCGGCTGCTCGGCGACGAGGCGGCGAGCCGCGTCTTCACCACCGTCGGCCCCGAGCAGGAGTACTTCCTGATCGACCAGCAGTACTACTTCGAGCGCCCAGACCTGATCAACACGGGCCGGACCCTCTTCGGCGCGAAGCCGCCGAAGGGTCATGAGCTTGACGACCACTACTTCGGGTCGATTCCGGAGCGGGTGCTCGCCTACATGATGGACTGCGAGCTCGAGCTGGCGCGGCTCGGCGTGCCCGTGAAGACGCGCCACAACGAGGTGGCGCCCGGCCAGTACGAGATCGCCCCGGTGTTCGAGAACTCGAACGTCGGCTCGGACCACCAGCAGCTCACGATGCAGGTGCTCCAGCGCGTGGCCCGCAGGTACGGCCTCGTCTGCCTGCTGCACGAGAAGCCGTTCGCGGGCGTGAACGGCTCCGGCAAGCACAACAACTGGTCGATGAGCACGAACACAGGCCACAACCTGATCGACCCGGGCGAGACGCCCGCCGACAACATCAACTTCCTGTTCTTCTGTGCGGCCGTGATCAAGGCTGTGGACAAGCATCAGGGACTGCTGCGAGCGTCGGTGGCGAACATCGGCCAGGACCACCGCCTCGGCGCGAACGAGGCCCCGCCGGCGATCATCTCGATCTTCCTCGGCGCGGAGCTCGAGAAGGTGTTCGACGCGATCGCCTCAGGAGAGGGCGACCCGCACACGCCCGCGTCGGTGCTCGGGCTCGGCACACCGGTGCTGCCGCCGCTGCCGATGCACGGCGGCGACCGCAACCGCACCTCGCCTTTCGCGTTTACCGGCAACAAGTTCGAGTTCCGCGCGCTCGGGTCGAGCATGTCGCTCGCGTTCCCGAACACCGTGCTGAACACGATCGTGGCCGAGGCGATCGACGAACTGGCCGACCAGCTCGAGTCCGAGCTCGGCTCGGGCAGCGGCGACCTCGCCGAGGCCGTGAACGCGGTGGTGAAGAGCGCCTACACGGACGCCAAGCGAGTGATCTTCGGCGGCGACAACTACGCGGACGAGTGGCACGCCGAGGCCGAGCGGCGCGGGCTCAAGAACCTGCGCACCACGCCGGACGCTCTCCCCGAGGTGCTGTCTGACCAGACCGTGCAGGCGTTCGAGAAGTACGAGGTGCTCTCGCACCGCGAGCTCGAGTCGCGCTTCGAGGTCTGGGCCGAGCAGTACACGACGATCGCGAACATCGAGGCTGAGACGGCCGCGACGATGGCCCGCACGATGCTGCTGCCGGCCGCGCTGCGCCACATCGCCCTGATCGACGCGGCGGGCATGGACTCGCTCGCCGCCGAGACCCGGGCGATCGTGGACGAGTTCGCGGGAGCGATCTCGGAGCTGGAGGAGGCGAACCAGTACCCCGACGGCGTCGAGGGCCTGGAGCTCGCGATCTACGCCCGCGACAACCAGCTCACGGCGCAGGGCCGCGTACGCGAGCTGGGTGACCAGCTCGAGAAGATGGTCGCCGACGATCTCTGGCCGCTGCCGAAGTACAGCGAGATCCTGTTCATCAAGTAGTCAGCCGCTAAGCGGCGGGCGCGGCCGCAGACGCGGCGCGCGCCCGCTCCGCGGCCCGTGTGGGCACGAGCAGCGCCGCGCCTATGGCGAGCACGCCTCCCACCGCGGACAGGACGAAGGCTGCCGTGTAGGCGCCCTCGGAGGGAATCGAGCTTCCGGCGATGGTGTTCCCGGTGAGGATGGCGGTTGCCACCGCCGCCCCGAACGCACCGCCCACCGTGCGCATGATCGTGTTGATCCCGGTGGCCACGCCCACCTCGGACTGCGGCACAGCGCCCACGATCAGGTTCGCCATCGACGCGAAGGCGAACGAGATCCCGCTCCCAAGCAGCGCCGCCGACACGACGAACTGCCAGGGGTGCGCGTGCTCGAGCGCGAGGAAGACGAACGCCATCGTGGCGAGTCCGGCGCCGCCCGCGAGCGTCGTGCGGAAGCCGATGCGGGCGCCGAGCCCTCCCGCGAGCGGACCCGCCACCAGCTGGAAGATCGCCGCCGGCACGAGCAGCAGGCCCGCCTGCGACACCGTGTCTCCGAAGCCGTAGCCGCTGCTCTCGGGTGCCTGCGCGAATTGCGGGATCAGCAGGAAGCTCGAGAACATGGCAAAGCCCACCAGCAGCCCGGTGAGGTTGGTGGTGGCCACCGCGCGCCCGCGGAGAACGTTCAGGTCGATCAGCGGCTCCTTCACCCGCGACTCGACCAGGACCCAGATGACGAGCAGGACTCCACCCGCAGCGAACAGACCGATGGTCCGCGCCGAGCCCCAGCCCCAGTCGTTCGCCTCGGTGACGGCGAGCAGCACCGCGGCGAGCGCCGCGGACAGGAGAGCGGCGCCGAGCCAATCGATGCGTATGCGTCTCGATGCGGGCGACGCCGGCACCAGGCGGTGGGCCGCCAGGGCGGCGGGCAGCGCGATCAGGCTGATCCAGAAGAGCCACTGGACCCCTATGCCGTCGGCGATCACACCCGAGAGCGGCAGCCCGATGCCCGCGCCGATCCCGAGGATCGCGCTCACGAGCCCGAGGCCGCTGGCCACCTTGTCGGGCGGGAACGTGTCGCGGATGATCCCGAACGCCAGTGGGAAGACGCCACCGGCCACGCCCTGGATCACGCGGCCCACGATCAGCACGGCGATCGAATGCGCCAGCGCGCACACCACGCCGCCCACCGAGAAGAGGATCAACACGAGCGTGAGCACGCGACCCTTGCCGTAGACGTCGCCGAGCTTGCCGACGATCGGCGTGGAGATCGAAGCCGACAGCAGGAAGCCGCTCAGGATCCATGACGCGGCGGCGGGGCTGGCGTGAACGTTGGCCGCGATGTCGGGCAGGGCCGGAATCACGAGCGTCTGCGACAGAGCGAACGACACCCCCGCGAGCAGAAGCACGAACAGCACGCCGACCGGATGCTTCACGGGCTCGGTGGACGCGGCGGGCACCTGCTTACTCATGGTGAGCGAAGCTAGCAGCCGCCGCGCGGCATCACGTTCTAGCTCGCGTCAGTCGCGGGCGGACTGATAGCTGCGACCGCCCGCGTAGGAGGCGAGGTCGGCGAGGAATGCGAGCACGACGATGAACCACTCGAAGCCGTTCACGTCACGCGTGCCGACATCCCACATCACGGTGTAGGCGAGCGTCGTCCACGGCAGCAGGAAGAAACCGATGACGGGCAGCAGCCAGCCGTCGAACGCCCGGTCGATCATGTTGCTGAACACGAAGATCGCGAACAGCGCCAGTCGCGGTGAAATCAGGGCGAGGAGAGCGACCAAACAGGGCATTCGTGCAATCTACTCCGCCCGGGCCGAGCCCTGCCGGAAGCCCTCGGCCAGCACGCGAGCACGCCTGGCCGGGTTCATCAGGTCGCTGCCCATCGCGGCGGCCGAGCCACCGTCCGGCGCCACGATCTCCACCTTGGCGCCGCGGCGTCCCGCGGCGGCAGCCTCCACGGAGGTGGCGAGCCGCCATCCCGCCGCGAGCCCGCGCAGAGCCAGCGCCGGTCCGGTTCCCATAACCGCCGTGGGGACGAGACACAGCACGCGGTCGCCCTCCCCCGCGCGCGCGAGGTCGAGGTTCGTGGGGCTCCAGACGCCGCCGTCCACGTACTCGCGCTCGCCGATCTCCACGGGTGCGAACAGCCCCGGCACGGCGCAGGAGGCGGCCACCGCGTCGGCCACGCTCGCCTTGGGCGCACCGTCGTCCCCGAACACCACGCGCCGTCCGGAGCCCCGGTCCACGGCCACCAGTCGCAACCTTCCGTCGAAGCGGGGGGCGAGGGCCTCGACCCGCGAGCGCAGGTCGCTGAGGACGATCCGCCCGCGCGGGACCCGGGCGAGCACGACGGCGCGGGCGAGTGCGCCGCCCGGACTGGCGGCGCTGAGCGCGGGCGCGGCGAGCGGCGAGAACGCGCCGAGCGACACGCGGCTGGCGCGCTCGATGGCGCTCCGCAGCGCACCCGGGCGCCGCTCCGGCTCCACCTCGCCGTCCCAGCGCACACGCTCCTCCCTACGACGCGGATCCTCACCGCCCGCCAGGCGGGCGGCCACGATCGAGCCCGCCGAGGTTCCGATCAGCTGTTTGGCGCGGCGGAAGTCCTCACCCGTCGCGGTCTGCGCTCCACCGAGGTAGCCCCACATCCATGCCTCGCCGAGAACGCCGCCCACACCGAGCACGAGCACAGTGGCCACGGGCGCAGTGTTCCACGTTGCCTGCGGCGCCAGGGCGTGAGACGATCCTCACAGGGACGGAGTCGATGGACGAAGCCAAGCTTCGGGACATTCCGATGTTCGCCAAGCTCTCGCGCAAACAGCGCAAGCATCTCGCGCTGCGCGCGGACGAGGTGGAGGTGCAACCCGGGAGGCTTGTCTGCCGGAAGGGCGATAGCGCGAACGAGCTCTACGTGATCGAGGAGGGCACGGCCAAGGTCGTGCGCGACGAGCAGTACCTCGACGAGCTCGGGCCGGGCGACTTCTTCGGCGAGATGGGCGTGCTCGACCACGCACCACGCAACGCGCACGTCGTCGCGACTACGCCGATGACCTTGATGATCCTGAGCGGCGCAGCCCTCAGGGAGCTGCAGCGAGAACAGCCCGAGCTCGCCCGGCAGATCAGCTCGACGATCGAGCAGCGTCGTCACTGGCTCGAGCCGGTGCTCTGACCGTCTCGCCGAACGACACCCGGAGCAGCGCCCCGCCGCCCGCGGCGTTGGCGGCCTGCACGTCGCCCCCGTGCGCCTCGGCAGCCTGGCGCACGATCGCGAGGCCGAGGCCCGAGCCCGGCAGCGCGCGGGCATTGTCCGCGCGGTAGAAGCGCTCGAACACGTGCGGGAGGTCGGCCTCGGCGAAGCCGGGCCCGTGATCGCGCACGCTCAGGCCGCCGCCCGCCAGCTCGATCTCGACCCTGCCGCCCTGCGGGCTCCACTTGAGCGCGTTGTCCACGAGGTTCGAGATGGCGCGCTGGATGCGCTCGGGCTCGCCGCGCACCAGCGTGGGCTCGGTCATGACGTCGAGCGTCACGCCGTCCGGCGCCCGTGCGCGAGCGCGCGCGGCCACCTGCTCGACGATCTCGTCCACCCTCACCTCGTCCACCAGCTCGCCCTGCTTCGCGCCACGCGCCAGCTCCACGATGTCGGCCACGAGCGAGGTCAGCTCGTCCAGCTCGCCGAGGATGTCCGCCCGGAGGCTCGCTCGTTCGGCCTCGGGCAGCCGCTCGGAGTGCTCCAGCGTCTGGATGTTCGCGCGCAGGCTGGAGATCGGCGTGCGCAGCTCGTGGCTCGCGTCGGCCACGAGGTGTCGCTGTGCCTCGACGGAGCGCTCGAGCGCGTCGAGGGTGGTGTTGAAGGTGCGCGCGAGTCGCCCGAGCTCGTCGGTGCGCTCTGTCTGGATTCGCTGCGAGGTGTCACCGGCGGCCGCGAGCTCCTCGGTGCGCCGCGTGAAGCTCGCCACGGGCGAGAGCGCCGTCCGCGCCACGAGGGCGCCGAGGGCGGCGCCGAGCGCCACGCCCGCGGCACCCACGAGCAGCAGCACCAGCACCACGCGGTCGAGCTGGCGGTCCACCTCGTCGAGCGGGCGAGCGAGCTGAACCGCCCCTCCCTCACCCGCACCGCGGGTGAGCACGCGCAGGTGCGTGCCGTTCACGGTCGTGTCAGTGAGGTACTCGCCGGATCCTCGCCGCGCGATCTCCCGCGCGCGGGCGTCAACCGGGATCGCCTCGTCGCTTGCGGGCGGGCGCAGCACACGACCCCCCGGGAGCACGATCTGGGCGACGCCCTCCGGTCCGCCGAAGGGCTCCGGCCGCGGGACGGGGATCCTGCCGCCCGGCGAGCCCTGCCCTCCGGGCTGTATCTCCCCGGGGCCGCCGCCGGCGGGACCGCGATCGCCCGGGTCCCCGCCGCGGCGCGGGGCCTCGGCGAGGCGCACGAACAGCTCCGCGCGATCGCGCAGCGAGCTGTCCACCTCGCCGCGCAGCTCGGCGCGCACCCCGACGTAGATTGCCGCCGCGGCGACCAGGACAACAACGGCCACCGCCAGCCCCGCGGCCGCGGCGATGCGGGTGCGCAGGCTCACGGCTCGCGCAGGACGTAGCCCACACCGCGCACGGTGTGCAGCAGCGGGCGCGCTCCCGCCTGTTCGAGCTTCCGACGCAGATACCCGATGTACACCCTCAGCGCGTTCGACGCCGGGCCGAAGTCGTAGCCCCACACGCGCTCGTAGATCAGGTCGTGGGGCAGCACGCGGCCCGAGTTCAGCATCAGCAGCTCGAGCAGCTGGTACTCGGTGCGGGTGAGCTCCACGAAGCTCTCCCCCACGCTCACGCCGTGCCGGCCGCCGTCGAGGCGCAGCTCGTGGAACGTCTGGCCGTCCCCGTCGCCGTTGCTGCGGCTGCGCCGCAGCAGAGCCCTGAGGCGGGCCTGGAGCTCGCCCACGTCGAAGGGCTTGACGAGATAGTCGTCGGCGCCCGCGTCGAGGCCGTCGATGCGGTCGGACACCGCGTCCCTCGCGGTGAGCATCAGCACCGGCACTCGGTTGCCGGCGCCGCGCAGCCGGCGGCACACTTCGAGACCGTCGATGTCCGGGAGGCCGATGTCGAGCACCACGGCGTCGGGCGTGCCGTTCGTGACCTCGGCCAGGGCGGCCTCGCCGCTGTCCGCGGGCACGGTGTCGTAGCCACCCAGGACGAGCGCGCGGCGCAGGGCATCGCGCAGCGCACGGTCGTCGTCGACGATGAGGATCTTCACGGCCCCCATTCTGGCGGGCATCCGAGCGTTCTTCGGTGATTCCTACGCCGCTCTTACGTTCGTCCTACACGGCGGCGTCAACCTCGCGGCATGCAAACGAAACGAAAGAGCACGATCATCGTCGTCGGCGGCGCCCTCGCGGTGGCGTCCGTGGGCTACGGCCTCGGCACACAGGCGGACGGCGGCACCGCCATTGCCGGCGCCGACCAGACGACGGCGGAGGAGAACCGGAGCGGCGGTCCGCCAGCGTTCCTCAAGGGAGGGCAGCCGCCGGGATTCCAGGCCCTGGCGGACAAGCTCGGGGTTGACGCGGACAAGCTGGCGCAGGCGCTCCGCAACTTCCACGAGAGTGAGGAGGGCAACCGGCGCGACGACTTTTCCGCTTCCCTGGCAAAGGCGCTTGGGATCCCCACCGACAAGGTGACCAAGGCGTTCGACCAGATCCACAAGAAGCACGAGGCCCGCTTCGCCACGCGCCTCGGCGACGCACTGGGCGTGGACGCCGACAAGGTCCAGGCGGCTCTCGACAAGCTGATGAACGGGACCCCTCGCCCGCCCCACGAGCTCGCACAGGGACTCGCCGACGAGCTGGGCGTGAGCATGAGCGACGTCCGCAGGGCGCTGTTCGAGGCGCGTCCCGACCGCGGCGGCCATCGCCGTCATCACGCCATGCCGCTGCGCGAGCTCGCGGCGGCCCTCGGCGTGGATCGCGCGGAGCTCCGCAAGGCGCTCGGAGAGATGCGCGCGGGCGCGGAGAAGAACCGGGAGCAGCACAGCGCTGCGCTCGCCAAGTTCCTCGCCGACCGCTTCGACCTCTCGGCTGACGACGTGACGAAGGCTCTGGACGCCCTTCCCCGCCCAGTGCGACCCGAACACGGCGGCCGGCCCGGGCCCGGTGGGCCCGGGCCCGGTCCCGCGTTCGCCGCGCCGGGCCCCGGCCTCGGCGCGCCAGCCTGACAGCCCAACCCTCAGAAAAGGGTCAGACCCCTACTTGAGGGTTTGCGTATCTTCCGCGCATCGCCGCTGCGCACCTGACAATCCCTGAGCTGTTCGAGGCCGCGGTCGCGGACGCTCCCGACAAGCCCTGGCTCTTCTTCGAAGACGACTCGTACACCTACGGTCAGGCGCGGGAGCGGATCGCGGCCGCGGCGGCGGGACTCGCCGAGCGGGGCGTGGGCCGCGGCGACGTCGTCCTCGCCACCGCGCGAAACGACCCGTCCTACGTCTTCCTGTGGCTGGCGGCGGCCTACACCGGCGCCATCTACGTGGCCGTTGACCCGCGCCAGACCGCGGCCGAGCTCGACGGGCTGATCGGGCAGGTGGAGCCGAAGCTCGTGGTGGCCGACGACGAGCTGCCGGGCCTCTTCGCACAGCCGGGCGGCCTGGATGGGCCCGGGCCCGCCGAGCCCGATGACCCCGCGGTCCTTATCCCCACCTCCGGCACCACCGGCCGCTCCAAGCTCGTGACGCAGACCCACCGCGCGTACGCGATGGCCGGCGAGGGCTTCCCATGGTGGCTCGGCCTGACCGCCGACGACCGGCTGATGACCTCACTGCCGCTCTTCCACATCAACGCGCCCGCGTACTCCGTGCTCGGCTCGGTGGCCGCGCGCGCCAGCCTGGTTCTACTGCCGCGCTTCTCGGCGAGCGGCTTTCTCGACTCCGCCCGCCGCTATGGCGCCACCGAGTTCAACGCAATCGGGGCCATGGTTGAGATCCTGATCCGCCAGCCGGAGCGCCCCGATGACGCCGACAACCCGCTGCGCCTCGCGTACGCCGGTCCCGTCCCCCCGAAGGCGCGCCACCTCGAGTTCGAGCGCCGCTTCGGACTCGAGATGACCTCCGGCTACGCGATGTCGGAGACCCCCTACGGCACCGTCTGGCCCCGCGGCACGAGGCCGTACGCCACGATCGGGGCGCCGCGCCAGCATCCGACGCTCGGCGAGGTGAACGAGGCGCGCGTGAACGCGGACGGCGAGCTCGAGCTGCGCAACCCGGCGGTGATGAAGGGCTACTGGCGCATGCCAGAGGAGACCGCCGCGGTGCTCGCCCCCGACGGCTGGCTCAAGACCGGGGACCTCGTCACGGAGAACCCGGACGGCACCTACAACTTCGTCGGGCGCAGGAAGGAGGTCATCCGGCGGCGCGGGGAGAACGTGGCGCCTGCGGAGATCGAGGAGGCGCTCTCGTCGCACCCGGACGTGGTGGAGGTCGCGGTGGTGGGACTGCCGTCGGACCTATCCGAGGAGGAGATCAAGGCGTTCGTGGTGATGCGGGACGGCACGGCGCCGGACTTCGAGGCGCTGCGGCAGTGGGCCGCCGAGCGGCTCACGAAGTTCAAGGTCCCGGAGCACTTCCAGGCGCTGGACGAGCTGCCCCACACCGCCACGGGACGGGTGGCCAAGCATAGGCTGCCCACATGACCTTTCGCACGGGAATCGGGACCTCCGACGCAGACTCGATCACGCTCATGGGCCGCGACCTCGCCACGGACCTCATGGGCAACGTCACGCTGACCGAACTCACGTTTCTGATGGTCCAGGGCCGCATGCCCTCGCCCGAAGAGACACGCCTCTTCGACGCCATTCTCATCTCGCTGGCCGACCACGGGCTCACCCCGACCGTGCTCGCCGCGCGCCTCACGTACACCGGCGCGCCGGAGTCGATCCAGGGCGCGGTGGCCGCCGGCCTGCTGGGCGCCGGCAGCGTGTTCCTCGGGGTGGTCGAGGACACGGCTCGCTTCCTGGATGAAATCGGCGAGGACGTGGAGACCGGTGTGAAGCAGGCGCTGGCGGCGGGGCGGCGCATTCCGGGACTCGGTCACCCGGTTCACAAGGTGCAGGACCCGCGCACGCCACGCATCTACGCGATCGCGGAAGAAACGGGGCTGGTGGGGTCGTATCTCGGAAGGTTGAGAGAGGTCGCGGAGGTCCATCGAGCGCAGACCGGCCGCGAGCTGCCGATCAACGGCGCGGGCGTGGCCGGCGCGGCGCTCGCCGACCTCGGCTTCCCGGCGGCGCTACTGCGCGGTTTCGCGCTGCTGGCGCGGACGGCGGGGTTGCTCGGCCACCTCGCGGAGGAGATGGAGCACCCGCTGGGGATGCCTCTCTACCGCGAGGTGGATGAGCGTGCGAAGTACGACCCACCGACTGGGGAGTAACGGCGGGGGGACAGCGACGAGCGAAGGTTGGCAAGCAGCGTCCACCGTTCCCGGTGGGGACGCGCACGCCGCCAGTCCGCGAGCGTTAGGCCCGCCGGAATGTCCGTGTGCTCGTACATGAAATCCATAGCGGCATCTTCCGCTCCCCCACGCGCGCGCGCATCGGGGAAAGACCCCACACCTGACCCTGATCTTTGGGTGTGGGACCCCTAGGGGTGCCTATGGAAAGAGAAAAGCGGCGCGGCGCCCCGAATCCGGGGCGCCGCTCCCGCAGACGCCGCTAAAGTCGCTGCCAGCGCACGCCCGCTGCTTGCGCTCTACAGCGGCGTGACGTTGACGGCCTTCGGGCCCTTATCGCTGGGCTCGGCGTCGTACTGCACCTGTGCGCCCTCTGCGAGCGACTTGAAGCCGTCACCGGCAATGCCGGTGTGATGGACGAAGAGGTCCTTCCCGGGCTCGTCCGGCGTGATAAAGCCGAAGCCCTTGTCGTCGTTGAACCACTTCACAGTTCCGGTGGCCATGTATGACCCTCCACTGGTTTGTTGCTTGCTGCGTACGCGGAGGTGCTTGTGAAGCGACAACCTACGGGCGCGAGCAGTGCTTTGTCGCCGAACCGAAATTCGGCCGTTACGCCTCGAAGGCTAAACCAGATCGACCCCCCGCGTCTATTCGAGCACGCCGGCGGCCATTTTCGCGGGCTCAGTCAGGGTTTCGGGCGCGCCTCGGTTACGCTCGCGACGTGAACCACCAGCCCACGGTCGCATTCTTCCCCGAGCCGGGCGCCTGGGGACCCACCAACAACCTCGTCGCGATGGGCAACCACCTGCGCGAGCGTGGGATCCGCGTGGTGTTCGTCGTGGAGGAGTCGTTCGAGGGCGAGCTCGAGAAGCGCGGCTTCGAGGAGGCCCTTAGCGCCAAGCTCAGCGCCGCTCCGGGCCGCATCAAGGGCGCGGACCTGATCGAACAGCTCGTGCGCACGAGCGCGCCGGTGCCGGCGGCATGAGCTTCGCGGACTCGCTCTGGCACGAGACCGCCGGAGAGTCATTCAAAGCGCGCGCCCCGCTGCCCGGGGACATCGACGTGGATGTGGCGATCGTCGGCGCCGGCTACACCGGCCTGTGGACGGCGTACTACCTCCACAGCATCGATCCGTCCCTGCGGATCGCCCTGGTGGAGCGCAAGATCGCTGGTTTCGGCGCGTCCGGCCGCAACGGCGGCTGGTGCTCGGCCCTGTTCCCGCCGGCATCCACCGGCATCGCGCGCCGCCACGGCAACGACGCCGCCGTCGCCATGCGCCGGGCGATGCACGAGGCGGTGGTCGAGGTGGGCCGCGTGGCGGAGGCCGAGGGCCTCGACATCCACTACGCCCGCGGCGGCACGGTCCAGCTCGCGCGCAACCAGGCGCAGCTCACTCGCGCCCGCGAGCTGGTGGAGGACGAGCGGGCCGTGACGGGCGATGTGGAGGGTCTTGAGCTGCTCTCGCAAGAGGAGGCCGAGGGACACGCGCGCGCCACCAGGGTGCTCGGCGGCACCTACACCCCACACTGCGCCGCGATCCACCCGCTGCGCCTCGTCCGCGGGCTCGCGTCCCGCGTTGAGGCGCGCGGCGTGTCGATCTTCGAGCGCACCACGGCGTCCCAGATCAGGCCGGGTGCGGTGCTCACCGATCACGGCACGGTGCGCGCCGAGATCGTGGTGCGCGCGACCGAGGGCTACACGCCCAGCCTGCGCGGCCAGCGGCGAAGGGTCATACCGCTGTACTCGCTGATGATCGCCACCGAGCCGCTGCCGGCGGACTCCTGGGATCAGATCGGCCTGGGCCGGCGCGAGACGTTCGCGGACCTGCGCCACATGCGCATCTACGGCCAGCGCACCGCCGACGACCGCCTTGCCTTCGGCGGGCGCGGGGCGCCGTACCACTTCGCCTCGCGCACGAGACCGTCCTTCGACCGCAACAGCCGCGTGCACTCGGCGCTGCGCGAGGTGCTCGTGGACCTCTTCCCGGTCGTCGCCAATCACGAGATCACGCACGAATGGGGCGGCGCGCTCGCGATTCCACGCGACTGGCACGCCTCGGTGGGGCTAGACCGAGGGCGCGGCTTCGCCTGGGCCGGCGGCTACGTGGGCGACGGCGTGTCCACGACCAACCTTGCTGGCCGCACGCTCGCGCAGCTGATCACCTCGCAGGAGAACGGGCTCACCCGGCTGCCGTGGGTGGACCATTCCTCCCGCTCATGGGAGCCGGAGCCGCTGCGCTGGCTCGGCGTGAACGGCGGACGGCTGCTGATGTCGACCGCGGACCGCTCAGAGGAGCGAACCGGCAGAGCCGGCCAAGCGGGCGAGGGCGTTCGCCCGCTACATCGGCTACTGAGGAGTCGCCGGGAGCCGCTAGTGGTTGCGAAGGGCGTTGATGAGCTCGTCCTTGCTCATCTCCGAACGGCCCTCGATGCCCAGCTCACGAGCGCGCTCCTCCAGCTCTTCCTTGGTGCGCTCGTCGTAGTCCTCGGCCTCGCCGCCCTTCTTGCTCACGTCGGTCCCGCCGGCCTTCGCGTTGGCGATCCTGGCGGCCTTCTCCTTGCTCGCGCCATCCTGGCGGAGCTCCTCGTAGAGCTTGTCGTCCTTCACGCTGGGTCCGTGATCTTCAGCCATGCCTCACAGGTACCCGGAGACGCGCGCGTCACACGAGGTCGAGCCAGCCGGAGAACAGCGTGCGGGCGTGTGCGGTCATCTCCTCGCGGCGCTCCTCGAAGGCCTCCAGCAGCTCATCGAGGGCACCGGGGCCGCGCACCTTCTCGAGCGCACGGGCGTAGTCCGGCACGGTGGCCCACTCGGCCGCCATCTCGCTCGTGACCTCGACGTGGAACTGGACCGCGTAGGCGTTGGAGCCCACGCGGAAGGCCTGGTTCGCGTAGGCCGGCGAGCTGGCCAGACTGACCGCGCCGGTGGGCAGCTCGAAGCTGTCGCTGTGCCACTGGAGCGTCGGAAAGCTTCCCGGGAGGCCGCCGAGGACCGGGTCGTCCCGGCCGGCCTCCGTGAGCTCCACATCGAGCACGCCCACCTCGGGCGTCTCGCCGGTGTACACGCGCGCCCCGAGACTGGCCGCGAGCAGCTGGCTCCCCAGGCAGGCGCCGAAGAACGGCAGCCGCGCCCCCACGGCGGCCGCGATGCAGTTCGCGCTCAGCGGCGAGCCACGGGTGGTCGGCGTCGTCGCACGCACCCATCGGACCGCCCATCACGACCATCGCGTCGAACCCGCGCCAGTCGGGAAGCGGCTCTCCCTCGTCCAGTTCCACCGCATGCAGCTCGGCGCCGCGCTCGCGCATGGCGTCTGCGTAGACGCCCGGCGGCTCGCAGGCGATGTGCTGAAGGACCAGGATCGCGGGGCCGTCGCTCACTGGTGGCGAGCCTAACCGCCGGAGGGCAGCGCGAGAGTCAGAATGTGGGCGTGGCCGACGACCTCTACGCCCTGCCGCCCGGTGAGTTCACGCGTGCGCGCGACGAGCGCGCGAAGGCGCTTCGCAAGGAGGGCAAGCGTGAGGAGGCCGACGCGGTCAAGGCGCTGCGCAAGCCGACCGTCGCGGCGTGGGCGCTGAACCAGCTCGCGCGGCGAGCGCCCCAAGGAGGTGAAGCGGCTCGTCGCGGCGGGCGAGGAGCTTCGCGCGGCGCAGGACGAACTGCTCGCCGGCGGCGACCGGAAGGCGTTCCAGGGCGCCGCCGCTCGGGAACGCGAGGAGGTCGCGAAGATGTCGGACGCGGCCGTCGATCTGGTCTTGGAGGCCGGCGAGCGCGCGACCCCTGCGTTGCGCGAGAAGATCGCCGAGACGCTGCACGCGGCCGCGCTCGACGAGGAGACCGCGGAGGAGCTCCGGACCGGCCGCCTGGTCCGCGAGCGCGAGGCGATCGGTGGGTTTGGTGGGATGACGGCGGCGGCGTCCGGAGACGCTTCCCGACCGAAGCGCAGCAAGCCGGCAAGACCTGAGAAGAGCGGCGCTAGCAGCGGGACCAAACGTAAGCCTCCCAAGGCGGACGCCAAGCGGCGCGCGGACGCCGAGCGTCGTGAGGCGGCTGAGCGGCGGCAGCGGCTCGCGGCCGCGCGCACCGATGAGCGCCACGCGCGGCGCGAGCTCGACGCCGCGGACAAGGCGATCGCGCATGCCGAGACGCGCGCTGAGGCCGCGAGGGTTCACGCGGAGGAGGCGAACGCCCGCGCAAAGACCACCGCTGAGCGCCTGAAGGAAGCGCGCCGTGAGCGGGCGGCGGCGAAGAAGTCACACACGCGCGCGGAGCGGGCTCTGGCCGCGGCCGAGCGCGGCGCCTAGCCCGCGCCGTCCGCCTCGACCTCGCGCAGTGCTCCGGTCTCCGGGTCGAAGACGAAGCCGCGGATCTGGTCGCGGGCGGGTAGCTCTGAGCTTGCTCGCAGCCGAGCGAGGCTTGCGCGCAGGGTGGCGTCGACGTCGTCGAAGGCGCCGAGGCGCCAGCTTGGGAGCGCGCCGTCCTCGGCCAGCTCCTGCCCGAACTCGTCCTCGGAGGCGCCGTGCAGTCCGCAGCCGTCGTGCATCACCACGACGATCTCCTCGGTGCCGAGGAGGCGCTGGGACGCGGTGAGCGAGCGGAGGGCGTCATCGGTCACGAGTCCGCCGGCATTGCGGATGATGTGGGCGTCGCCGCGCTCGAGGCCCAGCAGCGAGAACAGGTCGATGCGCGCGTCCATGCAGGCCAGCACCGCGACCTTGCGGCGCGGTCGCGGGTCCAGCCCGGGGGTCGCGAGCTCGGCGGCCCGGGCGGCCGCCGTCTCGAGCATCTCATCGGCATTCGCCATGCGAGCGCGGATCGTACGGACTCGGCGGGCTAGAGCAGACTGCCGCCCGGCGGCACGACCCAGAGCTTCTCGGCGCGCTCCGCCACCGCGTCGGGCCTCAGATCCCCGACAGTCTCCGCCTGCACGTGCTCCATCAGGCGCCCAAGCTCGGCCCACGCCATTGCCACGGACCCGACCCTGGCGGTGGGTCCCCAGCCCGTCGCCGCTTTCAGCTCCTCCGCGCGCTCCTTCACCTCGTCGACCGTCAGCTCGGCGAACGGCTTCGAGCGCCCGCCCGAGAACACGTGCTCGGCGAGCACCCTCTCGGCGTCGGGCGGCGGACGTGGTGTGGGACGCGTGCTCACAGCACGTACGGGACCGCTCCCATTGCGCCGAGGGTGTACCAGCAGCCGAACGCGAGCGTCGCGAAGCCCATCGCGGGCGCGAAGGCGAGCATGCGCCGCAGCACCGGCCCGCGGGTGATCGCATAGCCGAAGGCCGAGGACAGGGTGGCCATCGAGACCGCCGTTCCGAGCGCGAGCACCACCAGCGCCGCCACGGCCTCGGCCTGTCCGGGGATCGTGGCGAGCAGCAGGACACCCACTCCTGCGGATCCGCCCATCCCGTGCACCAGGCCGATGCCGAACGCCTGGGTGGGTGAGCGCCCGAGCTGCGCCTCCGGCCGGTGCGCGTGGTCGTGCGTGCCGGGCGATTCGTGTGGGTGCAGGTGGCGGTGCTCGGTGTTGCCATGGCGGTGCGGATGCGCGTGGAAGTGGCCGCGCCGCCAGCGCACGAGCAGCCGAATCGCGAGGAACATGATCATCACCCCCACGAGTGCCTCCGCACCGCGCTGCACCGAATCGGAGAGATACGACTGGAAGAGCACGATCGGCAGGCCGAACACGGCCAGCGTGGTGGCGTGCCCGAGCCCCCAGGCGAGCCCCAGCCGCCCGGCGCGACGGGTCCCGTCCTCGGGCTCCGAGGCGATTAGCGTCGACACCGCCGCGAGGTGGTCCGGATCGGAGGCGTGCCGGAGGCCGAGCAGCAGAGCCACGGCGAGCACCGCCGCGAGCGCCTCGCCGTGGGCCAGCTCCGCAATCCAGTCGTCAAGCCCGAACATCGACACCTCCTCCCTCCGCCGCGAGTCGCGCGGCCGCCACGGCGAGCTGCCCGTAGGCGATCCCGCCGTCGTTCGGCGGCAGCCGCTCCGGCGTGAGCACCCGCAGCCCGGCGCCCTCGAGCAGGGACGTGGTCTGCGCGAGCAGCCGCCGGTTCTGGAACACGCCTCCCGAGAGCACCACCCGGTCGGTCATCCTGCGCGCCGCCGCGAGCGCGCACGCTCTCGCCGTGGCCCCGGCCAGTGCGTTGTGGAAGCGCGCCGCGATCCTGCCGACCTCCACGCGGGCCTCGAGGTCTCCCACCACGGCCCGGACCATCGGGCGCGCGTCGATCACGAGCGGGCCGCCGTCGTCGAGCAGCGGCAGCTCGTACGCGTACTGCTCACCGAGATCGCACGCCGCCTCCAGCTCCACGGCGGCCTGGCCCTCGTAGTTGACCTCCGACCGCAGCCCGCAGAGAGCCGCAACGGCGTCGAACAGCCTGCCCGCGCTCGTGGTGAGCGGCGAGGAGAGCCCGTTGACCGCGAGCCGCGAGACCTGCTCCCAGGAGCGCTGCTCGACCTGCCGGGCGAGCTGATGCGGCGGGCGCATCGGCTCGTCGAAAGCCGCCGCCAGCCACGCGCAGGCCATCCTCCACGGCTGGCGTATCGCCGCCTCGCCGCCCGGCATCCGGACGGGGAACAGCAGTCCGGCGCGCTCGAATCCCTCGAGGTCCCCAAACAGCAGCTCTCCTCCCCACACCGTGCCGTCCTCGCCGTATCCGGTGCCGTCGAAGATGGCGCCGACCGCCGGGCGGAGCTCCCCGTACTCCGCGAGGCACGCCGCGAGATGGGCGTGGTGATGCTGCACGCCCACCAGGCGAACGCCGTCGCTCTCGACCGCGTGCTTGGTCGAGAGGTACTCGGGGTGGAGATCATGCGCCACGACCTCCGGCTCGACCGCAAACAGCCGCTGGAAGTGGTCGATGCCGGCCACGAACGATCGCAGCGTCTCGTAGTTCTTGAGATCGCCAACGTGGTGCCCCACCCACGCGTGGCCTCCCTTTGCGACCGCGAAGGTGTTCTTCAGCTCGGCGCCGCACGCCAGCATGTGCCGGCCGCAGTCCAGGGGCAGCGGCAGCGCGCCCGGCACGTAGCCACGCGAGCGCCGCAGCAGCATGCGCCGCCCGTCCACGTGGCGCACCACCGAGTCGTCGGTGCGCGTCTCGATCGGCCGATCGTGCATCAGGAAGAGGTCCGCGATGTCCGCGAGCCGCTCGCAGGCCTCCTCGTCGTGGAAGGCGATCGGCTCGTCGGACACGTTCCCGCTCGTCATCACGAGCGTCGTGCCGGCGTCGGCCAGCAGGACGTGGTGGAGGGGCGAGTAGGGCAGCATCACGCCGAGCTCGGGGGCTCCCGGCGCCACGGACTCCCCGACGCGCGGCGTCCGGTCGGCGTCGGGCCAGCACGATCGGCCGCGCGCGCTCCAGCAGCAGCTCCAGCTCGGGCGGCTTCAGGTCCACCAGCTCGCGCACCGTTTCGAGGTCGGGCGCCATCAGCGCGAACGGCTTGTCCTCGCGGTGCTTGCGGGCGCGGAGCTCGGCCACCGCCGCCTCGTCGTCCGCCCGGCACGCGAGGTGGAACCCGCCGATGCCCTTCACAGCCACGATCGCTCCCTCGAGCAGTGCGCGCGCCGTGGCCTCGAGCGCGTCCCGAGCGCCGCTGTTCCGCACGGCGCCCCCGCCCGCGTACACGAGCCTTGCCTGCGGCCCGCAGTCGGGGCACGCGTTCGGCTGCGCGTGGAAGCGGCGGTTCTCCGGGTCGCGATACTCCGCGAGGCAGGCCGGGCACATCTCGAACGAGGCCATCGTCGTGTTGGGACGGTCGTAGGGAACGTCCCGCACGATGGTGAAGCGCGGCCCGCAGTTCGTGCAGTTGGTGAACGGATAGCGAAAGCGCCTGTCCTCGGGGTCGAACAGCTCGGCGAGGCAGTCCGGGCAGGTGGCGCTGTCCGGGGTCACGGCGGCGCTCGGCTCGCCCCCGGCGGGGCTCTCCAGGATCGAGAAGCCCCGCTCCCCCAGCTCCTCGAGCTGCTCGGAGGTCACCCGCTCCACGCTCGCCAGCGGAGGCGCCTCGAGAGCCAGCCGGGAGAGGAAGCGCTCCACCGTCTCGGGCGACGCCTCGACCTCCACGACGACCCCGCGGGAGTCGTTCAGCACGTGTCCCGCCACCCCCAGCTCGCCCGCGAGCCGGTACACGTATGGACGAAAGCCCACTCCCTGCACGGTGCCCTCGATGCGGGCGCGGACGCGGCTCATGCGAGCTCCGTCAGTTCGCGCAGCAGGTGGTAGGCGCTGGCCTGCGCCTCCTGGATGCGAGGGATGTGCTCCGAGCGCGTGACCACCACATGATCCGCGAGCCGCTCGGCCGCCACGCGGCCGCCGTCGTAGCCGACCATCGCGATGGTGCGCAGCCCGCGCGAGCGCGCCTCCGCCAGCGCGGCCACCACGTTCGCGGAGTTGCCGCTCGTGGAGATCGCCAGCAGGACGTCGCCGCCGCGCCCGTGCGCGATCAACTGGCGCGAGAAGATCGCCTCGGTGCCGATGTCGTTCGCGATCGCTGTGAGGATCGCCGGATCCTCGGTCAGGTCGAGCGCGCGCCGCGGCTGCCAGCGCGGGTCGGGCGGGCAGCGGAAGTCCGCCACCACGTCCATCGCATCCGTGGCGGAGCCGCCGTTGCCAAGCGCGAGCAGCCGTCCGCCCGCCTCGAGGTCGGCGCGCATTCCGGCGGCCGCGACGAGCAGCTCCTCGCGGTTCTCCTCCAGTGTCTGCACCCGCAGCTCCCCGACCTCCTTCGCCTTGGCGAGAATCGAGCGCCGCACGTCCCCCATCACCGCCTCGAGGTCCTTCTCGCCCTCGGAGAGGAACGGATAGAGGAAGCTCGAGGCACCCGTGTCGTGCGTGCGCCGTGCGTCCCTCCCCTCGAGCAGCCCGCGGTGGTCGAAGAAGACGTGCACGAGCTCCCAGAGCACGTGGTAGAGCGTCTCGACGAGCTCCTGGCGAATCGAGGCGTCCTGGGTCGGCGGCTCGAACTCCCACTCCGCCCCGGCGGGCGCGAACGCCAACGTCAGGCAGCCGCGACCGCGCGCGAGCGCGAGCGCGCCGTCGGCGTCGGAGCCGAAGCCGATCACGATGTCGCCGGGTTCGACCGCCAGCGCGGCCTGCTCCTCGAGCGGACCGCCCTCCCCGGCCAGCGCCAGCGCCGGGAGGGCACGCTTCCCGACGATCACCGGGTGCACGAACTCCACCGCCACGTGCCGCGCATCCGAGCGCGCGGCCGGCGAGCGGCCGAGCGCGATCAGGCGCCCGCCGCGAGCGAAGCGCTCCGCCATCGTGTGGCACAGCCGTGCCAGGCGCTCGGACTCCGCCTCGAAGAAGGCCCTGTTGGCCTCAGTGCGCTCGGAGAGCGCCCGGTCGAGGACGTCGCTCCCGAGCAGGTGGCTCAAGCGGGCGCCTCCACCCCTCGGCCGACCCCGGCGAGCCAGTGCCGCCACTCGTCGATCCCCTCGCCGGTCTTCGCGCTCACGGTGATCCGCTCCACTCCCGGATGGACCGCATCGAGGTTGTAGAGGAAGCGCTCGAGGTCGAAGTCGAGGTGCGGCAGGAGGTCGATCTTGTTGATCAGCACCAGCTCGCACGCGCGGAACATGAGCGGGTACTTGAGCGGCTTCTCCTCCCCCTCGGTGATCGCCGAGACCATGATGCGGGCGTCCTCGCCCACCTTGAACTCGGCGGGGCAGACCAGGTTCCCGACGTTCTCGATCACGAGCAGGTCGATCTCTGCCAGCGGCAGGTCCGGCAGCGCCGAGCGCACCATGTTGGCGTCCAGGTGGCACTCGCCGCCGAAGCTCGGATCGGTGTTCAGCTGGGTGACCGGGATGTGCAGGGCCGCGAGGCGGTCGGCATCCATCGACCCCTGGACGTCGCCCTCGAGCACGCCGATGCGCACGCCCGGAGTGTCCGCCACCACGTGCTCGAGCAGCGAGGTCTTCCCGGCGCCCGGCGCGCTCATGAAGTTCACGACGCGCACGCCGGCGCGGTCGAAGTCGGCGCGGTTCGCCTGCGCGATCGTGTTGTTGGCGTCGAGCGCCTCCTCGACGATCTTCACCTTTGTGCGATGCATTCCGTCTCCTCGACCTCGATGGACTCCACCTCGAACTCCTCGCCGCTGGCGACCTCCACGCCGCCGGCGCTTCCGCAGTCCGGGCACATGAAGATCGGCATGTCGATCTCCCACTCGCGTCCGCAGCCCGCGCAGCGCAGCACAGCGGGAATCAGCTCCTGCTCGAGCCGCGCTCCCTCGCACACCGTCCCCTTCGACACGAACTCGAAGTAGAACTCGAGCGTGTCCGGCACCACCTGCCGAAGCGCGCCCACGCGCAGGCTCACGAGGCTCACCGGCCGCCCGGCGGCGTGCTTGACGACGGTGTTCACGATCGCGCCGGAGAGCGAGAGCTCGTGCATGGCTCAGTCGATGGCGTACGCGGCGTCGGTGCGCAGCTCTTCGATCGTCTCGATCACGACGCCTACCGCGGCATCGACCGCGCTCTGCACCTCGGGGCTGAGGCCCATCCCCATCTCCTCGACCTCGGCGGGCTCGCACGCCACGATCACGACCTTGCCCGGCCACGCGCCGAGCGTCTTCACGAAGCGGAGCACCGTCTGCGGGTCCATCGCGTGCGGGTTGATCATCTGCCCGTCCTCGATGCCCGCCTCCACGTCGTCCTTGAGGGCCTCCATCACGTAGAGCGTGCCGGGCTCTCCGCCCTGGCGGCTCACGTCGATCAGGACAAGCGCGTCGTAGCCGCGCATCACCTCGTACGCGAGGTCGAGCCCGCCGGTGCCGAAGTCGAACACCACCACGCCCTCGGGGAGCTCGCGCGACTCGAGCCGCTTCACGACCTCGCCGCCGAACCCGTCGTCCTTCAGCCAGGAGTTGCCGATCCCGGCAACCAGGATGCGCTTCATTGCAGAACCTCCACTTCAGGTGGGAAGAACCAGAGAAAGCGGCCTGTCTCGCGCATGATCTCCTGACCGGGCTGATCGACGCTCACGCCCAGGTGCACACGCCCGTCGTAGTCGCGGTAGATGCGCTCGACCGTCACGGTGCGGCCCTCGAGCATGCGCGCGTGGAGGTCGGCGCTCAAGCCGGGCCTCACGACCACTCGCCCGCCGCGGCGGAACCTCACCCCGTCCACCTCGACCTCGGGCAGCCCGCGCGTGGGGTCGCGCACTTCGGCGGACGGCTTCGGCGGCTCGCGGGTCACCGGATCGCGTAGCTCCACGCGCCCGTGCAGCTTGTGCAGCTCTTCGGAGGTCACAGCCGACGCGCGCTCGATCATCTCCCTCACGGCCGGATCCTGGTGCTCGATCTCGGCGCGCTCCTCGTCGCTGAGCACCTGCACGTGCAGCACGAGCGCCTCCTCGATCTCTGTGTTGTCGAAGAGATTGCCGCGGCTCTCGGGGGCGATCTGGGGATGGTCGGGCAGGATGATCGCCGCCCCGAGCATCACGTCGTCCTCGGGCGACGCGAGCACCGGCCAGGTGTTCACGCTCTCGCAGGGTGCGTCGAGCTGGGAGATGAAGCGACCGCCGTCCACGCGCAGGACCGGATGCGTCGAGATCAGCGAGTGGCGAAGCGCCTCCCCGCGCTCGAGCCCCTCGGGCACCTCCGTGCGGTTCTCCACGCGGAAGGAAACCCGCCGCAGATCTGAGTCGCCCCCACTCAAGGGGTCTGACCCCTTGAGTCGGGTGCGCACAGATATTCCGCCGATCTCGAAGTCGCCCTCACCCTCGATCCGCTGCGGCTCCGCGACGTGCCGCTCACCGCTCGGCACTAGGAAGTGCACCTCCGCGGTGATCTCGCCATCGCCCTCGACCATGCACTGGAGCTCGAGGTGGTCGAAGGTCGTGTCGAGCTGGCGCGCGTACGCGGGCGGGTAGACGATCCCGAACGGCGTGGGCGTGGCGTTCTTGGTCGCGCCCGGTGTGTAGGGATAGAGCGCGTAGCCCTCGTACAGGAGCGACTCGACCAGCTCGTTCACGAGTCGAGCAGCTCCGCCACGGTCGCGTCGAGGGTCGGCAGCCCGCGGCGCGCCTTCTCGCGCTGGAGCGCCTGGAGCGTGCGCTCGTGGAGCGCGATCCAGCCGCTGCGCGGGTAGTAGTGCTCGATCAGCTCGCGCCAGATGCTCACCGGCATGCGGAACTCCGCCGAGCACGACCAGGGTACGAGCGACATCTGCAGCCGGCCGTCGTCGCCGCGGTAGTGCACCGTGCCGTTGAAGTTGAACGCCAGCGGCAGCTCGCCGTCCGGCAGCCCGTAGAGGTACTTGGAGGAGGCCACCTCCATGTCGAAGCTCGCCGGCACGGCCACCCGGAAGGTGGTCGACCCGATGAACCCGGGCACCAGCACGTCGGCCTGGTGCCACACGAGGCTGCGCGTGGTGGTGGCCCAGCGCTCCGGCGGACCGAACAGCTCCACGAGCTTCTCGCGCGTCTCCGCGTCGTAGGTGCGCCGCGCGGGCTCGATCATGATCTGCGCGCTGAGTGCGATCGCGTGCACCTGGCGCCCGCCGGGCTCCGTCACGTGAACGTCGAAGTCGAGCGCCGGGACCGCGGCGTGGCGGCGGCCCGTCGCGCCGAGCACCTGGAACTCGGGCTCGGGTGCGACCGGAACTGCGAGCGTCTCCTGCTGGCTCACGCGGCCACCGCCCGCAGCTCGTCGAAGTAGCGCTCGATCGCCTGCTCCACGCCGCTGCCGCCGGAGATGCCCTCCCAGGACGCCTTCACGAGGCCGACCAGCATGTAGCAGCGGTCGATCGGCGCGATCGCGAACATCGGCGGGTCCGCCATCCGGTTCACGATCAGCGCCTCCGCGTCCGGCTCGATGTCCCGCAGCACCGGGTTCATCGCGGCGAGCCGGTTCCAGGTCTCGAAGTGCAGCTCGCTCTCGGTGGCCCCGGCCGGGCTCGGGTAGAGCGCCACCACGCACTCCGTGACGCTCGAGTGCATGAAGAACGCCAGACCGATCGGGATCCGGAACTGCGCCCAGATCTCCTCCGGAAGCTCGAAGTCCTCGAGCCACAGCGTCCTGTTGCCGGTGGGGCGGAACTCCGAGTCGCCGGAGCGCAGCGCCCAGCAGCTCTCGCACACGCACACGATCTGGCGCTCGTACGTGTTGAGCATGTGCCGGTGGTCGCTCGGCACGGTCGTCTTGCAGAGGTCGCAGTGCTCGGTCTCCGGGACAGCCTCCGGCGGCTTCGGCTTCGCGAG
The DNA here is from genome assembly GCA_963774755.1 of uncultured Thermoleophilaceae bacterium. Taxonomy (GTDB): domain Bacteria; phylum Actinomycetota; class Thermoleophilia; order Solirubrobacterales; family Thermoleophilaceae; genus JACVRW01. The sequence continues at coordinate 30,592 of CAVZGG010000002.1, read as the reverse complement.
GCCCCGAAGACCCGAGACCATGAGCGCCTTGCGCTTGGTCGCGACCGCCTCGTCGATCGGCTTCACAGAGCGACCTTGATTCCCTCCGCTTCGCGCAGAAGCGGGATCGGCTGGAGCTGGAGGTGGTCGTCGTCCATGGACCGGCCTGCCTGTGGGAGGAAGTAGCCGCGTCCACACGCCGGAGCACCTCAGAGTGCCGTCGTCCAAAGCCCCGTCATCGAGGGCACCGCCGCAATCGGCACAGGTATTCCGGTACGCGAGCAGCGTGCCGTCGACGTTCGCGACGAACAACGAAACGCCGTCGACGGCCGTCGCTGTGAGGGAGTCGGGAGCCATGATGTCCAGCGTGTGCCATGCCGGTGCTCCGTTGGCCATCGGTAGCGCCACTCCGGTGACCCCCTGCTCCTCCTCGACGATCCCCTCGACGTCCATCCCGAGCAAGTCCGGCGCTGCCTCCTCGAGGGCCTGCCGCACCGCGAGCTCGAGCGTCGAGGACGACGCCCGGCACGACTTGCAGCTGCCCTCGAGGCGCAGCTTCGCGATCCCGTCCTCGATCCCGAGCAGCTCCACGTTGCCGCCGTGCGACTCCATGTACGGCCGCACGGTGTCGAGTGCCTGCACGACCCGCTCCTCGATCGGCACGGGGTACAGGTCGTGGATCATCAGCAGGCCGCCGACGAGGCTGTCCTTCGACATCTCGTCACGGGTGTCCGCGTCCGCCAGCTCCACGATCCGCTCGAGGCCGGCGCCGTACATCTGCACGACCGCCGACGTGAGCTCCTCGGCGAGGTTGCGGCACGCCGGATCGTCGAGGTCCTCCAGCCGCCCCGTGAGCTCCTGCACACGGGCTATCAGCTGCTCGGGTTCCATGGCTAGGAGAGCGCCGTCGGGGTGTGGACCACCTTCCGCACCGAGCCCGTCCCGCCGTACATGTGCACGCCGCACGGCAGGCAGGGATCGAACGAGCGAACCGCCCTCATGATGTCGATCCCCTTGAAGTTCTCCGGGCCGTTCTCCTCGAAGATCGGCGTGTTCTGCACCGCGTCCTCGTAGGGGCCGGGAGTCCCGTAGACGTCACGCGGGCTGGCGTTCCACGGCGTCGGCGGGTAGGGCTGGTAGTTCGCGATCTTCCCGTCCTCGATCACCATGTGGTGCGAGAGCACGCCGCGAGCCGCCTCGTGGAAGCCGCAGCTGACCGCGTGATCCGGAACCGTGAAGTCGTTCCAGCTCTTGGTGCGGCCGGCCTGCACCTCCTTCATCGCCCGCTCCAGGTTGTGCAGCGCGATCAGCGCCGAGTAGGCCTGGTGGTACGTGCGGGCGCGATCGCGCTCGATCGCGTTCGACTTCTCCGGCACGTGCCACTCCATCTCCATCTGCGGCATGCTCGGAGAGCGCGGCAGCACCATCTGGATGCTGTGGCCGGTGGCCTTCGCGTAGCCGAAGTCCACGAGCCCCGCCTTCGCGGTGCACCACTGGCGGGCGAACGGGCCGCCGCCGGTGTCGCAGCACACGTGCGTGTCGGTGCGCTTGTCGTAGATGCGCGGTGACACGACCCACGTGTACTTGTCCGTGAAGTCGCGCGCCTGCGGCTTCGGCAGGGTCACCTTGTTCCACGGGTGGTTCTTGTCGACCGGGTTGCCGAGCGGGTCCTCGGTCACGAACGTGCGCTCGTTCTCCCAGCCGTCGAAGTACGAGCTGCCGAGCAGGATCCTGATGGCAAGGTTGATCTCGACCAGGTCGGTCGTGATCAGCTCGCCGTTGATCGCGATTCCGGGGGTGATGTACCGCTTGCGCCCCCACTCGGTCATGTTCTTGTAGCTGTAGTCGACGTAGTCCGGGTCGTCGAACGAGCCCCAGTTCACGAGGTTCGTGTCCCGGTAGCCCACCATGTCGTACCCCGGCAACTGCTGAAGGAAGAAGTCGTAGAGGTCGTCGTGCATCGGCACGCTGCGCTTCACGTAGTCGAAGTACCTCATGAGGCGCACGTAGTAGTCGGTGCACGTCTGGTGGGTGATGTCCGCGCTGCAGCCTCCCGGCATGATCGTCGAGGGGTGCGTGTGCCGCCCGCCGAACAGGCAGTACATCTCGCGCGTGTAGCGGGCCACGTGGAGGGTCTCCAGGTAGAACTCGCCCGTGAACGGGTTGAGCGCCCGCATGATGTCCGCGACCGTCCTGTAGCCGTGGATGTCCGACTGCGGCGCCGGGGTGTTCTCGGCCGTCGCAAGCAGGCTCGGGTTGGTCTCCTTCACCATCTGCTCGCAGAAGTCCACGTTCGCCATGCAGTCGTTGAAGATCGCGTGGTCGAAGATGTAGTCCGCGGTCTCGGCCAGGTTGAAGGCCATGTCGCCCAGGGGCGGCGGCTTCACGCCATAGGCCATGTTCTGGTTGAGGCAGGAGCAGGTGCAGTGGTTGTCACCGCAGATCCCGCAGATGCGGCTGGTGATGAAGTGCGCGTCGCGCGGGTCGATCCCCTTCATGAAGATGTCGAACCCGCGGAACACCATCGACGTCGAGTAGCACTTCAGTACCTGCTGGTTCGAGAAGTCGATCTCCGTGTGGATCCCGAGCGACCCGACGATGCGGGTGATCGGGTCCCAGGACATCTCCTTGACGACGACCTTCTGGTCGCGGGGCGTCTCAACAGTGGACATTCGTCTCTCCCCCTACCAGCGCTTCTGGTAGCCGGTTGTTAGCTCTGATTTGTTGTGACGCCAATCGGGCTCCACGTCGTACTGGTTCTTGATGTGGCGCTTGCGGAAGCTGCGGACGATCGGCCCGTAGCTGAACCGCATGATGTTCTCGGCGGCGACGCCCCAGCGGTTGGGCTCCATGAACGGCATGTACTTGTCGGGGAAGCCGGGCATCGTGCAGGCCATGCAGATGCCGCCCACGTTCGGGCAGCCGCCGATGCCGTTCACCCAGCCCGCGGATCGGGACGTTGCACTTGACCACCGGCCCCTTGCAGCCGAGCTTCACGAGGCAGCGGTGGTCTGAGCCGTACTCCGTGGCGAAGTCGCCCTCCTCCGCGAAGCCGGCGCGGTTGCAGCCCTCGCGGACGGTGCGCCCGAACAGCCACTTGGGACGCAGCTTCTCGTCCAGCTCTGGCGCGGGAGCGAGACCGGCCAGGTGCAGGGCGAGGTAGAGCAGCGTCTCCGTCATGTTGTCGGGCTGCGCCGGGCAGCCGGGGATGCACACGACCGGCAGGCCGGCGCTCGACTTCCAGTTCCAGCCCAGGTAGTCCGGCACGCCCATCGCGCCGGTCGGGTTGTTCTTCATCGCCGGAATCCCGCCGTAGGTGGCGCAGGTCCCCACCGCCACCACGGCCGCGGCCTTGGGCGCCAAGCGGTCGAGCCACTCGTTGATCGTGATCGGCTGGCCGTTCGAGGGATTCACGGCGAAGCCGGTCCAGTGACCCTCGCCGTTGATGTTCTCGTTGCCCAGCGAGCCCTCGATCACGAGCACGAACGGGTCGAGCTTGCCCTCCTCGGCGTCGAACCACGCCTGCGCGAACTCGTCGCCCACCTCGTACGCGATCACCTGGTTGTGCACCACGATCTTCGGCATGCCGGGGATCGCCTGCGTGATGATGTCCTCGAGGCTCGGATTGGTGGCCGAGGTCATGGCGACCGAGTCGCCCTCGCACGACAGCCCTGTGGTGACCCACAGAACGTGAGCGGTGACCCCCTCGGTCTCCTTGTGCTGGGCATACGGGTCGACGGACGTCGCCATCGGCACTCCTTCCTCGCTCAACAAATCCGCGGCAGTGGGTCACCGACCAGCTGGTCCATGACGCGCGTGCCGCCGAAACTCGTCTCCACCAGCACCATCCCGGGAGGCTCGGTGCGTACCTCGCCGATCTCCGCCGCGCGCTCGCAACCAGGGACCGAGCGCAGCGCGGCCAGCGCACGGTCAGCAGCTTCCTCCGCGACGAAGGCGACGAGCTTGCCCTCGTTCGCGACGTACATGGGATCGATCCCCAAGATCTCGGACGCTCCGGCCACGGCCGGCTCGACGGGCACCGCGGACTCGCGCACCAGCATCGCGACGCGCGACGAGCGGGCGAGCTCGTTCAGCACCGAGGCCACGCCGCCTCGGGTCGCGTCGCGCATGCAGCGCAGCGATGGTCCGGACTCCTCCAGGAGCGCGTCGACGACCGGCCACAGCGAGCGTGTGTCGGACGTGATGTCCGCGTCGAGCTCGAACTCGCCGCGGGCCAGCATGATCGCGGTGCCGTGCTCGCCGATCGTGCCGGACAGGAGGACGCGGTCGCCGGGGCGGATCGAATCCGCCGCAAGCCGGGCGCGCGGATCGCGCTCGCCGACCCCGGCGGTGCAGATGTACATGCCGTCCGCGGCGCCGCGCTCGACGACCTTGGTGTCACCGCTCACGATCTGGACCTCCGCCGCCTCCGCCGCGCGCGCGATGGCCTCTACCTCGGCGCGCAGGTCTACCGAGGACAAGCCCTCCTCGAGGATCAGCGAGAGGGTGAGAGCCGTTGGGCGCGCTCCCGAGACGGCCAGGTCGTTGACGGTCCCGTTCACCGCGAGATCCCCGATCGAGCCGCCCGGGAAACGAAGCGGCTTGACCACGAACGAATCGGTCGTGAAGGCGAGTGCGGCGCCGCCGATCTCGATCGACGCCGCGTCTTCGGTTACCTGAGCGCCGAACGCGGGTTCGAAGAGGCCCTCGATCATGCTCTGGGTGGCCTTGCCGCCCGCCCCGTGGGCCATGTTGATGCGCTCGTCGCGGAACTTGCCGCGCTTGGCACGCGCCGTCTCGATGATCCCGAGGATGCGCTCCTCGCGACCAGGAATGGCAACGCCGGTGCTCGCCCGACCAACGCTCGGGCTGCGCTCCTTGCGACCGGCCGGCATCAGACGACCTCCCGCTCGCGCGCGAAGCGGCCGTAGTTGTAGTAGGCGGCGCAGGCGCCCTCCGAGGACACCATGCAGGTCCCGATCGGGCGCTCCGGCGTGCAGGCCGTGCCGAAGACCTTGCACTCCCAGGGCTTGATCACGCCCTTCAGGACCTCGCCGCACTGGCACGCCTTCGGGTCGGCCACGCGCACGCCCGGGACGCTGAAGCGCAGCTCGGCGTCGAGGTCGGCGTACGCATCCGAGAGCTTCAGCCCGCTCTGAGAGATGAAGCCGAGCCCGCGCCACTCGAAATGCGGGCGCAGCTCGAAGACCTCTGCCATCACCTCGAGCGCGCGCTGATTGCCCTCGTACGGGACCACGCGCGCGTACTGGTTCTCGACCTCGCAGCGGCCCTCGTCGAGCTGGGCGAGGATCATGCGAATCGCCTGGAGGACGTCGAGCGGCTCGAAGCCAGCCACGACTATCGGCTTGCCGTAGTCGGCGGGGATGAACTCGAACGGGCGCGCGCCCACCACCGTCGACACGTGGCCGGGGCCGACGAACCCGTCGAGCCGCAGGTCGGGCGAGTCCAGCAGGGCGCGCAGCGGCGGCACGATCGTCACGTGGCTGCACATGCACGAGAAGTTCGGCACGCCCTCGGCCTTGGCGCGCTTGAGCGTGAGCGCGGTGGAGGGCGCCGTCGTCTCGAACCCGATGGCGAAGAACACGACCTCGCGATCGGGGTTCTGCTTCGCGATCCGCAGGGCGTCGAGCGGCGAGTAGACCATGCGGATGTCAGCATCCTCGGCCTTCGCCTCGAGCAGGCTCCCGTTCGACCCCGGCACGCGCATCATGTCGCCGAAGCAGGTGAAGATCACGCCGGGCTCGCGGGCGATCGCGATGCCGTCGTCCACCCTTCCCATCGGAATCACGCAGACGGGACAGCCGGGCCCGTGCACGAGCTCCACGTTCTCCGGTAGGAGGTCGTCCACGCCGTACTTGTAGATCGAGTGGGTGTGGCCGCCGCAGACCTCCATGAACTTGTAGTGGCGGCCCGGCTCGACGGCGGCGAGGATCTCCGTGGCGAGCACGCGGCCCAGCTCGGGATCGCGGAACTCGTCGACGTACTTCACGTGGCGCTCAGCTCCGCCAGTGCCACGCCGGCGTGCACCAGCACCCGGTCACCGGGCTCCACCGACACGAGCGCGATCTCAACGGTGCTTTTCGTCCCGTCCTCGCCTGTGCACAACGCAAGGCCACGGTCTTCGTCGATGCGCTCCACCTTCATCGGGATGCCCTCGTCCGAGCACGTGATGCAGTGGTCACCGCACTCGTTCGCGCTCACTCGATCACGCTCGCCTTGAGCTCCTCGAGCTCCGCCTCGTAGTCCGCGCCCATGCGCTCGAGCTGGCGGCGGGTGGCGATCGCCTCCTCCTCGTCCACCTGAGAGATCGCGAAGCCCACGTGGATCAGCACCCAGTCGCCCGGGCCGACGCCGTCGCCGTCGGCGTCCATCAGGCCGATGTTGATCGTGCGCTGGACTCCCGCGACGTCGACCTTCGCCAGCCTGTTGGCCGAGTCAACGACTTCGACGATCTGGCCTGGTATGGCCAGGCACATGTTTCCTCCCAGTTGGCGCCGCGCACGACCCTATGACGCAGTGCCATGCCTGCAAACTGCGGACGTTGCGAATCAACGTTGTTTTTCAACTCACCCGTTAATAGGCTCGCGGCCAGGAAGGGGGGCTGCCAATCGAGGGCTCTGTCCAGATTCTGAAATCCGACCCTGAGCTGGGGCTCAGGGTCCCCGCAACTCACATCGCGGATGCCCGCGCGCAGCTCGTGGCGCACGTGAAGACACTGGACCCTGGACGCTGGGAGGTGCCGCACGACACCACCAGCCGGCTCGGCTTCCTCATGCTCGACGGGCTGCTCGCGCGCGACGTGGTGCTCGTGGGGCACACATGCACCGAGCTGCTCGGCGAGGGCGACGTGATCCAGCCGTGGATCCCGTCAACCGAGGACGGGCTCGTTCGCTACCGCGTCCTCTGGCATGTGCTCGCTCCCTCGAGGCTGGCCGTCCTCGACGATGGCTTCGCCCGCAAGCTCGCCGACTGGCCGCAGGTGATGTCGATGCTCCTCGAGCGCGCGATCCGCCGCACGCTCCGCATGTCGATCCACCAGGCGCTGCTCCAGCTCTCTCCCGTGGAGACGCGGCTGCTGGTGCTGTTCTGGCACCTCGCCGAGCGCTGGGGGCGGGTGACCCCGGAGGGGATCAGCGTGAAGCTGCGGATGTCGCATGAGCTGCTCGGCCAGCTCGTGGGATGCAAGCGAGCCTCGATCACCACGGCGCTGCACCGGGTCAACGACAGCGGCTTGGTTGTCCGCCGCGCCGACGGGACCTGGCTCCTGCGCGGCTCGCCTCCCGACGAGCTGGCCGAGATCAGCTGGCAGCGCTCTGCTGCAACTGCTGGGTAAGCGGGATGTCAGGGTCGGCCAGGCGCCGATCATCGACGCGGAGCCGGTCCCGAATCAGAGCCTGGATGGGCTCTGTCACGTCCCACACGTTCACGTTCATGCCGGCGACGACGCGATCCTCGACGAGCCAGAAGGCGATGAACTCGCGGCCCGTGGGGTCGCCCCGGATCACCATGCGGTCCCAGGTCCGAGCGAAGCCCGAGTACTCCATGCCGATGTCGTACTGGTCGGAGAAGAAGTACGGCAGCCGGTCGTACTCGTGGTCGCCCCCAAGCATGTTGCGAGCAGCCGCGGGCCCCTGATTCAGGGCGTTGGCCCAGTGTTCGACGCGAATCCGCTCGCCATAGAACGGGTGATAGGCGTTTGCCACGTCGCCGGCCGCGAACACGCCCGGAGCGCTCGTGCGTAGCCGCTCGTCGACGGCGATGCCGTTGTCGACGGTCAGCCCCGCGATCGCGCCGAGCTCGGTCCGTGGCTCGACGCCGACGCCCACGACCACGAAGTCGCACTCGAGTTCGCGCCCGTCGCTCGTTCGGACCCGCTCGACGGCCGTCCCTCCCTCGAATGCCTCGACCCCGGTGCGCATGAGCAGCTCCGTGCCATGGTCCGCATGAATGTCGCGGTAGATCGCGCCGACCTCGGCCCCGAGCACGCGCTCCAGTGGGGCACCCAGCGGATCGATCACAGTGACCTCGAGGCCGCGCTGCCGGGCCGATGCCGCGACCTCGGCGCCTATCCATCCAGCCCCGACCACGACCACCGCGCCGCCGCGGTCGAGCCGCTCGCGCAACGCGTCGGAGTCATCGACGCTGCGGAGGTACAGAACTCCGTCGAGCTCCCCGCCGGGCACCGCGAGCCGCCGCGGCTCCGCGCCGGTCGTGAGCAGCAGCCGGTGGTAGCGCAGCCGCTCGTCGTTGTCGAGCGCGAGCTCGCTGCTGGATATGTCCAGGCCCACGGCGCGGCGTTCGAGTCGCAGCTCGATCTCGTGCTCGGCGTAGAACCCCGGATCGTGGACGTAGACCTTCTCCCGGCCCGCCTCCCCGCGCAGGTACTCCTTGGACAGCGGCGGGCGCTCGTACGGCCGCTCCGGCTCGGCCCCGACGAGCACCACGCGCCCCTCGAAGCCCTCGGCCCGCAGGGTCTCTGCCGCCTTCGCGCCGGCCAGGCTCGCGCCGACGATCACGTACGTCTGTTCAGTGCTCATGAGATGCCCTCGTCGTGAGCGCCATGAACTCCTGGCGAGTGCGCGCGTCGTCCCGGACCAGGCCTCTGAGCGCGGAGGTCATGGTCGTGGCACCGAGCTTCTGGACGCCGCGCATCGACATGCAGAGGTGCTCCGCCTCGAGGACCACGCCCACCCCCTTCGGCGCCAGCTCGTCATCGAGCCAGCCGGCGACCTGGGTGGTCAGGCGCTCCTGAAGCTGGAGGTCACGCGAGAAATGCTCCACCACGCGGCCCAGCTTGCTGAGGCCGATGAGCCGCTCGCCGGGGAGGTAGCCGATGTGCGCCACGCCGTGGAACGGCAGCAGGTGATGCATGCACAGCGAGTGGAAGGGAATCGCACGGACGACGATCAGCTCGTCGTAGCCCTCGTCGTTCGGAAACGTCGTCGGGTTGAACGGATGTGGCGTCAGCAGCTCGGCGTAGGCGGCCACCATGCGGCGAGGCGTGTCGCGCACGCCGTCGTTCGTCAAGTCGGCCCCGAGCGCGCGAAGCAGGTCGGCCGCCGCCTGCTGGGCGGCGTGTGTATCGATCCGCGCAGCTTGCGCGGTCCCATTGGCTGAGCTCATGACGGGTTAGCGCCGGCGAGCCCTGCAGTCTTACCCCCGCACCGCCACGATCTCGCGCTAGCCTCGTCGCGTGCCCGTGAAGGTGCTGTTCATGTGTGAGATCTGCGGATGCGCCCCGGGCGCGGACACGCAGAAGAACCTCGAGCGTCAGCTGCTCGACCTGCGCCACGGCGAGTACGTGGACGCCGACCCGGAGCGCTGGCTCGTCTGGCACGGACGCGGCATCTACGGTCCCAATCGATACGCGTGCGGAAACCACCGCGGCGAGCTGAAGGCGCTCCTCCGGGAGGAGTACGGACTGCTCGGATGGCACCCGTGGGCGAAGGGGCCCCACCCATGGGCAGGCCGGCGCGGCACCGACCGCGCGCGCCGCCTGCGGCGCACGCTCGTGGCCGGCGTCGGCCGCTAGGCGCTCAGCTCACGCCCGGGCTCGGGCGCTGGAGACAGCGGTGAAGGGTGGCTGGGTCGAAAGTCGCCACTCGACGAGTGCGGCAGCGGGGTTTGTGATGTTGTGGCCCTATGTGCGCATGAAGGACGCTAACCCCCTCTGCGGAGGCGTCGAGAGGCGAGTTTTTGCCTCGAACCCCTTCAGTGCAGGAGAAGTCTCGGATTGCGCTCTTACACAACTCTTCGGGAGATCAAACGGCGCTCTTACGTCGCCCCCCGATGGTCCGTCTCGTAATCGGAACCCATCCAGGAGGTCTGGCGATGAGACGCAAGCAGATCGGAGCGACACTCGCGGTGGCCAGCGTGGCCGCGGCGGTTGGGGTGGCCGGCGGAATCGCGGGCGGCTCGGCGGCCACGAACGACAACGCGGGAGGCGGCGGGGCCGACAAGACTCGAGGCCAGGCGCCACCGGGCCGGCATATCGGACCCAACGGGCGCGCGAGCGTGCCCTCAGCGGCGACGTGGCGGCCAAGGTGCGCGCCGCGGCGCTGGCGAAGGTCGACGCAGGCACGATCGAGCGTGTCGAGACGGACGCCGACCACGGCTCGCCCTACGAGGCGCATGTGCGGAAATCAGACGGAACGGAGCTCGAGGTACTCGTGAACAAGAGCTTCGAGGTGACCGCCGTGAACGAGATGCAGCACCCCTGACGGGAGCTGCGGCGCGCCTCGGGAAGCCCGGCTCAGGCCGGGCTTCCCTGCGTGCGGTAGGTGTGCACGGCAACGCCGGAGTCGAACGCCTGCGTATCGACGAGCTCCAGCTGGGTCTTGTCGGGCGTCTCGGGGAAGACGCGCGCGCCGCTGCCGAGGACGACCGGGAAGGTCATCAGGCGGAACTCGTCCACGAGCCCCAGCCCCATCAGGCCGTGCACGAGCGTGCGACTGCCGGCCAGCAGGATGGGGCCGCCCTCCTGCTCCTTCAGCCCGGCCACCTCGTTCACGTCTCGCATCACGCTCGTGTTGCTCCACTCCGGGTCCTCGAGCGTCGTCGAGACCACGTACTTGGGCATGTCGTTCATCTTGTCCGCGAACGGACCACCCCGCTCCGGCCAGGCCGCGGAGAAGCCCTCGTAGGTCACCCGACCGAGCAGCAGGGCGTCGGCCTCGAGCACCTCCTGGAGCTTGTACTGCTCCTGCTCCGGGCTCACGAAGTCGAACACCCAGCCCGAGTGCGGATGACCGGGCTCGCCGCCGGGCGCCTCCATCACCCCGTCGAGGGTCACGAACTCGGAAACGATCAGCTTTCTCATGGTTCTCCTCCCGAACGCAAGAAGGCCCGCGACACGCGGGCCTCCCTGTTCTACACCTAACTGCGTCGAGGCCTACGCCTGGACGAGCTCTGCTGACCTCTGCACGACGACCTCGCCGGTGGTGATCTTCGGCGCGTTCGGCAGTACGTTCTCGAGCTTCTGCTCGCGCACCCAGGTGGAGGCAACACGGGCCGACTCGTCGGCGTGCTCGGCCGTGTCGAAGAAGCCGATCGAGCTCACGATGCCGTTGCCGGCGTCGATGAGGTAGTAGCCATTGAAGCCGGGGAGCTCGCTGAGGCTCGGCACGAGGGTCTCGTCGGCCTTCTTGATGAGCTCGGCGACGTGCTCCTGATCGATCGCGTCGTAGCGTCGAATGGTGGCGAACATATGGGGTCCAACTCTCTTCTCTGGTGTGGGGGACTCGATTGAATCCTCCTGGCGCGGCGCAAACCCGAGGGGACAGTCGAAGGGAGCTGTGAAGCTCGACGACGTCGGCAAAGGGCTGTGCCGCACGACCGACGGTAGCAGCGCTAGCTAGCTCGGCTCGCTACGTTCGCCCGTTTGTGGCCGCCGCGGCCAGCAATTCGTCGAGCGGCGGGGGCGCCGGTGCGGCCAGGTAGAAGCCCTGAGCGCTGTCTATCCCGAGCTCCTGGACGGTCGTCAGCTCGGCCGGCGTTTCGATCCCCTCCGCCACCACCGTCGCGTTGAGCTCACGGCCGAGCGATGCGATCGATGCGGCGATCACCTGCCTCGCCCGGTCGCTTTCGATCGACCTGCACAGCGAGATGTCGATCTTCAGGACGTCGGGCCGCACCGTGAGGAGATGACGGAAGCTCGAGTAGCCGGCGCCCACGTCGTCCACGGCGATCCGGAAGCCCTCGGCACGTAGACCGTCGATGGCGTCGCCCAGCCGATCGTAATCGTGTACGGGTGCGTGCTCGGTCAGCTCCAGCACCACGCGATCGCCAGGCACCATCGAAACGAGCTCCTCGAATCCGCTCGAGAACAGCGTGTCCGGCACGACGTTGACGAACAGGTCCATCCCCTGGGGGAGGTCCGGCAGGATGGTCGTCGCGGCTCGCGCGGCGGCGAGGTCTATCTCGGTTCCGAGCCCCGACGCCATCGCGTCCATGAACCAGACGTCCGGACTCTGGCGAGGCTCGCAGTCGAAGCGCGCGAGTGCCTCCACTCCGACCACACCCTGCCCCTGGATGTTCACGATCGGCTGGAACACCATGCTGAGGGCCGACCCCTCGATGACGGCTCGCATCCTCGCCGCCGGGTCCCTGTCCGCGGCGGCGGTCGCCCGCAGGGATGTGAGGAGGTCCTGGGCCGGCACCGACTTGACCACGTAGCTCGAGGCCCTGGCGCGGAGCATCCGCAGCACGATGTCGTGCTCCTGCGAGGCAGAGAGCGCGATCACGTGGGTGCCGGGCGAGCCGCGTCCAATTTGCGTGACAGCGTTGGCGCCTCCCCCGCCGGGCATGGTGGCGTCGACCAGGGCGAGGTCGGGCGTGTAGAGCGCGGCCAGCCTCATCGCGGTCGTGGCGTCACGGGCCTTGCCCACCAGCACGAAGTCGGGAGCACGGTCGATGATGGATGCAAGGCCGTCGAGGGCCGCCTTGTCCTCGTCGGCAACGATCACGGTGGTTGGGTCCGCCCGGCGGCCGTCCGGAGCTCGGGTCGGGTCGGGTCGGGTGACCGACCGATGGCCGGCGGTCCGCTCGATCGCGTCAACTAGCTCCGCCGCCGAGATGCCCTTGAGCAGGTAGCCGGCGGCTCCCGCGTCGAGCATCTGGATGACCGTCGCCTCGTCGCCATGCGCCGACAGCGCGAGCAGCATGGTCCGCGGGGCCACGGCCTGAAGCTCACGCGCGACGCGCGGGCCCCCGCCGTCCGGCAATCCCACGTCAACCACGGCCACGTCGGGCTGGTGCACACGACTGAGCTCCACGGCGTGGAGCGCGTTCTCCGCCACGCCCACGAGCTCGAGCGACGACGTACCCCCGACAACCCCCGTGAGCGCCTCGCGGAACTCGGGGTCGTCGGCGGCCAGAAGGACCGTGAGGGTCATTCAGCCTGTCTCGCTCGCCTCGACCAGCGACGCCACCGCCCCAAGGATGTCCTTGGGGTCCGCGGGCTTGCGGACGACGAGCGACACGCCGGCGGCGCGCGCCAGCCGCTCGAGCTCCCAGGGCTCATGGGTGGCCGTGTAGAGGATGATCGGGGTGCCCGCGATCGACGGATCGGAGCGTACGGCTCGCGCGAGATCGAGGCCGTCCATCTCTGGCACCAGCATGTCCGCGACGACCAGGTCGGGCTTCCATTCTCGAGTCAGGCGCAGCGCATCCTCGCCACTCCCGGTCTCGAGCACGTCGTAGCCCGAGCCGCCGAGAAGCGAAACAAGCAGTTCCCGATCAGTCGGTCTATCTTCGGCCACGAGCACCGTCGGCACGGCAAGCGTCCGCCGGTTATCGGTCCGTCGGGCCAGCGAAAGACGCCATCGGTCGAGTATCAGGCGAACCCACGCCCCTGGGTATCGGTCAAAAGGGGGATTGACCAATTATGCGATCAGCCCGGCGCGCATCGCCTGAGCGACGGCCGCGGTTCGGCCGCTGACCCCGAACTTCGCGTAGATGTGCTCGAAGTGCGTCTTGATCGTGGCAGGGCTGATCCGCAGCCGCTCGGCGATCTGGCGCCCGGAGTAGCCCTGCGCGGCGAGCTCCAGCACCTCGAGCTCGCGCGCGGTGAGCGCCGGCGGCACGAGCTCGCCGCGGCGATGGCCGAGGAACATGCCCACCTCGTATCCGATGGCGGTCATGGATCGCAGCAACCGATCGGTGAGCGCGATCTCCTCGGTGGACGCCAGCTCCACGACCGCCAGGACCTCACCCGCGTGCACCACGGGGAGCGCGAGCAGCCCCCGCACGCCGGCCAACCCTGCAAGCTGGCCACGTTCACTGTCCGGCTCGGCGGTCAGCTCCACGCTCGGCGTCCCGGATTCCCAGACTCTGCCAGGCAGCTCGCTCCCGCGCGAGACGGTGAGGCTCCGCGTGGCCACCTCGAACTCGAAGGTGGTCGCATGGTCTTCGCTCCAGAAGACCTTTGCGACAAGGGCGTCGGCGGCGGGCAACCAGGTGATGCCGGCTCGCGCCCCGATTGCCCCCGCCAGCTCTCGAAGGAGGCCCTCCATCCCCTCCTCGAACGACGTCCATGAGGCGAGAGCGGATGTGACCGCGAAGCGGCTCGCGATTTCGCGCTCGGCCAGGTGCTCCGCGGTCAGGTCCTGGACCGACCCGACGATCAGGGCCGGATGCGTCAGAGCCTGATCCACGGCGGACACGGTCGATCGCAGATACCGAATCCCGCCGGCGGGGAGGATCACGCGAAGGTCGATCGGGGGTGGGATCTCCCCGCCCCTCACGCGGTCCGCCCAGCGTTCCACGCGAGCCACGTCCTCGGGGTGCGTCCTGTCGAGGAGGGCCTGCCTACCTGGCTTCACCTCCCCTGGCTCGAAGCCATGAAGGCGATAGAGGTTGTCCGACCACCGAAGTTCGCCGGTCTCCGGAGAGAAGTGCCAGGTACCCACCTTCGCGACCTGCTCTGCTCCGGCGAGCGAGATGCGCTCGAGGCCGGCGGCCGGGGCGCCGCCTGGTTCATCGAGGGTACGCTTGGGCCAGCTGCTCGATGTTCGGTCCATCAGATCAGCAAGTCAATCGTATCTTGACCTTCCCTCCATGGGGCATCCCAGCGCGAATGCGCAAATTCGCGCGCTACCGCGCCCCTAGCGGCCCAGCGTTCGCTCGATCTCGCGAGCCCGCTGCCGCACGCCCGCGAGCAGCTCGCGGACATCCGTGAGGGCCGCGCGCAGCTCCTGGTCGCCGACCTCCGTGGGCAGCGACGAGTCCTGCAAGCCGGACAGAGCGGCGTCGGCCTGGGCCACGGACCCGACTGCGCCGTCGATCAACCCCTTGGCGCCCGTGGAGGGAAGGCCCGGCGAAGCAGAGGCGAACGTCCGGCCGCTCATCCCGTGGCGGTCCGCGAATTGCGCATACGTGCTCTTCGCCCGGCCGTACGCGCGCTGGACCGGCCCGAACAGCTCCTCCTCCAACCGGTCCCCGTTCCGCTCGTCGAGCAGCTCATAGGCCGCGCCGAGATCTGCGAGCGCGACGCCGATGTGCTCGATCGCCTCGGCGAAGGCGTCGAGGAGGTCCTGTCGCGCTTCCGCGCTCGTGTACGTCATCCCACCGAGAATAGGGTCACGCTCGTGGAAACCCATCAGCAGCCGGCACGTCTGGCCCTCGTCGTCCATCCCACCCGCGAGATCGCGGGCGCGCTCCAGACCCTGGAGCGGTGGGGCGGCGAGCATGGCATCGACATCGTCCAGATCCCGACCGTCGGCGGCTCTGAGCGCGATGCGGCGCGGAGAGCAGCGCTCGAACCCGGCGATTTCGTCGTGGCGCTCGGCGGCGACGGCACGGTGCTCTCCGCACTGCGCGCGGCGGCACCCGAGGACGCTCCTGTCCTGGGCGTGGCGTGCGGAAGCCTCGGCGCGCTCACCGCGGTGCATGCCGATCGGCTGGAGCCGGCGCTGCAACGCGTGCTCACCGGGGACTGGACGGCGCGCCGGCTGCCGGCGATCGCGATCCACCCGGCGGATGCACAGGACGAGTGGGCGCTCAACGACTTCGTGGTCGTACGGCGCGGAGCCGGACAGGTCGTCGTGAACATGTTCGTCGACGACGAGCTCTACGTGCGGCTCGCGGGCGACGGGCTGATCGTTGCGAGCCCGCTTGGGTCGAGCGCCTACTCGATGGCCGCCGGCGGGCCGGTGCTCGCGTCGCGGATGCCCGCCTTCGTGTGCACGCCGCTGGCGATGCACGGCGGCAATGCCCCGCCGCTGGTCGTCCCGGCGGACACGGACGTGCGGGTGGAGATCCACCCCAGCTTCGCGGGCTTCGACATCGACATCGACGGGCACAGGTATCCGCTCGAAGCACTCGACTACCGCCTCTCCCTACACCACGAGAAGGTCACGCTGGTGTCGTTCGGCGAGCTCGGCTTCGGGATAACGGGCCTGCGGGCGCGGGGGCTCATCACCGACAGCCCGCGCGTCCTGGCGCGCGACGATCGCCTGAGATCTACTCCGCCCTAGCCTCGACCGTCCGAGCGAGGTTGTCGAAGGCGTTGCCCCATCCGCCCTCGTGCGAGCGCACGGCCTCCTCGTCCCATAGCCCGCTGTGGGTGAAGCTGACCGTGGTGCGGCCGTCGGTCTCCTCGAAGTCGATCTCGATCAGCTGCCGCGTCGGGTTGTCGTCCCAGAGCCAGGTGAAGGCCAGCCGCCTCGGCGGGTCGATCTCGGTGTAGCGGCCGCCGCCGCCGTACTCGACGTCCTCGTGCGGGTTGCGCATGACCACTCGCACCACGCCGCCCACGCGCAGGTCGACCTCAGCCACGGTCGTCTCCCAGTCGTGCTCGGCGTGCCACCAGCGCCGCATCACCTCCGCGCTGGTCCAAGCGTCGAAGACCGCCTGGGCCGGCGCGTTGAAGGTGCGCTCCATGCGCAGTGTGGTGGCGTCGGTCATTTCTCGCCGTACGCGTCGTGGTAGTTCCACCACTGGTAGGGCGGGGTCTGCGGATAGCCCTTCGGGGAGTCCTCCCAGTGCTCCTGACGACCGAGCGCCGTGATGTCGAGGTAGGCCCAGGTGCTGCCCATCGCCTCGTCGCCGCGGTTGTCGATGAAGTAGGTCCGGAAGACCTGGTCGCCCTCGCGGATGAATGCGTTGGTGCCGTGCCACTCCCCCACCCCGAAGTCGGCGTCGAAGTCGTCGGTGAGCGTGTACCACGGCATCTCCCAGCCCATCCGTGCCTTCAGGCCTGCGATGTTCTCCTGGTCCGCGCGCGACACGAACGCGAGGGTGGTGTCGCGGGCGGTCAGGTGAGCGAGGTGCGCGACCTGGTCGGCGAGGAACGAGCACCCGCCGCAGCCACGCTCGGGCCAGCCGTCCACTCCCGGCTCGTAGAAGAAGCGGTACACGATCAGCTGGCGCCGCCCTTCGAAAAGGTCGAGCAGGCTCGCCGGACCGTTCGGCCCCTCGAATCGGTAGTCCCTCTCCACGGCCATCCTCGGCATCCGGCGCCGCTCGGCGGCCAGCGCGTCGCGGGCGCGGGTGAGCTCCTTCTCCTTCACGAGCAGTTCTTCTCGGGCGGTGTCCCACTCCTGGGGCGTAACGGTCGGTGGCATGTTCACCGAGACTCTTCCTCCTTCAGAAACTCATCGACGACGTCAAACAGGCGCCCCCACAGGGCGCGTTGGCGATCCATCCAGTCGGCCGCCTCGCTGAGCACGTCCGGGTGAAGCGACAGCCGGTGCGTCCGGCCCTCCACCACGCGCGTCACGACGCCCGTCTCCTCGAGCACCCTCAGGTGCTTCGAGATGGCTGGCTTCGAGACACCGAAGCCGCCGGTGGCGTCGCCCACGGTCGCCGGACCTTCGGCGAGGCGCTCGACGATGCCGCGCCGAATCGGGTGCGACAGCGCCTTGAACGGATCGTTAACCATACGGTTAACCGTAGCACTGTCCCGGCAGAACGCACGAGGGGCGGCCGTGTGGCCGCCCCTCGTGGGATTGCGTTGACTGTCCGCTCGACTTAGCGAACGAGCTTGCTACCGCGGTACTCACCCAGCTTGGCCTTGCGGGCCTTCAGCCTGAGCTTCTGCGTCCGCGTGAGCTTCCTCGCCGCCGTGGCGGTCGCGCCGCCTCCGAGCGAGTCGCGCAGAGCCGGATCCTCGGCCAGCAGCGCCGCCACGTGCGCGCCGCCGTCCGCGAGATCCTCGTAGCCCTCGAGGTCGAGGTTGTCGATGTCGTCACACGCTTGGTGGTAGCAGTGATCGAACGCCACGCCGACCTCGCCGCCCCACTTCGCGAACTGCTCTGCGGACTTGGCGACCTCCGCTCCGGAGAACAGCCCGCCCGCGGCGACACCGTTGTCCTGGAACGGCTTGTAGTCACTGCGGCCGTCGAACGCCGTCGGCTCCGTGGCAACCCCGGCGGAGTTGAAGTAATCCACGAAGTCACGCTCGATCTTCGCCGCGCCCGGGTTCACTGCGGGCGCAGTCGCCGGCGGCGGCGTGTGAGAGAAATCGCCGTCGTAGACGAAGTTGGCGTGATTAGGCGACGCCAGCATGTCGAAATTGAGGTTTGCCGCGATCTGGTCGAACTCCTCTTGGGTTGTGGCCGCGACGTACCTCGTGGCGCCCACCAGGCCGGACTCCTCGGCGCCCCAGAAGGCGAAGCGCACGCGGTTGGTCGGCTTGATGTGCTGCTTCTTCATCTGAATGGCGAGCTCGAGGTTGAACGCCGAGCCCGAGCCGTTGTCGTTGATGCCGGGACCCTCGGGAACGGAATCGAGGTGAGAGCCCACGATCGTCACGTTGTCCGGGTTGCCCCCAGCCGTGTCGGCGAGCACGTTGCTCGACGTGCGGCGATCACTCTGGGCGTTCACGACCATACGGCCGGTGGTGGGGTCGGGCTCGTTCACGAGCCGCACTCCCTCGGCGAAGGAGATGCCGGTAACCGGGATCCCCACGTCAGGCGGATTGGGGTCACCGTCCTGCGCCGTCTCACCGAGCGTTCCGGCGACCACATCGGTCCGGCCCGGGGTGCCCTGGTTGAAGACGATCGCGCCGGTCGCTCCGGCTGCCTCCGCGTTGTTCGCCTTCGCAGCGAACGTGCACGTCCCGCGCTGCATCAGTGCGATCGCACCGGCGGGGAAGCCGGTGAAATCGGCAGCCTCGCAGCCGGAGGTGGACGCCGCCGGATTGCCGATGTTCACGTCGACGGGGACGATCGTCCGCGTACCCGTGTCGCCGCTACCCGAGTAGTTCATCGTGAAGAACTCGTCCTGCGCGTACGTCTTCGCAGTCGGCGAGATCTCCTGAAGCACCGGGTCCGACAGCTCCTGGAACGTGACGAAGCTGAACACCTGCGTCGTCGGGTTGTAGCCCGCGGCGCGCAGCTGCGTCAGCACGTACTGAACCGAGGCGCCGTAGCCCTGGAAGCCAGAAGCACGATTCCCGCCGTGCTCGTCGGCGATGCCCTGCAGCGCCTGAAGGTGCTTGAACATGCGCTCCGAGGTGATCGCCTTGCGCAGCTTGCGCGACGAATTAGAAGCGTCGGCCGACGGCTTGCCCGCCTTGGCCTTCGCGGCGGTGGCTGAAGTGCTCTTCGCGGTTACACCCGCGGGCGCGACAGCCAGCGCCAAAACCGCGCCGACAATTACGGCGCGTTTAACAGCTGACATAGAACTGATCCTCCCTAGGGATCGAAAATGCGGCCAGAGCGGAAACACTCGACGGCCGCGCGTACCCGCACGCCCATCCGGGGCCATGCGGTGGACGGCATGCTAGTAGGGATGGGGTTTTTGCGTCGACAGCCCTGCGCCGAGGGCGCATCAGGGTGCGAAGGAAAGATCAGGGTCCCCCTAGGTGGCATCACCGACGCGAGGGGGTGGTCCCGCGAGGGAGGCTGTACGCAGATGACCGCGCACGGCCTCACCACGGAGTCTGCCGACCTCCCGAGCATCCGCCAGATCGCTCGCAAGCTGGCGCTGGTCGCGATCCCTCTGGCGATCGCCGCGGTGGTGGCTACCCAGCTCCCCGGTCTGAAGGAGATCCCCCATCAGCTCGCCGGTGCGGACGCCGGCTGGATTGGCGTGGCCCTGATCCTGGAGCTGGTCTCGACCGCCTGCTTCGCCCTCGCCTTCCATGGCGTCTACGGCCGGCGCACCAGCCCGCGCGCGAGCGCGAGCATGTCGATGGCCGTGCAGGGCATGAACATCGTGCTGCCCTCGGGCGGCGCCGGAGGTCTGGCGGTCGGTGCCGTGCTGCTCGACCGCAGCGGTGTCCCACGTTCATTCGCCGCCAGCCGGACCGTCGCCCTGTTCCTGATCACCAGCCTGGTCAGTTTCGTGGCCGTCGTGATCGCCGGCTTCGGCGTCGCGGCCGGTCTGCTGTCCGGTGAGGCCACGCTCGTCGTGACGCTCCTACCGGGCGTCGCCGCCCTCCTGCTGATCGTCGCCGTGTTTGCCCTCCCGCGCTCGCAGGGCGCGGTGAAGCGCGCGCCCGCCGGACGGTTCGGCACGGCACTCGCGAACGCGCGCGAGTACCTGCGCGACGGCGTCGGAGCCAGCGCCGAGCTGCTGCGCTCGGGGGACCGCCTGGTGATCGCCGGCGCGATCGGATACTTCGTTTTCGACGTGGCTGCCCTGGCGGCCGCCTTCCAGGCGGTTGGGTCGGCCGGTCTGCCGATCGGTCTGCTCGTACTGGCCTACACGCTCGGGCACGGCGGCGCGATCGTCCCGATACCCGGCAGCGCCGAAGGCGGCCTGATCGGCATGTTCGTCCTGTACGGCATGTCGCTGCCCACCGCAACCGCCGCGGTGCTCGCCTACCGCGCCCTGCACGCAGGCGTCCCGATGCTGCTCGGAGTCATCGGGCTGGCAGACGTCCGCCGGCTGCTCCGCGACCCCGCTCAAGCGGTCGCCGCCAAGCCGCGCATCAAGCTACGACAGCAGCCGGCCTACGCAGGAGTCCATGCGTCCGTGATGACATAGCGTGCTTCCGGCATGGAGCGCGCCGTCTCCACACCCGCCGTCGCCGCCGACGCGGCGGCGGTGACCGAGCTCGTCGTGGCGCTCGAGTCGTCGCTGTACGGCCAGAGCGCGTTCTCGCAGGCGGATCTGGAGGACGAGTGGTTGGAGCTCGACCTCGAGCGAGATGCGCGCGTCGTCCGCGACGGCGACCGCATCGTAGGCTACGGCGTCGTGCGCGAGCGACGCGAGCCCTGGCGTGTCGAGGGGTACGTCCACCCAGACGCGCTCGGTCGCGGGATCGGGAAGCTGATCGCGACCGGGCTCGAGGAGCACGCGCTCCGTGGCGGCGCGCGCAGGGTCCAGAACAGCGTTCTCGAGGCCGACTCCGCCGCCCGCGGGCTGCTCGAGTCGCTCGGCTACGCAGCCGTGCGCGTCTTCCGCGAGCTGCGCATCGAGCTCGAGGCGCCGCCGCCCGCACCCCGGTGGCCCGATGGGCTGCGCGTCGTCCCGTTCGACCCGGAGCGTGACGCGCTCGAGTTCCACGCCGCGCACGAGGAGGCGTTCGCGGATCACTGGGACTACAGGCCGCGCGACTTCGAGTCGTGGACGAAGGCCCACCTCGGGAGCGAGCGCTTCGACCCGACGCTCTGGTGCGTCGTCCGCGCCGGGGACGAGATCGCCGCCGGGACGGTCTGCACGGGCGACACGTACGGCGGCGGATTTGTCCACGCGCTCTTCACGCGCCGCCCGTGGCGCAGACAGGGCGTGGGCGCGGCGCTCCTCGGCGATGCGTTCAGGCGCTTCTGGGAGCGCCGCGAGCACAGCGTCGGGCTCGGCGTCGACGCCTCGAGCGACACCGGCGCGTTCCGCCTCTACGAGCGCGCGGGGATGGCGCCCGTGCTCGGGTGGGTGATGTACGAGAAGGAGCTCGGCGCCGCTGCGTGAGCGCATTGCGCCGGAGGCCGCTTGGGAGTACGGTCGTGGGATCGGGTGCGGATCAGGGACCAGGTGAGACCTCGCGGCCTCCACGGCGGCGCGCGCGATCTCGTGCGCGCGGCCGACGCCGAAGCCGCCGGTCCCCAGGACCCCCGCTCGCGTCCCGCCGCGCCGGTGTTCGACGCTCCCCTGCTCGATCTCGTGGCAAAGGCGCTCGTGCTTCCGGTGTCCCGACGGCGGACCCTTGGGCTGATCTCGGGCGCGCTGCTGGCCGGCAGCGCCTGGCGGCCGAAGCTGGCCCACGCCGCATGTGGCGGCAGCACGCCGAAGGAGTGCCGGCACAGCGGCGGCGCGGTCGTGTGCGTGCCGAGCGACTACACCTGCTGCAACACCGAGAAGTGCGCCCAGGCCTGCCGGGGGTGGCAGGCCTGCACCGGCAAGTCATGCAGTGACACGGCAAAGATGTGCGGCTATCCGGGTGGTCCCTCTCCCAACAAGAGCATCACCAAGTTCTGCAGCATCGAGGCCCAGGCCAACAACCTCTGCACGAACAACCAGAACGAGCCGATCCGCCTGGGCTGGTGTTGTCGCGTCGGTGAGATCTGCGGTTCGGAGCTCGGCGACTGCACCTGCCCCGGAAAGCAATGCGGCGAGACCCTCTGCTGCGCGAGGGGAGAGGTGTGCGAGAGCAACTTCTTCGGCACCCGGAACGCCTGCGTGAAGAAGTGTGACGACGGGAGCGACCCCTGCAAGGGAACCTGCTGCAAGGGGGATCTGGTCTGCACGAGCGACGGCTGCGCCTGCCCCGGAGGTTCCGTGCAGAGAGGCATCGGGAAGTGCGTGGCGCCGAAGGAAGATCCCGGCGATCCGCCCTGGAACCCCATCCGCAACATGTTGAACATGATGGGCGCCTCGTCAGCCGCGCACGGTGGCGGCGGGTCGCGGTCGATGATGGTGGCCCAGTCGGGGTCACCGGCGATCGACAGCGCCCTGGTGGCCCTCGCCGCCGTCAGCGGGCAGGGGGCGGCCGCGGCGTTGGCGTTCGGCGAGGGCAAGCCGGACCGGGCGTTCCGGCGAACGGTCCGCGTGGCGCGCGTCAGGCCGCCCACGGTCGTGGAGGGCGCCGGTCTGGACGCGGCCTCGGCAGCCGCGCTCAACAAGCTCTTCGCCGCCGAAGCCAGGGCGTACGCCCTCGCCGCGGCATCTGCGAAGGCGCTGTGGCGCGCACGCGCTGCCAAGGCAAAGCGCCAGCGCGCTCTCGCGAGGCGCCAGTTGCGCGCGTCGTCAAAGTTCGCCGGTCAGGCCGCCTCGGCGCTGAAGCGAGTGCCGCCGCTGCGGAGCGCAGCGGCCAGCGCGCTCACCGCGGGCGGCGTCGCGGAGGTCACCGCGACCGAGGAGCAGGTCACCGCGTTCCTCGCGATGGTCAGGTCCGGCGCGATCCCGGCACCGCTACGGACCGCCCTCGCCGCGCTCGGCGTCGGGAGCAAGGACCTGAAGCGGCTGCGCGCCGGCCTGCTCACCCAGACCGTGACCTCGGGATCCGGCCCGGCTCTCCTCGAGCCCCTGAAGGACTCGACCGGGGCCAGGGAGCTCAAGCGGGCGATGTCCCAGCTGTCGCAGTTCTCGAAGCGCGCGCGCCGGCACCCGATCGCGCGCTAGGTCCAGTTCTATCGCGGCGTGGCGGCCGGGATGACCATCGCCAGCGCCGGGTCCACTCGGACGCCCACGCGGTCGCCGGGTTGAGGTGGTTGTGTGTCCAACGGGAGGTGTGCGCGTAGCGTCTCTCCGGCGGAGAGCGTGACGTCCCACCGGCCGGGGGCAGGTGAGACGCGCTCGACTGTGGCATCGAGCGCTCCGCTGCCCGCGCGAGCAAGCCGGACGGCCGTGCCCCACGCGGCGAGTGTTCCGGCACCGCGATGGGCCGTCGGAACTCCGCATGGCTTGCCCGCAATCAGAACACCCTCGGTGGCGTCGATCTCGACGGGGATGACGTTGTCGTACCCGACCAGCTTCGCGACCGTCGCGTCAGCCGGCTGCTGGACCACCAGGGCAGGCTCACCGACCTGCCTGAAGACGCCTTCGGCAATGACCGCGACGCGGTCGGCGAGACGAAGCGCCTCATCGGCCCGATGTGACACGTGGACCACGGTGGTCGCGCGATCGGCGAACACTGCCTCGAGGTCGCCGAGGAACGCTTGGCGGGCCTCGGCGTCGAGCCCGGCAGCCGGCTCGTCGAGCAGGAGCACGCTGGGTTCGAGAGCAAGCGCGCGCGCAAGGCTCACCCGCTGCGCCTCGCCACCCGACAGTGACACCGCCTTGCGGTCCGCGAGGTGCGCAACGCCCAGGCGTTCGAGGGCCGCGAGCGCCTTGGCTCGGCGGGTGGCACGCGAGGCGCCACGCCAGCGCAAGGGCAGCTCGACGTTGCGCAACACGCTGGTGGAGAGCAGGCCAGGGCGTTGCGTGGCGTATCCGATGCGGCGCCGGACTTCCAGGTCGGATGTGCTGACAGGCTCACCATCGAGCTCGACGACGCCGGAAGTGGGCGTATCGAGGCCGGCCAGGAGGCGGAGAAGCGTCGTCTTGCCGGCCCCGTTCGGACCGAGCACCGCCAACCGCTCCCCGGCATCCAGGTCGAGCCGGTCGACCGTGAGTACCGCGCGCCCGCCGCGGATGTGCCGGACGTTCCTCAGCTTCAGGACTGCGACCATGCGGCTGCGCGCTGCTGTACCGAGGTGAGCAGGGCGTTGATGATGAAGGCGAGCGCGAGCAGGATCGCTGCGTAGCCGAGGGCCTCGTTGAAGTCGCCCTTACCGACGTTCTCGACGATGGAGGTAGTCATCACCTGAGTCTGGCCGTGGATGTTGCCGCCGACGATCGTGGCGGACCCAACCTCTGAGACCGCGTGCCCGAACCCGGCCATCGCCGCGGCAAGCAGTGGCACGCGCGCCTCGATCCAGAGCCGCACGACGAGCTGGGGCTGGTTGGCCCCCAGGGCACGGAGCTGATCCGCCAGCTCGGGTGGGAGTGCCTGCAGGCCCGCCATCGTGATGCCGGCGATGAGCGGGGCGGCAATCAACGTCTGAGCGATGATCATCCCCCGCAGGGTGTAGATCAGTTCAAGGTGGCCGAGGGGGCCGCTGCGCCAGAGGAGCAGCGCCACGACGAGGCCGACGACAACGGTCGGGATCGCCATTCCAGTGTTCACTGCGGTGGCCATCACCCGACGTCCCCGACGGTGCGCCAAGGCGAGCCAAGTGCCCACCGGCACGCCGAGCACAAGCGCGATCGCGGTCGCGGTCAGCGAGACCAGCGCCGAGCGGCCGAGCACCTCGTGGACCGAGTCCATCAGTTCTTCGCGTCGGCAACGAAGAGGGGCTCGCCGTACTTGGCCACTCCGAAGCTCCCGATCTCCTGCTGGGTCTCAGGCGAGGTGATCCAAGTGGAGAACTCTTCCGCGCAGGCGCGATTCACGCTCTCGCCCTTGACCACGATCACGTGGTAGGGGTTGAGCAGGTCCTCCCCGCCCTCGACGAGCAGTTTGAGGTCGAGGTTGTCGGTGGCTAGGAAGGTGCCGCGATCGGAGAGCGTGTAGGCCTGTTTCTGGCCGGCGATCGTGAGCGTCTCCCCCATGCCCTGGCCTGTCTCGATGTACCACGCTCCCTTCGGCTGGATGCCGGCCGCCTCCCACAGCGACAGCTCCTTCGTGTGCGTGCCGGATTCGTCCGCGCGCGACGCGAACGGGGCCTCTGCCTTCGAGATTTGCGTGAAAGCATCAGCAGCCGAGGTCATTCCGGCGATCTTCGCCGGATCATCAGGCGGCCCGACCACGATGAAGTCGTTGTGCATCACGGCCTTGCGGCTGGTGCCGTGCCCGCCGTCCATGAACTCCTGCTCCGCTTCGGGAGAGTGCACGAGCAGAACGTCCGCGTCGCCCTGCTCGCCGAGCTCGAGTGCCTCGCCGGACCCGACCGCCACCGTCTTCACGGAGCAGCCCGACTCCTTCTCGAAGCCTGGCACCAGCGCGTCGAGCAGTCCCGAATCCTGGGTGCTCGTCGTGGTGGCGAGGATCATCTGTCCCTTGTCCGGCGAGGAAGCGGAATTCTCCGTGTCGTCGCTGTCGCTGCCGCAGCCTGCGGCCGCGAGGGCCGCCGCCAGCACAAGAGCCGTGGCTGCCGCGCGCTTCACGCCGCGACCCGCATCTCGCCGCTCATCGAGAGGTCATAGCCAGGCATCGCCGCGAGCCGAGCGTGGACCGTGGACTCCGCGAGCGTGTTCAGCAACGGCCCGGCCGCCGCGAGGGAAGCCGGATCGAGCGCCAGCTCAAACGGCTCGGTCGCCACGGACACCCAGTCGAGTCCGGCCGACTCAGCCACGGCACGCACCGCCAGGCCAGCGTCGGCTGCTCCAGTGGCCACGGCGGCGGCGACCGCCAGATGGGACTCCGCCGGCTCCCCAAGCTCGGGATGCGGCGCCACCGCCGCCGCCCGCATGAGCCGTTCAAGCAGAAGTCGTGAACCCGTCCCGGGCGCGCGCCACGCGATCCGTCGTCCCTTCAGGTCGGCGACGCTTTCGATGCCCTGAGGGTTATCTCGAGCGACGACGAGGCCTTGCTCGCGCCGCCACAGGTGCACCAGCTGGACCGGCTCGCCGCCCAGCGCGCCGCGAGCGAGCGGATCGTTCCAGCGACCGCTGGCCGTGTCAAAGAGATGCAGCGCGGCGGCGTCAGCCGTGCCGCGCGAGAGCTGCACGATGCCGTTGACGCTCCCGCGCGGCCCGGGCGCCACGGCCACGGCCTGCCCGGTCGCCCGTAACAGCAGATCGAGTGCAGGGTCGTCGCTCCCTGCGAGCCGAAGCGGCTCGGCGTCTCCATGCCAGCGAGCCGCCCGCTCCGTACCGCCGGCCGCTACGACGAACCGTGACCTTGGACTGCCCGAGAGGACGCCCGATGCGCGCAGCGCCGTGTAGGCGCGGGCGGCAGTTCCCGGCGAGCACCCAACCTCTCTTGCGATGTGCCGAACACCGGGCAGGGCCTCACCCTCCGACCAACGGCCGGCGACGATCTCCTGGGCGAGGTGCGCTGCGAGCGAGGCTGAACCCATCTGTACCGGCACAGCAAGATACAGATGGCTACGAGGCGACGGTCCCGCACTTGGCGCACGAGTTCGACTGACGGGGTTGTCGCCGTGGCCGGGGCCGGACTAGGCTGGCGCGCAGCATTCACGAACGATCAGGGGGGAAACCCGAATGCAGATCTCGCATGCGCGCAGTGGACGGCGCATCCTCGGGCTTGCGCTCGCCGCGCTCGCCACGCTCGCCATCACGGTTCCGGCGGCACAGGCGGCCAAGCCACCGAAGAAGTCGAAGGACGTGTCCGTCCAGCTGCTTGGCATCAACGACTTCCACGGCAACCTCGAGCCGCCCACCGGCAGCGGCGGGGTCATCACAGAGGTTCCCGGGACGACGGCCATCCCCGCGGGCGGCGCCGTCTACCTCGCCAACCAGCTGCGCACCCTGCGCCGGCAGAACCCCAACACCCTGACCGTCTCGGCCGGCGACCTGATCGGCGCCAGCCCGCTGCTGTCGGCACTGTTCCATGACGAGCCGACGATCGAGGCCATGAACGAGATGGGCCTCGACCTCAACGCCGTCGGCAATCACGAGTTCGACGAGGGCGTCACGGAGCTCCTGCGCATGCAGAGGGGCGGCTGCGGCCCCGAGAACAGCTGTCCCCAGGGGAGCTTCGGCGGATCCGACTTCCGGTTCCTGGCGGCGAACGTGGTCTACAAGGACACGGGGAAGCCGATCTTCCCGCCCTACGCGATCAGGAAGTTCAAGAACATCAAGGTCGGCTTCATCGGGATGACCCTCGAGGGGACACCGAACATCGTCTCCGCGTCCGGGATTCAGGACGTGGAGTTCCTCGACGAGGCGGAGACCGCGAACAAGTACGCGGCCAAGCTCCGCAAGAAGCACGTGCGCGCAATCGTCGTGCTGCTGCACGAGGGCGGCACCCCGTCCCCGTTCGCGGGCATCGACCAGTGCAACGTGGCCGGCGCGATCACCGACATCGTCGACCGCACGAGCGACGCCGTCGACCTCTTCGTGACGGGCCACACGCACCAGCCCTACGTCTGCTCGGCAGCCAACAACAGCCTGATCGACGGCCGCCCGGTCACGAGCGCGAGCTCGTTCGGCCGGCTCGTCACCAACATCGGCTTCAAGCTCGACCACAAGACGAGGGACATCAAGGACGTGACGGCCGACAACACGATCGTCACGCGCACCCAGCCCGCGGCGCCGGACATCCAGCGGCTGATCGACAGCTTCAACACGTTCGCGGCCCCGATCGCGAACCAGCTTGTCGGCCGGATCTCGGCCACCATCAACCGCGCGAGCGCCCCGTCGGGTGAGAACCCGCTCGGGAACCTGATCGCGGACGCGCAGCTGGCAGACACCGACGACGCGGACCGCGGCGACGCGGACATCGCCCTGATGAACCCGGGCGGCGTGCGCGCGGACCTCGTGTTCGACTCGCCGGCCGGCACGGGTGGGGCCGTGACCTACGGCGAGGCGTTCAGCGTGCAGCCGTTCAACAACATCGTGACCACGAACACGTTCACGGGCACCCAGCTCCTGGAGGTGCTCAAGGACCAGTGGTGCGGCCCGGTTGCGGAGTCGCAGGTCGTGCTGCTGCCGTCGAGCACGCTGACGTACACGTTCAGCCGGGCCACCGCGCTGGCGATCTCGGACACGGCCTGTGCGACCGCGACGAACCCCGTGTCGAACGTGCGCATCAACGGCGTGCTGCTCGACACCGCGGCCACGTACCGGGTGACGACGAACAACTTCCTCGCCGACGGCGGGGACGGGTTCCTGTCGCTGCGCGCGGGCACGAACCGGACGTCGCTGCCCGACTTCGACGTCGACTCGTTGGTCCGCTACCTCGAGCCCACGCTCGCGGGGGCGCCGATCGGCCCGGCCCCGACCAATCGCATCACCGCCGTTCCGTAGGGATGCACGCGGCGGGTGAGGCTCCGGCCTCGCCCGCCGCCGCTCACCCGTCAACTTCGAGCGGCACGACCTCGAACCGGTCGACGTCGATCAGCCCGAGATCGGTGATCTTGAGCGACGGGATCACCGACAGGCCGAGGAAGCTGAGCGTCATGAAAGGAGCTCGGACGGTGACGCCGAGCGAGCTGGTGGCGGCGCGCAGGTCCCGCAGCACCGCTGCCACGGCGGAGCCCGGTTGATCCGACATGAGCCCCGCGACCGGAAGCGGCAGCTCGCCGAGGACAGTGCCGGCACGAGCTACCACGACTCCGCCACCGATCTCGGTCAGCCGGCGGACGCAGACCTCCATGTCGTCATCGGAGACGCCGACGACGATGGCGTTGTGGGCGTCGTGTGAGACCGTCGACGCGAACGCGCCCTCGCGGAGCCCGAAGCCGCGGACGAATCCCTTCCCGATCCGCCCGGTCGCGTGGTGGCGCTCGACCACCGCGATCTTCGCGAGATCCCTGCCCGGATCGGCCGTCGCGTGGCCTCCGCTCATCCGTGGCTGCTCGGTGCTCGAGCCGGTGAGCAGCTGGTCGGGCACGAGCTCGATCACTCGCACGGCCGCCCCGCTCGCGGGGATCGCGAAGTCGGACGCCGTCAGCGGACCGATGTGGACCGTGTCCGCGATCCACTCGGGCAGCGTCGGCGTGGCGATCGGGACAGCCTCGCCGTCGATCGCGACAACGCGGCCATCCTTGTAGACACGCGACGGCCGGAAGGTGGCGTCGGGGAGAAGGGCGAAGTCCGCGCGGAAGCCAGGCGCGATGGCGCCCACTTCCTCGAGCCCGTGGCAGACGGCCCCGTTGTGGCTCGCCAGCACCAGGGCGTCCTCGACGGTGACGCCGGCCCGCACGGCCGTGCGGCACATGCCGTCGATGTGGCCTTCGTCGAAGAGCACGTCTGCCTCGCGGTCGTCGGTGCAGAAGGCGCAGCGCTCCGGGCCGTAGCGCCGCACCATCGGCAGGAGCGCCTCGAGGTTGCGGGCATTCGACGCCTCGCGGATGAGAATCCAGGCGCCGTTCCGGCGCTTCTCGAGCGCTTCCTCGAGTGTGGTCGCCTCGTGGTCTGAGGTGATGCCGGCGGCGAGGTAGGCATTCAGCGCATGTCCACTGACGCCCGGCGCGTGGCCGTCGACGTGACTGGCGCCGCGGGCACCGATCTTCCCGAGCGCGGAGGCGTCGCCGGCGATGACGGCCGGGAAGTCCATCATCTCGGCCACGCCCAGGGCTCCCTCTCGCCGCAGGATGCCCTCCATCTCCTCGAGGTCCAGCGGCCCCCGGGGAGACTCGAAACGGCTCGCCGGCACACACGAGGGCGCCATGACGAACACGTTCAACGGGACCTGCTCAGCCGCGTCGAGGAGCCAGTGCACACCCTTGCTCCCGACAACGTTGGCCAGCTCGTGCGGGTCGGCAACGATGGTCGTGGTACCCGTGGCGAGCACCACCTCCGCGAAGCGTTCGAGCGTCAGCATCGAGGACTCGATGTGGACGTGCGCATCGACGAATCCCGGGACCAGCATGCTCCCCCGCGCGTCCACGGTCTCCTCGCCAACGTAGCTTCCGACGCCGGCAAACCGCCCGTCCGCCACGGCCACGTCACCCTCGAGCCATTCCCGCGTGAAGACGCTGAACACGCGCGCGTCGCGCACCACCAGGTCGGCGGGTTCGTCGCCGCGAGCCACGGCGAGGAGGCGCTGCCGGTCGGTCACCGCCGCCACCGCGCGAGCCACTCCTCCAGCACGATGTCCGTCGCCTCGAGCGCGCTGCGAACGTCCTCCGGCGCCACA
Organism: uncultured Thermoleophilaceae bacterium; assembly: GCA_963774755.1. Taxonomy (GTDB): domain Bacteria; phylum Actinomycetota; class Thermoleophilia; order Solirubrobacterales; family Thermoleophilaceae; genus JACVRW01. Next base: position 399 of record CAVZGG010000002.1, on the reverse strand, counting down.
TGCTCGTCGGGATGGTGGCTCAGGCCCTCCCGGCATCTGACGAACAGCAGCAACGTCGGGCACAGCGACGCCATCACGGCGGCGTCGTGCCCCGCCCCGCTCACGAGCACCGGCGGTTCATGACCAGCTCGCGCGAGCGCCCTCCGCGCATCATCGAGGAGTCGCGGATCCATCGGCACCGCGGGCCGGTCGAGCGTCACCGTCCATGTCACCTGAACGCCCCGCAGGCCTGCCTGGTGCTCGGCGTCTCGGCGCAGTTGCTCGACCACGCGGCCCCGCTGCTCATCGTCTGGACCACGCACGTCGAGGGTCGCACTCGCGCTCCCGGCGATGACGTTCACCTGTCCCGGCAGCGCCGACAGGGCTCCCACGGTGCCGACCAGCCCCGGCTCTTCGGAT
>CAVZGG010000001.1:0-67288 GCA_963774755.1 uncultured Thermoleophilaceae bacterium | reverse complement strand
GGGCGCGATTCCCACTTCGTTTGAGTGTCGGAGGTTGGTTACGCGCGGGCGGGCATCACCTCCGGCTCCACGGTCACCTGGGGCAGCCAGCCGAGCTTGCGCGGCAGGTACCAGTTCCAGTCGCCCAGGAGCTTCATCGTGGCGGGCAGGAGCATGCCGCGGATGATGGTCGCGTCGATCAGGACGGCGGCCGCGAGGCCGATGCCCAGCTGCTGCATCTGCAGCTCCGACGACATCGCGAACATCGAGAACACGGCGACCATGACGATCGCTGCGCTCGTGACCGTGCCGGCCGTGCTCTTGATCCCGTGAGCCACGGCGTCCTCCGTGCTCATGCCGCGATCGAATGCCTCGCGGATCCGGGTGAGGATGAACACGTGGTAGTCCATCGACAGCCCGAACAGGATCACGAACAGGAACAGCGGCAGCCATGCTGCGATGGGGCCGGTGCCCAGTCCGAGCGACTCGCCCAGACCGTGCTGGAACACCAGGGTCATGAGGCCGTAGGCCGAGCCCACGGACAGCATGTTCAGCACGATCGCCTTGAGCGGAATGACGATCGAGCGGAAGGTGACCAGCAGCAGCAGGAACGCTGCCGACAGCACGAACGCGAACACGAGAGGCAGGTGACCGATCATGGCGTCGTTGAAGTCGCCAGTCGCGGAGGCCTCACCCGTCGTGTACGCCTGCACACCGTCCAGCTTGCCGACGGTGCCCGGGACGATGTCGCCGCGCAGTGCGTCGACTGCCCGGTTGGACAGGTCGTCCGTGCCGTTCCCGGTGGTCGGGACCGTCACCACGGCGACGGTCTTGTCCGGGCTGAGCTCAACGCTCGGCTTGCCCTCGAAGAGAGCCGGACGGGCGGTGACATCGGACTCGAGAGCCTTGATGCCGGACGCAACCTCGGTCGAGGTGGCGTCATCCGCCTTGATGACCACGATCTCCGCGCTGCCCTCGCTGGGGAAGGCGGCCTGCACGCGGTCGTAGGTCTGCATCACCTTGAGGTCACGCGACGTGTCGTCGGTGCCACCAAGGGACGTCTCCATTCCGAGCACCGGAACCGTCAGCGCGACTAGCACGCCGGCGGACACGATGGCCGAAAGGAGCGGACGGCGGAGGACCCGGTCGAGGATGCGGGACCAGATGCCCACACCACCGCGGCTCCGACGCCGGCCGAGGAACGGCAGACGGCCCCTGTTGACCTTGTCGCCCAGCTTCGAGAGCACTGCGGGCAGCACGGTCAGTGAGCCGATCACGGCGACTGCGACCACCAGGATCGTGCCGGTGGCGAACGAGGCGAAATTGGAGATTCCGCCCAGGTACATACCGGCCATGGCCACCATGACGGTGAAGCCGGAGATCACGACCGCGCGACCTGAGGTCGCGGCTGCGGCCTCGATGGCCGCGTCCGTCTCACGTCCAGCTTCCCGCTCCTCGCGGGCCCGCTTGACGTAAAACAGGCTGTAGTCCACACCGACGGCCATGCCGACGAGCAGGACCACGTGCATCACCTGTGCATCCACCGGTGCGAGCTGACTGACAGGACCAAGCAGGCCCAGGGTGGCGAGCACGGCGGTGAGGCCGAGCAGGACCGGAATACCGGCCGCCACGAGCGCGCCGAACGCGAACATCAGGATGATGAGCGTGAGTCCGAGCGACATGAACATGGACTTGCCCATCTCCTCGTTCGACTTGTCGAGCGTGGCCTTGCTGATGCTGGCGTCCCCGGTCTCCTCGATGCGGAGCTCGGGATGCGCCTTCTGCGCGGCGTCAACGGCCGCCAGCGAGTGAACCACTGACTTCTCGGTCACGTCCGACTTGCCCGGGAGCGTGAATGAGACGAGGGCGGAATGCCCGTCCTTCGAGATACCTTCGGAGCCGGCCTCGTACGGACCGACCACTTCAGAAACGCCCTTCGTGCCCTCCAGCCGCTTTGTTACATCAGCGACGGCGGACTTGAACTCTGCATCACTCGTCTTGAGCGACTTGCTCTGGATGAGCACCTGCTCACCTGCCTCCTCCTGCTGCTGGGGGTAGGCGTCCTGCAGGACCTGGCTGGCCTTGCCGGTCTCGCCCGGCATGCCCTCGTTCGGCTCGAGGTTCTTCTGGGGAACGAGGTTGAAGCCAACTGCGAGTGCTACGAACACAAAAGCGAGCCACCCGAGGATGGCGGTCTTACGGTGCTGGACGCTCCAGCGCCCAACACGAGCTGCGAGGTTGTGGTTGGACTGGGACTTGGAGGTGCTGCGTCGAGTTCTCATGGGGAGCAGCTTCCAGTTTTTGGAAGGCCCTTCCCATGCGGTTGGCAGGCGTCTGGAGGTGCGGTTTTGCACCTCTTAGGGTGCGGCTGTCCGCACCGTGGAAAACCCTTACTCGAGGCTCGCGGGCCAGACCAGGAGCCGCGCGGGGAATGTCGAGCTGCCGGGCGCCAGCGGGGCGAGCTCTGCGGCGGTCACGGTCACAGGGGTCTTCGCGACGTAGCGCACGCGCGTGAAGGTCGCGTGCTCGTCCCGGGCGGCCAGCGTGAATCCCGCCGGTGGCGCGGGCGTTGCCGGGCGCGCCGGTTCGTCTGCGTCGGACCGGCCAAGTGGCAGCACCAGCTCCAGCCCCCGCAACGCGGCTCCGTCCGGCGGGGCGTCCGTCGCGCCGGGCAGGTAGTGCGCGAGTGGCTCGCTGCCCTGATAGGCCGTGAAGACTCCCACGTCCGGGCTCGGTCGGCCGAGCGTTGACGCGATTGCGCGGTAGTCGGGCCGCCGCAGACTCGGGTCCGCCATGGTGGCCAGCGTGATCGCCACACCCGCCGCGCACACGAGCACCGCCGTGGACAGCCCGACCGGTCCGGCGCGCCGCGCTCCGAGGATGCACGCGACCCCGATTGCCACAAGCGGCACGGCGACTATTACGTTCTTGGCAATCAGGAGCTCGCGTGCGGTGAGGTCGATCGCAAGCGGGAGCGCGACTGCAAGCGTGCCAAGGCTCAGAGCCACCACGGCTCCACGCCGCTCGCGCTCGTCAGCGCGCCGGAATGCAAACGCCATGCCCGCCACCACTGCGAGGCCGAGAAGTCCGAGCTGCCAGTTCGAGGTCGGGTCGTACTCGCCGGTGAGCGGCATCTTCAGCACCCCCCGCAGACGCTCGTCGAGCGACAGGTCGGAAATCCAATCCGTTCGCCCGTCCGATTGCCGCACGGCCAGAGGCACCAGTGCGGCGCCCACGGCGGCCACGCTCCCGGCAGCAAGGGCGACCGGCAGGCGCGGGCGCCGGACCGCGAGCAGCCAGATGGCCTCGGGCACCACCAGAAACGCAGCGAAATAGTGCGTCAGCAGCGCGGCCGCTGAGGCGAGTGCCCAGAGGATCAGGCTGCGAGCGTCGTTGTCGCGGCGGGCGATCAGGAACGCCCAGAAGGACAGCGTCGCGACCAGGGTGAGCAGGGAGTAGGCACGCGCCTCCTGCGAGTAGAAGATCAGCTGTGGGTTGACGGCGACGAGGGCCGCGGCAATCAGGCCCGCCCTCCGCCCGCCGAGCTCGCGCGCCGTACCGAAGGCCACGGGTATGAGCGCAGTGCCGAGAAGCGCCGAGAGCGAGCGCACGCCGACCTCTCCAACGCCAAAGGCCTGTGTCCAGAGCCAGGCGAGCGCGTAATACAACGGCGGCGTCGACTCGGTCCGGGGGATCGCATCGAGCATGGCGTCGAACGACCCGCCGAGGACGGGGCCGACCGTGAAGGCCTCGTCGAAGTCGAAGCTCTGGAGGTCGAGTGTCGCGAAGCGAAGCGCGGCGCCCAGCGCCGTCAGCGCGACGACGCCCAGCACCCCGCGCCTACTCAAAGCGCATTCGGCTTGGTGCCTCACGCATGCGCAGTACGCGCGCGGGCACGCCCGCGACCACCGCGTTCGCCGGCACGTCCCGCGTTACGACCGCATTCGTGCCGATCACGGCGTTGTCGCCGACCGTCACGCCACGCAGGATGCAGGCGCCATAGCCGATCCAGACGTTGTTCCCCACGCGCACGTCGCGCTTGTAGATGCCCTGGAGGCGGACCGGGCGGTCCACCTCGACCATCCCGTGGTCGAAGTCGATCAGCATCACGCGGTCGGCGATCACGCACTCGCGCCCGATCGAGACGTGCTGGAACGAGGAGATCGTGCACTCCTGGCCAAGAACGGTCTTGGCGCCGATGGAGACGGTGCCCTCGTGACTGCGGATCTTGCACCCATGCCCCACCCACGACCAGCGGCCCAGCTCGAGCGTGGCTCCTCGCCTCACCTCGAGGCTGCATCCGGGGCCCACGAACGCGATGCCGTCCAGCAGCAGACGCCTGCGCAGGCGCAGCTTCCAGAGCCCGAGCCGCGCGATCAGCCGCCCGTACTTGAGGTTCAGCATCCCGTGGCGGCGCAGGAAGCGCAGCAGCACGAGCAGTCCGCCGTGCCGGGGCGGCGGCGGGCCGCGGAACTCCGGCAGTTCAGACGGCGGAGCGGCGATTGGCTCTGTGGCGCCCTCCATAACGGCCCGGATCATAGGTGTGGGTAGCCGTATTGGTTGATGGCCCCGTCACCATCACAATTGCACTTGCAATGACCAGGACCATCCTCATCGTCGACGATCACCCGAGCTTCCGGGCGAGCGCCCGCATGCTGCTCGAGTCCGAGGGCTTCGAGGTGATCGGCGAGGCCGAGGACGGAACTTCCGCGCTCCGCGCCGTGGAGGAGCTTCGCCCCGACGTGGTGCTGCTCGACGTGCAGCTGCCCGACATCGACGGCCTCGAGGTTGCGGCGCGGCTGAGCGAGAACGGCTCCGGCCCCGCGATCGTGCTCACGTCGAGCCGAGACCTTGCGGACCTGGGCCTGGTGCGCGAGCGTTGTCCTGTGCGCGGTTTCATTCCAAAGGCTGAGCTCTCCGGCGCTGCGCTGGAGGCACTGCTCTGACATCGCTGCAGCGCGCGCTCTGGGGGCTTGCCGGCGTCGGGGTGGCGTTCGGCCTTCTAGACGTCGCGCTGATCATGACCAGCAATCACGTCGACGTGCGTGGTGCGTGGGCTGTGGCTGCGCTGCTTGTGGGGTGGGGCTTCATCGGCGCGGGCCTGTTCGCCTGGGTCCGCAGCCCCGAGAGCAGCATCGGGCCGCTGATGGTCGCCACCGGCTTCGCCTGGTTCGTGAACCTGGTGACGGCCTCGAACATCCCCGCCCTCTTCATCGGCGGGGCAGTGCTCAGCTCGGTCTACTTCGTCACGGCGATCCACATGCTGCTGGCGGCGCCGCACGGACAGGGTTTGGAACGCGGGGACCGCCGCATCGTGATCGCCGGCTACCTGCTCACGACGCTCGGTTCGATTCCGCTCGCGTTGGTCTTCGACCCCCAGACCGAGTGCGCCGACTGCCCGACGAACCCGTGGCTGATCGGCGAGAACGAGACCTTCTTCAACATCTGGAACACCCTCCTCAGCCTGATCGGGCTGGTGCTGATCATCCTGGTGCTGCGCAGCCTCATCCTGCGCTGGCGCCGTGCGACAAGGCCGGAGCGGCGCCTCTACGCACCCGTCTACGCCGCCGGGATCGCCCTGATGATCGCTGTGCTCGCGCAACTCAGCCTGCAGACGAGCGGCTCGGAGGGACGGGCACTCGATGTGGCCTTCATCATCTCGGTGGTCCCGCTTGCGCTTGTGCCTTACCTGTTCGTGGCGGCGTTCGTTCGCACCCGGATGGCGCAGGGCGGCGCGGTCGGAGAGCTGATCACGAGACTTGGCGAGGCACCACGGCCCGGCAGCCTGCGCGAGGCCGTGGCCGCCGCGGTCGATGATCCCTCACTCGAGCTGTTGTTCTGGCTGCCCGAGCAGGGTCACTACGTGGATGCGCAGGGACACGAAGCCATCCCGCCCGACGACGACCCGAACCGCGTGGTCACGTACGTCAACCGCGACGGCGAGTGCATCGCCGCGCTGGTACACAACGCCGGGCTGCCCGGCATGAACGAGCACGTGCAGGCCGTGGGCGCCGCGGCGGCGCTTGCGCTCGAGAACGAGCGCCTCGACGCTGCGCTGCGGGCGAAGCTCGACGAACTGCGAAGCTCGCGTGAGCGCATGCTCCAGATTGGTCTCGAGGAACGCCGCCGGCTCGAGCGCGACCTGCACGACGGGGCGCAGCAGCGCCTCGTCGCGATGGCGCTCAACATCAGGCTCGCGCGCGCCAAGCTGAACGAGGACCCGCTGGCGGCCGAGGAGCTTCTTGCAACCGCCGGTGCCGAACTGGATTCCGCGCTCGAGGAACTGCGCGAGCTGGCTCGCGGCATCCACCCGGCTGTGCTCACGGACCGCGGCCTCGCGACGGCCCTGGAGACGCTCGCGAACCGAGCGCCCGTGCCGGTGGAGCTCGGGGAGCTTCCGGACGTGCGCCTGCCCGAGGCCGTGGAGCTGGCCGCCTACTTCGTGGTGGCCGAGGGGCTCACGAACGTGGCCAAGTACTCGGAGGCCTCTCACGCGACGGTGAACGTGCAGCGCGAGAACGGGCGCGTGGTCGTGGAGGTCGCCGACGACGGCATCGGCGGCGCCGACCCCGGGCGCGGCACCGGCCTGCGCGGGCTGTCCGACCGGCTCGCGGTGCTCGAGGGCCGGCTCGAGGTGCAGTCGGAGCCAGGCCACGGGACGACGATCACGGCGAGGATCCCATGCGGGTAGTGGTGGCCGACGACTCGGTGCTGCTGCGCGAGGGCGTGGTGCGGCTGCTGGAGGAGAAGGGCTTCGACGTGGTGGCCCAGGCGGGCGACGCCGAGGACCTGATCCGTAAGGTGAACGCCCACAAGCCCGACGTCGCGATCGTCGACATACGAATGCCCCCAACGAACACAGACGACGGCCTGCGGGCCGCGCTCGAAATCCGGGCGGCGCTCCCCGAGTGCGGGGTGCTCGTGCTCTCCCAGTACGTGGAGGAGGGCTACGCGCTCGAGCTGGTGGGCGACTCCGCCGGCGGCGTGGGCTACCTGCTCAAGGACCGCGTGGCGGACGTGGACCGCTTCGTGGACTCGGTCAGGCGCGTGGCCGAGGGCGGCTCGGCGCTCGACCCGGAGGTGGTCGCCCAGCTGGTCGGCCGCGCGCGCCGCGACGACCCGCTCGCCGAGCTCACGCCGCGCGAGCGCGAGGTGCTGGAGCTGATGGCCGAGGGGCGCTCGAACAACGCGATCGCCACGCACATGACCGTCACGGAGCGCGCCGTGGAGAAGCACGTGACGAGCATCTTCGGGAAGCTCGGGCTTCCCCCCGCCCCCGAGGACCACCGGCGCGTGCTGGCGGTCCTGGCGTTCCTCCGCGCATGACCGGCGCGCCGATCTCCCATCGCGGCGTCGTGCGCCGCAGGCGGCGCATGCGCATCGGTGGGCGCGACATGGCCATCGACCTCGGCACCGCCAACACGCTCGTCTACGTGCGCGGCGAGGGCATCCAGGTCTCCGAGCCGTCGGTGGTCGCGGTGGACACGCGCACCGACGAGGTGCACGCGGTGGGCGAGGAGGCCCAGCGCATGATCGGGCGCACGCCGGCGTCGATCTCCGCCGTGCGGCCACTGCGCCACGGGGTGATCACCGACTTCGAGGTCACCGAGGCCATGCTGCGCCACTTCATCGGGCGAGTGCACAAGAGCCGCTTCGCGCACCCGCGCCTCGTGATGTGCGCGCCGTCGGGCATCACCGACGTGGAGCGGCGGGCGCTCGTGGAGGCCTGCCTCGGCGCCGGAGCCCGCTCGGTGCAGCTGATCGAGGAGCCGATGGCCGCCGCCATCGGCGCCGAGCTGCCGATCGAGGAGCCGATGGCGAACGTGGTCGTGGACATCGGCGGAGGCACGAGCGAGGTGGCGGTGATCTCGCTCGGTGGCATCGTCGTCTCGCGCTCCCTGCGGGTGGGCGGCTACGACTTCGACGACGCCGTGGCCGGCTGGATCCGCCGCCACCACCGGCTCGCGATCGGCGAGACCACCTCAGAGGCCGTGAAGCTCGACGTTGGCGGCGTGGCGCCGGATCAGACCGATGCACGCACCGAGGTGCGCGGCCGCGACCCGGTGAGCGGGCTGCCGCGCGAGGCGGCGATCAACAGCGCCGAGATGCGCGACGCGCTCGAGCCGCTGGCCGTGGAGATCCTCGACTCGGTGAAGGACGCTCTGGAGAACACGCCGCCCGAGCTGGCGGCTGACCTCACCCGCCACGGAATCCTGATGGCGGGAGGCGGGGCGATGCTGCGCGGATTTCGCGAGCGCCTCGAGCTTGAGACCGGCGTGCCCGTCCGGCTCGCGGACGATCCGCTCACCTGCGTGGCGCTCGGCGCGGGCCGGGCGATCGAGGAGATCGAGGTGCTGGAGCGCGCGGCTATCTAGGCACGACGCTCAGCAGGTACTCGCCGCTGAACCGCAGCGTGCCGTCGTCGTTCAGGTTCTCGCGGGCGAGGAAACCCCGGAAGGCCTCGTCCAGCTCACCCTCCCGCTCCGCAAGCAGCTCACGCGCGTTCAGCAGCGGGCCGAAGCTCTCGAGCATGAACGCGGCGTACGACTCGACGGACTCGTCCTCCCACTCGATCTCGTGCCGCTCGAACTCGCCGTCGCCGAGCAGCTCGCGCGTGTGCTCCTCGGTGCCCCAGAGGATCGCGGGCGTGCCGCCGGGCGGCGGCGGGACGAGCTCGGCGATAGTGCGGAACATCCGCCCGATCGAGCCCTCCGGCGTCCAGCACGCGAACCGCGATCTTGCCTCCCGGGCGGCAGACCCGGAGCATCTCGGCGGCCGCGCGCGCGTGGTCCGGCGCGAACATGTGCCCGAAGGTCGAGATCACCCGGTCGAAGCTGGCGTCCTCGAAGGGCAGCTCCTGCGCGTCGCCCTCGACCCACTCGACCTCGACCATGGCGTCGCTCGCGCGCTCGCGCGCGATCTCCAGCAGCTCGGGCGAGAAGTCGAGGCCGGTCACGCGGGCGCCGTCGCGCGCCGCGGGGATCGTTGCGTTGCCCGTTCCGCACCCCACGTCGAGCAGGTCCATGCCCGGCTCCAGGCCAGAGCGCTCGATCACGAGCTCGCCCGCCTGGGAGATTCTCTCGGCCACGGCGGCGTAGTTGCCGGACCCCCACATCGTCTTCGGATCCATGTGAGCACTATGCCACCCTGAGGGCATGGATTCGATCGTCACCGCGGTGGACGTCCGCCGCCGCTACGGAGAGGGAGACGCCGCCGTGAACGCGCTGGCCGGCGTGACCGTCGGTTTCGAGCGCGGGCGCTTCAGCGCCATCATGGGCCCGTCCGGCTCGGGCAAGTCGACGCTCATGCACATCCTCGCGGGGCTCGACCGGCCGACGTCCGGGAGCGTCACGCTCGACGGCGACGAGATCAGCGGCCTCGACGACGCTGAGCTCACGAAGCTGCGTCGCGACAAGCTCGGCTTCGTCTTCCAGTTCTTCAACCTGATCCCGGTCCTGACGGCCGAGGAGAACGTGCTGCTGCCGCTGTCGATCGCCGGGCGCAAGCCGGACGCCGAGTGGTTCAACCGCCTGATCGACACCGTGGGCCTGCGCGACCGGCTCACGCACCGGCCCGCCGAGCTGTCGGGTGGCCAGCAGCAGCGGGTAGCGGTGGCGCGCGCGCTGGCGTCGCGCCCGGCCGTCGTGTTCGCGGACGAGCCCACGGGCAACCTCGATTCCAAGGCGAGCGAGGAGGTTCTCCGGCTGCTGCGCACGGCCGTGGACGAGTTCGGCCAGAGCGTCGTGATGGTGACCCACGACCCGGAGGCGGCGTCCTACGCCGACCGGCTCGTGGTCCTGCGCGACGGCCTCGTGGTGCACGACGGTGAGGCCGGCAGCGCCGAGGAGGTAATCGAGCTGATGAAGGCCGTGGCGTGACGAAGGTCGCGCTGCGGGGGCTCGCGGCCCGCAAGCTGCGGGCCTTCACCACCTGGCTCGCGATCTTTCTCGGGGTCGCGCTCGTGGCGGGGACGTACGTCCTCACCGACACGATCAACGAGTCGTTCAGCGACATCTTCAGCGAGTCGCTCAAGGGCACGGACGTCGCGATCACGACGCGCCAGGACATCCAGACCGACGACGCCACGCCGCCGGGCTTTCCGGCTCGCCTGATCGACCGCGTGCGCCAGGTGGACGGGGTGCAGGCCGCGGCCGGCTCCGTGTTCGCCGTCGGCCGCTTCGTGGACAACAAGGGCGACCCGATCGGCAACAGCTTCGCCCCGAACTTCATCGCCTCGCTGCTGCCCGACCGCTTCGAGACGCTCGAGGTGGTGGAGGGGCGCGCGCCGCGCACGAACCGCGAGGTCACGATCGACACGCAGACCGCCGACACCGGCGACCTCCGGGTGGGCGGGACCATGCGCCTCGCGGGCGCTCGGGAGGCGAAGACCTACGAGGTCGTGGGGCTCACGAAGCTCGGCGACACGAGCTTCGGCGGCGCCGGCATCGCTGAGGTGCTGCTGCCGGAGGCGCAGCGCATCACCGACCGCGTGGGCCAGTTCGACCAGATCTCGGTGGCGGCCGCAGGACGGCGTGAGCGCGGAGGAGCTGCGCGACCGGATCGCCCGAGTGATGCCGCAGCAGGTGCAGGTGGAAACCGGGGAGGAGGCGGCTCAGCGCCAGACCGACGACATCGCCGACAACCTGAAGTTCCTGCGGATCGCGCTGCTCGTGTTCGCCGGGGTGTCGCTGTTCGTGGGCGCGTTCCAGATCTTCAACACGTTCTCGATCACGGTCGCCCAGCGCACGCGCGAGTTCGGCATGCTGCGCACGCTCGGCGCCTCGCGCCCGCAGCTGCTCGCCACCGTGGGCTTGGAGGCGCTGGTGCTCGGCCTGCTCGGCGCGGCGCTCGGGCTCGCAGGCGGCGTGGGCTTCGCGTTCGGGATCAACGAGCTCTTCAAGGCCGTGGGGATCGACCTGCCGAACACGGGCACGGTCGTGACGCTGCGGACGGTGATCGTCTCGCTGATCGTGGGTGTGGTGGTCACGCTCGTGGCGGCGCTCGTGCCGGCTCTGAGGGCCACGCGCGTGACGCCGATGGCCGCACTGCGGGAGTCGGAGCTCCAGGACTCGAAGCCGCGCAGCCGCGCCGTCACGGTGGTGGCGCTGGTGGTCGGCTTCGCGGGCTTGGCGATGATGCTCATCGGCCTGTTCGGCGGCATCGAGGACTCCGGAAGCGCCGCCGGGCTACTCGGCGGCGGGCGCGGCCCTGATGCTGTTCGGCGTGTCGCTGTTCTCGCCGCGCCTGGTGCGCCCGCTGGCGTCGCTCACCGGTCGCCCGCTCGAGCGTCTGCGCGGCCTCACCGGCCGGCTCGCGCGCGAGAACGCGATGCGCAAGCCTGGCCGGACGGCCACGACCGCCGCGGCGCTGATGATCGGGCTGGCGCTTGTGGTGTTCGTGACCATCTTCGCCTCGGGCCTGAAGACCTCGGTGGCGAAGACGATCGACGAGAGCTTCCGCGGCGAGATCGTGCTCCAGAACAGCGACGGCTTCTCGCCGATTCCGCGCGAGGCCGTCAGGCGGGCCGGGGAGGTCGACGGCGTGGAGACGGTGTCTTCGATCACCTACGCCACCGGCGCGCTGCCGAACGGCGGCGAGAACGTGCGCGTTGCGGCGGTCGATCCCGCCACCCTCGGCTCGGTGCTGGCGCTCACGTTCAAGAGCGGCGACCCGTCCGTGCTCACCGGACTGGGGCCGCACGACGCGATCGTGGACGACAACTTCGCTCGCGACAAGGGGCTGAAGGTGGGCGACACGCTGCGCCTGCGCACCCCGCTCGAGCGAACGGCCACGTTCACGGTGCGCGGCACCGTCGAGGGCGAGCTCGACCTGCTCGGGAAGGCGATCGTGGACGAGAGCGCCACGCGCGAGTTCGGCCGGCTGCAGCCGAGCTTCGCGCTCGCGCGGCTCGCGCCGGATGCCTCGCCGAAGCAGGTGCAGGACGAGATGGACGCCGAGCTGAAGAACGCGTTCCCCACCGTGGAGGTCCAGAACCAGAGCCAGCTGAAGGACCAGCAGGAGGAGCAGGTGAACTCGCTGCTCGGGCTCGTGTACGCACTGCTGTCGCTTGCGGTGATCGTGTCCCTGTTCGGCATCGTGAACACGCTCGCGCTGTCGATCCACGAGCGCACGCGCGAGCTCGGGATGCTGCGCGCGGTGGGGATGTCGCGCCGGCAGGTGCGCACGATGGTCCGCTACGAGGCCGTCATCACCGCGCTGATCGGCGCCATCCTCGGCACGGTGCTCGGCGTGATCTTCGCGGTGCTCGTGTCGCGGCCCCTGGCCGACGAGGGCTTCAAGCTCTCGTATCCGGTCGGCACGCTGCTGATCCTGCTGGTGCTCGCGGCCCTGGCGGGCGTGGTGGCGGCGATCGGTCCCGCACGGCGAGCGTCCCGGCTCGACGTGCTGAGGGCGCTGGCGTATGAGTGATGGCGTGACTGGCCTCGGGGGCGTTTTCTTCCGCGCCCGCGATCCGGAGGCATTGAAGGACTGGTACGAGCGCGTGCTCGGCATCCCGGCCGAGGACCTGATGCGCTCGGACGGCCTCGTGTTCGCGGTGTTCGACGCGGACACCGAGTACTTCGGGCCGTCGGGCCAGGGCTTCATGGTCAACTTCCGGGTCGCGTCGCTCGATGCCATGCTCGAGCGCCTGCGGGCCGCCGGGGCGGAGGTCGACGAGGAGACGCAGGACCAGGAGGGAGTCGGCCGCTTCGGCTGGGCAGTGGACCCGGAGGGCAACCGCTTCGAGCTCTGGGAACCCGCGGAGGGCATGTGAGCGTCCCGGTCACGGGGGTCTCCGAGCTCGTGCTGGAGGTCGTGGACCTCGAGGAGGCGGAGCGCTTCTACGCCGGCGTGCTGGGCCTGCCCGTGGTGGAGCGCTGGCCGGATCGCGAGGCGATCTGGGTGATGGCGGGAGATCGCACGCGGATCGGCCTGTGGCGCCCGCAGGTCGGGCTCGCGGGTGGCCGCGGCGGCGTGCACGTCCACTTCGCGATGCACATCGCCGAGTCCGACTACGACCGCGCGGTGGAGCTGCTCCGCGAGCGCGGCGAGGAGGTCGAGGAGCTGGCGTTCGACGGCGCCGGGCGAGCCGCCTATGCGACCGACCCCGATGGCAACGTGGTCGAGCTGTGGACCTGGGACGTCGCGGAGCACCTGCGCTAGCGGCCATTGCGCTGCTGCTGGCGCTTGCGCCGGCAGCCCATGCGGCGACCGTGTCGGTGGAGGGGGAGCTCCTGCGGGTCCTGGCGTCTCCCGGCGAGGCCAACGCGCTGACCGTGGCCGCCGGCCTCACCGATGCATCGCTGATCGTCACCGATCCGGGTGCGCCGCTCAGCGCCGGACCCGGCTGCACCGTCGGGGCGGACGGCAGCGCGAGCTGCTCGGCGCCCGCGGGCGGTGGTCCCGTGGCGAGCATTGACGTGGACGCCGGGGACCTCGACGACTCGGTGAGCGTCGCGGCGGCACTGCCTGCGCAGATCCTCGGCGGCGAGGGCGACGACCGGATCACGGGCGGCGAGGGCGACGACACCCTGCTCGGCGGTGGCGGCGCCGACTTCGCGGACGGCGGCAGGGGAGACGACTCGATCGACCTGCGCGACGGCCTCTCCGACAGCGCCTGGTGCAGCCGCGGTTTCGACAGCGTGCAGGCGGAGACGCTCGATGCGCTCGACCTGGCATGCGAGAGCGTCGACTACGGACCACCCGGCCAGGTGGGCCGGGTGAGGCGGATGACCGGCGGCGGGCGATTCGTGCCCGTGCCCGGCCAGACCTGGGCGCGCGTGGACCGGCGCATCCTCGCCGACGTGCTCTACCTGGTCCGCCGCTACCGCGTGCGCATCACGGAGGGCTTCGGGACCGTCGGCCACGAGCCGTTCGGCGAGCACCCGCTCGGCCTGGCGGTGGACATCGCGCCGGGCGCGGGCGGCACCTGGGCCGACGTGTCGCGGCTCGCGCGCTGGGCCGAGCCGCGCCAGTACCACCCGCGCTTCCCGTTCCGCTGGGTGGGCTGGAACGGCGACTTCAACCACGGCCACCCGTCGGTCTGCAAGCCGTACCGGGGCTGCGCGCCGCATTTGCACCTGTCGTGGTCGCACTCGCGCGGGGTGCCGCGGCGCCCGGTTCGGACGGTGTGGGTCTTCGGCGGTGCGGTGAACGACGGGCACTAAAGGAGTCGACCGTCCTGCCTAGGGCTTGACACACTACGGCCCTAAAGCAGGACGCTCGACAGAAACCACCCCTTCACCGCTGCCGTTCGCCCGCTGACCCGCGCACGTAGAGTTCCGCCACCATGCCGGGCCCTGGACACACAGCCGCCGATCTCGCCGACAACCTGCTCGCCGGTGACAAGCGCGCGCTGGCGCGGGCGATCTCGTTGGTGGAGAACGACGATCCCGAGGGCTGGGCGCTCGTCCGCGAGGTCTATCCGCGCACCGGGCGGGCCTCCGTGGTGGGCTTCACGGGGCCGCCGGGTGTCGGGAAGTCGACGCTCATCGGGCGCCTGATCGAGCACGCGCGGGGGCTCGATCGCCAGGTGGCCGTGCTCTCGATCGACCCGAGCTCTCCCTTCACGCATGGCGCCCTGCTCGGGGACCGCATCCGCCTCACCGATCACTTCCTCGACCCCGGCGTCTACATCCGCTCGATGGCCAGTCGCGGCTCGCTCGGCGGCCTGTCCGAGGCGACGCTCCAGGCCGCGCTGCTGATGGACGCGAGCGGCAAGGACGACGTGTTCCTCGAGACCGTGGGAGTGGGGCAGGCCGAGGTCGACATCATCGACCACGCCGACACGATCGTGCTGGTGCTGATGCCCGGCAGCGGCGACTCGATCCAGGCATTGAAGGCCGGCGTGATGGAGATCCCGGATGTGATCGCGGTGAACAAGGCCGACCATCCGCTCACCGACACGATGGTGCGCGAGATCCGCGGGGTGCTCTCGCTCGGTCCGCAGGAGGGCTGGCGCGTGCCGATCGTGAAGACGGAGGCGAGCCGGGGCGAGGGCGTCGAGGAGCTCGCCGAGAAGATCGCCGAGCACCGCACCTTCATCGAGGAGCAGGGCACCCTCGCCGAGCGGCGCAAGCGCAACCTCATGAACGAGGTGGTGGCGCTGGCGGCCGGGCGGCTGCGCCGGGCGCTCGAGGCTCAGGTGCGCGACGACCCCGGCGTTCAGGAGCTGCTCGACGAGGTCGTGGCACGGCGGCTCGACCCGGCGAGCGCTGCCGCGAAGCTGCTCGAGCGGAAGCCGTAGGAGCGCTTCGGGGTAGCCTCAGGCGGTGAGCGCCACGCGGGCATACCGGCTCGAGGCGGGCGAGCCGCTTCCCGAGGGCATCGTCCTGATCGCCCACGGCCGCATCGACCACGCGCTCGACGAGCTGCGCGGCAAGTCGGACAGCACGGCCGAGGAGGCGGTGCACGAGGCGCGCAAGGACCTGAAGAAGCTGCGCGCCCTGCTCCGCATGACGCGAGCTGAGCTTGGCGAGGACACGTTCCGCCGCGAGAACGTGTGCTTCCGCGATGCCGGCCGCGAGCTGGCGGGCGTGCGCGACAGCGACGTGATGCTGGAGACGCTGAGGGCGCTCGAGCTCCCCGCCGGGATGGAGGGGGAGCTGCGCAAGACGATCCAGGCTCACCGCGCCGCGGGCGGGGACGGGCGCCGCACCGCGGCCGCGGGCGTGGTCGCGATTCTGCGCGAGGCGCGCGGGCGCGTGAACGGCTGGCCACTCGAACGGGACTCGTTCGATGCGCTGCGCGACGGCCTCGAGCGCACCTACCGTCGTGGGCGCCGTGACCTTCCGGGCCGCGCGGGCGGACCCGACGGTCGAGGCGCTGCACGAATGGCGCAAGCGCGTGAAGGACCTCTGGTACCACCACACGCTGTTGCGCGCGCTGTGGCCGCCCGTGATGCAGGCCGTGGGCGACGAGGCGCACGAGCTGGCCAACCGGCTCGGGGACGACCACGACCTGGCGATGCTCGCCGACTGGGTGCGCGAGCACGCCGAGGCGGAGCCCGAGTTCTTCGAGGCCGTGGAGCGCCGCCGCTCTGAGTTGCAGGGCGAGGCGATTGCGCTCGGCGAGCGGCTCTACGCCGACAGGCCGGGTGCGTACGTGCGCCGCCTGCGGGGCCTGTGGAGGGCCTCACAGGCATCTGTTAGGGCACCCTAATACGATAACTCGCGTGAGCGAGGTGGAAACGCAGCGCGTGAGCTCGGTCGAGAAGCGGGGCGCCCGGGCGGCCGGCCCGGTCGAGGTGTGGGCCGCGCGGGCCTGGAACGTCTTCAACGAGGGGCGGCCCTTCTCGATCGTGTACCCGCTGCTGGTGCTGCTCGCGGCCGCGCCGCTCGGGCTGGCGCCCGACGGGCCGCTCGGACTGGCGCTCGTGGGCGCGGGTGCCTCCGCGCTCGTGCTGTCGCGCTTCTCCTTCGCGCTTCGCGGCCGGGCGTTGCTCTGGCTCGCCGCCCTGGTATCGCTGCCGCTGCTGGAGCCGTGGCGGGCGCCTGCGCTGCTCGCGGGCGCGCTCGCCGGCTATCTGTTCTTTACGGTCGTGGTCTGGGGCTCGGTCTACTACCACCTGCGCACCGGCGCTCCCTGGACGAACGGGCTGCGGTTCTGGCGCCTCGTGCTCACCAACTCAGATCCCACGAGCGGCAACGCGCTCGAGCAGCTGCCGAAGCTCCTGATCGCGCTCAGCGCGGGCACGCTCCTCGCCGAGGAAGCGAGCGCCGGCTCGCTGCTGCGGGTGGTCGCGGCGGTGGCGATCGCCGCAGCCCTGGGCGCCCTCGCCGCGCGCTCGTTCGCGCGCCGCCTGCCGCGCTATCCGGAGCGCGCGCCGCGCGAGCCGGTGGAGGAGGCACTCGCCCGGCGCGTCTACGTGATCGTCGTGGACGGCTGCAACCGCGAGCGCCTCTGGCAGGCGCATGCCCCCGTGATGGACCGGCTCGCGCGCGAGGGCACGGAGTACCTCGCGGTCGAGCCCGCGTACCCGGCCCGCACGGTGGTCTGCTTCTCGTCGATGCTCACCGGCGCCACCCCCGCCGAGCACGGAATGCGCTCGAACTTCGCTCCGCGCCTGGGCGTGCGCCGCGAGTCCGTGTTCGACGTGCTCGAGCGCGAGGGCAGGCGCGGCCGGCTCGTGGGGATCGCGCACCTGCTCGACCCCTTCGGCGAGGAGGTCGTGCGCTCGGTGACATCCGTGCAGCCGACCTCGCAGATCGACCGCTCGCTCGTGGCCGAGGGCCGCCGGGTGGTCGAGGAGGAGGACCCTGACCTGCTGGTGCTCCAGCTGCTTGCGGCCGACCAGCTCGGCCACGTGCGCGGCGTGCGCAGCCCCGAGTACCTCGACCAGATCGCGGAGACCGACCGCCACGTGGGCGGCTTCCTCGAGTTCCTTGAGGAGAGCGGCAGGCTCGACGGCGCCACGGTGATCCTGATGGCCGACCACGGCCAGGGTCGCGGAATCGGCGGCCACGGGCATCTCGACTGGGGCGAGCGGCCGGTTCCCTTCGTCGTGTGGGGCCAGGGCTCGCTGCCGGGCACGGTCTCGCGCGAGCCCCGCTCGGTGCTCGAGCTGGCCGCGACGATCGGCCGCCTGCTCGGCATTCCGCAGCCCGACGCGGCACGCGGGCGCGCCCTCGTGCCGGTGGACGATCCGCGCGTGGAGCCCGCGCGCGCCGGAAACGGCGAGCGCTGCCTGGCCATCGTTGTCGCCCGCGACGAGGAGCCGGCCGTGGGCCGCGTCCTTGCCGGCATCCCGGACGCCGCCTGCGGGCTGGCGCTGGACGTGCTGCTCGTGGACGACGGCTCTCGCGACGCCACCGCCGCGATCGGCCGCGAGCACGGCGCGCGCGTCCACTCGGTGGAGCGCTCGCGTGGACTCGGCGCCGCCCTGCGCACCGGCCTCGAGATCGCCCGCGACGAGGGCTATGCCGCCGCCCTGTACATCGACGGCGACGGCGAGTACGACCCGGCCGACCTCGAGCGGATGCTCGAGCCGGTCGCTCGCGGGCGGGCCGACTATGTGCTCGGCTCACGCTTCCTCGGCCGGCGCGAGGGCATGTCCTGGCACCGCACGCTCGCGAACCGCTCGTCGAGCGCGCTGCTGGGAACTCTGCTCGGCACCGTCACGAGCGACGCCCAGACCGGCTGCCGGGCGTTCTCGGCCCGCGCACTCGCCGCCGCCCGCATCCGGCACGACTACAACTACGCACAGGTGCTCACGATCTCCCTGTGGGGCGCCGGCATCGACGCGGTGGAGGTGCCGATCAACTACCGGCGCCGAGCCAGCGGGCGCTCGTTCGTGCGCTACCCCGAGTACCTCGCGCGAGTGGCGCCTGCGGTCTGGCGCGAGTGGCGCGCCGCGCGCGCCTCGCGCAGGACCAGCAGCAGCACGGCCACGCCCACGGCGCCCGCCAGCAGGAACGGCCAGCCGCCACCGGGCTCGAACAGCGGCAGCAGATCGGTGAGCGGCCCGAACGGCGCATCCGGCCGAGCGGTCACGAGCGAGCCGTCGCCCCAGCGCACGTCGGCGTAGAGCCACGCCGACCCGGCCACCGTGAGCGCGGCCAGCGCCGTCCCGATCCGCGGCATGTGTCGCAGGCCGATGGCCACGAGCGGAACCGCCAGCGGCAGCCCGGCCAGGAGGTGGCGAGGCGGGAACCAGAAGCCGAACATCGTGGGCGCCACGAAGGCGGCCACCACGAGCTGAGCCCCGAACGCAGCGGCGCAGAGCGCAGCCGAGAGCTCGATGTCGCGCACCCCCGGCACCGCCTGCGCCAACCGCTCTCGATGCGAGTGCCACAGCCACCAGAGCCCGGCGAAGGCCAGCACGAACACGGGCGCCCAGCGCAGCAGCCCGTAATCGCGGTCGAGGAAGAGCGCCACCAGGCGATAGCTGCGCTCCAGGTAGCCGCCCGGTGAGCTGGTGTCTGTGGCACTCTCGCCCGGAACGTCCGCCGCATACGGCGTCGGGCCGCCGTAGAGCGCCTCGTTCAAGGCCACGTAGAGCGCCACGGAGAACAGCGACACCTCGACCGCGCCGACCGCCAGCGTCCGCCGCGGCGTGCGCCAAAGCGTCCGGACCGCGACCGCTCCGATCACCACGCCCGCCGGCACGAACTTCGTGCCGAGCCACGGCAGCGCCCCGAGCAGTGCGAAGCATGCGAACGCGTCCGGCCGCGTGACCCGCTCTCGCAGGCGCAGCGCCAGCAGCGCCGCCCCGGCGAGCGCCGCGCCCGCCGCGAGCTCCGGATAGACGGCGCTGCCATAGGCCAGGAACGGCGGGCTGAGCCCCACGGCGAGGGCAGCCCCGAGCGCCCATGGGTCGGGCGCCACTCGCAACGCCAGCCGGTACGCGAGCGCCACCGCCAGGGCCGCGATCGCCGCCAGGAACAGCTCCACTCCCTTCACGCCACCGATCGCGTACGCGGGCGCGATCAGCAGCGGAAAGCCAACCCCGTGCGGCTCGTTCAGCCGGCCCTCGGACGTGCGGCCGTGGCGGTCCAGCTCGTACGGATAGAAGTCGGCGTACGCCCGGTCCGCGTACTCGTCGAGAACGTCCACGTCGCCGTCCTCGACGATCGACTCGGCGGCCAGCAGGTAGTGGGGCTCGTCGCCGCCGTAGTCCGAGGCGCCGAAGGCGCTCAGGCCCAGGGTGGCCGCGTACGCGGCGAAGAGCAGCAGCCAGAGGGCGAGGGTGCGACGCATCGGCGCCGCACCCTAGCCACGAACGTCTATGCGACTACCGCGATCTCCTCCTGGTAGATCGCCATCGCGCGACCGAGGCCCTCGCCGATCAACATGTCCACGATGCCGAGGTCGTCCACGATGAGCGACGCCTTCGTGTTTATGCGCTCGAAATCCTCGGACCGGCGCAGCGCATCGATCTGCTCCTCGCTCCCGCGAATGAGCTCGAAGCCGCCGAGCTCGCCGCCGTGCGGCTGGAGCAGACACACCTCGAAGCTCTCGATGCGACCGTCGGACTGCATCTGGCCGTACAGCTCGATCGTCTCGTTGAAGACGTCGAGGGCGCGATCCTCCCGCCCGCGTACGACCTGGCCCCAGCCGATGAAGAGGCCAGCATCAGCCATGGTTCCTCCTTGGGATCGGGGGTGGTGGCGCGAGCCTAACCCTCAGCAGCCAAGCGCGCGAGCGATGACCATCTGCTGGACCTCGTCGGTCCCCTCGCCGATGGTGAGGATCTTCGCGTCACGGTAGAAACGGCACACCGGGTACTCCTCGATGTAGCCGTAGCCGCCGTGAATCTGCACGGCCTCCTCGGTGGCGCGCACCGCGAGCCGACCCGTCTTCAGCTTCGCCTGTGCCGCGGTGAGCGAGAAGTTGCGGCCGAGGTCCTTCTCCATGGCGGCCTTGTAGGTGAGGAGGCGCGCCGCCTCGATCTCGGTGGAGAGGTCGGCGAGCTTGGCCTGGATCATCTGGTACTTCGAGATCGGCTTGCCGAACGCCACCCGTTCCTTCGCGTAGGCGAGCGCCTCGTCGAGCGCGCCCTGGGCCAGTCCCACGCCGAGCGCCGACACGCCGATGCGCCCGCCGTCGAGCGTCTGCAGGAACTGCCGGAAGCCGTGCCCGCGCGGACCGACCAGGTTCTCCTCGGGCACGCGGCAGTCCTCGAAGCTGAGCGGGCGCGTGTCGGAGGCGTTCCAGCCCATCTTGCGGTAGGACGCGCCGACCTCGTAACCGGGCGTGCCGTTCGGGACGAGCAGGTTCGAGACCTCGTCGTCTCCGGTTCGCGCCGTGATCGTGACGAACCCCGAGATGTCCGTGCCGCTGTTGGTGATGAACTGCTTCGCGCCGTTGATCACCCAGTCGTCGCCGTCGAGCTCCGCGCGCGTGCGCGTGTTGCCGGCATCGGAGCCCGCCTCGGGCTCGGTGAGGCCGAAGGCGCCGAGCACGCTCGCCCGCGCAGAGCCTCGGCATCCATTCTTCCTTCTGGTCGTCGGACCCGAACGCGTACAGCGGCCACGTGCCGAGCGAGGTGTGCGCGGCAACGGTGATCGCCACGCTTGAATCCACCCGCCCCAGCTCCTCGATCGCGATCGCATAGCTCAGGTTGTCCGCGCCCCCTCCGCCGTACTCCTCGGGATAGGGGATCCCCATCAGCCCGAGGCCGCCGAGCTTCGCGACGATCTCGTACGGGAAGCGCTTCTCGCGGTCGAGCTCCTCCGCCACCGGCCGAACCTCGCCATCCGCGAAGTCGCGGACGAGCCGCCGGATGTCCTGCTGCTCCTCGGTCAGGTCGAACTGCATGCGGCGCGGGATGCTAGTGCGCCCGCGCCGCGGGCTAGCCGAACGTGGACCTGCGGCCGAGGCACGCCAGGAAGGTGCTCGTCACGTCGTCGCTCGCTGCGCCCCGGAACCTGAAGCGGCCCGCCCGCCGACCCTCCGGATGCGTGAGCCTGAATCTCACCTGATCCGCCGCGCCGACGGCGAAGCCGGTTGCGAGGCTGAACTGGCTCTCTCGGCAGCTGTGGGTGAACGTGCCGACGGATCCGGGCGGGGCCCCGACAGCGTCCACGAACCTCGGGCGCGCGACGCCGAAGCGCAACTGGGCGCCCTGGCTGGAGGTCACCGTCTGCCGCAGGCAGCGGGCGCTCACGCGGGCCGTGCGCGCGGCCGCTGCGTCGTTCTGGATCGTGAAGTCCCAGCCATGCGCTCGCGGAACGACCGAGGCGAGCCGCGTCTCTCCGCGCGTGCCGGGGTCAAAGCCGTATCCGGTGCCGACCCACGCACGGCCGCAGCGGAGCCGCACGGTGGTTCTACCGCCGGCGGGCACCGCGACCGGCGGCCTGCGGGTGCTCACGTTGAGCCTCGCTCCGCCTATGCCCGCCGGCAGCTGCAGGCGTACGCAGCGCAGCACTGCCCGCACTCCTCCTCCGCCGTCCGTACCCGTGAGGCGGAAGCGCCAGGTGCCGGCCCCGCGGCCCGGGATGGAGCGCCGGACGGTCACACCGGGGTCGTGGTTCGTCACGGCCGCGTTCAGCGCCACCGCCGAGGCTGGGCAGCGAAGCGTCAGCGTGCTCGACCCGTCCGCGGGAACGGCGGTCGTACCCGCCACGGAGCTCGGCACCACGACATCCGCGGCAAGGGCGCTGGCCGGTGCGGCTAGCAGGACGATCGTCAGCGAGGTGAAGAGGGCGAATCTCGTGGCCATTGCCGCACGCTACCACCGGTTTGCGCCGTCCGCTCGCCCGTTTCTTATCCTCCCCACTGGATGGGGTCGATACCGCTGATTCTCGCTCAGGCCGGCTCCGGCAGCGGGGGGTTCGGCGGCGGCGGAGGCGGAGGGGGCGGCGGCTTCGGTGGCGGCTCGTCGGGCAGCGGCGAGGGCGACCCGATCGTGGCGGTCCTGGTGTTCGGCCTCTTCGGGGTCTTTTTTCTCTACCTGGTGTTCCACACGATCCGCTACCGGCGCAAGCTCCGGGAGCGCGACCGCGAGGTGCGGACCGCCGCCGCAGAGGCCGCAGAGGACGACGCCTACTTCGCCTCGGACGAGCTCGAGCGGCACGCGGTCGCGCTCTTCCGCGCGGCGCAGATGGCCTGGGACGCCCGCGACCGCGAGGGTCTCGCTCGGCTGGTGGGAGCTGACCTGCTCGTGGAGTGGAAGCGCCGTCTGGACGACTTCGACCAGAAGGGCTGGCACAACCGCGTGGAGGTGATCGGCGACCCGACCGTGCTGTACGTGGGCATCACGAACCGCGAGGACGACGAAGAGGACCGGGCGGTCGTCCGGATCGAGGCGAAGCTGAAGGCGTATGTGGAGGACCGCGCCGGCAAGCGAGTGATGCGCTCCGGCGAGAAGGACGAGGTCGTGACCCTGGTCGAGTATTGGACGCTCGCGCGCTCGAACGGCGCATGGATGGTCCAGTCGATCGAACAGCGCGCGGAGGGCGACCATCACCTCGACGGGCAGATCGTGGCCTCGCCATGGTCGGACGAGCAGCGCCTCGACGACGAGTCGCTCACCGAGCTTGCGGTGGCGGACGGGCTTCCGGAGGGCTTCACGACCGCTGACCTCGCCCAGTTGGACTTCGACGGTGACGCTCGCGCCCACGCCCTCGACCTGTCGCTCGCGGACGCCCGCTTTGCCCCCGACGTGCTGGAGGCGGCCGCCCGGCGCGCGGTCGCGGCGTGGACCGAGGCGGTGGATGGGGACGACGCCGCGCTCGAGCGGATCGCGTCGCCGGAGGCCGTTGCCGGACTTCTCTACGGCGGCGACGCCACGCGTGCGACGCGCCTCGTGGTGCGCGGCCCGCTCGTGAAGCGGATCCGGATCGCGGGAGTGCAGGTGGCGGAGGTGCCGGCCACCATGACGGTCGACCTGGAGCTGGGAGGCCGGCGCTATGTGGAGAACCGCGACACGGCTACTGTCGTGAGCGGATCGAAGGACAGCGCGGCCACGTTCACGGAGCGCTGGACCCTGGCTCTGGACGGGCCGGCCGACGCGCCCTGGCGGATAGTCGAGATCGCCTGAGCTTTCCGTCCGGGGTACGCATCAGGCTCGCGTTTCGTGAGTGATATCTCCGTCGTGGCCACCGCTCCGTCCGCCCGCTTCGCACTTCCATCCGACCGCCAGTACCTGCCCGGCCGCCACGTCTGGGCGCGGATCGAGGACGGCATCGCGACAGTGGGCGTCACGGCCCCGCTTGGCGAGGTGCTCTGGTACACGCCGGAGATCGAGTACTGGGCGGTCGATCGCGTGGACGTGGGGGAGACGCTCGCGACCGTGCAGGGGCGCTCGAGCCGCACCGTCGCCGTGGGCTCGCCGGTCCGCGGCGCGCTCGTCGAGCTGAACCCGCTGCTCCGGCGCGCACCGCATGCCCTGCTCGCCCAGCCCTACGGGCGCGGCTGGGTGGCGCGCATCTCGGCCGACCGCTGGGAGCGCGACGAGGCCGGGATGGTCTCGGCCCGCGACTACCGGAAGATCCTCGACGCCGACCTCGCGCTGGGCCGGGAGTTCTGCTTCGGCGGTGCGCTGCTTGCACCGCGGCCCGCCGCGGAGCCCGACGCCCGACCTGCCGCGGCCTAGGCGCGCTCGACGCGCGCGCTAACGACCTGGTCGTCCTCGTTGAAGCGGTAGACCCAGCGCGACTGCGTGTCGGCCAGCCGGCCGTCCCTGATGGTCCGGACCCAGCCGCTCACGAGCACGGAGTCCCCCTCCTCGGTCATCGAGTAGGCACCTGCCCGAACCTGGCTGCCGTCCCCTTCGAAGCTCTCCCAGAAGCTGCGCAGCTCCTCGTGGCCCTGGAGCACACGGCCCTGTGCCGAGTGCGGCTCGAAGACGACGTCGTCGACCGAGTGCGCGAGCAACTCCTCCGACGCGCGGGCGAGGTTCTCCGTCTCCATGAGTTCGAAGAGTCTTTGAATCAGCTGTACGCGAGGCGAGTCCAAGCGCCACCGCCCGTCTGAGGGGCCACAGAATCTGTCACATGGCGGGACGCGCCACAAGCTCAGACCGGCGCCGGTGCACGCTCTCGCGGCTTCAGCGTCGCGGCGGCCACGCCGACGATCACGATCGCAACGCCGAGCAGCTGAACACCCGAGGGTGCCTCGGACAGGAGCACCGCGCCGAGGAAGACGGTGGTCACCGGCTGGAGCATCAGCACGATCGAGGTGAGCACCGCCGGCAGGCGCGGCAGCGACACCGAGATCAATAGCCATCCGAGCACCTGTGAGGTCAGCGCCAGCAGCACCAGCCAGGCCTGCGCCTCGAGGTCCGGGGCCCACTGGATGTCACCGACCACGATGCCGCCGATCGCGGAGAACACGGCTGCGCTGAGCGTCGCGTCGAACAGGGGGCCGGCCGGCCGGCGGACGTCGGTGTTGCCCTGCCGCAGAATCAGGATGAAGAGCGCGTAGGTGATCGCGGTGAGCACGCCGAAGACCACTCCGAGCAGCGGGTCGTCGCCGTACGCGCCGCTCCCGACGACCCCGGAGATCAGGACCACGCCGACGAACACGACGGGGATCGAGGCCAGCGAGCGGTTGTCCGGCCGCTCGCCGAGCGCCACCCAGGCCAGCAGGCCGACAAGCACGACCTGAATGTTGCCGAGGACCGTGGCGAGCCCGGCACCCACCGCCTCGATCGAGTGGTGCCAGAACGTGAGGTCGGCGGCAAACATCACGCCCGCGATCCAGAGCGGCACGCGCTCGCGCAGCGTTCGCCGCCCGTAGCGCCGGCTCTCGAGCCACGCCAGCAGCGCGAGCACGGGCAGCGCGTACGCGCAGCGGAAGAATGCGGCGGTGGAGGGCGACACCTCCGCGAGCCGTACGAGGATCGCGGAGAACGCGATCACCATCGCGCCGAGCACACCGGCGAGTACGGGCCTGTCAGTCACGGCGATCGAGACTAGCCGGGGGTATCGTCCGGCCGGTGAACCGCGACACCGTCCTCTGGACCCTGGTGCTCTTCTTCGGCGCATCGATCATGTTCGGCGCGATCCGCGAGGCCACAAAGGACGAGGGCACGGGCGTGTCGCTCGGCCTGCAGCTGTTCGCCGGACTGCTGTTGATCGGCGCGGTGATCCTGTTCGTGAGACGCCGGCGGTGAGATGGCTGGTGGACGGCATGAACGTGATCGGCTCGCGGCCGACGGGATGGTGGCGTGACCGCCCGGGTGCGATGCGCGCGCTGGTCGAGGAGCTCGACAGCTTCGCCGAGCGCAGCGGCGACCCGGTCACGGTCGTGCTCGACGGCAGGCCGTTCGACCTGGAGGGCGGCCCAGGCGTGACGGTGCAGTTCGCCTCGCGCCGCGGGCCGGACGCGGCCGACGACGACATAGCGGCGATCGTGGAGTCCGACCGGGACCCCGCGGATCTGTCAGTCGTGACCTCGGACGGCGAGCTTGCTCGGCGCGTCCGCGACGCCGGGGCGACCGTTCTCGGCGCCGGCGAGTTCCGCCGCCGGCTCGACGGCTAGCCGCTCGTCGACGATCACGCGGCAGCCGCGCCCAGGCACGACGGTCACGTGCCGGATCACCCCGCGCTCGGGACGCTGCGAGGGCGCCCGCAGGCGCACGCGCTTCAGCACCTCGCGCAGCACGGTCCGCATCTCGACCTGCGCGAACGAGGCGCCGATGCAGCGCCGCACCCCGCCGCCGAACGGGATCCACGCGTACGACTCCACACCCCCGTCGAGGAACCGCTCGGGCCTGAACTCCTCGGGCGACTCGTACAGGTCCGGGCGGGCATGGAGCACCGCGATCGCGGGGAGCACGAGCGTCCCCGCTGGCAGCTGCCAGCCGGCCACCTCCGTGTCGCGCGTGAGCTTGCGCGCCACGTCCACGATCACCGGCCGCACGCGCAGCGTCTCCTTCACCACCGCATCCAGGTAGTCGTCGTCGTCGAGCGACTCGATGAGGCGCTCGAGCACGCGCGGGGTACGCAGCAGGCGCTCGAAGGCCCACGACAGCCCGGTGGCGGTGGTCTCGTGGCCCGCGGTGAGCAGCGTCATCAGCTCGTCGCGCAGCTCCACGTCGGTCATCGCCGTGCCGTCCTCGTGCCGCGCCGACAGAAGCAGCGAGAGCACGTCGTCGCGCGCCTCGCCATCGTCCGCGGCACGCCGGTCGGCGATCTCCGCGTAGATCAGCTCGTCGACGGCGGCCAGTGCCTTGCGGAAGCGGGCCGCCGGGGTGAGCCCGCCGAGGTCGCGCTCGAAGAACGGCATCCAGTTGAGCACGCTCGTCAGCTCGCCGAGCGGCGGGATGCGCTCGCGGAAGAGATCCATGCGTGCGTCGTCGCGCACGCCGAAGACAGCGCGCAGGATCACCTCGAGCGTGATCGCCTGCATGCGCGGGCGCAGCTCGATCTCCTTGCCGAGCGGCCAGCTCGCGACCTCGCGTCTCGGTGGCCTCGGCCATCACCTCCACGTAGCGGCGCACGCTCTCGCCGTGGAAGGGCGGGAGCAGAAGCTTGCGCTGGCTCATGTGGCGCTGCTCGTCGAGCGTCAGAAGCGAGTGCTCGCCGAGCGCGTCGCCGAGCGCGAGCGAGTTGGCCTCGCCGGCGTGGAAGATGGTGGGGTCGCCGGTGAAGACGCGCTTCACCTCGGCGGGATCGGCCACGTAGACGACCCGGCCGAAGATCGGGAAGCGCGACGAGAAGACGTCCCCGTAGCGGCGCCAGCGCCTGATCATCCAGCCGTACGGCGACGCCGTCACGAACGCGGCCTGCATGAGGCTCGGCATCCTGGGGCCGGGCGGGAAGCTCACCCGAGAGGTTGTACCGCTTTAGCGGTCCGCCAGGAACTTCCGGATGGCCGCGTGCGTCTCGCGCGGCCGCTCGACCTGAGGCACGTGGCCGCAGGGGAGCTCGACGTGGCGTGCCTGCGGCAACGCCTTCTCGACGTGCTTCATGAAGCCGATCGGCACGAGCGTGTCCTTGCGGCCCCAGACGAACAGCGAGTCGCACTGAAGCGTCTCGAGGCGGGTCCAGAACCCGTGCTCGCCGTGGGGCTCGTCCAGGTAGATGTTGCGCGCCGCGGCGTAGAAGGCCGCCCGCCCGCTGCGGCTCAGATACGCGCGCAGGAACTCGTCAACGCCCGCCGCGGTCCAGCCGCCATTGGCGGCCGGCACGAGCCGGCGGACCATCGCCTCGACCACAGGGCGCGGTGCGGGCTGGATCAGCCCGAGCTCCGGCCGCAGGGCCCGCAGCATCGGCGCCCACGGGCGCGAGCGCAGCCAGGCGAGCGCCGGGCTCAGCAGCAGCAGCGCGGCGGTCCGGTCGGGATCCACGAGCCCGGCCTCGATCGCCACCCGTCCGCCCATGCTGTTGCCGGCGATGTGCGCCCGCTCGATTCCGAGTGCGTCCATCGCAGCGAATGCGGAGCGGGCGAACCAGGGCGCGTCGTAGGGCGCGCCGATCGGCTTGTCGGACTCGCCGAATCCCGGCAGGTCGATCGCGACGACGCGATAGCTGTCGGCCAGCGCGGAGACGGTGGGGAGGAAGGAGGCCTTCGTCCCGCCGAGCCCGTGCAGGCAGACGATCGTCTCGGGGCCGGTGCCGGCAGAGAGGACCGACATCGAGCCGAACCCGCGCGTGCGCACCATCTCGAACTCGAGTCGTCCCCGCTCCTGGGAGCCGTTCGTCGCGGCGAGGAAGCCAACGCCCACGTGAAGGCTGCCGCGGATCTGGAGCCGCCCGGCACGGAACGCGTCCATGCCGCCGCGTATGTCGGCGGCGATCTTTCGCCACGTGGCCGGGTTCGCGCTCAGCACGCAGTCCGCCTTGGCGCTCTCGTCCGCGTCACGCAGCCGGAGCCGCCGCCCCGCGATCACCGCGTCGCGCGATTGCCCGCCGGTCACGACCAAACGGACGCGCGCACGCCCGCCGGGCACGTGCATCACGTCCGGGTCGAAGCGCTCTGAGAGAGACGCGATTCCGTCGCTCGGCGCGGTGTCGCAGTCGCGTGTGGCCGTCGTCATCTCCCGATCAATACCACCGAAGTCGTGCCATGAACCATCCTTGCCGTGCCGGATGGCACTCGGGCACTTGCGGCGAGATCGAACAAAGAAAGGCTGTGTTTTGCGCCGACTTCGGCCGAGCCCTTGACAAACCTCGCGTTGAGGTCGGAGAGGATCGCGCCCATGGAGGAGGAGCCAGGGACGACGCCGTCCCTGCGCGAGACGAACCGGCTGCGCGTGATTCAGGCGCTGCAGATCCTGGGGGTCACCAGCCGCGCCGATTTGGCCCGCTACACGCGCCTGTCGCGCTCGACCGTTTCGACGATCGTCGCCGCGCTCCAGGCCGAGGGGATCGTGGTCGACCGCGATCCGGACGGGCGCTCCCCCGGCGGCGGTGGCCGCCCGCCGGCGCCGATCGCCCTCTATCCCGCGGCGGGCCTCGCCATCGGCGTCGACTTCGGCAAGCGCCACCTCGCGGTCGCGCTCGCCGACCTCTCGCACGAGCTCCTCGCGGAGGAGTGGCGCGAGATGCCCGACGACTACGACGCCGCCACCGGAATCGATAGCGCCACCGAGATGGTCGAGCTCGTCCTGGGCGCCGCGGGCGCGGACCGCGACCGGGTGCTCGGCGTCGGGATGGGCCTTCCCGGGCCGGTCCATAGCAGCGGCGTGGTGGGGTCGTCGGCCATCCTGCCCGGCTGGGCAGGCACCCACGCGGCCGAGCGGATGAGCGATCGGCTCGGCATGGAGGTCTGGCTGCGCAACGACGCGAACCTAGGCGCGCTGGCCGAGGCCACCTGGGGCGCCGGTCGCGGCGCCTCCGCGGTCGTTTACCTCAAGCTGGCGACGGGAATCGGCGCCGGAATCGTGATCGACGGGCGACTGTTCGGGGGCGCTGGCGGAACCGCCGGAGAGATTGGCCACACGTCGCTCGACGAGACGGGCGACATCTGCCGCTGTGGGAGCCGCGGCTGCCTCGAGACGTACGCAAGTGCCGCGGCGATAGCGGGCCTTCTGAGCCGCAGCCTCGGCGAGCCGCTCGGCCCGGACGACGTGACCCAGCGGGCCGTCGACGGCGATCCCGGATGCCGGCGCGCGCTCGCCGACGCCGGCCGCCACATCGGGGCCGCCGTGGCGGACCTGTGCAACCTCATCAACCCCGAGCGGATCATCGTGGGGGGCAGCATGGCCGTCGCCGGAGACGTGCTGCTCGACCCGCTCAGAGAAGCAGTTGGACTGCGAGCCATTCCGAGCGCAGCGGAGGACGTGGAGATCGTCCTCGGCGAGCTCGGGGAGCGTGCCGAGTTGCTCGGCGCGGTGGCGCTCGTGCTCCATGAGGCCGGTCCCGCATGGAGCGGGCCGGCCCCGGCGGTCAAGAAGAAGGCAACGGCAACTCGGTAAGGAGGGCTCAATGCTCAAGCTCAGAACGGTCGGCGTGATCTTCGCGCTGGTGGGTGCAATGGCACTCGCAGCGTGCGGTGACGACGACAACGGCAGTTCGGATAGTGGAAGCAGTGGCGGTGGCGGCGGTGGCGGCGAGAGTGGCTCGATCGCACTGCTCCTGCCGGAGTCGAAGACGGCCCGTTACGAGTCTCAGGACCGTCCGAACTTCGAGAAAAAGGCGAAGGAGCTCTGCGCGGACTGCGAGATCATCTACTCGAACGCGGACCAGGACGCGGCCAAGCAGCAGCAGCAGGCTGAGGCCGCCATCACGAAGGGCGCGAAGGTCCTCGTGCTCGACCCGGTGGACGCGGCGTCTGCTGGCGCGATCGTGACTCGCGCGAAGTCAGTCGGCAGATCCCGGTGATCAGCTACGACCGCCTGATCACGGACGCCGACATCGACTACTACATCTCGTTCGACAACGAGCAGGTCGGCAAGCTCCAGGGCGAGAGCCTCGTCAAGAAGCTCACCGACGACGGCGCCAAGGGCAGCATCATCATGATCAACGGCGCCCCGACGGACAACAACGCCAAGCTGTTCAAGGAGGGCGCGCACAGCGTCATCGACACCAGCGACTACAAGGTCGCGAAGGAGTACGACACGCCCGACTGGAGCCCCGACAAGGCCCAGCAGGAGATGGAGCAGGCGATCACGGCCGTCGGCAAGGACGGCTTCGTGGGCGTCTACGCCGCCAATGACGGAACCGCCGGCGGGGCGATCGCTGCCATGAAGGGCAACGGCATCGATCCGACGAAGACCCGCCCGACGACCGG
Organism: uncultured Thermoleophilaceae bacterium; assembly: GCA_963774755.1. Classification (GTDB taxonomy): domain Bacteria; phylum Actinomycetota; class Thermoleophilia; order Solirubrobacterales; family Thermoleophilaceae; genus JACVRW01. The sequence goes on along the minus strand of CAVZGG010000001.1, from coordinate 36,688 downwards.
GCAGGACGCGGAGCTCGCGGCCATCCAGCGGATCCTCGATCGACGAGCAGTACATGACGGTCTACAAGGCGATCAAGGCCGAGGCCGAGGCCGCGGCGGAGCTCGCCGTGGCGCTCGCTAAGGGTGAGGACCCGCCCGCAGCGGACGACCAGATCGATAACGGGACGAAGCAGGTGCCGTCGATCCTGCTGACGCCCGTGGCGGTCACCAAGGACAACATCAACGACACGATCATCAAGGATGGGTTCTGGTCGGTGGACGAGATCTGCACCGGCAAGTACGCCGCTGGCTGCAAGGCGGCTGGCATCCAGTAGGGAACGTGGGCAGAATGCGAGGGGCGCCCCCCGGGGCGCCCCTCGTCGGCCCACCCCGAAAGGAGCTTCAAGGAATGAACGCGGACGGGAGCACCCCCGTGCTTTCTCTAAAGGGGGTGAGCAAGAGCTTCGGCCCGGTCCAGGCGCTCAGCGACGTGGACTTCGAGGTTCAGCCCGGCGAGGTGGTGGCGCTGGTGGGCGACAACGGCGCCGGCAAGTCCACGCTCGTGAAGACCATCGCCGGTATCCATCCCGGCCGACTCGGGGACGATCTCGTTCGAGGGCAAGGAGGTCACCATTACGAGCCCGACCGACGCGGTCCACCTCGGGATCGCGACCGTCTACCAGGACCTCGCCCTCTGCGACAACCTCGACGTGGTCGAGAACCTCTTCCTCGGGCGCGAGGAAACCGGGGCCGGGGTGCTGCACCAGCTCGACGAGGTCGGCATGGAGAAGCAGACCGGCGAGCTGCTCGAGAACCTCGCCGTGACGATCACGTACGTGCGGGCCGAGGTCGGCACGATGTCCGGTGGACAGCGGCAGCAGGTGGCGATCGCTCGCTCGCTGCTCGGCGAGCCCAAGCTCGTGATGCTTGACGAGCCGACAGCCGCTCTCGGCGTGCGACAGACGGCCATGGTGCTCTCGCTGGTCAAGCGTCTGCGCGACCGCGGCTACGGCGTGCTCGTGATCAGCCACAACCTCGCGGATGTGTTCGAGGTGGCGGACAGGATCTTCGTGCTGCGGCTCGGCCAGAAGGCCGGTGAATTCGGCACGGATGCCAGCCAGGACCAGGTCGTTGCGGCGATCACCGGTGCTTCGGGGAACGGAGGCAAGCAATGAGCGTGGGTGGCGTTGACCGTCGACGACGACGACTCGAGGTCCGCAGTCCCCGGGGCGAGCTACTGCGGCGCTTCATAGCGGGCGATCTCGCGGAGTTGCGAGTCGTCCTAGCGCTGGCCGTCATCTGGCTGGTCTTCTACGCCCAGGAACCGCGCTTCATGAGCTCGGTCAACCTGTCCAACCTCGTGCTCCAGATGACGGCCGTCGGAATCGTCTCGATCGGCATTGTGCTCGTGCTGCTGCTCGGCGAGATCGACCTCTCGGTTGGCGCGGTGAGCGGCCTGTGTGCGGCGATCATGGCGGTATTGAGCGTCAAGCACGGCTGGTCGCCGTACCTGGCGATAGCCGCCGGCGTGGCGGCCGGCACCGCGATCGGGCTGTTCCAGGGCTCGGTGTTCACGCGCTTCGGTGTCCCATCCTTCGTCGTGACATTGGCCGGGCTCTTAGCGTGGCCTGGGTTCCAGCTCGAGGTGCTGGGTGAGACGGGCACCGTGAACCTCAACGATCCGAAGATCCTCGGGCTGACGAGCACCTTCTACAGCGACACGGTTGGGTGGATCATCGCGCTGGTGGCGATCGGAGCCTACGCGGCGCTGGCGCTGCGGGGCCGGCAGAAGCGCGTCGCGCAGGGCCTGTCCGCGCCGCAGGTCGGCCTGCTCGTCCTGCGAATCGGGCTCGTGGCGGTCGCGACGCTGGTGGCCGTTTGGGTGCTCAACGACGACCGCGGGGTGCCGCTCGCGGCATTGATCCTCGTGGGGTTCTGCCTGGTCTTCTTCTACATCACGACCCGAACAACGTTCGGACGGCACATCTTCGCCGTGGGCGGCAACGCCGAGGCGGCACGACGGGCCGGCATCAGTGTCACGCGCGTGCGCGTGATCGTGTTCATGATCGCCTCGACCATGGCCGCGATCGGCGGCATCATGGCGGCGTCGCGCCTGCTTGCGGTGAACCAATCGTCCGGTTCGGGTGACTTCCTGCTGCTCGCTATCGCAGGGCCGGTGATCGCTGGGACGAGCCTGTTCGGAGGTCGCGGCAGCGTGTGGCACGCCCTGCTGGGCGCGCTCGTGATCACCTCGATCTCGAACGGCATGGACCTGCTCGCGTTGCAGTCGTCGGTGAAGTTCATAGTCACGGGGGCGGTGCTGCTCCTGCCGCCGTGATGATCGACGCGATCGCACGCCGGCAACGGCAGGCAGCGGGACGGGTCTGACCCCCGGGTCGGGGGAACCACTCAGGGTCGGGCTGATCGGCTACGGCCTCGCCGGGTCGGCGTTCCACGCGCCGCTCGTCGAGGCCGTGCCCGGTCTCTCGCTGGCGTCCGTCGTCACCTCCAATCCCGAGCGCGCCGAGCAGGCGCGCACCGTGCACCCCGGGGTGGAGGTGCTGCCGGACGCCGACGCGCTGTTCGGCGCCGCGGATTCGCACGACCTCGTGGTGGTGGCGGCGCCGAACCGCGAGCACGTGCCGCTCGGGCTGGCCGCGGTTGAGGCGGGGCTCCACCTCGTGGTGGACAAGCCGCTGGCGGCGAGCGTGGCGGATGCCCAGCGGCTCGCGGACGCCGCCGAGGAGCACGGCGTGGTGGCGAGCGTCTTCCACAACCGGCGCTGGGACGGTGATTTCCTGACGCTGCGGCGGCTGATCTCCGATGGGTCGCTCGGGGAGCTCGCGCGGCTGGAGTCGCGCTTCGAGCGCTGGCGCCCCGAGGTCGACCAGGACAGGTGGCGGGAGGGTGGGGGCCCCGAGGACGCGGGCGGGCTCCTGTTCGACCTCGGCCCGCATCTGATCGACCAGGTGCTCGAGCTGCTCGGTCCGGCGACCTCGGTGTACGCCGAGCTGCGGCGGCTGCGGCCTGGCGCGGAGGTGGACGACGACGTCTTCCTCGCCCTCGAGCACTCGTCAGGCGCGTCGCTCCCACCTGTGGGCGTCGATGCTTGCCGCGCAGCCCGGGCCGCGGCTGAGGGCGCTCGGCTCGCGCGCCGCGTACGTGAAATGGGGACTCGACGTGCAGGAGGAGGCGCTGAAATCCGGCGCGCGCCCGGGAGACCCGGGCTTCGGCGAGGAGCCGCCCGAGTCGTGGGGTCTGCTGGGCAGCGAGGACGACGCGTTGCCTTTGGAGACGGCGCGAGGCCGCTACGTCGAGTTCTACGAGCGGATGGAGCGAGCGATCCGCACGTCCGGAGGCGAGCCGCCGCCCGTGACCCTCGAGGCCGGCATCGCCACGCTGCGCGTCATCGAGGCCGCTCAGGCGAGCGCCGCGCAGCGCGTCGTCGTTCCTCTGTAGCGCCCTCGTCGCTTCCGTGCGCCCACCGGTGCGCCACGCGCGCGTACGGTCGCCGGTCATGCGCGCCGAGGGTGGGCAGGCCAGTGTCGAGTGGATCGGGGTCGTGCTGCTGCTCACGCTGACCCTGGCGGCCATCGTCCGGTTCGCGCCGCGCGCGGACGCCGACGCCCTCGGCCCCGAGCTGCTGCACGCGATCGGCTGCGCCGCCCGCGGCGGCTGCGAGGCCCCGCCGGGCGGCGCCGCGCGCCCGGGGGCCGACGTCCCCCACGGCATGGTCAGCGCGCCGCCGCTCGTGCCGATCGCACCGGGCGCTCGCCGGACGCCCCGGGCCCGCCCACGGGCGCTCCCGGAGCGGCTGGTGCGTGCGCCGGGCGTCCTGTGGCGGCGCTCGTGGATGCTCTGCCTGGGCTACGAGCGTGCCCGGTACGGGTTCCTGCATCCGGAGGTCCGCTTTCCGCACGTGCCGATTCCGCTCTCCGAGGACCTGCGGATGGTGAACGACTGTCTCAGCCCGGTGGACCTCGTGCGCGACTGGGACCTGATCCGGGGCCCGCGGTGAGTGCCCACCCGGCGCGCGAGCAGCGGCCAGGCGAGCGTCGAGCTGGTCGGCCTCATCCTGCTCGTGTCGCTTGCCCTCGGCGCGGCTGCGGCGGTCAGCCCGGTGATCGACGCCTCGCTCCGTGGGCGGCTTTCTGGCGCACCACCTCATGTGCGCGGCCACGCGCGGGTGCCAGCAGGCGGAGGAGGCACTGGAGCTCGCGTACGGCGAGGACGTGGCGGGCGCGCTTCGGGACCAGGCTCCGAGCCTCGTCTATGAGTCACGGTGAACGCGAGTTGCCCGTGGACTGGCGGCGCTGCCGGCAGGCTCGCTGCGCGAGCGCACCGGATGACCCAGCTCTCGACGCGCACGTGGGTCGACGGCCGCCACGTGCGCGCCACCGCCTTCACCCACGTGATCCGGCGCGGCGGCCGCCTCTACCTCCAGTACTGGCTCTACTTCCCCGACTCGAACACCGCCGTGGCCGGGTCTGACCGGCTCTGGGAGCGCTCCTGGATTCTGCCGCGCCTCCGGGAGCTCGTGTCAGGCACGCCGCACTACCCGGGCTTTCACCGCGACGACTGGGAGGGCGTCTTCGTCCGCATCGATCCGGACGGGAGCACCTGGGTCCGGGCGAGCGCGCACGGCCACTACCAGGGCTGCAAGTGGCGGGAATGCCGGAACCAGTGGATCCGCCCGACCGGTTGGGTCCGTGTCTCGCGCGGCAGCCATGCCGGCCATGTGCCGTTCCGCGTGACGCCACGGCAGCACAACCCGCGCAACGGGCCCGGAATCCCCCGCTTCATCACGCCGCCGCAGTGGCCCTCGCCACACCGGCCCCGAGTGCCGCTCGTCCCCGGCCGGAACCTCGACGAACGCTCCACGAGCGGCGAGGGCCTGCGCCTGATCCCGCTCGAGCCCCTCGACCGGGACTCCTACCGCCCGCTCGACGACGAGGTGAAGCCGCCCTGGAGAAAGCGCGCCTACTCGGACCCCGAGACGGGCGAGTCCTAGCCCACCGCCGCCCACCGGGTTTACGCTGGAGATGTGAAGGGAAGCGGCTGTCCGTGAGAGTTGGCCTGGTGCTCGGCGCGGGTGGCGTGCTCGGCGGTGCGTGGCTCACCGGTGGCCTCAGCGCCCTGGCGAAGGAGACCGACTGGGATCCGGGCAGCTCGGAGTTCATCGTCGGCACGTCGGCGGGCTCGATGATCGGGGCCCTCGCGGCGGCCGGTGTGCCGCCCTGGTTCATGGTCGCCCACTCGCGCGGCGAGGTCTTCGACGGGCTCACCGGCCCGGATGGCCGCCCGGCGGCTGACGCGGACCGCGCCGCGGGCGCCTCCTTCAGGATCCATCGAGGCCTGCCGCCGATCGGACCGGGCTCGCTGCGCATGGCGCTCACCGCGCTCTCGAACCCGCTGCGGCATACGCCGCTCCAGATGCTGGCCGGCTGGCTGCCGTCGGGCTTCATGTCGACCGACTCCCTGAAGGAAGTCGTGAGTCGCGCCGTTCCCGGCTCGTGGGTCGAGCACCCGAACTACTGGGCCGTCGCGTGCGACTACGAGTCCGGACGCCGCACGCCGTTCGGCCGCGTCGGCTCTCCACGGGCCGAGATCGGAGACGCGGTGGCGGCGTCGTGCGCGATTCCGGGCTTCTTCAGGCCCGTGAAGATCGGCGGGCGGCGCTACGTGGACGGCGGCGTCTGCTCCGTGTCGAACATGGACCTGGTGGCGGGTCGCGGGCTCGACCTCGTGATCTGCCTCAACCCGCTCACCAGCAGGGCCGAGGGGGCGTCCGGGGTTGGCGCCGTGCTCGACCTGATCCCCGCGATTACCCGGCGCGCCTCACGCGGCCGCCTCGAGCGCGAGGAGCGCAAGGTGCGCCGCTTCGGGTCCGAGGTCGTGATCATCGAGCCGACCGCCGAGGACCACGCCGTGATGGGCCGAAACTGGATGAGCGCCGACCGGCGCCAGGACGTGATCGAGACGGCCGAGCGCACGGTGGCCGATCAGCTGCGGGCTCCGGAGATCCGCGCGCTGCTTGCGGGCCTGCCGAAGGGCGAGCCGCACAAGATCAGCCGACCGTCCGGCCCGCCCTCGAGCTGGCCCGAGATCCGCCCCGCGGCAAGACGGGCGGCATGACCACCGAGACCTCGCGCGAGTCCTCCAACGGGTCCGCGCCCCGAGGCGGCGGCGCGCGCCGCGGCGGGGGCGGCGAGCGCGTCGTCCTCGATGGTGCGCCTGGCTGGCCGGCTGATCGGCGCGGTGGCCCAGGAGGCGCAGCGCCGGGTACCGAGCGCCGACCTCGACGAACGCGATCCCGACTACATCCGCGAGACGCTGCCCGGAGTCTGGATGCTCGCGAGCCTCTACTTCCGGGCGGACGTGCGCGGGCTCCAGAACATCCCGGAGGAGGGCCCGGTGCTCCTCGTGGGCAACCACTCCGGCGGCAACCTCACCCCCGACACGCACGTGTTCACGCTCGCGTTCAGCACCTACTTCGGGGTCGAGCGCCGCTTCCACCAGCTCGCTCACAACCTCGTCCTGTCGATGCCCGGGCTCGGGATGCTCCGCAAGTACGGCACCGTGGCGGCCACGCCGGAGAACGCCGAGCAGGCGCTCGACTCCGGGGCGGCGCTGCTCGTCTACCCGGGTGGCGACTACGAGGTGCACCGCCCAACCTGGGAGTCCGCGCGCGTGGACTTCGGCGGTCGCCGGGGCTTCATCCGGCTGGCGAAGTCAAAGAGCGTGCCGCTCGTGCCAGTGGTCGCGATCGGCGGCCAGGAGACCGCGCTGTTCCTCTCGCGCGGCGAGGGCATCGCGCGGCTGCTGGGCATCGACCGCATGTTCCGGCTGAAGGTGCTGCCGATCTCGCTCGCGCTGCCCTGGGGCCTGAACGTGGGCGACATGCTCGGCCACATCCCGCTGCCGGCGAAGATCACGATCCAGGTGCTCGAGCCGATCGATGTGTCGAACATGGACGTGGACGAGGCCTACGAGCTCGTCATCGGCCAGATGCAGACCGCGCTCACCGGGCTCGACGAGGAACGCAGCCTCCCCGTGCTCGGCTGATGCGGGTCGAAAAGAACATCTCCCTCGCCGCGTCCCGCGAGGAGATCTGGGAGCTCGTCTCGGAGCCGGACAACTACTCGAGCTTCTGGCACGGCCTGACGCGGCTCGACCGCAAGAACGAGGAGCACGGCTGCGGCGCCCGCTTCGCAATGCGCATGCGCGTGGGGTCCGCCGACATCGGTGGCCTGATCGAGATCGTCGAGTTCGACACGCCCGCCGACATGGCGTGGCACAGCATCACCGGCATCGACCACCGCGTCCGCTGGCGGCTGCGTGAGGCGGACGACGGGCGCACCAAGGTGACCCTGCGCATGTCCTGGGACTCGCCCGGCGGCCTGCTCGGAATGGCCGCGGATCGCATCGGCGCGCCCATGGTGGCGCGCATCCTCGACCAAACCCTTCAGAATCTCGCTCTCGAGCTAGAGGACGAGGAGGTGAGGGAACAGGTGAGCGACGACGAGAGCATGAGCCTGCCGGCCAAGGCGCTCCACGAGCTCGGCAGCGTGAGGGTGCTGATCGAGGCGGGCGTGATCCGGCCGATGCGACCGGATCGCCTCTGGGGCGTGCTGCGCACGCTCCAGCGCTGGGGACGCAGCCCGGCCGCCGGGTCCATCTCGCTGGCGGCGCGCTTCCCCGACGACACGATGATCGTCGACGAGCTCGGCACGCTCAGCTACTCCGAGGTGGACACGCGCACGAACGCCCTCGCGCATGCGCTCTCGGACCACGGCGTCGTCGAGGGGGACGGCGTGGGGGTCATGTGCCGCAACCACCGCGGCTTCATCGAGGCGACCGTCGCGCTATCGAAGCTCGGGGCCGACGCGCTGTACCTGAACACCGCGTTCGCCGGTCCGCAGATCACCGAGGTGGTGCAGCGCGAGAAGCCGAAGGCGCTCATTTTCGACGAGGAGTTCTACGAGCTGCTCGAGGACGCCGCGCACCGCCGCAAGCGCTTCGTTGCCTGGCACGACTCGCCCGCCTGCCCCGATCCGACGTTGGACGAGCTGATGGCAGCGGGCGACCCCGACGACGTCGTCCCGCCCGAGCGCGAGGGGCGCGCCATCATCCTCACGTCGGGAACCACCGGCACGCCGAAGGGGGCTTCGCGCGGCAATCCCGAATCGCTCGACCCGGTCGTCTCTTACCTGTCGCGCATCCCGCTGAAGGCCCGGCAGGTGATCCACATCGCCGCGCCGCTCTTCCACTCCTGGGGCTTCGCGCACTTCTCGCTCGGGCTGATCCTCGGCACCACCTACGTGCTGCGGCGCAAGTTCGATCCGGAATCCTGCCTGGCCGAGGTCGCGCGCTCGCGCGCCGATGCACTCGCGGTGGTGCCCGTGATGATGCAGCGGATCCTGGACCTTCCCGATGAGACGCGTGCGAAGTACGACGTGTCGTCGCTGAAGGTCGTGGCAGCGAGCGGCTCCGCCCTGCCGGGCGACCTCGCCACGCGCTGGATGGATGAGGTCGGCGACACCCTCTACAACCTCTACGGCTCCACCGAGGTGGCCTGGGCCTCGATCGCCACGCCGGCGGACATGCGTGCGGCCCCTGGGACCGCGGGCCGCCCACCGCGGGGAACCGTCGTGAAGCTCTACGACGAGAACGGCAACGAGGTGCAGCCCGGCGAGACCGGCCGCATCTTCGTGGGCAACGAGATGCTCTTCGAGGGCTACACCGGGGGCGGCTCGAAGGACGTGATCGGGAACCTGATGGCCACCGGCGACGTGGGGCGCTTCGACGACGCGGGCCGCATGTTCGTGGAGGGCCGCGACGACGAGATGATCGTCTCCGGCGGCGAGAACGTGTTCCCCAAGGAGGTCGAGGACCTGCTCTCCCGCCACGACGCCGTGAGCGACGTGGCCGCCATCGGTGTCGACGACAAGGACTTCGGGCAGCGCCTGCGCGCCTTCGTGGTGCTCGAGAGCGGCAAGAAGGCGACCGAGGACGACCTGAAGGGCTACGTGAAGAAGAACCTTGCGCGCTACAAGGTGCCGCGCGAGATCGTCTTCATGGACGAGCTTCCACGCAACGCCACGGGCAAGGTTCTGAAGCGCGAGCTGAAGGACCAAGAGGAGGAGCCCGCCGCGAAATAGGGATATCGCCCCTCAATCCGGGTATCGCCTTCTTGAACCCAGAGGGAAGGAACAAGGTATGGATACCGGAGTGATCATTGCGATCGTCGTTGCAGCGCTGATACTGCTGGCGGTGCTGTGGTTTGCAGGCCGCAAGGGCCGCGAGCGCCGTTTCGAGACACGCAGGCATGAGGCACGCGAGATTCGCCGGGAGGCGGAGGTCGGCACGGCACAGGCCGACAGGACTCGTGCGGAGGCCGATGTGCAGGCGGCCGAGGCGAGGCGCCAGGAGGCGCAGGCGCGCGAGAGCGCGGCAACCGCGGACGAGCAGCACCGTGCGGCGCGCGACCGTCACATCGAGGCCGCGGAGAAGGATCCCGACGCGGATCCCGACGAGGCTGCGGCGCAGTTCGACCGCGAGCGCGCCGAGACGAGCACGGCCGGGAGCGCTGCCACCGACACGGATGGCGACCAGCGCGTCGAGCACTACGAGCACACGAGCGAGCCGGGCGTGGAGACCGAGCGTCGCTTTGAGCGCGACGAGAACGGCGAGGTCGTGCGCGACGAGCAGTACGAGCAGCCGCGCGGCGACCGCTAGGGCGGAGGACCGCCCTGCCGGCTGCAGAACGTCGCAGCCGGCAGGGGGTCGGCCCCCCGAGGGCCTAGCCGCAGACGGGCCAGTGCCCGCTGCCGTGGTTCTTGAGCAGCACCCAGGCCCTCCAGGTCTGCTCCGAGCGCGGAGCCGCGGCCGGGTCTCCCGACCCGCCCACAACACGCCACGTGCTGAAGCTGAACTGGTAGAGCCCGCGGTACGCGCCGCTCGAGCTCACCGCACGCGGGTTGTTGTGCGATTCGCACCAAGCGATCGAGCGCAGGTGCGAGCGACCCCATGAGGGGATGTGGCGCACCTTGAAGCGGTGCACCGTCGCACGGCCCTCGTACGTGTGCGACCAGTGTCCGAAGCGGCGCTTCATGCGCCGGATCGAACGACGCAGCTCGCGGGCGCTCGGCGCCCGGTCGTCGCTGCGTGCCGCACGAACGAGGTTGCGTCCGTACCACACCCCATAACGGTCCAGCTTTCGTCGCCAATGCCTGTAGGAGGCCTTGAGACGAGTGCCGGCCGCCTTCGCCTGGGGCGAGGACGCTGTTGTCGTTGTCGTTGTCGTTGTCGTTTCTATCACTCCGCGACGGAGCCTCCGCCGCGACCGACGTCGCCGCCGGTGCCAGCGCGCATGCGCACGCAAGCATGGTCAGTGCCTTCTTCACAACACCACCTCCAAGGGTGGTCTGCCTGCCGTGCGGAAATCAGGTGTGCACGGCTAGGGCTTGCCGAGCTAGCGCGTTCTCCTCCCCCGCGCGCAAGCAAGGCCGGTTTCCGGCTTACTCGGTGACCGTAGCCACCAAAAGTCGAGCCCAAACCGAGTGTGATCTATGTCACAGAGCGTGAAACGGGGTCAGACCCCGTTTCACGGGCGCTGCTCAGGCTGAGTTCGAGCGCGCCAGCTCGATCAGCAGGCGTGTGCCGAATCCGCTCGCGCCCTTGGCCGCGTAGTTGCGGCTCAGGCCCCAGGCCGTTCCGGCGATGTCGATGTGCACCCAGGGCTTCCCGTCCACGAACTGGCGCAGGAACTCGGCCGCGTAGCTCGACATCGCCAGGCGCTGATCCGAGGCGTTCGTGAGGTCCGCGTACTGCCCCTTGGTCAGGTCGTAGTACTCCGGGTGGAGGGGCATCCGCCAGCCGATCTCACCGCTCGCGTCGCAGGCGCTTTCAACGTCGCCGCACCACGCGTCGTCGTTTGAGAACAGCCCGCAGTAGGTGTGGCCGAGCGCCACCAGGATCGCGCCCGTAAGGGTCGCGAGGTCCACGATCCGCTCGGCCCCCTGCTCCACGGCGTAACAGAGCGCGTCGGCGAGGATCAGCCGCCCCTCGGCGTCCGTGTTGTTCACCTCGATGGTCGTGCCGTTCATCGCGGTCACGATGTCCCCGGGCTTCACGGCGTGGCCGCTCGGCATGTTCTCCGTGGACGGCACCACGGCGGTGATGGTTGCCGGCACGCCGAGCTCCGCGATCGCGGCCATCGACTCGATGACCGCGGCGCCACCCGACATGTCGAACTTCATCTCCTGCATCTTGGCCGAGGGCTTGATCGAGATCCCGCCGGTGTCGAAGGTCACGGCCTTGCCGACGAACGCCAGGTGCGGGCCGCTCGCCTCGGACGGGCGGTAGCGAAGCACGATCAGGCGCGGCTCGACGTGGCTGCCCTGGGCAACGGAGGCGAACGCGCCCATGCCGCGCTCGACGATCGCCTCGCGGTCGAGCAGCTCGAGTTCGAGCGCTTCGTGCTGGTCGGCGATCTCCTTCGCGCGCTCCGCGAGGAACGTCGGCGTAGCCACGTTGGCCGGCAGGTTCTGCAGGTCGCGCGCGGCGTTGGCGGCCACCGCGGCGATGCGGCCGCGCTCCACCTCGTCGCCATCCACCGTCTCGCCGCAGACCTCGAGCGACTCGACGCCGCCGTCCGAGTCGTCGTTCTGGGACGACTTGAAGCGGTCGAACGAGTAGAGCTTCAGGAGCGTGCCCTCGACGAGCGCGCCGGCCACGCCCTCGCCCTCCGGCGCCGCCCATGAGAGGGACACGGCGCCGAGCTCCTTTGCCCGCGCCGCCGCAGCGGCAGCGGCAGCGCGCGCCTGCTCGGCGCCGAACTCGTCCCGCTTGCCGAGCCCGGCGATCAGCACGCGCCGCTGGCCGCCTCCGGGCGCGTCCTCATGCGCCACGGCCACCTTCTTCAGCCCGCGCTTCGCCTCGCCGAGCTCGATCAGTCGCTGGAGCGCGGGGTCGGCGAGCTTCTCGTCCTCGAACACACCGACGACCCGGGTGTCCGCGGCTGTGTCCTCCGCCGAACCCGAACGCGCGCTTACCGTGATGGCCGCCATGAACGGCGGGAGTCTAGGCGGTTGCGCGCTCGGCCTACCGGCGGCAGCCGCGCCGCTCGAAGTCCGCCGCCGTCTCGAGGTAGCGGCTGCGCGGGTAGTAGCCGCCCATCACCTCACGCTCCTCGCCGAGCGTGCCGACGTTCTGGATCGCCTGGGTGAAGGAGGGGTCGGGAAGCATGTGGCGGTAGATCAGGAGTCCCTGCGTCTGCGGTCCCCACGGCAGCCAGGTGACCCCGCAGCGGCGGCGCGCGTTGCGCGGCCGCTGCTCGGCTGTCGAGACGACGATCTTGTAGAAGCCGCGTGGGCCGATGGCCACGTGGTCGTCCGAGCGGCACGAGATCACGCGCTGGCTGGCAGGCTCGTACTGGCAGAAGGACCAGTAGCGCAGCTGCTCGCCGCTCGGCATCGTGGCCGGCCCGGGGCGCGTGTCGGCGAAGGTGGGCGCGCGCCCGCGCAGCACGAGCAGCTCGCCGAAGCCGCGCGAGCTGCCGGTGAAGACATATGCGATGTCGCGGTTGGAGAGGAAGCCCGGGCCGTCGCCGCAGCGGCCGCGGGCGTCGGGGTGGAAGTCCTCGCCGTCCTCGTTGTCGAGCAGGATGTCCACGGCCGAGCCGCAGAGGTTCTCGAACAGCCGCCAGCGCGGCGGGTTGCGGCCCGGGTAGCCGTTGCCGTCGTCGGTTGGGTCGGGCGCGCCCGGCGCCCCCGTGATCAGGTCACCGGCGGCTCGGCGTAGGGCGCCTGGAGCTCACGGCACGCATCCACGCCGGGAGCCCCGCCGCCGCCACCGGCGGGCTCGAGCGTGACCTTCGGCAGCGGCACGCCGCCCTTCGCGTCACGCCCGCGGTCCGGCACGTAGACGCGGTAGAGGAAGGTGCCGCCGCGCGAGTCGCCCGTGTAGAGCGTGTTCGGCGCGGGCTGCGCGGGGCGCGGGCCGACCTCGATGAACGCTGTGTAGTTGCGCTGCTCCGCCGTACGCGATGCGCCGGGGAGGAAGGGGTTCGTGCTGCCGGGGTCCGGCGCGAGCTGGAGGTCCGAGAGCGCGTCGATCGGCCGCGCGGCCGCGTCGTAAACGTTCCAGCTGATGTAGCGCGAGTGCGGGTACTGGCCCTCGATGCGGATGCGCGTGCCGGGCAGCGCGGCGTAGGTGCCGCCCCAGTACACGGCGTTCGTGTCCACCGCAAGAACGTTGGTGGTCGTGGCGTCGAGCCGGGTCAGCGAGAACTGACAGGTGGTGTCGAGCCCCTGCGCGGATGCGCTCCCCGGCAGCACGAAAAGAACGCACAGCATCGCCAACAGCACCCGTCGCCCGCATAACGGACGGTTTACCCAGTCGATAGCTTTCCGCACATGCCTAAGACCGTGATACTCGGCGCCGCGCGGACGCCGTTCGGGAAGATGGGTGGCGCGCTCGCGCCGCTCGACGCCACAGAGCTCGGCGGCAACGCCATCGCGGCGGCGCTCGAGCGCGCCGAGGTGGCGCCGGACCAGGTGCAGCACGTGGTCTTCGGCCAGGTGCTCCAGGCCGGGCAGGGCCAGATCCCGAGCCGCCAGGCTCAGATCAAGGGCGGAATCCCGAAGGAGGTCTCCTCCGAGACCGTGAACAAGGTCTGCGCGTCCGGGCTGCGCTCGGCGGGCATCGTGGACCAGGCGGTGCGCGCCGGCGACCTCGACGTGGCCGTGGCGGGCGGCATGGAGTCGATGTCGAGCGCGCCCTACCTGCTGAAGCAGGCGCGCTTCGGCTTCCGCATGGGCGACGCCAAGGCGATCGACGCGATGATGCACGACGGGCTCACCAACCCGTTCACCGGCAAGGGCATGGGTGAGGAGGCCGACGAGGTCGGCGAGGAGCTCGAGATCACGCGCGCCGACATGGACAAGTTCGCGCTGCGCTCGCACGAGCTGGCCATCCAGGCCACCGACGAGGGCCGCCTGCCCGAGGAGATCACGCCGGTCACCATCAGCTCGAAGAAGGGCGACACGACGGTCGAGGTCGACGAGGCGCCTCGCCGCGAGAGCAGCCTCGAGTCGCTCTCGAAGCTGCGCGGTGCGTTCCACAAAGACGGCGCGCACACGGCCGGAAACGCACCGGGCGTGAACGACGGTGCCGGCGCGCTCGTGCTGTCGTCGGACGAGTGGGCGAAGAGCAACGGGCGCACGCCGCTCGCCACGATCGTCGCGCAGGCGGCGGTTGCGGACGAGTTTCCCTACCTCGCGCGCACCCCCGCCAACGCGACCACCAAGGCGCTGGAGCAGGCCGGGCTGTCGGTCGACGACATCGAGCTCTTCGAGATCAACGAGGCGTTCGCCTCGGTGGCGCTCAACTCGATGCGCATGCTCGGCGTGGACGAGTCCAAGGTCAACGTGAACGGCGGCGCGATCGCGCTCGGCCACCCGATCGGGGCGAGCGGCGCTCGCATCCTGATGACGCTGGTGCACGAGCTGCGCCGGCGCGGCGGCGGACTCGGCGTCGCGGCGATCTGCTCCGGCGGCGGCCAGGGCGACGCCGTCATCGTGGAGGTCAACGGCAGCTAGCCGCAGGGCGCCCGGCCTCGCCTACGGCGGCGCCGCGGCACTTCCTTGCACTGAGGGAGCGGCATCCACAACTCGCCACTCGACTCCCGCGCGAACGGGGTTGCCGTGGTTCACGCACGCATGGAGCGTCAACACGACAAACCCCGCCGCGGGACCCGTCGAGAGTCAACTTGTGGGCCTCGCCACCCCGTCACCGCTGCTGTTTCCGCGCCCTAGGACTACGCCCGCGCAGCGACACTAGTCTCAGGCGCATGCCGGGTGCAGCCTTCTTCGACCTCGACAAGACCCTCATCGAGGGCTCCAGCGCGATCCACTTCGGGCGCGCGGCCTACAAGCACGGGATGGTGTCGCGACGCCAGATCGCGCGCGACGCCTGGGCGAACATCAGGTTCCGGCTGAACGGCTCGACGGACGCGGGCACCGACGAGCTGCGCCAGCGCATCCTCGACTCGATCACCGGCCAGCGCACGGTCGACCTCGCTCGGCTTGGCCCCGACGTGCTGGCAGGGATACTGCCGCTGCTCTACCGCGAGGTGCTCGACGAGGCATACGCCCACCAGGACGCTGGGCGGGCGGTGTACATCGTGACCGCCGCGTCGCAGGAGCTCGCCGACGTGCTCGCTCATGTGCTGGTGCTGGACGGCGGCATCGGGATGCGCAGCGAGGTGCGCGACGGGGTCTACACAGGCCGCCCCGCCGGCCCGTTCACCTACCGCGAGGGGAAGGCGGAGGCGATTCGCGAGCTGGCGGCGCGTGAGGGGATCGACCTGGCGGAGTCGTTTGCGTACTCCGACTCCGAGTCCGACCTCCCGATGATGCGCGCGGTTGGCCACCCGGTGGCCGTGAACCCCGACCGTGAGCTGGAGCGCGTGGCGCGCCAGGAGGGCTGGCGGATCATGCGCTTCGACAAGCTGGGCCGGCGGCTGCGCTGGGCGTCGGCCGTGGCAAGCGTGGCGCTCGTTGGTGGCGGGGGTGGCTACGTGGCGGCGCGGGCCCGGCGCCCGCGCGGGTTGCGCGGACGCCGGCGCCTGCGACGCCGCTAGTGCACCGCGGCGCGGCGCACGCGGCTGTTGCCGGCCACGTGGTCGGCATCCCCCGAGAAGCGAGCCCGGTAAGCGTTGTTGCGGCGCACCGCGCAGGGTTGCGCGTGTAAGAGGAGCAGGTGGCGCCCGCCACGTCCGCGAGCACGGGCTTCGCGACGGTGCGCCAACCCGAGGCGGTGCGGCGCTGAAGCGCGATGGCCACGCCGTCGTGCTCGGGGCATAGCGTGCCCGAGAAGGTCACGCGCTGACCGCGCTTCGGCGTGCGGTCGCTGAGCTTGAGCGAGATCGCGGGGCGGACCATCACGTCCACGGCCGGGCTATCGGCCTTGCCGGAGCGGGCCTGGAAGCGCGTGTTCGCCGTCGGCTTCACGGCCAGCGTCCAGTCGCCCGTCGCGTTGGTGGTCGCGCTGCCGGCATTCGCGAACGAGTCGACCGGGAACGGGTCTTGGCGCACCGTCACGTTCTTCCCGTCGAACTTGCCTCCCGCCAGCTTGCCCGACAGGGTCACGCTGCCGCCGAACTTCACGGTGGTCGCGCTCGCGCCCATGGTGAGCGTCTGCGGGGGTGGGGCGCTGAGTGCGGACGGCGCGGCGATGGCGGCCAGCACGGCCGCGTACATGACGAGAGTGCGCTTCATGCTGGTTGCAACGCATGAGCCGCGCCGAGGTTGCACGGTTATGTGGCACCTAGACTGTGTTCCGATGGCTGTCGAGCCGCGTGAAATGACCGACGCAGAGCGCTGGTTTCGTGAGCGCTTCGAGCGCACCCCCGAGCGTGACGCTCTGTTCACGACGCTGAGCGGCGAGCCGGTCGCGCCGCTCTACACCCACGAGGACGTGGGCCCGCTCGAGGGGATCGGCTTCCCCGGCGAGTATCCGTTCACCCGCGGCGTGTACCCGTCGATGTACCGCGGCCGGCTCTGGACGATGCGCCAGTTCGCCGGCTTCGGGACCGCGGAGGAGACGAACGAGCGCTTCCGCTATCTGCTCGACCACGGCCAGGGGGGACTCTCCACGGCCTTCGACATGCCGTCGCTCATGGGCCACGACTCCGACCACGTGCGCTCGGAGGGCGAGGTGGGCCGCGAGGGCGTTGCGATCGACACGCTCGACGACATGGAGACGCTGTTCGCCGGGATCGACATGGGAGAGGTCTCGACCTCGATGACGATCAACGCGCCGGCGGCGGTGATGCTGGCGTTCTACGTGGTGGCCGCCGAGCGCCAGGGCATCGGGCCGGAGCGGCTGGCGGGCACGATCCAGACCGACATCCTCAAGGAGTACATCGCGCAGAAGGAGTGGTGCTTCCCCGTCGACCCGGCGATGCGCCTGGTGACCGACATGATCGAGTACTGCGCCAAGCGGATGCCCAGCTGGCACCCGGTCTCGATCTCCGGCTACCACATCCGCGAGGCCGGCTCGACGGCGCAGCAGGAGCTCGCGTTCACGCTCAAGGACGGGTTCACCTACGTCGAGCTGGCGATCGAGCGCGGCCTCGACGTGGATGATTTCGCCCCGCGGCTGAGCTTCTTCTTCAACGCGCACATCGACTTCTTCGAGGAGATCGCGAAGTACCGGGCGGCGCGCCGCATCTGGGCGCGCGAGCTGCGCGACACCTACGGCGCGCGCGACGAGCGCTCGCTCCTCATGCGCTGCCACTCCCAGACCGCCGGCGTGTCGCTGACCGCGCAGCAGCCGCTCAACAACATCGTGCGCACCACCACCGAGGCGCTCTCCGCGGTGCTCGGTGGCACGCAGTCGCTGCACACGAACTCCTACGACGAGGCGCTCGCGCTTCCGAGCGAGGAGGCCGTGCACGTGGCGCTGCGGACGCAGCAGGTGATCGCCCACGAGACCGGAGTCACCAACACGATCGATCCGCTCGGCGGCTCGTACTTCATCGAGGCGCTCACCGACCGCATGGAGGAGGCGGCGTACGCCGAGTTCACGAAGATCGACCAGCTCGGCGGCATGGTCGAGGCGATCAAGCAGAGCTACCCCCAGCGCGAGATCGCCGAGGCGAGCTTCCGCCTCCAGGAGGAGATCGAGCGCGGCGAGCGCGTGATCGTGGGCGTGAACCGCTACCAGCAGGAGGACGAGCGCCAGCTCGAGATCCTGCGCATCCCGGCAGAGCTCGAGCGCAAGCAGATCGGCCGCGTCCAGGCCGTCCGCGCCCGGCGCGACGGGCCGGCCGTGGAGACGGCGCTCGCGGAGCTCAGGGACGCCGCGGCGGCCGACCGCAACCTGATGGAGCCGCTGCTCGACTGCGCCCGGGCGCACGCCTCAGAGGGCGAAATCGTGCAGTCGCTCCAGCAGATTTTCGGGACATACACGGAAACTCCGGTCTTTTAGCTACCCGGGGGCGTCCAGACGGACGAATAGCCCCTAACGGGCGGCCCCCGAACGGCCGATTCAGACAGCAGTTCCCTCCGTGCCGCGGGAAAGGAATACCCGTGACACCCCGCATCACCCGAATCGCCGTTACAGCAGTTGCAGTCGCCATTTCGCTTGGGCTCGCGCCCAGCGCGTTCGCCGTGTCGGAAATCGGCGACGCGGGCGATCTGCCATCGACCGCGCAGGACCTCGGGTCCGGCGCCGTGACGACGATCCTCGGCAGCTTCCCGGGTGGCGGGGACGTGGACGTCTACCGGGTCTGCCTGACCGACGGCGCGTCCTTCTCGGCCGCCACCAGCACCATCGGCACACCCCAGCTCGACACTCAGCTCTTCCTCCTGGATGCCAACGGCTTCGGCGTCTACTCGAACGACGACGCGGCCATTGGCCAGCGCAGCTCGCAGCTGCCCAACAACCACCGCTTCTCGCCCACAGCCCCGGGCGTGTACTTCATCGCGCTGAGCTCGTTCAACAACGACCCGCAGAGCGACGCGGGCGAGATCTTCCCCGACCTGTTCAGCATGAGCCTCTACCCGGACATGGTGGTCGACGCGGCCGGAGTGGGCGCGGACGAGCCGATGGTGGGCTGGAGCGGGCCCACCCGCGGCCCGCCCGGGAATTACCGGATCACGGTGACGGGCACCATGGGCTGCGACATGACGCCGCCGACCGTGGATCTGCGCAGCCCCGTCAACGGCTCGCACGTGCAGACAGAACGCCCCGCTCGAAGTGGACTTCAGCTGCGCGGACACCGGCGGCTCGGGGCTCGCATCCTGCGTCGGCAGCGCGGCCGACGGCGCGCTGCTCGAAACGAGCACGCTGGGCGACGTATCCGTGACGGTCACGGCGCGCGACCACGCGGGCAACCAGACCGTGGTCACGAACACGGTGACGGTCGTGGACGAGACGAGCCCGACCGTCAGCGTCACGACGCCGACTGAAGGAGCCACCTACGAGCTCGGCTCGACGGTGCTCGCCGACTACGCGTGCGCCGACGAGGCGGACGGTTCCGGAGTGGCCTCGTGCGACGGCAGCGTGGCCGACGGGGCCGCTGTGGACACCGGTTCGCTCGGCCACAAGAGCTTCACGGTGAACGCCAGCGACCACGCGGGGAACACCGAGTCGAACAGCGTGAGCTACACGGTCGTGGACACGAAGGCGCCGAGCATCGTGGTCACGACGCCGGCGCCCGGAGCCGTTTACGGAGTCGGCGAGCAGGTGGCAGCCGAGTACTCGTGCTCTGACGACGGGTCCGGCGTTGCCAGCTGCGTCGGCAGTGTGGCGCAGGGCGCGCCGCTCGACACGGGCTCGTCGGGAGAGAAGACCTTCACGGTGAACGCCACCGACAACGCCGGCAACCCGGCCTCGAAGAGCGTCAGCTACTCCGTCAGGGACAGCAGTGCTCCGAGCATCGCCTTCACCAATCCCACCGACGGCGCGGTCTACACGCTCGGCCAGAAGGTGGTCGCGGGCTACAGCTGCACCGACGAGCCCAACGGCTCCGGCGTGGCGACCTGCGAGGGCACGCTGCCGGTGGGCGCCAAGCTCGACACCTCGCGCGTGGGCGCGAAGACGTTCACGGTTCGCACCAGCGACACGGCGGGCAACGCCGACTCGCGGACCGTTACCTACAGCGTCGCCTACGACTTCGACGGCTTCCTCTGGCCGCTCGTGAACCCGCCGCGGGTGAACCGCTGGAAGGCGGGCCTGCCGGTGCCGGTGCGATTCTCGCTCGGCTCGTACAGAGGCCCCGCACCCGTGGCTGCCGGCTACCCGAAGGTCGCGCCCGTGTCCTGCAGCGGCGGCGCCGAGGGGGCCGGCTCCGAGAAGGCGGGCGGCTCTTGGACGAAGCGCTCGGGGCACGCGTCCAAGCGCGGCGGCTGGACGTACATGTTCCTCTGGAAGACCGAGAAGAACTGGGCGGGTGGCTGCCGCCAGTTCGTTCTGAAGCTCGACGACGGCACGGTCCACCGCGTGGACGTCCAGTTCGAGGGTCGCGGTCAAGGGCCACGACAAGGACCACGGCAAGGGCGACGAATCGCTAGGCGCGAACGCGCTGGCGCCTCGGTCTGAGACCCACTAGGGTCCGCCGTCGATGAAGCACCTCGCTCTGCTTGCCGCCGTCTACGCCCTGACGGCGGCACTCGTACTCCCAAGCTCGCTGTTCGCATCCGAGGACCCCGACCCTGCGGCTGCGGACACGCCAGCTGGCGAGACGGCTCCCGCGGAAGAGACGCCGCCCGCCCCGCCCGAGCCGGCGCCGGAGCAGCCCGCCCCGGCCCCCGAGCAGCCGGTCGCGCCCGCGCCCGAGCAGTCGGCCGCGGCGCCCGAGCAGCCCGCGGCTCCGGCCCCAGCCGAGCAGCCCGCACGCGAGCGCAAGCAGAAGACGAGCGCCAAGGCTGCCGCCAGCGGCTCCGTGGCGATCGCCGACTTCCAGTTCACGCCCGCGCAGATCACCATCAACCAGGGCGACACCGTCACCTGGACGAACAACGGCCCGACACCTCACTCGGCCACGGCGCCCGACGGCAGCTTCGACACCGGGATCTTCCCCGCCGGGCAGAGCCGCTCGCACACCTTCAACGACGCCGGCACCTTCTCCTACATCTGCACGCCGCACCCGCAGATGCAGGGGACGATCGTGGTGCAGGCCTCGCAGAGCGGGGGCGACACCCCCGACTCGAGCACGGACGGCAGCGGCGACAGCGGCGGCACCGCGGGCGGCGACTCCGCCGGCGCCGAGGCCGCCCAGAGCGACGGCGGACCGTCGCTGCCGAGCACCGGCGCCGACTCGGGCGCCCTGCTCGTGCTCGGCGCGCTCATGCTCCTGCTGGGCGTCGCGGTGCACCGCCGCGCCCGCGCGGAGCAGCCGCGGCCCGCCGGTCGCATCGGCTGGTAGCGCGCCGGGGTAACCGCTCGGCCGCAGGTAACCTCTCGGCCGCATGGAGAGCGCCTCGAGCAGGAAGATCCGCGTCGTTGTGGCCAAGCCGGGCCTGGACGGTCACGACCGCGGCGCCAAGATCATCGCCCGCGCCCTGCGTGACGCGGGCATGGAGGTCATCTATACGGGCCTCCACCAGACCCCCGAGCAGATCGTGGAGACCGTGCTCCAGGAGGATGCCGACGCCGTCGGCCTCTCGATCCTCTCCGGCGCCCACATGACGCTCGTTCCTCGCATCGCCTCGCTCCTCAAGGACGAGGGCGCCGAGGACGTCGTCCTGGTGGTGGGAGGGACCATCCCGAACGACGACATCGAGGAGCTGAAGCAGCTCGGCGTGGCCGAGGTCTTCACCCCAGGGTCCCCCGTGCAGGGAATCATCGACACGCTTCGCCGATTGACTCATCAGTCAACCGGGTAGGTACACTTCCGCCGCCCGCGGGCCGTGCGCGCCGCCGACCCGCTCAGGAAGAACCGAAGGAGAAGCTTCCCGTGAAGATCTGCGTCCTCGTAAAAGAGGTGCCCGACGCCGCAGTTGAGAAGCGCATGGACTCGAATTCCAAGCGCCTCGACCGCTCGGGCGAGACAACGCTGAACCAGTTCGACACCCACGCCATCGAGGCCGCCATGCAGATTCGCGAGGGTGGAGCGGTGGAGGTCGACGAGATCGTCGCCGTCACGATGGCTCCGTCTGAGGCCGGCCGCACGCTGAACAAGGCCGTGGCCCTTGGCGCCGATCGCTCGGTCCACCTGACCGACGAGGCGCTGGCGGGCTCCGACGTGGCCGCCACTGGCTACGCGCTCGCCAGGGTGCTCGAGTCCGAGTCACCTGATCTCGTCCTGCTCGGCCAGCAGTCGGCCGACGGCGAGTGCTACACGATCGGCGCGGTGGTGGCCGACCACCTTAAGATGCCGTCGCTGACCCAGGTGATCAAGCTCGACGTCGAGGGCGGCAAGCTGCGCTGCGAGCGCCAGGCCGAGTACGGCTACGACACCGTCGAGGTGGAGCTGCCCGCAGTGATCTCGGTGGGCGACGCCATCAACGAGCCGCGCTACCCGTCGCTGAAGGCGATCATGGGCGCCAAGAAGAAGCAGCGCGATACCAAGTCAGCCGGCGACGTCGGGATCGAGGCCGACAGGGTCGGCGAGCAGGGGTCCCGCACCGAGGTCCTCGCGATCAACCCGCCGCCTGAGAAGGAGTCCGGCGAGATCATCGAGGACGAGGACACGAACGAGACCGTCGAGAAGGTCGTTGCCTGGCTCGAGGAAAGGAAGCTGCTCGCATGAGCGTCCTCGTTTACGCACTCCACTACGAGGGCGAGTTCAACAAGAACTCGCTCGGCGCCGTCTCCGAGGGCGCGAAGCTCGCGAAGGAGCTCGGCGGCGAGGCCGCGGCCGTGGTCGTCGGAGGCGACGACCTCACGGACGAGCTCTGCGCGACGCTCGGCAAGTACGGGGTCTCGAAGGTCTACCGCGGCAAGGGGCCGGAGGGCCTCTCGCAGCCGGTGGTCGACGTGATGGCCAAGGTCATCCAGGACGAGGGCTTCAAGTACGCGCTGTTCGGCGGCGGCCTGCTCGGCTTCGAGATCGGCGCGGGCCTCACCGCGCGGCTCAGCGCAGGCGTGACCATGGAGGTCACCGCCGTGAAGGCCCAGGACGGCAAGCTCGTTGCCGAGCGGCCGATCCTGCAGGACTCCGCCATCGTCGACGTCGGCTACGTGAGCGAGCCCGGCATCATCATCGGCCGCCTGAACGCGTTCGACATCGCCGAGGGCGGCGACGGTTCGGCCGAGGTCGTGGACGTCGACGTCCAGCTCGAGGACCACTCGACCAAGGCCGTGATGGTCCAGCGCGGCGAGCAGCGCGGCGCGGACGTGAATATCGAGGACGCCGACATCCTCGTGGCCGGCGGCCGCGGGCTCGGCAAGGCCGAGGGCTTCGAGCTCTGCGAGTCGCTCGCCGAGGCGCTCGGCGGCGCGGTGGCAGCCACCCGCGCCGTCGTGGACGCCGGCTGGTACCCCTACGCCGCGCAGATCGGCCAGACCGGTAAGACGGTCGCGCCGAAGCTGTACCTCGCGGCCGGCATCTCCGGGGCGATCCAGCACAAGGTCGGCATGCAGAACTCGGAGAACATCGTCGCGATCAACAAGGATCCGAACGCGCCGATCTTCGAGTTCTCGGACCTCGGCATCGTCGGCGACCTCAACAAGATCATGCCCAAGCTCACCGAGGCCGTGAAGGCCAAGAAGGGCTAGGCCGGCGGATGGGCGTCGCGCCGATCGAGTACTCGCCTCCGGTCGAGCCGGAGAAGGAGTTCGTGACCCAGCCGACCGATCCGGAGGACGAGCGGATCGAGGTCGGCGTGGTGATCGTGGGCGGTGGCCCTGGTGGCCTCGCGTGCGCGATCAGGCTCACGCAGCTGCTTGCCGAGGACGAGGCGCTGATGGAGTCGCTCGGCGAGGTGCCGGTCGCGCTCGTGGAGAAGGGCAAGGGCCCGGGCTCGCACCTGCTGTCGGGCGCGATGATGAAGCCGTCCGCGATGCAGAAGCTGTTCCCGGACCTGCCGGAGAGCGACTGGCCGACGTACGGCACGGTCGACAAGGACACGGTCTACGTGCTTCCGAACCGCAAGCGCGCGGTCCCGCTGAAGCCGACGCCGCCGCCGTTCCGCAATCACGGCAACCACGTGACCTCCGTGGCCCAGCTCGGCCGCTGGCTCTCCCAGCAGGCCGAGGAGGCGGGCGTGTACATCCTCGGCGAGACCTCTGGCTACAACCTGCTGGTCGAGGACGGCCGCGTCGTGGGCGTGCGCTCGGGGGACAAGGGCCGCGGCCGCGACGGCCAGGAGCTCTCCAACTTCGAGCCCGGCTCTGACCTGATCGCGAAGGCCACCGTGCTGGCCGAGGGCACCGCCGGCCACCTCACGGGTGCGGCCATCCGCCACTTTGACCTCGGCTCAGAGGACCCGCAGCAGTGGGAGCTCGGGGTGAAGGAGGTCTGGGAGGTCCAGCAGCCCCTCGACCGCGTGATCCACACGATGGGCTGGCCGCTGAAGTTCGCCGCGAAGTACCGCGAGTTCGGCGGCTCGTTCATCTACCCGATGGGCGAGGACAAGGTGTCGATGGGGCTCGTGGTCGGACTCGACTACCGCGACGCGCGCTTCTCGGTCCACGACGCGCTCCAGGAGCTGAAGTCGCACCCGCTCGTCGCGAAGATCATCGAGGGCGGGAAGCGAGTCGGCTGGGGGGCGAAGACGATCCCCTCGGGCGGCTACTGGGCGCGCCCCCGTCAACTCTGGGCACCCGGCATGACACTCGTGGGCGACGGCGCCGGCATGGTGAACGTGCCGACGCTCAAGGGAGTCCACTACGCGATGCACGCGGGCATGTTCGCCGCCGAGGCGATCTACGAGCGCCTGAAGGCCGCCGGCAACTGCGACGACCTCTCGAGCTACCAGGAGAAGATCAAGGGCTCCGAGCTCGAGAAGGACACCTACCGCTCGCGCAACATGCGCCAGCCGTTCGCGAAGGGCTTCTTCGTGGGCGGCGCGCTCGCCGGCATGATGGACATCTCGGGCGGCCGGATCCCCGGTGGCCACTGGGCGACGCACGACGACGCCACCGTGGACGTGTTCGTCGGCCCCGAGCGCAACTACCCGAAGCCGGACGGCAAGCTCACCTTCGACAAGCTCTCCTCGGTATTCGCCAGCGGCAACGCCACCCGCGACGACGCGCCGAACCACATCCGCATCCAGGAGAAGGTGCCGCTCGAGGTCGCGCTGATGTGGCAGAACATGTGCCCGGCGCAGGTGTACGAGGTGCCCGACGAGGAGCTCGAGGCCGGCAACGACGAGGTGAAGCTCCAGATCACCCCGTCGAACTGCGTGCAGTGCGGAGCGATCACCGCCAAGGGCGGGCGCCTGACGCCGCCCGAGGGCGGCGACGGGCCGAATTACCAGCAGACCTGACGAAGCCCTTTCCAACACCGAATAGCGGTGCTACGTTGGGAATCCTGGAGGGCAGCAGAGTTTGGACCGCCCCACCGCCTCCACCGCAACCGCACGACCTGAGCACGGGCTAGGTCCCAACGACCGCGCGTGCGGGGCCGAGCAATGAGCGCTGAGCGGGAATCGGGGTTTTCTCATCCAGACGGACTCATCGTGACCGTCGAGGAGCTCAGCTCCACAGTGCTCCTGGGGCTGGAAGGAGACATCGATCTGGCGACCATCCATCACGTGATGGCGGGTGTCAACGAGGTCGACCTGGACCGCATCACGCTCCTCGTCCTCGACCTCGACCGGGTGGGCTTCATGGACCTCGCCGGCCTGAACACCATTCTCCGGATCAACGACGATTGCGTGGACCACGGCGTGCATCTCACCGTCATCGCCCCGCGGAGCACTGCGAGCCGCGTCTTCACGTTGACCCGCGCACACCTGGAGCTCGACATCGTTGAC
The DNA here is from genome assembly GCA_963774755.1 of uncultured Thermoleophilaceae bacterium. Taxonomy (GTDB): domain Bacteria; phylum Actinomycetota; class Thermoleophilia; order Solirubrobacterales; family Thermoleophilaceae; genus JACVRW01. Next base: position 11,276 of record CAVZGG010000001.1, on the reverse strand, counting down.
GCGGACTCCGGCGCCGGGCGCTAGCTTCTCCGCCCATCCGCTATCCCGGCCAGCATCCACGCCGCGCCACGGTCGTCGGGGCCGGGTCGTTCGGCACCGCGGTCGCCGTGCTGCTCGAGCGCGCCGGCATCCGCACGACGCTCCTGTGCCGCACTCCTGAGCAGGCCGAGGAGCTGTCCGGCGCTCGCCAGAACGAGCGCTACCTGCCCGGCGTGGAGCTTCCGCGCGACCTGGGGGTGCGCGCCCTCGGCGCCGAGCCCGACCAGTTCGGCCGAGCCGACCTCCTCTTGCTCGCCGTTCCCTCCAAGGAAATTGCCATCGCCATCGTGGAGCTCCAGCGGCTCGGGGTGCCCGATCGCGCGGGAATCGTCTCGCTCGCCAAGGGCCTCGTGCCGCCGGACGGTGCGACGCCCACCGCGCTGCTCGAAGCGGCGTTCGGCCCCGAGCGGGTGGCCTGCGTGGGCGGTCCCGCCCACGCGCTCGAGATGGTCGAACACGGGGCCGGGCTCGTGTGCGCCTCGCGCTCGGAGGCGCTCGCTCACCGGGTGGCGGAGGCGTTCCAGCGTGCGGGCGTGGTGTGCGAGGTGTCCGACGACCCGGTCGGGGTGGAGCTCGCCGGGGTGGCGAAGAACGCCGCAGCCGTCGCGGTCGGCGCCACCCAGGCTCAGGGACTGAACGCGGCCGGCATGGCGGCGGCCGACATCTTCCTCGAGGTGCTGTCGCTGTCCTCCTCGAGCGGCGGCCAGGCGCGCACGTTCGTGGGTCGGGCCGGAACCGGCGACCTGGTGGCCACGGCGCTCGCCCCGACGTCGCGCAACCGCAGCGCCGGCGAGCTGCTCGCCAAGGGTGTGCCGGCCGCGGAGATCCCGGATCGGGTGGGCCAGGCGGTCGAGGCCCTCGAGACCGTGCCCGTGCTGGCGCACGCGATCGAGCGCGCGGGGGTGGAGGCGCCGGTGACCTCGGCGCTCGCGCGCCTCATCGAGGGCACCCTCCCGGTGGACGACTGGGTGGCACTCGTGCGAGCGAAGCAGCCGCCCCCCGCGAGCTTCAGGCGGCCCAGCACCTGGTGGGTCCGATTGCGAGCCTGGTTTGGGCGCCATTTCGGCAGTCGGTCACTAGACTCGGAGAGGTAATGAAGGCAGATATTCATCCTGAGTACGTCCCCTCCCACGTGCGCTGCACGTGCGGCAACGAGTTCTGGACGCGCTCGACCAAGCCCGAGCTGCACGTCGAGATCTGCTCGAACTGCCACCCCTTTTACACGGGCCGTCAGAAGCTCGTGGACACCGGTGGCCGCGTCGAGCGTTTCCGCCGCCGCGCCGCGCGTTCGCGCCGCGGTTAGACGCGCTGGCGCGCTTTCGCGCAACTTCGAGCCCGCGCTGGCGTTCACACCACGCATGCGTTACCGGCTCCTAACAGCCGCTCTGACGACCGCCGCCCTCGTGGCGGCGGCGTCTGCTGCTGGCGCGGGCGCCCCGCCGGCCAGCATCAGGGTGACGAGCTGCTCCGTCGCGGAGCACTCGGCTGCCTTCTACGCGCGCATGAAGCTCGTGGACGGCGCCGACCGCATGGCGCTGCGCTTCACCCTGCTCGTGCGGACCGGGGTGGAGGGCGACAGGACCGTGAAGGCGCCGGGCCTGCGCCGCTGGCACTGGTCGAAGCCGGGCGTCGTCTCGCTGCGCTACCGCCAGGGCGTGCGGAACCTCGAGGGGAACGCCACCTACCGGGCCAGGGTCGACTTCCGCTGGTACTCGTCGTCGGGCGCCGAGGTCCTGCGCGCGCAGCGCCGCTCCGCTCGCTGCCGCCAGTTCGTGGCGTTACCCAACCTCGTCGCGAAACTCACCAAGGTGGGTCCGGCGAAGGTGCCGGGCGTGATGCGCTACGAGTCGCTCGTGAGGAATACCGGGGACGCAACCGTGGCCGCAGCGCCCCTGCGGCTCACCGTGGACGGCGACGTGGTGGACACCGTTTCGCTCTCGTTGGCTCCGCACGAAGCCCGCACAGTCGTGATCCGCGGCCCGAAGTGCAACCGGCTCGCGCGCGTGGAGGCCGACCCCGAGAAGGCGATTGCGGAGACCTCCGAGGCCGACAACGCGCATGAGCTGACCTGCGCCAATCTGGCCCGTCGCTGAGCCAACGGTTGAGGCGCCCGGCCAAGCCGCCGATACGATGAGTGCGGTGAGTGCCCCCACCTCCATGAACGGCGACGCGCCCGAAAGGGATCGCGAGGCCACAAAGGACGCGCCTATCGGCGGCCAGGCTGTGCTCGAGGGCGTGATGATGCGGGGCATCTCCACGTGGGCCGTGGCCGTCCGCAAGCCGTCGGCCGAGCAATTGGCCGAGGGCGGACCAGACTCCAAGGAGGGGGCGAAGGGCGAGATCGATGTGATCTCCGAGCCACTCGTCTCCTGGACGAAGCGCCACCGGCTCCTGAGGGTCCCGGTCGTGCGCGGCGTGGTCGCGCTCGCCGAGTCGCTCAAGATCGGCTTCAGGGCGCTCGGCATCTCCGCGAACGCGCAGATGCCACCCGACGACGCCGGGAAGCAGCAGGACATTGGCGGCGGCGCGTGGGCGGGCACGATCGTGTTCGCCCTGCTGTTCGCGGTGGGCCTCTTCTTCCTGCTGCCCGCCGGCCTGACCAACATCTTCTCGGACTCGATTCCGAACGGCTTCGTCTTCGTGGTGATCGAGAAGCTGGTGCGGATTTCCATCTTCCTGGCCTACCTGGCGCTGATCTCGCGCATGCCGGACCTGCAGCGCGTGTTCGAGTACCACGGCGCCGAGCACAAGACGATCTCGTGTTATGAGGCCGGCGAGCCGCTCACCCCTGAGAACGCACAGCGCTACTCGCGCTTCCACCCGCGCTGCGGCACGAGCTTCCTGCTGCTGGTGATGATCGTGGCGATCGTGGTCTTCGCGCCGCTCGGCAAGCTCGATTGGACGTGGCTCTTCATCTCGCGCGTGGTCGGCATCCCGATCGTGGCCGGACTCGCGTTCGAGCTGATCAAGTGGTTCGGCAAGAACCGCACAAAGCGCTGGGCCCGCGCACTGATGTGGCCCGGCATCCAGCTCCAGCGCCTCACCACGCGGGAGCCCGACCTGTCCCAGCTCGCGGTGGCCATCGCCGCGCTGGACGCCGTGCTCGCGGTGGAGAACCCGCGCGAGGCGTCCGAGGAGGACCTGGTCGGCATGGAAGTCGTGGCGTAGGTTTAGCCGCGCCCCGCTCGCGAAAGCCTCTAGAGATGGGCGCCGTGCTCCTCACCGGCGCCACGGGCTTTGTGGGAACCGAGATCCTGTCGCGCTTTCTCGAGCGCGGCGATCGCCACATTTTCGCGCTCGTGCGCGCCGACAACGACGATCAGGCCGCTGAGCGGCTGCCCGCTCACGATCGCCTGACGGCGGTGGCTGGGGACATCGAGCAGCAGGAGCTGGGTCTCGCCGACGGGACGAGCGACCTGCTCCGCCGCGAGGTGACGACGGTGCTGCACTGCGCGGCGTCCGTCTCGTTTGACCTCCCGCTCGAGGAGTCGCGCAGCGTGAACGTGGAGGGCACCCGCCGGATGCTGGAGTTCGCGCGCGGCTGCCCCGGACTCGAGCGCTTCAGCTACGTCTCGACCGCCTACGTGGCCGGCGAGCCCGGCGGCCTCTTTCGCGAGGACGAGCTGGCGGTCGGCCAGCGCTTCCGCAACCCCTACGAGCGCTCGAAGTTCGAGGCCGAGCTGGCCCTGCGCAGCGAGGGGCGCGACCTGCCGGTTCAGATCCTGCGGCCGAGCATCGTCGTCGGCGACAGCGAAACCGGCCGCACCTCGTCCTTCAACGTGCTCTACGGGCCACTGAAGGCGTTCGCGCGCGGGGCTGTCCCCGCGATTCCCGCCCGGCGCGACGCGCCCGTTGACATCGTGCCCGTGGACTACGTGGCGGACCGCGTGCACGAGCTCGCCACGCACGGTCCGGACGGCACGTTCCACCTCGTGGCCGGCCGCAACGCGACCACGGTCGGGCGGCTGCTCGAGATGTCCTCCGACGAGCTCGGCCGCGCCGAACCGACCGTTCTGTCGCCGCGGCTGTACCGGCGCTGGGTGCATCCGTGGCTGCGGCGGAAGTACCGCGGGCTGCGCCGGATGGAGGTCTACTTCCCGTACTTCGCGATGCGCGTGCGCTTCGACGACAGGCGCCTTGGGCCGGGTCCGCGAGTGGAGGGTTACTTCCACCGGCTCGTGCGCTACGCCCAGGCGGCGGGGTGGGGGCGGAGGTAGGCCCTACCCTTGTCTGCGTGATCGAGAAGCTCGTGGAGCAGATCGAGGGCCGCTTCGCCGAGCTATCGGAGCAGATGTCGGACCCGGATGTGATCTCGGACCAGCGGCGCTATGCCGAGGTTGGCCGCGCATACCGCGGGCTCGAGCGCGCCAACGGGCTGGCTCAGGAGTGGCGGCGCGCCACGGACGACGCGGCGGGCGCTCGCGAGCTGATCGCGGAGGACGGCGACGACTCGGAGCTGAGGGACATGCTGCGCACCTCCGAGGAGCGGATCGGCGAGCTCGAGGAGGAGATCCGGCTCGCGATGGTCGAGCCCGATCCGAACGACGACAGGGACGTGATCGTGGAGATCCGTCCCGGCGCGGGCGGCGAGGAGGCCGGGCTGTTCGCGGCCGACCTCTACCGGATGCTCGACCGCTACGCGGAGCGCCGCGGCTTCAAGACCGAGCCGATCGAGGTGAGCGATGGCCACTTCACCTTCGCCGTGAAGGGCAACGGCGCCTACAGCGTCTTCAAGTACGAGGGCGGAACGCATCGGGTTCAGCGCGTGCCGGAGACGGAGTCGCAGGGCCGCATCCACACGTCAACCGCGACGGTGGCGGTGCTTCCGGAGGCGGAGGACGTGGACGTGCAGATCGACCAGAACGACCTCCAGATCGACGTCTACCGCTCGTCCGGTCCCGGCGGGCAGTCCGTGAACACCACCGACTCAGCCGTCCGGATCACGCACAAGCCGACCGGGCTCGTGGTTTCGATGCAGGACGAGAAGTCGCAGCTCCAGAACCGCGACAAGGCGATGCGCGTGCTGCGCGCCCGCATGCTCGAGCGCGAGATGGCCGCGCAGCAGGCCGAGCAGGCCGCCGCGCGGCTGGCCCAGGTCGGGTCGGGCCAGCGGGCCGAGAAGATCCGCACCTACAACTTCCCGCAGGACCGAGTGACCGACCACCGCGTGGGTCTCACGAAGGGCAACCTGCCCGGCGTGCTCGGCGGCGAGCTCGACGACTTCACGGCTGCCCTCGAGTCCGAGGAGAAGCGCCGGATGCTCGAGGCCGCCGAGACGGTGAGCAGTTGATCGTCCGGGAGGCCATCGAGGCTGCCACGGCCGCATTCGACGCGGCCGGCTGCGCCTCGCCGAAGCTCGACGCTCAGCTGCTGATCGCCGACGCGATGGACGTCACGCGCGAGCGGCTCTTCCTCGATCCCGACATGGAGATTCCGCCGGCGGCTGCCCGCGTGATCGCCGAGAACGTCCGGCGGCGCAACGAGCGCGAGCCGGTGGCCTACATCATCGGGCGCAAGGGATTCCGCAACATCGAGCTGATGGTGGATCGTCGAGTGATGGTCCCGCGGCCGGAGAGCGAGCTGCTCGTGGAGGCCGCGCTCGACCTGCCCGAGGGGGCGAGCGTGCATGACGTAGGCACTGGCTCGGGCGCAATCGCATTGGCCCTGCTCGACGAGCGCCCGGACCTGAAGGTGAGCGCATCGGAGGTGTCGCCCGAAGCCGTGGAGGTCGCGCGCGAGAACGCCGCGCGGCTCGGGTTGCCGCTCGAGGTGGAGGTTGTGGACGGCGTGCCGCCGGGCGACTACGACCTGGTGATCGCGAACCTGCCGTACGTCCGCGACGACCGCTGGGAGGGCCTGATGCCCGAGATCAACCGCTACGAGCCGCGCGTGGCGATCACCTCCGGCGTCGAGGGGCTCGACGCGATTCGCGAGCTGATCGATGCGATGCCGTCCGGCACGCGCCTGGCTCTCGAGCACCACCACGACCAGGCGGACGAGATCCGCGAGCTGCTGGACGAGGCCGTCTCCTATCCCGACCTATCGAGCTGGGACCGCATCACCGTCGGCCGCGTGCCGTGACGCGCGAGGAGGTCGAGACCTTCGAGCGCTGCATCTCGGTGGGCGGGGTCGCGCTGTTCCCCGCCGACACGGTCTACGGGCTCGCCACCGAGCCCGAGTCGCGCGAGGGCGTCGATCGGCTCTACCGGCTCAAGGGCCGCGCTGCCGATATGCCGGCGGCGGTGATGTTCTTCGACCTCGAGCTGGCCCTCGCGGCGCTGCCCGAGCTCGGCCCGCGCACGCGCGAGGCGATCGAGTGCCTGCTTCCCGGCGCTCTTACCCTGCTGCTCCCCAACCCCGCGCGACGCTTCCCGCTGGCATGCGGGCCCGAGCCCGAGCGGCTGGGCCTGCGCGTGCCGCTGCTGGAGGGCGAGCTGGCGTCGCTCTCCGGCGTGAGCTGGCCCGTGCTCCAGTCGAGCGCGAACCGCAGCGGCGGCCCCGACGCGGCGCGCGTGGCCGACGTGGACGAGGAGCTGCGCGCCGGCGTGGACCTGATCCTCGACGGCGGCGAGTTGCCCGGTACTCCGTCGACCGTGGTGGACCTCACGAGCTACGAGCAGGAAGGTTCCTGGGAGGTAGTGCGAGAGGGGGCGATACCGCGGGAGGCGGTGGTACGGTGCCTCCGATGAGCGACCTGAGCCCCGATTACTTCACGAAGCCAGTCGCCGAGGTCGATCCGGAGATCGCCGAGGTGCTCAAGGACGAGGCCGCTCGGCAGGAGCGGACCCTCGAGATGATCGCCTCCGAGAACTTCGTTCCACAGGCGGTCCTCGACTGCCAGGGCTCGGTGCTCACCAACAAGTACGCCGAGGGCTATCCCGGCAGGCGCTACTACGGCGGCTGCGAGTACGTGGACGTGGCCGAGCAGCTTGCGATCGACCGCGCGAAGGCCATATTCGGTGCCGACCACGTGAACGTGCAGCCGCACTCCGGCGCGCAGGCGAACTCGGCCGCCTACATGGCGCTGCTCGATCCGGGCGACCGCATCCTCGGCATGAAGCTCGACCACGGCGGCCACCTCTCGCACGGCATGAAGATCAACTTCTCCGGGCTCTACTTCGACATCGTGGCCTACGGCGTGCGCGAGGAGGACTCGCGGCTCGACATGGACGAGCTGGCCCAGCTCGCCGAGGACTCGAAGCCGAAGCTCATCATTGCCGGTTGGTCAGCCTATCCCCGGCAGCTCGACTTCCAGCGCTTCCGCGAGATCGCCGACTCCGTGGGAGCGATCCTGCTGGCGGACATGGCGCACTTCGCCGGCCTGGTGGCGGCCGAGGAGCACCCGAGCCCGGTGCCGTACTGCGACGTTGTCACCACCACCACGCACAAGACGCTCGGCGGCGGCCGCGGCGGCATGATCATGTGCCGCGAGGAGTACGCGAAGAAGATCGACTCGCGCGTGTTCCCGGGGCACCAGGGCGGGCCGCTGATGCACAACATCGCCGGCAAGGCCGTCACGTTCAAGATCGCCCAGTCGGACCTCTTCCGCGAGCGCCAGCGGCGCACCCGTGAGGGCGCGGCGCTTGTCGCCGAGGAGATGGTGAGCGCCGGCGTGAACGTGCTCACCGGCGGCACCGACGTCCACCTGGTGCTCGCCGACCTCCGCGAGTCCGAGCTCGACGGCAAGCAGGCCGAGGACCGCCTGCACGAGATCGGGATCACGGTGAACCGCAACGCCGTGCCGTTCGACCCGCGTCCACCGGCGGTCTCCTCGGGGCTGCGGATCGGCACGCCGGCGCTCGCCACGCGCGGCTTCCAGGCGGATGACTTCCGCGAGATCGGCCGCGTGATCGGCGAGGCGCTCACCGGAGACTTCTCGGACGCCACGCGGAGCGAGCTGTCGGAGCGCACGCGCGTGCTGGCCGACAAGCACCCGCTCTATCCACAGCTCGCCGAGGCCGCCGTCGCCTAGCCCGATCTTCGAGCTCGAAGGCATTGGCCTGGCCCGCGACGGCCGGCCGGTGCTGAGTGGCGTGAGCCTGGCCATCCCATCCGGCTCCACCGCGGTGGTCGGGCCGTCCGGCGCCGGCAAGTCAACCCTCCTGCGGCTGCTCAACCGGCTCGCCGACCCGGACGAGGGCGTCGTCCGCTTTCACGACACGGACGTCCGCGAGCTCGACCCGCTCGAGCTGCGCCGCCGCGTCGGGCTCGTGCCGCAGCTGCCGGCGCCGGTCCCGGGCACGGTTGCGGACAACGTCTGCTTCGGCCCTCGCCTGCACGGCGAGGAGGTCGACCCCGAGCGACCGCTCACGCTGGCCGGCCTCGACGCGAGCTTCGCCGAGCGCGACGCATCGCGGCTCTCGGTCGGCGAGCAGCAGCGCGTGATGCTCGCCCGGGCGCTCGCGCTCGAGCCCGAGGTGCTCCTGCTGGACGAGCCGACGGCGTCGCTCGACTCAGCCGCGACGGGCGCGGTCGAGGACGCGCTGCGCAACCTGCACGGCGTTTCGCTCGTCCTCGTGACCCACGACCGCGCCCAGGCCGACCGGCTCACCGAGCGAGCGATCGAGCTCGACGGAGGGCGGGTCACGACATGAGCAGCACGATCTCGATCACGCTCGGCGAGGTGGCCGCGTCGCTCGCGCTGATCGGCGTGGCGATCGCGGTCTCGTTCTGGCGGCGCGCCGAGCTCGAGCAGGACATCGCGGTGGCGGTGCTTCCGCTCGTTCATCCAGCTCACGGCGGTCGGCTACGTGATCCAGGCGATCTTCGACACCGACAGCCTCTGGCTCGTGGTTGCCCTCCTGGCCGGGATGGTTGCGTTCGGCACGTGGACCGCGCGCGGCCGCGCGAAGGGCGTGCCGGAGGTCACCGGCCCGATCGTGCTCGCGCTCGGGGTGGCGGCCGGCGTGACGCTCGGGCTCGTGATCGGGCTCGGCGTGTTCAAGCCGGAGCCGCGCTACCTGGTGCCGGTGGGCGGGATGGTGATCGGGAACTCGATGACCGCGGTGGCCGTGGCGCTGAACCGGCTGGCCGACGAGATGCACGACGGACGCCGGCAGATCGAGGCGACGCTGGCGCTCGGGGCAACCTCACAGCAGGCGGCGCGCGCGATCGTGACCCGCAGCCTGCGCTCGGGGATGATCCCGCTGGTGGACTCCACGAAGACGACCGGGATCGTCTTCTTCCCCGGCACCATGGTCGGGATGCTGGTGGCCGGCGCCGAGCCGGTGGACGCGGTGCGGCTCCAGATCGTGCTGCTCTGGGTGCTGCTCGGGGCGGTGGCGCTGGCCGCCTTGATCGCGGTGTCCATGGGCTACCGTGGGTTCTTCACCGATGCCCACCAGCTCCGCGACACTTGAGGTCACGAAGCCGCGCCTGCGCGGCGTCTCGCACCAGTGGGCGTTCTTCGTCTCGGTGGCGCTCGGAGCGGCGCTCGTGGTCGCCGCGCCGTCCGGCCAGCCGCGGCTCGCGGCCGCGATCTACGCGCTGAGCGTCGCGGCGCTGTTCGGCACGAGCGCGCTGTATCACCGCATCACCTGGGCGTCCCAGGCGGCGCGCCGCTGGATGCGGCGGCTCGACCACTCGATGATCTTCTGCCTGATCGCGGGCACCTACACGCCGTTCGCCCTGCTGGTGCTCGAGGGCGACCTGGCGACGGTGATCCTGATCGTCGTCTGGGCCGGCGCGCTCGCCGGCGTGCTCATGAAGCTCGTCTGGATCGACGCGCCGAAGGCGCTCGTCGCGGTGACCTACATGATGCTCGGCTGGGTCGCGGTTGCCGCCTTCCCCGCCATGATCGAGCGGCTGGGCGTGACCGCGTCGGCGCTGGTGGCCGTGGGCGGGCTGCTCTACACGCTCGGGGCGCTCGTGTACGCCTTCCAGCGCCCGAACCCGGCGCCGAGCGTCTTCGGATACCACGAGGTGTTCCACGCGCTCGTGATCCTCGCCGCGGCGCTGCAGTACGCGGTGATCGCGTTTTACGTGATCCCTGGCTCCTGAGCCGCCGGGTCCGTCACTAGGCTCCTCCCAGATGGACGAGCTCGATGCCCTCGGGGCGTTCCTCGTCGCCGCGCTGATCGCCTTCGTCGCCACTCCGCCGGTCGCCCGGCTCGCGCGACGGCTGGGCGTGCTGCACCACCCGCGCGACCGCGACCTGCACGATCGACCCGTGCCCGGGCTCGGCGGCCTCGCGATCCTCGCGGCGGTGGTGGTCGCGGCGCTGATCTTCCTGCCCTGGAACGCTGAGACGCGCGGCATCATCGGCGGCGCGCTCGCCATCGCCTTCGTCGGCGCGGTCGACGACTGGCGCCCGAACGGCCTCCATCCGGCGGTCAAGCTCGCCGGGCAGTTCGCCGCGGCGGCGATACCGGTGGCCGCGGGCGTGTGTGTCGACCACGTGACGCTGCCGTTCGTCGACCCGATCGACCTCAGCGACTGGGGCAGGTCGCTCACGCTCGTCGGAATGGTCGCGGTGATGAACGTCGTGAACTTCACGGACGGCGCCGACGGCCTGGCCGCCGGGGTTTGCACCATCGCGGCCGCCACGTTCGCGATCATCGCGCTGTCGCTCGACCGGCCCGACGCCGGGATCCTGGCCGCGCTCACGGCGGGCGCGGCGGTGGGCTTCCTCTGGCACAACTTCCACCCGGCGTCGATCTTCATGGGCGACGCCGGCTCGAACCTGCTCGGGCTGCTGCTCGCCTGCGTGGCGATCCAGGGCGTGCTGAAGACCGCCGCGGTCGTGGCCCTGTTCTTCCCGCTCCTGATCCTGGCGGTGCCGGCCCTCGACGCGACGTTCGTGGTGGCCAAGCGGATCAAGTACGGCCGGCCGGTCTACTCGGCGGACCGATGGCACTTCCACCACCGCTTCGCGAACATCGGCTTCTCCCAGCGGCGGACGGTGCTCTACCTGTACGGCTGGACGCTGTCGCTCGCGGCGCTCGCGCTGGCGATGCGCTTCGTGCCCTACTCGGACGACGACGGCACACTCAACGCGGGCTGGGCCCTCGTGATCGCGGCGTTCGGCCTGGTGGCCCTCGCAGCGAGCGTCTACCTGGTGGTCGTGCTCGAGATCCTGAAATTCCGCCGCTTCCGCGAGCGGGAGATCCAGCGCCAGGTGGACACCGGCGAGATGCGGGCGCTGTCGGCCGACGAGATCGAGCGCGAGGTGGAGCGGGAGGTCGAGACGGGCGAGTTCGAGGCGGTTCGGGGCGATTGAATCCGGGCAGGGGAGTGGT